>JABILA010000030.1 GCA_018654745.1 Alphaproteobacteria bacterium
CATCAAAACCTACTATTTGCGCCACAAGAACGCCTTGGGTAAAACTGCCCACAAGAAGATTGGGCGTACCACAGACATCACTCTCGCCGCAGCCCGCAAACAAGCCAGGGCCCTGAAGGCAGACTTTCTGGCGAACGGTGTTGATCCCGTTGCAGCGGCCAAGCTTGACGACACGGCAATGACACTCGATGAGTTTTGGGTGGATCACTATTTGCCCTTCGCCTCGCCCCGAAAACGGTCCATCCGGCGGGACAAGCAGCTCTATCGCATCCAGATCCAGCCGACGTTCGGGCAGACTCGTTTGGATCAAATCACCCGGCAGAAAATACTGGCCTTGGCGACCTTCCATAAGAACAGTGGTCTTGCCGGTGCCAGTGCGGATCACGTAACGAAGCTGATCAGGCGGCTTATGACCCTTGCCGTTGAATGGGACTTTCTGGCAAAGAATCCGGCCTCCCGCATTCAGCTGTTCAACATCGATAATCAGGTTGAGAACTACCTGGATGATCAGCAGTTGCAGCAGTTGATGAAGGTTTTGCTTACGGACGACAATCGTCCAGTCTGCCTGATTGCCCAATTTCTGCTTGCCACAGGGTGTCGTTTGACCGAGGCCTTGACCGCTGAATGGGCGTTGATCGATCGGCAAAACCGGATCTGGCGAGTGTCTGCTTCCAACAGCAAAAGTGGGAAATCTCGAACCGTGCCACTGACGGATGCTGCCTTAAATGTGTTGGACCAGATCGGCACGGAAGGTTCGTTTGAAGAAGTGTTCGTCAACTTGAGAACCGGGAAGCGCTATACCCACATCAGGCATACGTGGCATCGGTTGAGGAAAAAGGCCTGTTTACCTTGGCTGAGGCTTCATGACCTGCGCCACACTTTTGCCTCTATGCTGGTGAACTCGGGGCAGACCTTGTACGCGGTTCAGCAGTGTCTTGGCCATGCCGACAGCCGGGTCACGCAGCGTTATTCCCATCTGTCTTCTCAGACGCTTCAGGACGCCGCCAACACAGCTTCAGAAAAGATACTGCTGGCCATGCAGAGTGTGAAGTAGGGAGTCATTTCAAGGCCATCGGGGGTGTAATCCTCTGGTGGCCTTGGGAGCTGCTTATCGCCAATGTCGGCTTTGTGGGGCTGAACGGACGTGATCTCGCGTGGTCGAAAACGTCTGTAGTTGACCCAGATCGGACATCAATGTTCGATATTGAGCAGATCGAGGATTTTTCATTAAATTGATTTAGTCAGGGCAACCGGTTCACTGAGTCTCGGTCGTCGCCCAGAGGTTGTTCGAGGGGAAGTTTGTACAGATCGTTATGAGATCCCATCGATGAAAATGACAAATTCCCTGCCACAGGTCTATTCGACAGAGTTAAGCAACTAGGGCGATACCGGTGTCAACGGAATCGCTTCTGCTTGTGTATCTGGCACCCACCGTGGGTTAAAAGAAACGCTACGTTTCCGTCAAAGCCTGAAACGCTCTAGTTACATTGCCACAGATTTTCCTTATCCGCAGGTGCACATTTCATCAGTCCTCCGATCTGGTCCGTGAGGTCTTGTTGACCGATTGCCTGCATCATCTTGCGGGCATTGTCGTCGCTGGGCGACTGGATCAATGTAGCCGCCTGGGGGACTGCTTGCAGGACTGCCTTGGCGTCGGCGGCCCGTTTGGTTTGCGCCGCCTTGTATTTTGCGTCTTCGGTTTTGGCTGCCGCTTCGGTAGCGGAAACCAGTTTTGCGGCCTGACCGGCAACGAACAATCTTGACAATTCAGCCCGGCTTCGTTTATCCCGCCAATGACGCATCTTGCCCTGGCTGAACATGACGATTTCAAACGACGGGTTGATCGGGTGTCCGGCCTCCAACATTTTGGCAAAGGCATCGCCGCTGATTTCCGAGCGGGCCAGACCGTGGCACTTCATGCATTTTGCGGCGGCTTCAAAGTTCATTGAATTCCAGATCAGACCGGTGGCGGCTGAATCAGCAATGCGTTTGGCCTTGTGATCGCTGGTTTCGGCTTCGCGCTTGACGTTCTTGCCGCCATAGTCGGAGTGGATGGGTTCCCAGACAGAGGACGCGCCATGGCAACTTTCGCAAGCCGGGCCAAATTTCACCTTGGGCTTGTCTTCAGCCTTTTTTTGCGTCGTCGCATAGTGACATACGGTACAGCTCTTGTTCCGCTTCATGTTCTTTTTGCCACCGACGGCTTTTGTGATTTTCTTCGCATCCTTGTTTTTATGCGCCGATCGGTATGAGGAAAAGTGCTTCGTTCCCTCCCAGGCCTTGTATTCGTCCTTATGGCATTCCTCACAGGACTTGGTGCCCTGGAAATAAGGCTCGGCGAATGCCGTGGGCGCACTTGCAAACGCCACAAAAGCAACCGCAAACAGAATTACAAAACGTCTGATGGATGAAACAGACATGACCCCTCCCTAAACCATTATTTCGCCCGCCTGCTTGATGGGAACTGATCCCCGTGAGGCGTGTTGTCTTACCCTTGTCAGCTTCAGGTGACAGACCAAAGCACCATCAAGTGTAGCGCTGGTCCGGCAATATGGTCAACGAGGCAAAGTCCTAAAAGACGATATTCAATTTGGTCCTGATGCCGTAGGCGTTGTCAGTTGATTCCTGGTCAACGGCGTATCCGCCGACTTCGAAAAACACGTGCTGGCCAAGTGCCTGTGAATAGCGGACCGCAGCGCCGAAGCGATCAACTCCGCCAGCCGAATTATCGGACTTGCCGCCGAGTTCCAAAATCAGGTTGCGACGCAGAGCATCCGAGAAAAACATCTGATAGCCGACCGATCCGCCCCAGGCCTTGTTGGAGAAATTGTTGATCGGTGCGCCGGCCAGCCCGTTGCCGGCAAACAATAGTCCGACAATGCTCAACGGACCTCCGGTGCCCATCATGCGCGAGGCCGTGGCATAATTGTTAATTCCGCCGAAGGCATTTATGTAGACGATATCGTCTGTCTTTTTCGGGGCAAAGGAAAAACTGGTATAGAGCAAGGAACCATCCGTTGCCGCCGCGGTTTCAGCACCCCCCGGCGTGGACGAATTGGCGACGCGGATCGTCGTATCGACATCATGTTCCAGAATTATGAAGGGGTGGATAAAGCTGGCCCCGACATTGAATTGATCGCCACCCGCCGTATCACTGTCGACATAGGCCAGGTCGAGTTCATAAGTCGCATGCCCGGCCTCGACAGCAGAGAAAATGGCGTAAAGTTCAGCCTCGTTATCGTCCATGTTATTGCTGCGGTGTACATTGTTGACGCCGACAAATCCGCCAATGCGGGCGAAGTTGGTACCGGTGAACGGGATAGTACTTCTGGTGATTGCAATAGAATCCATGGAATCGTTGATTAGTATGCCGCCTTGGCTAACCACGCCCTGACGGCCGAAGGAAATTTGATAATCCAGCGGACGCCGTCCATCCCAATCAAGCCTGGGGAACATTTCCGATAGCTCACCTTCAAAAAAGGCGGCTGTCAGACGCGCGCCTGTTTCTCCGTGCCAATCAGATGTCGGTTCAAAGGTATATCGTGTCTTTGAGCCGGTTCTCCTCGTCAGCGGCGAAACACCCAGCAATATTCGCTCGGTGCCGCTGAGGGTCAAATTGGCGAACAGGTTCAGTGTCGTCACCCATTCCGTGGTACTTTCAGTACCGGTATCCGAATGCTCCAGACCGGTGCTGAGATTGCCGTAAACAATCAGGCCGGGGGAGACAACCATACCGGTGGGCAATTCAAACTCATGCTCATACGGCCCCTCGTTAACGTAGTCCTGCCAGAACTCAATCAACGGCACAGGCCGGGGGGGCAGATCCTGTTGCTCTTTCAGCCCCTTGACCTTGTCAGAGTACCGCGAAGGGCTGTTTTCAAGTTTTTCAGTATCGGATTTATTATCCGCAGCGAGGGATTCGTTGGCAAAACCAGCACCGAAAGCAATCAGGGAAGCTGCACCAATGAAGATCAGATTTTTCAACATGTCGGCCACCCTAATTTTCTATTTTTACAGTTTCCGTGGTTTCCCACAGCGGAATACTGAGATCGACAATGCGCTTCGCCAACTCCCGCGTAGAGAGATTATAGTCAAAGCCGACATCTTCATTAACATGAACAAAGTATGCCGGTAGCTGCTGGGCTATCAGCTTCATGTTTACCGAGTAGGTCTCACCCGCCTTCAGCAAATTCGAATCTACCGAATATTTTGCCCAGCGATGACCGCCGGGTTCAATGCTGTTTTTCAACGACCGGGCTGATTCAGGACGCATGTGAATGGCCGTCGGCATCGTCGGGGGACGAATAAATGGCCGCGTTGTCGCCGAGAACGGGACGGCTCGAAGCTGGGTGCGCTCACCTCCCCAGAAGGTTCTGGTCATGAAATGGCTCATTAAATTGAACAGCTGCTTGTCGTACTTCACCTCGCCATTGCGGACGTAGCGGGAATATCGCTCTCGCAAATCGCCGTTCGGGTCCCGGTCGCCTGACTTGAAGACAACATTGCCCTGACTGTCCGTTACGGTGATCTGGAAAAATATCATGCGCTCGTGGATGAAGCCTGATGGCGCATTGTGCCCCAGTACTGCATTTCTGAGTTTGATTCGAAAATTAATGCCACTGCTCATGCCGGCTGAATCAACAACCACCTTGTCGACCTTATAACCCGCCTTCATCAAGGTTTCGCGCTGACCCTTGGCCCAACCCAGAAGTTCGAACTGTTCGTTCAAAATTTCCCTTGCTTCATAACGCAAATCCTGATCCTGCCAGAACTTCGGGAACTTGTAGTCATCGGCGACTTCGTCTTCGAAGTCGTCCGTGCCCCAGCCTTTTTTGTGGTCAAACTCCAACCACTGTTCGTAGGTCGCCAGGGTGACGGCATCGGGGTTGTGCGGGAAAATGCCGGGGTGCAGAACCGAAAAATCGGGACCGGCGAAATAGTGGTTGGAACGACGCCGGGCTGCGGTTTCGATTTTACCAATAACGGCTGCCGGTGCGATGTCAAAACCCTTGTTCTCTCCAGGGACCTTGCCCATGTGGCAGTCCTGACAGGTAACGCCATCACGGGCAGACTGCGACGTGCGATACTCATCAAAGGTTTCCTCGTTGTGAACGCCAGTGGGCAGTCGAGAGGAATGGCAGTTGGCGCAGAGAATCGAGGCCCTGAGTATGGGAAATTCTGCCACCTTGCCATGGATCTTGCGACCCTTTTTGCCAGGCTCGGTGACCAAAGCCAGTCGAGTATCCTTCTCGGCCTCGGCCTGAATCTTGTTGTTGGTGGGGCCGAAGATGGGGGCAAAAATATCGCCCTGTGTGATTTTTGCCCGGGCGCTGCGCTTGCCGTAGCGTTTATCAAAGCGATGGCAGACCACACAGGTGATCCCTTCAACCACCGGACCCAGGAAATCCTCACCCGCCCGGGCAAACTGGGCCCGCTTCAGGTTGGAAATCTGCATCAACTTCAGAACAGCCGACAACGGCGCATGGCAACGTGAACAAGTATCAGCAGAGGTGCCGTTGGTTTTGTTCAGGATCGAGTTTTCAACGGAGACAAAAATCGGGCTCAGGTTGCTGTAGGCATGGCTGGAGGCAGACCATTGTCGAAATTGTACCGGATGACAGGATTTGCATTCGAAGGCCGAAGGGAACTGTTTGTTGCGAAACAGCTCCTCATGATTTCCAGCTTTGCTTTGTTGCGCCTGTGCCGACTCAACAAGGGCTTCGCAGCTGATGAATATAATTGCCACCGACAGTGCGATCGCAAACCGTGATATTTGTTGCCAGACCATCGAAATCTCTCCAAATTCGCGGAAGGGTGCAAAAACCAAAGACCACTTTTCACTAGATGAAGATTCAGATTTTCTAAAAATCTTGCTCTCTACTTCAGTATAGTATCAAATAAACCCTAATTCCAAGAGGGATATTTCCCCGGCAGTGCCGATTTGAGTAAAACCATTTGAGCTTGACTTTCATCTGTGGATTGTCGGCCCGTTGACCTGGGTCCAGACAGGAAGGAGTGGGTTTGAGGGAGCTGGGAGATAACTCAGAGGCTGTTGCCCATTTGACCAGACCGCAGCGTTGGGATTCGCCGTTTGATCCGGAGATGACGGACGGCGATGTTTCCACCTTGCTTGAGCGCCCCGAGATCGCATCGATCGACGCAACCGCCTTTCCCGGCCACACGCCGCTTGAAGGTATTCTCAGCAACGACACCAGCATCGTCAAATTCTCGGCTGGCGACATTGTCGTTCGCGAAGGCGATTACGGAAACTCGGCGTTTTTAATACTTTCGGGTGATTTACGTGTCTTTACCGGAGACTATCCTCATTCGCTGCTGGGTCGCGATACGGCAGGCAAGAAGGGGTTTTTCGAAACCATTAGCCAATCCTGGACCAACAGCAGCATCGCTGAGATCCGAAACACCGAGCGCTACGGTCGTCAGTCGTTGCGCGCTGAACAAGGCCACACTTCTCGAGCCAGTCAGCGAGACACTCAGTCCCGCGTTTATATTCGAGACATTCCCTTGATCCTCGACAAATACCGCACCACGAAGATGAGCGATGGCGGGCTATTCGGAGAACTGGCGGCCATGGGCCGCATTCCGCGCACGACAACGATTTTTGCCGAAACCGACGCCACACTACTGGAAATCCGCTGGCAGGGATTAAGAGAAATCCGCCGTTTCGACGAGGGGTTCAGACGCGCGATTGATACCCGCTACAGGGAAAATGCCCTGCGCATTCACCTGCGTGAAACCGGGTTGTTCTCTGCTCTGGATGACGAAGCGCTGGGCAAGGTGGCGGACGCCACATTGTTTGAGACCTACGGAGCTTTTGACTGGAATGTCAGTTACCAGCGCATTCGCGCCGCCGGTGGCAGTGGCGCGGGCAACGAACCTGCAATCGCGCGACAGGGCGAATACGCCGACGGATTGTTGATGATTCGCGCCGGCTTCGCCCGAATGGCCGTTGATTATGGCAACGGACAGCGCACTCTTGCCTATCTCAGAGCTGGCGATACCTTCGGCCTCGAGGAATTGTATGCTGGCTGGAAAGCTGGCTCCTCAGTGGGTCTTCGCTCTTCTCTCACGGCACTCGGTTACGTCGATGCGCTACGGGTTCCAGCCAACATTCTGGAGGAGTTCGTTCTGCCTAATCTGGCGGCACCACCGCCTGGTATCCACAATCAGGGTAGTCGCACCCTTGCCGATGACGCGCTGCTGGAATGGGCTATTGAGGAGCGCTTTATCAACGCCACAAAATCCATGCTGATAGACCTGAATTTGTGCGTACGCTGTGACGATTGCGTGCGCGCCTGCGGCTCCACCCATGGCGGCAATCCCCGCTTCATCCGTCACGGTCGCACCTTCGATCACTGGATGGTGGCCAACGCCTGTATGCACTGTACCGACCCGGTCTGCATGATCGGTTGCCCCACCGGTGCCATTCACCGCAGCCGAGTGGGCGGCATAGTGGTGATCAACGACGACACCTGTATCGGTTGTTCCACCTGTGCCTCCTCGTGTCCATACAACAACATCCGCATGGTGGAAATCCGTGGTGCCAATGGCGTTGCTCTGGTGGATTCAGATACCAACCGTCCAATCGTCAAGGCGACCAAATGTGATCTTTGTCACACCAATCCAGGCGGACCGGCTTGCGTCCGCGCCTGTCCGCACGAAGCGCTGAAAAGAGTCGACTTTCAACGTGAATCGCTTGAAGAGGGGAGCCTCTGATGGATCTTGCACGGACACGCCTGCTTGTGATCTGGCTGGCCGCAGGCATCATTTTCGATCTTCTGCTGGTGGTGGACAGAAATATCCGCGTCAATCTCGGCAGCACTGGTGAAATGACGGGCTATTGGCTATTCGGCGTAATGGTCTTCCTGGCGTTATTTCATTTGCGCAAAAGGCTTTCCATGTTGCCGTTGGGTGGTGCCGCCGTTTGGCTCAACCTGCACGCGGTGGGGGGCGTTTTGGTGCTCCTTATTTATTGGCTCCACACTGGAAGCCTGTGGCCAAACGGCATATACGAATACGGCTTGGCGGTGCTGTTTTATCTCACTGCCCTCAGCGGTATCGTCGGATATTTTATTCAACGTGTTTATCCCCGCATGATGACCCAGACCGGGATTGAGGTGATCTATGAACGTATCCCGGCGCACCTCAGTGATCTCCGTGAGGAGGCAAAAAGACTGGTCGTGGAATGTTGCGACCGAACCCGCGTGGATACACTGGGTCGTTATTACCTCAATACTCTGGACTGGTATTTTCGCCGCCCCCGGTTCGGCTTCAACCACGTCGTCGGAAGCCAGCGAAGCCGCCAATGGTTACGCCAGCAGGACGCCTATGTCAGGCATTATCTTAATGACGAGGAAAAAGCGTACCTCGATCGGCTAACGAAAATTGCACGTCAAAAAGACAAGATTGACCTTCATTATGCGCTGCAAAGCGTCATGAAACGCTGGCTGCTTGTTCATATTCCGCTTACAGCGGCCCTCATGACCCTGGCCCTTTGGCACCTTTTGGTCGCCAACGTGTATGCGCTATGACAAATTTTGAACAATTCGATTTTGACCGCAGCGCCTACGAACGGCCAAGACAACACAATAAATGCGGCCGGGCGGCAGAATGGGGAAAACCCTGCCGTCATGATCCCAACGAGGACGGGAGTTGCGGCGGTACCGCCGAGTGCACGCCGTATGACAATAACGGCAGCTGGCAGTGTCGGCGGCCTCAAGCCGACGGCGGACGTTGTGAGAACGGTCCCGATCCGGATGGCCGTTGCGGATGTAGCCGACCGCCTTGCGTGCCGAGGCAGACGCTGCGGATAAAGCGTTGGCGGTTATCGGTCATGGCAGTGGGGTTGGTGATCGCACTCATTGCCACGTTCACCCATCTTTCCAAACCCCACGAAATCTTCGCCGAAACCTTCCTCATTGGAGCCTTGGATTCTGGCCCTTTAACCAGAAATCATACCGGATTTACCGGCACCCAGGGCTGCAAGACCTGTCATGAGGCTCACGACAAAAAGCCCATGGTCTGGCTGATGGCGGCATTTGGCAAGAACAAGATGACAAAGTCGTGCACCGAGTGTCATACCTTCGGTGGCCCGGCGACATCTCCGCATAATGCTGTGTTCCCGAAGGAAAAACAGGTGCGCAAGATCGAATGCATCATGTGCCACACCGAACACAAAGGCGAAGACTCCGACATTTCCAGGATCAGCGACGAACAGTGCGCCACTTGCCACGAGAAGCCCTTCTCCAAATTTGATCACGGCCATCCAAAATTCTCCAAACAATTTCCTCATTTTCGCAGGACTTCCATACGCTTTGACCACGCCAGGCACTTCAACAAGCATTTCCTCGACAAAGGCCTAGCTGAAAACGTGCCAAAAAGCTGCACCACCTGCCACAACAGCGAACAGGCAGAGCGTTCGATCAAACCTCGGGGCTTTGAGGAATCATGCGCCGGTTGTCACGCCGATCAAATTTCCAAACGGCCGATGGTGGTTCTGAGGTTACCCGAGTTCGTCGAGTCGTCGCTCGACCGTGAAGCAGTAGCCGAGGTCTGTGCCCCTCCCGAAGAAGAGGAAGAAGATGAGGAATTTGAAAGCATTTCCGCCGATGAAATGAGCGAGATCGCGGCTTACCTGATGAAGGTCAGCGGTGACGACCCGGATGAATACGGGGAGGCCTTCCAGGAACTGGTGATGGCGATGGCGGAAGAAGGTACCGCGCCGTTGACCGGGGTGATCGAGGACAGTGGCGCTGAAGTGACCGCCAAAAAATTGTTCGCCGGGCTGAACACTGAGGCTGTCAAGCAAATGGCTTGCGCCTGGGCCGCCAATCTCGAATACGAATTACCGACTGACGCCATTTTCGGCGGCTGGTATGGCGATCTTCTGGAACTGCTCTACTTGCCTGCCGGCCACGGTGATCCCGTCGTCAAAAACTGGCTTGATCTTGCCGTATCCGTCAAGGCAGAAGATGAAGCGGGCAAGGAGCGTGTCGACAACATGCGGGAATATCTGCTGTCTCCCAAGAAAGGTCCCGGTGCCTGCATCAAATGCCATGCTGTCACCAGCGACAGCGACACTGGTCCGGCCTATATCGAATGGACTTACTTTAAGGATGCGGAGCGGAGTTATTTGACCTACTCGCACAGTGAGCATCTCAATCTCGTCAATCCGCAAGGCGTCAAACTAGCCGACCCCAATCAGGGCTGCACCACCTGCCACAAGTTAGACCTCAAGGCGGATTTTGTCGCTGGCTACGCCGATTTCAACGCAAAGACGTTTTCAAGTAACTTCATTTCAATGAAAAAGAATCTTTGCGTCAGCTGCCACACCGAAAACCGTGTGCGTCAGGATTGTCGGCTTTGTCATAGATATCACCAGCAGCCCGGGTTTCACGAACAGGTTACACGAAATGAAAACTGACTGTTTGAAATCGTTCTTGTTACTGGCGCTGGCCGTGTTCGACTGGCGCGACAACCTTGCTGATATTTCGGGCGAGCGGTTCGAGGTGCGGAGAAGATATTAACAGTCGCCCGCAAAGCGACGAGGAGATGGGACGATGGATGTTTTGATTGATTTGGCCGCCGCCACCTTCCTTGGCATTCTGTCTATTTACGTCGGCACGATGGCGATCAGTTATCACCGCCGAACCATCCTGGCGCGCCAGTCACATGATATCGATCGCAACTTGCTGCAGGCACAAATCGGTCTGATTTCGGACCGTCGTCGGATCGAGCGGGAGAAATCAGATCTGTCGTGGAATGGTTTTCGCAAATTCGAGGTCGCTGGCAAGGAGATCGAGGTCAGGGATACCTGTTCGTTTTATCTGAAACCCCACGACCGCAAGGACCTGCCGCCTTTCGAGCCTGGTCAATTCCTGACCTTTAATCTGAATATTCCCGGTCAACCCAAGGCCGTCATCCGCTGTTATTCCTTGTCCGACAGTCCCCTGCACCCCGACTATTATCGGGTCACAATCAAACGCGCACCGCCGCCGCATGACAAACCGGATATTCCGCCGGGTCTGGCGTCCAACTTTTTCCTTGATCAGATCAATGTCGGTGACATCATTGACGTCAAAGCGCCGTCAGGTCATTTTTTTCTGGATACCTCATCCCATGGTCCTGTGGTCCTGATCGGCGGCGGCGTCGGCCTGACTCCTGTTCTCAGCATGCTGAATTCAATCGTTGAATCAGGCTCCAAGCGCGAGACCTATTTTTTTTACGGCATCGACAACAACGAGAGTCACGCGTTCAAGCCGCACCTCCAGCAAATTGCGTTGGAAAATGAAAATGTTCACCTTTTTGTCTGTTATTCCAGGCCGGGTATCGACGATGTTGAGGGTGAGGACTTTCAGTGCGGCGAGCGGGTCAGTATCGACCTGTTCAAACAGAAGCTTGGCTCCAACAATTTTGATTTTTACCTCTGTGGCCCACCTCCGATGATGGGGTCTCTGGTAGAGGGTTTGGAGGAATGGGGGGTTCCTGAAGCGAGGGTCCACTTCGAAGCCTTTGGTCCTGCCTCGGTGAAAAAGGCCAAGGATGTTGCGGCAGTCGGAGATGCGTCCCCGGCTGAGACCTTCGAGGTCAATTTCTCACGTTCAAACAAGAAGGTAAAATGGGCCGGGGGTGGACAGTCAATTCTGGAACTGGCAGAGGAAAATGGTGTCGTCAACATCAGCGGCGGCTGTCTGGCGGGCAACTGCGGCTCCTGTATCACGGCAATCAAGGAGGGTGAGGTCGACTATCTCAACGACCCGGGGACACCGGCTGATGACGGCTCCTGTCACACCTGTATTACGGTGCCGAAGTCCAATCTAGTGATTGACGCCTAAGCTCGCTCACGCCGGTGTACTCGCGTAGTTCATGACAGAAAGAGACAGAACTACCGATTCCCTGTTTCCTCCTGCGACGCCCTTTCCAGCTGATGAGCATCGTAAGTCAGGCTGTCGACAGCAGAGCGAAACGCACTGGAATTCCATTCCTTGAATGTGAGGGATTATGGCTCTGGTACGCGTTTCCGACATTCATTCAGGTGCTTTGTTTATGTCTCTTCCTGGCTAA
>JABILA010000028.1 GCA_018654745.1 Alphaproteobacteria bacterium
AGTCTGCGAGGGCCGCACGCCCATGCAAACCCTGGAGGATGGTAAACGTATCTGGAAGGAAAAGTTTATAGACCAAACTTGACCTGACAGACGCCGCGTCAAAATCGGTAACTGTCAGATCAGGTCTGAATTACTACAATTCACCAACGCATAGGCATGGCCTCTCTCACCTTCGATAATGCGTTCATAACCTGCGCCCAGGTTTTTGCCCAAACCGCGAACAAAGTCCAAACCACTTCTTGAACAATTAAACATTGCCAGGGAATAGCCCAGCTCCGGATATCCATCGGGGTCATAGTCTTCCGGCCCCCGAAAGGCAGTTCCACAATATTTTGGATCTTCGGGATATGAGATGAAAGCTACCAGATCAGCACCAACTTCATTTCTGTCCGCGACGAAGGGCTTGAATGTCATCCAGTCCTTGATGTTCACCACCGGATCATTGTCCTCGTCCAACGGGTTGATGCGCGCCTTGACCAGCCTGAACATTTGCCCATCAACAGCGCCACTGCGGCGGAAAATCATGTTGGCTTCTGCGACCAGCAGATTGACGTGCTGCATGGCCTCGTCTCGTCCACCCAATTCCTCCGCAGCCCGTTCGGATATGAAAACCAATAAATCAATTGGCTCGTCTGGCTGTGGAGCCTCTCCTTCCTGACGATTGGCCCGGTGGGCATTGTCCTGACGCGGAGCATCGTCGGGCCCCAGTGCCTTTTTAGACCGCGGAATGCCGCTTCTCTTGACTTCAGACAGTTGATAGCCCCCGCCAGTGTCTCCGTTGATCGTAAATAATTTTCCATCCTTCCAGATGCGTCCCATTAACACGCCATTATTGTTGGTCAGTGTTGCCAGATTGTGACCCTGGCCATCCACCAGACCAGACATGACCTGAATGCCACCACTACCTTCAAGGCGTTGACCACGCAAATGCAGCGTCGATTGTGAGCCATCCAACATATGAAGCGGAACCTGGTTAACGCCGCTTTTGCGACTTGAGGATTGGTCAAACATTTTTTGCATGGCTTCAACGTTCAGGCGACCGCGACCCATTCGTTGCACACCGGACGCGTCGGCCCTGTTATTCATGTTCTGAATATTTGTCAGGGGTGAAAACAGGGTGTCGGCGGAAACGGCAGAGACCATCAATAAGTTGGCTGAGACAATCGCGAGACCACAGGCGACAAGACGCTTCATGTCAGCATTCCCTGATTTGAATTTTGGGTGGGCATAAGATCAGACGCTGGCAGCCTTTTCCTGTGACACAAATTTCCGAAATTCGGAATTCACGCAAAAAATACAACATGCCCAACATACTCCCTTGTTCAGTGCACACTTTATAGTTTCAGATATGCAGGGGCTATACGTCTTTTTTTAGATTTTCAAAATAATTCAATAAAAAAGGCCGGAACTTGCATTCCGGCCTTTCAAAATTATCCTGAGCGACAGATCAGGTATCCAGGAAACTCCTGAGCTTGCGGGAGCGGCTTGGGTGTTTGAGCTTGCGCAAGGCTTTGGCTTCGATCTGGCGGATACGTTCGCGTGTAACCGAGAATTGCTGGCCGACTTCTTCCAGGGTGTGATCGGTATTCATGCCGATACCAAAGCGCATACGCAGCACGCGCTCTTCACGCGGGGTCAGGCTGGCCAGAACCCGTGTTGTGGTTTCCTTGAGGTTGGCATGAATTGCAGCATCAACCGGCAGGATGGCGTTCTTGTCTTCGATGAAATCACCGAGATGACTGTCTTCTTCGTCACCAATAGGTGTTTCCAGTGAAATAGGCTCTTTGGCAATTTTCAGGACCTTGCGCACTTTTTCCAGCGGCATGGTCAGCTTTTCAGCCAGTTCTTCCGGTGTGGGCTCACGTCCGATTTCATGCAGCATCTGACGCGATGTCCGCACCAGCTTGTTGATGGTTTCGATCATGTGCACAGGAATACGAATGGTCCGGGCCTGATCCGCGATTGAACGTGTGATGGCCTGGCGGATCCACCAGGTGGCGTAGGTTGAGAACTTGTAACCGCGACGATATTCGAACTTGTCGACGGCTTTCATCAGGCCGATGTTGCCTTCCTGGATCAGATCAAGGAACTGCAAGCCACGGTTGGTGTATTTTTTGGCAATCGAGATCACCAGGCGCAAGTTGGCTTCGACCATTTCTTTTTTGGCACGACCAGCTTCACGCTCGCCAAGTTGCACGGTGCTGACGATCATCCGATAGTCTTGTACGTTCAGGCCAACGTGGGTGGAAACATCACCAATTTCGTCGCGGATTTCCTTGACCTTGTCACCGGAATTCTTGACAAAATCTGCCCAGCCCTTGCCTTTCAGACGGCGAACACGCTTCAGCCAGCCCGGATCAAGTTCGTTGCCTTCCCATTGCTCAAGGAAAGACTCGCGCGTCACCTTGGAGCGTTCGGCATGACGCAGCACCTGGCCCTGCAAACCGATAAGACGACGGTTGATACCGTAAAGTTCGTCAACCAGCTCTTCGATCTTGTTGTTGTTCAGATGTACGCGCTCCATCAACTCAACAAGATCGTGCTTGAGTTTTTCGTAGCGCTTGTCCTGGGCCTTGCTCAGCTCTTCATTGTTCAGGTGGGCGACGATCCGCTGGTCCTGCAGTTTGTGCAGTTTTTTATAAGTCTTTGCGATTTCGTTGAAATTCACCAGAACCTGTGGCAATAACGCGGCTTCCATGGCAGCAAGGGACAAGGTGGCTTCTTCCTCGGCATCCTCGTCGTCATCGGTCTGGCTTTCGCCCTCCGCGCCTGCTGGCTTTTCGCCCTCTTCACCGGCTGCCTTGGTTTCTTCTCCCGCTGGCTTTGCTTCGACGACAGGTGCGGCGACGACAGGTGCAGCAACGGCGGGCGCTGCGACGGCTGCTACGGCGCCATTTTCACCTTGTGCGGCATTGGCAGTATTTTGGGCGTTCTGGTTTTCGTTTATTGATTTGCCGTTGGCACCAGGTGCCTTGCCGTAAGTCGCATCCAGATCGATGATGTCACGAAGCAGGACTTCACCTTCTTTCAAGGCGTCTTTCCATCCGACAATCGCGCGCATGGTCAGTGGGCTTTCGCAAATGCCACCAATCATTTTCTCACGACCAGCTTCGATACGCTTGGCAATTTCAATTTCGCCTTCACGCGACAGCAGTTCGATTGAACCCATTTCGCGCAGATACATACGGACTGGATCGTCCGTACGATCAAATTCCGGTGCAGCACTTTTGGTCAGGTCGGTTGCGTCGGATTCTTTTTCAGCCGGCGCTGGCGTCTCGGCTGTATTCTCGTTCGCGGCGTCTTCGGCTTCTTCGTTTTCAATAACGTTGATGCCCATTTCCGACAGCATGGACATTGTGTCCTCAATCTGTTCGGAAGAAACCTGGTCCTGTGGCAGGACCTTGTTCAATTCGTCGTATGTGATGTAACCGCGTTCCTTGGCTTTCGCGATCATCTTTTTGATGCCGGTCTTGGAGGCATCAATCAGAGGACGGTCACCGGATTCCGCGGTTTCTTCAGTATTTTCCGAAGCAGCTGCTGTGTTGGTCGCCATTTAAACTCCACTTCCGCTCGGTTCGGCACTTTTACATAACGTGCAGTCACATAACGTGCAGTCCCGTCGGACTAAAATTTTCAGGCCGCCTGATCAGGGCGCCCCACACCATCTTCTAATCCCGGCTCAGATCCTGAACCAGTTGTTGTTCTTCGTCCACGACCTGTTGCATGCCTTTGACAAACTGGTCGCCAGCACCCGCCTCTTCCGTTGCCGCCAGACGTTCGGCAGTAAATTCCTGCCGTTGCTGTGACAGACCAACGTTTCTGTGGTGCAAAGCCAATAAATCACGCCATCCCGCTTCGGCCTCATCAAGGGTCGCATCGGGCTTCGCGAATCGGTCAATAATCGTAACCTTGCTGCCTGTCAGGCTATCCACCACTGCCGCCAGTCCTCGTTCATTGAGTTGGGTTCTGAAGGTACTTATGTCAAGAGACGCACCACGACCGGCTATGTCTATGATTTCTGCCCGTAACCTGTCAAGTTTTTCGTGACGAATTTCGACTCCGACAAGCTCTTCCGATATGCGCTCAATCAGCTCAGGGTGGTTCAAAATCGTCGCCAGCAACAGCCTTATGCGTCGCATTGAGGGGTCACCCAGCCCTTGCTGGCTGTTCAAGCGCTGTTCCGGGGCCTGCCACCGCCCCCCGCCTTTACTCCCTGGAAGTGGCGGTGCGCCCCGGTTTTGACGAGAATTCCCGCGTTTATTTCCACTTGAATTGCGCCGGGCGCTTGTCCCGATGCCGCCAAACGACTTTTCCATGCGCTCGTTGAAATACTGAAAATAATAGTCGCGCACGGTTTCGTCGCGAATTGTCCGTGCCGACCCCAACAATTCGCCTTTAAAACCGGCGCGTCGCTCCGGCGTCTCCAATTGCTGCCCATCTGCATGCTTGCGCCAGATCACCTCAGACAAGGGCAATGCGTCATCGAGGATTTGCTGCAAGGCCTCGGGGCCTTTGCCTCGCACCAACGTATCCGGGTCTTCGCCCTCAGGTAACAAGGCAAAGCGTAACGAATAACCAGGCTTCAGGATCGGCAGGGCACGTTCTGCGGCGCGTATAGCAGCGCTCCACCCTGCGCGGTCACCATCCAGGCAAAAAATCGGTTCTGCGGCCAGTTTCCACAATTCCTGCAACTGGTCTTCGGTTACGGCAGTTCCAAGCGGTGCAACGGCATAGGGAAAGCCACCTTCCGCCATGGCAACGACATCCATATAGCCTTCAGCGACGATGACCTTGCCGGATTCGCGCACCTGTGGACGGGCTTGCGCAAAATTATACAGGACACGTCCCTTGTGAAAGAGAGGCGTCTCCGGCGAATTCAGATATTTGGCCTTGGCATCCCCCAACGCACGACCACCAAAGGCGATGACCCGGTTGCGCCGGTCTGCAATCGGGAACATCAGCCGATTGCGAAAGCGATCATAACTGGTGCCGCCATCATCCGGTTTGATAACAAGCCCAGCCTCGACGATGTCGGATTCAGATACTTGCCGGGCCAGCAGATAGTTTTTCAGGGCGTTGCGGCTTTCCGGTGCGTAACCAATGCGAAAATCTTCCACAGCTTGCTTGCCGACGCCGCGATCTCGCAGATATCCCCTGGCACCCTGGCCGATATCCGCCATCAACTGTTCTGAAAGCCACTTGGCCGCAAGTTCCATCACATCATAAAGTCCGGCCTGAGCCTGGGCCTGTGCTGCCGCCTGCGGTGATTGCTCGGGGATCTGCAAACCCGCTTCCAGGGCCAGTTTTTCCACCGCTTCGGGGAAATTCAGGCCTTCGGTCTCCATGACAAAATCAAAGACGCTTCCATGCTTGCCACAGCCAAAACAATGGAAAAAGCCCTTGTCTTCATTCAGCGTAAAAGATGGTGACTTTTCATTGTGAAAGGGACATAGACCGGAATGCTCGCGCCCACGCCGCACCAGTTTCACGCGTCGACCGATAACATCGGCCAGACCAACGCGGGCGCGGACTTCATCAATGAACTGGGCTGGAAACGCCATTTAGCTTTGTAATCCCCGATGTAATCCCGCGATGCAGTTCATTCGCTCACCTGGTTTCAGTAAACAACCGCTGTACCCCCCACCCCAGCCCTCCCCCACAAGGGGGGAGGGAGTATTAGATGAATCCCTAAAAAGTCCTCCCCCTTGATGGGGGAGGGTTGGGTGGGGGTGACCAAATCCTAATAAATTTGCGGCTTAAAAGCCACAATTCAAACTATGTTATACCAGCAATTCCTTAATTTTGGCGCTGGCTTTGCCAAAATCCATCTGACCGGCATGGCGGGACTTTATCTCGCCCATGACGCGGCCCATATCCTTGATGCCTTCGGCCCCGGTTTCAGCGATGGCACCTTTGCAGGCGACTTCGATTTCGCCGTCGTCCATCTGACGCGGAAGGAACTCCTCGATCACTGAAATCTCGGCTTCTTCTTTCAAAGCCAGTTCTTCCCGGTTGCCTTCGCGGAACATTTTGACCGAATCCCGACGCTGGCGGATCATTGTGCCCAACATGCCAATGATATCTTCGTCGGCAATCCCGTCGGGTTTTCCCTCTGTCCGGACTGCAATATCCCGATCTTTAAGGGCTGCCATGATCAGGCGCAGGGTAGATACCCGCGCTGTGTCTTTGGCCTTCATCGCTGTGGTCAGCGCTTCTTTTATCTTGCTTCGCATGTGATTTTAAACAATACCTGTTTCGAAAGGGGCATATCCTACAGGAAACACCCCCCGGAGCGCAATGGCAAAAAATATTCTAAGCTATTGTTATTAAACGATTTTTTGTTTTCGGATCGGGGTTGACGGCGGCACGGGATTTGCTTATCTTTCGCGCCAATTTACACGCCTCCCCACCCTTTATCAGGGCTCCAGTGGCAGCGGCGCGGTCCTCACCGGGATTGATTTGCAACCTTTTTTTGGCCTCGCCGGGCCTCATTTCCAGGCGGGACCAGCTCTAACCAGAGGCTTAATACGATGGCCGAAGCGCTGAACCACGCCGCCACGTCGCCACAAACAGGCGCGACAGCGGTCCTTGTTCTTGGCGACGGATCACTTGTATGGGGGCGCGGCATTGGCGCCAGCACCTCAGCCACCGGAGAGGTTTGTTTCAATACATCCCTGACGGGCTATCAGGAGATCATCACCGATCCTTCCTACGCCGGTCAGATCATAAACTTTACCTTTCCTCATATTGGCAATGTCGGCACCAATGTTGAAGACATAGAATCGGTCACCCCTGCCGCACGGGGTATTGTTTTGCATGCCTCGATCACAGATCCCGCCAATTTCCGGAATTCACGTCACCTGCATGACTGGCTGGTTGGCCACAATTTGCCAGGCATTACCGGTGTCGACACCCGGCGCCTGACCCGCCATGTCCGCAAAACCGGCGCGCCCAACGGCGTTATTTGTCACAGACCCGACGGTGATTTCGATATCGATGCCCTGGTCAGGCGCGCCACAGGCTGGCCAGGCCTTGAAGGCATGGACCTCGCGAAGGAAGTTTCCTGCACACAATCCTATGTCTGGGACGAAACGGTCTGGGCCCTGGGCGAAGGTTTCGGCAAACAGGAAAACCCGCGATTTCATGTCGTTGCCGTCGATTTTGGCGTCAAACGAAACATCCTGCGCTGTCTGGCTGCTGCCGGGTGCCGGGTGACGGTCGTGCCTGCCAACGCCACATCAGAAGATATTCTCGGTCACAAGCCTGACGGCGTCTTTCTTTCCAACGGCCCTGGTGATCCTGCAGCGACCGGCGAATATGCCATTCCCATGATCCAGGGCGTCATTGCCTCGGGCGTGCCTGTGTTCGGCATTTGCCTCGGTCACCAGATGCTGGCTCTGTCGCTTGGTGCCGGTTCCTCGAAAATGCAACAAGGCCACCGTGGCGGTAACCACCCGGTCAAGGACCTGGAAACCGGCAAAGTCGAAATCACCAGCCAGAACCACGGCTTTGTGATTGATGCAGCTTCCCTGCCCGACGGCGTCACGCAAACCCACACATCATTATTCGACGGCACCCTCGAGGGCATCAAGCTCGACGGCAAGCCGGTCTTCTCCGTCCAGTACCACCCCGAAGCCAGCCCCGGCCCGCAAGACAGCCACTACCTGTTCGACCGGTTCGTGAAGCTGATGGAGGGGTGAACGCTCCATGACAAATTATTCCCTTACCCCCGTAGGCGAGACACATGCCCAGACGTGACGATATAAAATCCATTCTGATTATTGGCGCGGGGCCGATTATTATTGGTCAGGCTTGCGAGTTTGATTATTCCGGGACACAGGCCTGTCAGGCGCTGAAGGCGGAAGGCTACCGGATTATTCTGGTGAATTCCAATCCGGCGACGATCATGACGGACCCGGATCTGGCGGATGCAACATATGTTGAGCCAATCACACCGGAAATCGTTGAAAAGATTATCGCCAAGGAAAAACCGGATGCCTTGTTGCCCACCATGGGCGGACAGACGGCATTGAATACGGCACTGGCACTGGCTGATAATGGTGTGCTGGATAAATACGGCGTTGAGATGATCGGCGCTGACCGCGAGGCCATTTTCAAGGCCGAAGACCGCGAAGCTTTCCGTACGGCCATGGATAACATCGGGCTGGAAAGTGCGCGCAGTGAAGTCGTGCACACCATTGAAGAAGCCCGCGATGCGCTGCCCCACATCGGGTTGCCTGCCATTATTCGGCCATCCTTCACCCTGGGTGGCACGGGTTCCGGCATCGCCTATAACAAGGAAGAATTTGAAACCATTGTTCTGGGTGGCCTGGATGCATCGCCGGTCACAGAAGTCCTGGTTGAAGAATCGATCCTGGGGTGGAAAGAATTCGAGATGGAGGTTGTGCGCGACAAGGCGGACAACTGCATTATTATTTGTTCCATTGAAAACGTCGATCCCATGGGTGTGCACACAGGTGATTCGATCACCGTGGCCCCTGCCCTGACCCTGACCGACAAAGAATATCAGATCATGCGCGACGCATCGATTGCGACGCTGCGTGAAATTGGCGTTGAGACCGGTGGATCAAATGTGCAGTTCGCGGTGCATCCCGAAACCGGTCGTCTGATCGTCATTGAGATGAACCCGCGTGTTTCACGCTCGTCAGCGCTGGCCTCCAAAGCAACCGGTTTTCCGATTGCCAGGGTTGCAGCACGTCTGGCAGTTGGCTACACGCTGGACGAATTGATGAACGACATCACCGGTGTCACCCCGGCCAGCTTTGAGCCGACCATCGACTATGTCGTCACCAAGATGCCGCGCTTTACCTTCGAAAAATTTGCCGGCACCGAAGCCTTGCTGAATACTTCCATGAAGTCCGTTGGTGAAGCCATGTCCATTGGACGGACTTTTGAAGAATCCGTTCAAAAAGCACTGCGGTCGATGGAAACGGACCTCAATGGGTTCAATGAAATAGCCATTGAAGGTATCTCTGACGCTGCCAATGAGTCCGAGCGTAAAAATGCCGTTCGCAAGGCGCTGGGTTTGCCAACACCGGATCGCCTGATGGTCATTGCCCAGGCATTCCGTGAAGGACTGACGCTGGAAGAAATCAACCAGGCTTGTAAATATGATCCCTGGTTCCTGGCACGCATCGAAAATATCGTCTCGACCGAAGCGAACGTACGCAAATCTGGTGCCCCGAAAACCAGAGAAGAAATGCTGCATTTGAAGCAGATGGGTTTCTCTGATGCCCGGTTGGGTGAGTTGACGGGCAAATCAGAAGCCGAGGCAACGGCCTTGCGCGTCGACCTGGATGTCCGGCCTGTGTTCAAGCGGGTCGACACTTGCGCCGCTGAGTTCGATTCGCAGACACCCTATATGTATTCTGCCTATGAAGATGGTGGCTGGGTCGCCCCGGACGGCAGCATGCAAGCGGAATGTGAAGCAGAACCATCGGATCGCAAAAAGGCTATTGTGCTGGGCGGTGGTCCCAACCGCATCGGCCAGGGTATCGAGTTTGATTATTGCTGTGTCCATGCCGCCTATGCTCTGGCAGAAGCTGGCCTTGAGACCATCATGATCAATTGTAACCCGGAAACAGTTTCCACCGATTATGACACCTCGGACCGACTTTATTTTGAACCCCTGACTTTGGAAGACGTGCTCGAAATTGTGCGCGTTGAACAACAAGCCGGAGAGCTTGCCGGTGTTATTGTCCAGTTTGGCGGACAAACACCCCTGAAACTGGCCAGAGGTCTTGAAGCCGCAGGCGTGCCGATCCTTGGCACGACGCCTGATGCGATTGACCTGGCCGAAGACCGCGATCGTTTCCAGAAATTACTGAGAGACCTGGATTTGCGCCAGCCCGACAACGGCATCGCCACCTCACAGGAAGAGGCCCTGGCGGCAGCAAATCGTATCGGCTATCCGGTATTGCTGCGCCCCAGTTATGTTCTGGGCGGTCGGGCTATGGAGATTGTTCAGGATGATGTGTCGCTGGAACGCTACATGCGTGAAGCGGTCAAGGTCTCGAACGACAGCCCGGTTCTGGTCGATGACTATTTGCGCGATGCCATTGAAGTTGATGTTGATGCTCTGTGCGATGGCACGGATGTGGTTGTGGCCGGTGTCATGGAACATATTGAGGAAGCGGGTGTACATTCCGGCGATTCAGCCTGTTCCCTGCCGCCTCATACCTTGTCGAAGGAAATTGTCGACCAGATCAAGGTTCAGGCAGACGCCCTCGCCCGGGCGCTGGGTGTCATTGGTTTGATGAACGTGCAGTTCGCCGTCAAAGACGATGATATTTACATCCTTGAAGTAAACCCGCGCGCCAGCCGTACGGTTCCGTTTGTGGCCAAGGCCACGGGACGCCCCATCGCCAAAATTGCCGCCCGTGTCATGGCCGGTGAGAAGCTCAGGGATTTTGGTCTGCAACCAGGACCGGACGCACCTTTCAGCTCAGACAGTCACGTCGCCGTCAAGGAAGCTGTATTCCCGTTCAACCGTTTCCCGGGCGTCGACATCATCCTCGGCCCGGAAATGAAATCGACCGGTGAAGTCATGGGACTGGATCGCGATTTCCAGACAGCCTTCGCCAAAGCCCAGATCGCAGCGGGATGCAAGTTGCCGACAACTGGACAAGCGTTTATCTCGGTGCGCAACAGCGACAAGGCTGCCATCGTTGAGCCGACCCGGAGATTGATTGATCTGGGCTTCAAAATTGTAGCCACGCGGGGCACGGCGGCCCATCTGGTCGAAGCAGGCCTGGATGTCAAGATCGTCAACAAGGTCCTTGAAGGTCGCCCACATATCGTCGACACCATGAAAAATGATGAAATTGCCCTTGTCATCAATACGACAGAAGGGGCGCAAGCTTTGGCCGATTCTTTCGAAATCCGCCGGACGGCCCTGGTCAATGGCATCCCTTACTTCACCACAATGGCTGGTGCAGGTGCTGCGGTGCAGGCAATCTCTGTCCTGGCATCCGGGTCGCTGGAAGTTTCCCCCTTGCAATCTTACGCAATGTTGTGATACTAGGCGCTTAATTATCTGGAAAATTGATCACTTGTTGGCTGTGGCAGAGGCTGCCGCCTGCGGTGTTTTTTTTTGTTTTTGCGATTCCACGACGGTTTCGCCTGTGACAGGTTCAAGGCTGAGAAACGATGCAAAGAGTGCCAATGACAGCGGGTGGCTACACCCGTCTCGAAGAAGAATTGAAACACCTGAAAGTTACTGAGCGCCCAGCGGTCATCAAGGCTATTGAGGAAGCGCGCGCGCACGGTGATTTATCTGAAAATGCCGAGTATCACGCTGCCAAGGAAAAGCAGGGCTTTATCGAAGGCCGTGTTCAGGAACTGGAAGACAAAATCGGCCGGGCCGAAGTCATCGACCCGTCGCAGTTGGACGGTAGCAAAATCAAGTTTGGCGCTACAGTGTGCATCGCCGACGAAGATACCGATGAAGAATCGACCTATCAGATTGTTGGTACAGACGAGAGTGACATCAAATCCGGCCTCCTGTCCGTTTCATCACCGCTGGCCCGTGCGCTTATCAGCAAGGAAGTCGGCGATACGATCAGCGTCGAAGCCCCTGGCGGTGCCCGTGGCTACGAAGTCGTGAGCGTCAACTTCAAGTAATTCTCCTTCCGGGATATTCGGAAAATCAGAACTAATCATCGGGGACATCTATTATTTGGTGTCCCCTTTTCGATCTCTGTCATTTTGGTTCGGCAACCCGTCCGCTGCAAATTCTGATTGCCAAACCGGACAACGGGCCTATTGTCTGTTGGATGGGGGAACAAGGCAGTTTTTCAAAAACTGAATTAAACGCGTGCCACCAATATTGTGTCACTGTGCCCCGCCTTGCGCCTGGCATATGTTTAATAGCCATTTTGGTGATCTTTTTCGGTACTCAGGTATCGGCAGAAACGCTGAAGCTGACGATGCGGGCAGATTCTGAAGCGGGGAAGCTCGGCACACAGATTCTTATTGAAGCCTATCGCAGAACAGGCCACGAAATAGAAGTAATCGGTTTTCCAGGTGCCCGCGCAATTTCCGAAGCCAATCGCGGAAATTCAGATGGCGAAGTTGTCCGACTGAAACGCGTGCTGAAAGATTTTCCAAACCTTCGGGTCGTGCCGGAACCATTGTTGGAGGTCGAAACCTCTATCGCTTCGAAGAACCATCAAATCAAGGTGACCGGCTGGGAAACAGTCAATAATTATTCGGCAACGACGGTTCGTGGCTATAAATCGATTGAAAAACGCCTGCAGGCGCAATCAGCAAACTTCACCAATTCAGTCGACAGTGCACTGAGAATGCTGCAATTCGACAGAGTGGAAATTCTTGTTCTGAGCAAACTGGATTTGCGGCTTGGTTTGAAAAATTTTAACTATCCCGACATCAAAATTATCGAGCCATCCATCAGCAAGGTTTTGCTGTTTCATATGCTGCACAAAAGCAGGGCAGCTCTAATTCCAGCTGTCTCCAAAGCATTGACCGGGATGAAAGCGGACGGGACCTACCAACGAATTCTGAATACCTACACCGGCTCCTGACCGAAACCGCCCAGGCTCTAATCCTCGATCGGCACGCCTGGTAGTTTTTTGGCTGTCCTGATTCCCAATGCGCTTTTGACGTGGGCGACGTGTGGGGCAGCGGTTAGTTCCTGGGTCAAAAATGTCTGATAGGCATCCCAGTCCTTGGCCACAACTTTCAGAAAGAAATCGGCGTCTCCGGCCAACATGTGGCATTCCCGCACCATAGGCCAGTCCTGAACCTTGGCTTCGAAGGCATTCAGGTCAGCTTCGGCCTGACTGTCGAGCCCTACTTGGGCAAATACCGTGACGCCAAACCCCAGTTCTTCTGCATTCAGTTCGGCATGATAGCCGCGAATAACATTGGCTTTTTCCAGGGCTCGAACACGGCGCAAACAGGGAGGCGCCGAGATACCGACACCCTCTGCCAGTTTAACGTTGGTAATTCTGCCATCGTCCTGCAGGGTTTTAATGATGCGACGATCAATGTCGTCCAGTTTGATCCGAGCCAATTTGAGATATCCCCCGGCGCCTGTAAATATTGGAATTCATTCTGATTGTTGCTGTATTTTGTAATAAAATTACACGAAACAGGCAACTCTCTTTCGAGAGATTTCCAAAAACAGGTATTTCCGGGCGTTTCACAGTTTGCGGAAATGCTCTATTTGGCGCTGCATCATTGCAAGCAGATGTAGCTGGCGTCAAAATGCCCCGGAATCCCGCGTCGTTCGCAGGAAAAATCAGGAATACGCGATAAAATGGGCATCAAAACCTGCTGGGTTGTGACGGATGGCAGAGCCGGCATGCTCAATCAAGCCTGGGGCCTGGCGGAAGCTTTGGCACGAAGAGACCCTGATGGCGGCCTGGAAGTCGTTGTGAAAACCGTCAAGGTGCGCAAACCCTGGCACTGGCTTCCGGCTGCATTGTGGATCAATCCCCTGGCCAGGCTCGCTTCGGAAAGCGACACACTGAAAGCACCCTGGCCAGACCTCGTCATCGGCTGTGGCCGGATTACCATTCCCCTTGTAATGGCCATTGGCAAAGCCAGCAACAGGGGAACCTATACAGTCCAGTTGCAGGACCCACGCATTGATCCCGGGAATTTTGATCTGGTGGTACCGCCCAGCCATGACCATGTTTCGGGGCCAAATGTTGTTGAGACGACAGGTGCTGTTCACAGGGTTACGGCCGAAAAACTGGCTCTTGAGGCGGAAAAATTCAAAATCGAGCTGGACCATCTGCCTGCCCGGCGGATCGCTGTCTTGATCGGCGGCAGTAACAAATACTATCGCCTGACGCCTGATATCACCCGACAACTCGCGACACGTTTGACGAAGTTGGCGACCGATAATGACGCCGGATTGATGGTGACAGCCTCACGCCGGACTGGTGCCGAGAACGAAAAGGTCCTCCGAGATGCGTTCGCGGATGTGCCTGCGGTCTTTTGGGACGGCCAGGGGGACAACCCCTATTTTGCTTATCTTGGACTGGCGGACGCCATTGTCGTGACATGTGATTCCGTTTCCATGAACTCGGAAGCAGCTTCAACCGGCAAGCCGGTTTATGTCGTTTCTCTCGATGGTGGCAGTAAAAAATTCAATGAATTCCATGCCTTGATGCAGCAGCGTGGTCACACGCGCGCCTTTGATGGAAAAATGCCCGACTGGACACCCGTCCGGCTCGATGACACGGAACGCGTTGCCAATGAAATTCACCGCCGAATGTCTGCCCGTCAGCGCATCTGATCGGGTTGGTGGAGTTTTTTCGGCGAAACGGTTATCCATCCTTGCACCTGTCGTCCGGGCACTCTAAATACGAAGGACAATTCAGCAGGAGATCTGACGATGCCAGAGACACACCACAGTAAAGTTTTGATCATTGGCTCCGGCCCAGCGGGATATACTGCGGCAATTTACGCGGCGCGCGCCAATCTCAAACCCCTGATGGTGCGCGGCATCCAGCCCGGCGGACAACTGACGATCACAACCGACGTCGAAAATTATCCCGGTTTTGCAGACGTTATCCAGGGTCCCTGGTTAATGGAGCAGATGGAAGCCCAGGCAAAGCATGTCGGCACTGAAATGATTGATGACACCATCGTTTCTGTTGACTTCTCCCGCCGCCCCTTTGTGGCAAAAGGCGATTCCGGTGACGATTATATTGGCGATACAGTGATTATCTGCACTGGTGCCCAGGCACGTTGGCTAGGACTGCCTTCCGAAGAGAAATATCAGGGCTTCGGTGTCTCTGCCTGTGCAACCTGCGACGGTTTCTTTTACCGCGGCAAGGAAGTGCTGGTCATCGGTGGCGGCAACACAGCTGTTGAAGAAGCCATTTACCTGACCAACCACGCAGACAAGGTCACCCTCATTCATCGCCGCGACAGCCTCAGGTCAGAAAAAATCCTGCAAGATCGATTGTTCGCAAATCCGAAAATTGAGGTTATCTGGGACTCTGTCCTGGACGAAGTTCTGGGCGAAGAAGATCCCTTCGGTGTCACCGGCGCGCGACTGAAAAATATCAAAACCGGACAAACAAGCGAAATTTCAGCACATGGTGTATTCATCGCCATTGGACATGCGCCAGCGACAGAACTGTTTGTCGATCAGCTTGATATGGAAAACGGCTATCTGATAACAGCCGCTGATTCAACGGCCACAAGTGTTGCAGGTGTTTATGCAGCAGGTGATGTGCAGGACGATATTTATCGTCAGGCGGTTACCGCTGCGGGAACAGGTTGCATGGCCGCACTGGAGGCTGAAAAGTTCGTCGCTGAGAACGAGCTTCAAACCGCCTCTGCGGCAGAATAAACAAGCTTGTGGATTGGGATAAGCTTCGCATTTTCCACGCTGTTGCCGAAGCAGGCAGCTTCACCCGCGCCGGTGAAACACTGAACCTAAGCCAGTCGGCAGTCAGTCGCCAGGTTTCCACCCTGGAAGAAGAAGTGGGTATAGATTTGTTCCATCGCCACGCCCGTGGCTTGACGCTGACCGAGCAGGGCGAAATCCTGTTCAGGACCACAGTACCCGACTCTTTTCATAACACCAACTCTATCAACGGTTTCCGAGGAATGTTTGGTTTGAATAAAGCCATCATATAGTCGCGGATTTCCAATTCAGACATTTTGACCATGGCTTTTCTGAAGGCAT
>JABILA010000027.1 GCA_018654745.1 Alphaproteobacteria bacterium
AAATGGTGCCGCAGGGGGGAATTGAACCTCCGACCTACTGATTACGAATCAGTTTACAGCCTACTCTGCAATACTTGCTAAATCGGCCTTTCTGGGAAATTGTCTATATTTTTCAATATTTAAAGTCTACTTTATATTCCCCGCTACTTCCAATGATTTCCCGATGTTTCCTTTTCATTTGCTTACATAGCGCTTACATTGCATTATGACGAAACTTTCCAAGAGAACCGTTGATCTGGCCACAGGCCCAGGTCCGGATAGCAAAAACCCTAAGTTTTATTGGGATGACACGTTAAAAGGCTTCGGGCTGAGTGTCACTCATTCAGGAGTGAAAACGTACGTCGTCAGCTATCGCAACGAAGACGGCAAATCCAAGAGAATGAAGATTGGGCGGCATGGAGCACTTACTCCGGAAGAAGCAAGAAGGCTAGCGACAGCGAAACTCGGTGACGTAGCCAAGGGGCACGATCCAGCAACGGAAAAGGGCATCTCCAGGAAAGCCCCGACAATAAGGGACTTGGCTTCAGATTATCTCACCCGCCATGCCCTCCTCCACAACCGTGAAAGTTCAAACCGCGATAACGTAGCATATGTTGAGCAGATTATTATTCCAAATCTCGGCTCAAAAAAAGTCACGTCGGTATCACTTCGAGACATTGAAAACTTAGTCCAGTCTTTGAAGAAAACCCCGTACAAAGCAAATCGTGTTCGAGCAGTTCTCTCGAAAATGTTTAACCTGGCACGCCAGTGGAAATGGCGGGAAGACAACCCTGTCGAAGGTGTGAAAAAATTCCAAGAAACCCCTAGAGTTCGTTGGCTGCAGGTCGATGAATTGGAAAAGCTCTTCGACGCACTTGGAGCTCAGGAAAATCAGGTCGCTGCAAACGCTATCCGTCTCTTGCTGTTAACTGGCGCTCGGAAGAGTGAGGTTTTCAAATCCACATGGGATCAGTTCGATCTTGGTCGAGGAGTTTGGATTAAGCTCGCGCATTACACAAAACAGAACCGGATGGAGCAAACGCCTTTGTCAGGCGAGGCCCTCAACCTAATCCATTCAATCAGGGCGACAGCTTCTGATGGTTCGACGCATCTCTTTCCCGGAGCTGTTCCCGGTCGACCGATCAGCGACATCTCAAGGTTTTGGCGAAAAGTTTGCGGGGAAGCAGGTATTGAGGATTTCCGCATGCATGATCTTCGTCATACTTTCGCATCACACCTCGCATCTTCCGGTCAAAGTTTGCATATTATTGGCCGACTGATTGGGCACACTCAATCACAAACGACAATGAAATATGCCCATTTGGCAGACCAGCCTTTGCGAGCCGCAACTGAGGCGTTTGGTTTGACGATCGAATCATTGACGGCAAGACATTCAGAGAAATAAATGAACAACGAAACTTCAGACCTACCCCAAACAGTTCAAGATCAGATTTTTCATATATTGGGGGAAGCCGACCCAATCGAACGCGATAGAATTCTTCTCGACCTTCAAGAAATTGTCTACTCCATTGAGGAGGCACAGATGACATTGGACGGCGAAATTAGGCCACTTACAAAATTCGACCGGAGAGATTTGGTGGACGCCAAGAAGAGTTTAAAGAAAACCATTTCGACACTGAAATCACTTCCAAGAATATATCGACACGATTTGGCTGAGCGATTTGGCAATGACGGGTTTAAGCTCTTGAAACTCATCAGAGATTGCGAACGCTTACAATCCGAGCTGGTCAAGTACGACACTGAAACACCTTTGAAGAAGCACAGGCAAGCGAACGAAGGCCTGCGTGCTGCTGTCATTTCTCTGGCCCTTTTATATTCCGACTATCATGGGAAAGAAAGAGTGCCAAAAGCCCGCGAGGATTTTGACGCTGATATCGGCGGACAATATCCTCCATACAAAGGTCCATTCTACGATTTTTGTATGATTGTCTTTCGTGTGTACGCCAGCAAAAAGCTCATTTCCAAATTGCACTCCATGGTTAACAGTGTCCGAGATGACTGGACAGAAGTGACCAAATTGTCTCCACTTCCCACCATTCCGGATAAGTAGCGGATACTTCATAACTCTCCTCAGCCAAACACGGCAAGTTATAAAAGAGGAGAATATGAAGAATGAAAACCAACTGTATAAATCTGAAATCCAGAAATCTCGCGAATGAAAAGCAGATCGCGTCTGCCCTCGGTTTGAGCGTGAAGACCCTTCAAAACTGGAGATGGGCTGGTGGCGGTCCCAAGTACTTCAGGATTTCTGGTCGCTCAGTTCGATATCTATGGGCTGAGGTCGAAGCTTGGCTGGAAGGCAAAGTCGTCGCAAATACATCGGAGGTGTTGTCATGAACGACGGCAAATCACCTCGCGACCAACAAAGTACGGCGTCCAATTTCGCTCAATCACACCAAATGATGACGACGTCACTTGTCCGTTTACCCGGCCCAAAAAAGATCGCTGCAAACAACAACAGCTATAGCGTGCTGCCTATTATCCCGACTCCTGAACCAGTTAGCCCACCAGAACCAGTTAGCCCACCAGAACCAGTCATACAGATGACTGAAGAAGAAAAGATACTGCACTGGCTACTGACTGAGACAGGCATGTCCTTTTGTGACGCTTTCCCCGACGTTCCTAAGAAATCGCGTCTACGAGAATTCACAAATCGTGAACGCCTATGGCTATACATGGCTGGACTACTGAGCATAGGAGTGGAGAACGGCATGCCCGAAATCGTTTCGGCAACGATCAACCTCCGGCCTAACGAGAGGCTTTGTGACGCCATGGATAATTTGAAGTTAGGCCTCAAAAGGCGGGGCCTCTCGACAGCCATTAATTGGACAGGCGTCGAAGTTCCAGCAAGAATTTCTGGAAAATCAAACAAGCATCAAAGACATGGTCACGTCGCGATACAAGGCATTGAAGTTCACTCAGTTGAGTGGGTTGCGCTTCAGGTGTGGCTGAAGGGTCGTAATCGCAAGTTGCCTAGATCCGTACACGTCAAGCCGGGTTACTCGCTAGAAGGCCTGGTCGGCTATTTCTTGTGCTATCGAAACTTTGGCGTTAAGGGCGCAAGGATTCCGGTTGCTCGAGGGCCACTTTTTCAGCGGGCGTCCGTAATTGCCGAAAAGGGCATCGAAGTCTTGATGGACGCCTTTGTTGATTACTCAACGTCGTCCCAATTCGCAAACAAGGCAAATTGCTGACGTCGCAAAGTTCCGCTGTCTAGCGGAAAGTTCACTCAACTTTTTTTAACAGGTTTTCGGAGTGGTTATTCGACCACACTCTCCGAAGGCGCTCGAGGAATCGGAATGGTTTCGATCTCGAGAAACAAACGTGGTCGTCCAACAGCCGGCGAAAGGCACCTACTATGAACATTACCGAAGAAATGTCGAAAGACTATACCATGAGCGATAATCTCGTTTTCAACACCGATATCGGATGTTGCGATTTTGAGGCAGGAATTACGTTTGGGAAAGATTTCAAGCTGAGCATCTTTCTCGAATTGCAACGGTTTTTGACAAATGCCAGTACGGAATTCAGTCTTGACGGTCACCTCAATGAGGGAGGGAATTCAAAACAAACTGCAAAAAAGGCGCAGGAATTAGCCGAAATACTGGAAAGCACGCTCCACCGAAAGATGGAGTGCTCTATTGCCGGAATTTCAGAAGAGCTTGTTGTGGACCTAGCTATTATGCTTCCAATGCAGCTCGCTAAACTCAAGAAGCTATATATGGCAGATCAATTTGATCGTATTACTTCTGAATCAAAAAAGCTAAACCCGCAATAAATGAATGTGATGCGTTTATTCGAAAGTTTCTTCGAATAAGCGCATCTCGTTCTTTTTCTACGCAAGGGAAATTCCGACCTTAACAAATATCACTGGAACTCCATTGCGGACAGGCATACGCCCTGGCACCGTATAAATGTTGAAAACCATCGTTTCATGTTTATACGGACAGGGAAGAATTATGAATGACAGACGTTTTGTAGCTTACTTTCGCGTTTCAACGGCCCGGCAAGGGCAGAGCGGATTGGGCCTTGAGGCTCAGAGATCATCAGTCATGGCATTTCTCGACAAGAACGCTGATCTGGTCGAAGAGTTCGTCGAAATCGAAAGCGGCAAGAAAGCTGACCGGCCGAAATTACTTGCAGCGCTGGCTAGCTGTAAACAACACGGCGCGACTCTGATTATCGCCAAGCTCGACAGACTAGCTCGCAACGTCGCCTTCGTCAGCTCTCTGATGGAAGCAGGCATTGAATTCATCGCCGTTGACAATCCCCACGCATCAAAACTGACAATTCATATTCTATGCGCCGTAGCCGAGCACGAGCGCGAAATGATCTCGCAGCGCACCAAGGCTGCTCTCGCTGTAGCCAAAGCCCGAGGCGTCAAACTCGGCAACCCGAACGGCAACCCACGCCAAATGACAGAAGCCAGGCAAGTCATGCGACAGAAGTCTGCTGACCGTGCCACAATGATCCGCCCGATCATCAGCGAAATTCAACAAGCGGGTTTACAGAGTTATCGCGAAATCGCCAAGGCATTGAATGCTCGCGGCATTATGACGGCCCGCGGTGGCAGATGGCACCCTGCATCCGTTCGTAACGTCATGATGAGAGCGTCCATATCAACTTGATCCCCCATCAATATCAATTTGCTGTCGCCTGACTTTCAGACAGGCTCTCAGCGGCCCTCAGAGACTCGTACAGAGTCATCGAGTCAACTGCGCCAGCTTCCTACAGGAAGTGCGTCTATGCAGCTGACAGACTCTTATCTTTCTTCAAATCAAACACGCTGGTTTAGGCTAAAAATAGCTGAGAAGAATCTCATCCATGATCATGGTTTGCAGCTGATGGCCTAAACTAACAATCAGTGAAACTCATGCTGCCAAAATATCAAGCCAAGGTTCGGCTTTTGGATGCCGTCAACATTTGCAAGGCAGGCCGACATAGTTGCCACGAGAAAAACCGGCAAGGTAAAAAAAAGAGGCCGCCCCCCACCCCATGGCACCACCATGCTCTCATTTTGCGGAGGTTATTTTAGGCCCCTGCTCCGTCACCCGTCACGGCCACAAAATTATCTGATTGCGGCTTTAACCGGGTATATATTCATGATTCAGCCCCTGAAACCGGGTACGTACCCGGTATTATGAATACGTATTCACTTGATCACTTTGCGAAACCGCAGAATACTGCCGTTTCAAGAAGTGCATGAATAGGCATTCAATAATTCAAAATCCCAGTGCATATTCACGTTTTATTCAATAATAACAATGTGTTACTGTAACAGTTGAATACAGGTGGGTATTTCAGGGCACTTTTGACATTTTGGTCACCAAACTTCCGTCTGCAATCCACGAACTGCTTGTCAGCTATACGATTTCTTCCCCGGGCCCTCGAGTTTCAACCATAGAAAAAATACAGACCGGACCTCTCTCACGGCACCATGATATTCGCATTTTGCTGAAGACCTATCAGGCCCCTTTGTTGTCGCATTGCCAAAGTTCCGTGAATGATCAATCAATCCAAGGCTTGCTTCTCATTCAAAACCTTCGCCTTTTTCGATGCAACAAAATCACATCGGCTAGCCCCGATTAACAGATTTTTTCAATA
>JABILA010000025.1 GCA_018654745.1 Alphaproteobacteria bacterium
AGTCTGCGAGGGCCGCACGCCCATGCAAACCCTGGAGGATGGTAAACGTATCTGGAAGGAAAAGTTTATAGACCAAACTTGACCTGACAGACGCCGCGTCAAAATCGGTAACTGTCAGATCAGGTCTGAATTACTACAATTAATAATTGGCGCGCACCTTGAGTTAAAAGCAACGCTGCGTTTCCGTTAAACCCGGAAACGCTCTGATATATCAGAGGTAGCTCTTTACCTCCCGGCTCATGACGACCTTGCCTTCACGCCAAAGAGCCTCGTGATTTGCCTCGATTGAACGCAAGTCATAGAGATAATTCACCATAATGCCTTCGGACTGGGCCTTGCCACGTTTTGAAGTATCCCCCATCCAGTTGATCCGTTCCAGTCTCGCACCGTTCCCAAGATGAAACCGGGCAACCGGATCAAGCGGTAATTCTCGCCGTTTCTCCTTACACAGATAGTGTGCACATTGTTTCATCAGAACCTTGCGTTCGGCATCGTCGGATGGTTCCCCTGTTTCCTTATCCACCGGATTTGACTTGCGCCACTGGTTAAAACCCGGAACTGGTGACAAGGTTGAAAACGTTTTTATATGCGGCAATTCTGATTTCAATTCAGCCGCCACCTGCTTGATCAGAAAATTGCCGAACGAAATACCTTTCAGGCCTTCCTGGCAATTGCTAATGGAGTAGAAAATAGCGGTGTCTGCCTGATTCTGACGCTCAGTTGCCCCTTCCGCTTCATCCTGGAGCAATGTCTGAACCGAACTTGCCAATCCCTTGGTCAGTGCAACCTCAACGAAGATCAACGGATCACCTGGGAGTGCTGGATGAAAGAAGGCGTAGCATCTCCGATCAGCTTCGAGACGGCGTCTGAGATCATCCCAGCCCGTGATCGCGTGCACCGCTTCATAGGCGATCAGCTTTTCCAGAACGGCAGCTGGTGTATCCCAGGATATTTGTTCAAGGTGCAAAAAGCCGCGGTTAAACCAGGATTTGAACAGATGTACAAAATCAGCGTCGACGACCTTCAGGGAAGGGTCGTCATTCAACCATCGCTGAAGTTCCTTGCGCATTTGAACCAGAGCGACAGTACCGCCCGGAGCCATATTCAGGGCCCGAATAAGATGCTGCCTTGGTGTCTCCACAACACGTTCGAGCTTGAGTCGGTTTTCGGCACTGGCATCTGAGAGAAACGTCTGGATGGCATCCCGCAGTTTCTCGGAATCCGGCTCAAACTTGCTTTTCAGAGTCTGGAAAAAATACGCCTTGTCCTCATCTGAAAAACCCTGGTATCGATCCAGTACTTCACGGGCCAGTGCTGTACCCAAAGCTTCGCCTTTTTGGCCCAGCAAACTGTGACAAAGCTCCAGCATTGTGGTCTTGTTTTGCAACAACAGCGGCTTGCGCCCACCGTACAACAGCTCACGACCGGCATCGGCAATGGACGTGACCATGCTTTCAAACATTTGTAGCCTCTTGGATCAGATTTCGTGAATTCATATATGGGAAGTTACTACAATTTTCCTACCCACCCAATTCTACTTTGCCAGCGAAAATACATTTTCTTGTTGAATGCAGCGCCTCATGACGAATATCGGTCATGATAAAAAGATGTCCGTGCTGACAACGATGCGACAACCCTTGCTGTGCTTTCAATTGAATTGTAATAGTAAACAAAATCGGATCTTTGAGCAGGATTGATACCTCACCCAACATCCTCACCGGACTGGCACAAATATCTCCGATCTGATCCGACAACTATTCTTCATTCGCCTTGTGAGCATTTTCATGAACCAAAATTTATATGCCCTGATTCAAAGTCGTATTCCCGCGGACACGTTAAAGCCGTTTCTGGTTTTACCAACAGGCAGAACTGTTTCCTATGCAGATATGGATTACTGGTCAGCGAAATTTGCTACGGTGTTGGCTGATGCAGGCGTATCACCCGGTGATCGTGTTGTCGTGCAGACAGACAAGTCGCCGGAAGCCGTCATGCTATATCTGGCATGTTTGCGGGTAGGCGGCATCTACATTCCCCTGAACACCGCCTATACGCCATCAGAGGTCGAATATTTTCTGAATGATGCTGAACCGGTTGTTTTGGTCTGTCGCCCCAAATCGCTTGAGGCGTTGTCAGACATCGCAACACACGCCGCCGTAAAACAAACTTTCGTCATGGACGCAGATGGCAGCGGTACGTTGACAGAGGCGGCAGCTGTAGCCGCGCCCATCGAAGACATCGTTGAGTGCGAGACGGATGATCTGGCCGCCATCCTGTACACGTCAGGTACAACCGGACGTTCCAAGGGTGCCATGCTGAGCCACGGAAACCTGTCGTCCAATGCCCGGACCTTGCATCGTCTATGGGCATTTGAAGATAGCGATGTTTTGTTGCATGCCCTGCCTATCTACCATGTCCATGGATTGTTCGTCGCATTGCATTGTGCGTTGATGAATGGATCAACCATTCATTTCCTCGACAAGTTCGATCCGGAGACTGTGATTCGATTGTTGCCCACTTCTACTGTGATGATGGGCGTGCCCACTTTTTACACCCGATTGCTGGACGAACCCGGATTTACTTCTGACGTTAGTAAAAACATCAGACTGTTTGTGTCGGGGTCCGCACCGATGTTGGCTGAAACCCATGTTCAGTTCACCGAACGAACCGGCCACAAGATATTGGAACGCTACGGCATGACTGAAGGTGGCATGATCACCTCCAATCCTTATGACGGGGACCGGGTTCCGGGTACTGTCGGTCCGGCCCTGCCTGATGTCGAGGTGCGGATTTGTAACAAGGAGGGAACGCCGGTGGCTGCTGGTGAAATAGGTGTGCTGGAATACAAGGGGCCAAACCTGTTCAAGGGATATTGGCGCATGCCGGACAAGACCGCCGAAGAATTCCGGGCGGATGGATACTTTATCTCAGGCGACAATGCCATCATGGATGCGGAAGGTCGTGTCTCTATTGTTGGTCGTGACAAGGACCTGATCATCACCGGTGGCTACAACGTTTACCCGAAGGAAATTGAAATCGAAATCGATCAGATGGACGGTGTCATCGAATCTGCCGTCATCGGTCTGCCGCATAAGGATTTTGGCGAAGGTGTAACAGCTGTGGTTGTGGCACAAGCAGAAGCAAGTGTATCGGAGAAGGATATTGTTGACGCCTTGAAAGGCAAGCTTGCCCGTTTCAAGCAACCCAAAAAGGTTTATTTTGTATCTGAGTTGCCACGAAATGCGATGGGCAAAGTCCAGAAAAATGCCCTGCGGGAAACCTACGCAGGAACCTACGGCTCCTGATCCGGCTCTGTTTCTTCTGCCGCAAGTTCAGTAACCAGGTCTTCGAAGCTCTCCTGAATTTCTTCTGCGTCAGCTTCACTGGCTGCCAGCAGTTCTTCAAGCTCGAACTCCGGGTTCATGACGGCACTCATGGGGGTTGGTGCCATAATCACAAAATCATTTGTATCTTCGGTGGCAATTGCCTGACGCTGTGTTGATCGCCATACACCAAATATGCAAATCAGCGCCATCGATATTGCGATCGACTGAAAAAATGCCTGATCACCCAGAACATCCATTGCCAGTGCCGTTATCGGCGCACCGAGGCTGGATCCGATCGACATGGCAAGTACCAGAGTCCCACTGGCAGCAACCATTTGACCCGGATTGAGGTAATCGTTGGTGTGGGCAATACACAAAGCATACAAAGGCGTCGACACCCCGCCAATCAATGCGATCAGAAAATACAGCATCCAGCCTGTCCCATCGTACCTGCTGGCAATAAATGAGACCACCACACCTGCAGCACAGGTTCCGATGATCACCTGACGTCGACCAACTATGTCTGACAATCGACCGATAGGAAGCTGTAACAACGCCCCGCCAAGGACAAGCGCTCCCATAAAGAACGAAATTTCCTTTACCGATAATCCAATGTTGGCTGCGTAAACAGCGCCCATGCCAAAAATTGCGCCCATCGTCAGCCCGTTGACCAACATGCCCATCACACCCAGTGGAGACACGCGATAGAGCTGCAACAGATTAACTGATTCGGAGGTCTCAAAATCTGGTGCCTTGCTGACAGAAAGCAAAATCGGAATAACAGCAAAGCTGACCAATACAGAAATCAGCACAAATAATTCGTAACTGGAGGGATTGGCGATGTTCAGCATGAATTGCCCACCCGCCAAACCAGCGAGAGATATCAACATATAAAAACTGAGAAGCTGTCCCCGGGTTTCATTTTCAGACGCATCGTTGAGCCAGCTTTCGGCAACTATATAGAGACCAGCATAGGCGAACCCGGTAACGAAGCGCATGGCCCACCAGGTCCAGGGTTCGATGACAACGACATGAACCAGGATGGATGTAGATGCCAGCGATGCCATGGCGCCGAAGCTGCGAATGTGGCCAACCCGGGCAACAATACCAGGCACCACCGTTGATCCAACCAACAGTCCAATAAAATAACCCGACATGACCAGCCCGGTGGCGGTCACACCGAAACCTTCCATCGACGCCCGAAGGCCCAGCAACGATCCCTGCAGACCGTTACCCAGCATGATCAGGCCCAGGCCCAGGAACAAAGCCCAGCTATTGGAAATCACCTTGAACACTTAGTTCGACTTTCAGATAGTTTCGCGGAATTCGCTTATGCCTCAAGGCAAGCCCTTGCACAAGCAGGAAATTTCACATGCCCAGAACCAATAGAAATTTGTTGAATCTTTTCAGGTAGTAGCCCTTGCGTATTCCCGACAAAATCAAGTTCAATCGTCCACATTCTCTTGGAAACCCGGCAAACGGATATGGCAATGAACGTCAAGTCAACTTCAACCAACCCTCAAACATATGAACTTGCTATTGTTGGCGGCGATGGTATCGGCCCCGAAGTCTGCGGCGCTGCCTTGCAGGTAATCAAGGCAGCTGTTGGGTCAAACCGGGTATTGACCTGTATCGATTATGAGGCTGGCGCTGATTGCTACACCCGAACGGGTATCGCCTTCCCGGACGAAACACTGGAGGGCTGCAAGAAGGCTGATGCCATATTGCACGGTGCCGCCGGATTGCCAGGGGTTCTCTATCCTGATGGCACGGAAGCGGGTCAGGATTTCACCTTGCAACTGCGCATGGCCCTGGACCTCTACGCCAATGTCAGACCGATCAAATTGTATGACGGTGTCTCCTCTGCCTTGAAGGGACGTGGCCCCGGCGATATCGACTACGTCATCGTTCGGGAAAATACAGAGGGACTGTATGCCTCCCGCGGCGGCGGCGTCGTCCTCGGTGATGAGGTCGCGACGGATATCCTTATGGTCACCCGGAAAGGCGTTGAGCGAATAGTTCGTTTTGCTGCTGAACTCGCACGAAGCAGGAACGGTGCCCCGGCAGATGGCGTTCGTCGGGTTACAATTGTTGATAAATCAAACGTGCTGAGAAGTTTTGCCCTTTTCCGCAAAATCGCCGACCGCGTTATGGAAGAATATCCCGACATCGAAGTTGATTACGCCCTGACAGACGCCATGGCTGTTTACATGATCGAGCGCCCCGATACATTCGATGTCGTCGTAACGGAGAACTTTGTAGGCGACCTGCTATCAGACCTCGGTGCTGCGACAATCGGTGGCATGGGTATGGCAGCCGCGGCTGAGATCGGTGACAGATTTGGATATTTCCAGGCATCCCATGGCACCGCCCCTGACATCGCCGGCAAAGGCATCGCCAACCCGATTGCCACTATTCTGTCCGGAGCCTGGATGCTGGAATGGCTGGGGCAAAAGAACAACGACAATTTTCTGATTGAAGCAGCCAACCGGATCAGGCGCTCAACAAGTAGTACCTTGATATCGGGCGACGCCCTGACAACGGATACCGGGGGCACAGCCAGTACGGCGGATTGCGTCAAGGCAATCATCGACAGTCTCGCACACGATGGATAATGCCAAATCTGTTTATTGACGCAGTGTCATCTTGCGACCACTGACTTCGAAAGAAGCAAGACGCCCCAGAAACGACATGCCGAGGAGTGAACTATTCACATCTTCTTTGTTGATAGAAACGGTCACATCGCGAAATTCAATTGGCCCGATGGACAAACTATCCAGACGCCAACGGGCACCACGACCTATTCCGTTCGCCGTTTCAAAAAACAATGAATATTCCAGCGTCGCGAGATCCACACCTAGTCGACGTGCATCATCCGGGCTCAATGATATGCCGGTCGCACCGGTATCAACCAGAAATCTGACAGTTGTTCCATTCGCCAGACCGCTGGCGTGAAATTGCCCGTCATCCCCTTTGATCAAAGTGATGACACCTTCTGCCGTAACGACTGGGCGTGCCGGAAGAAGTTCCGACAGGACCCTTGTTCCAGCCATTTTGATTTCTTCCTGAAAACTGTAACCAAGAATTAATGCTGCTGCCACGCCGATCCAGATACTGATGTTTCTGACTGTTTCACCGAAATTAATTTGTCGGGTGGCCAGCAAGCCGCTCGAAATCAGCGCCAACAAAGAAATACCGTGGACGAAACTCATTTGATCTCCCCAGGAAGAAAGACTTCCGGGAAAATAGTCGTTCAAAAACCAGAGGGAAATTGCACTGGATAGCAATAATGCCAGAAACACCCAGACACCAACCCGCATACCATTGCGTTTATGACGAGGAGTTTTGCGCAGGGACTTACCTCCGTCTGGCATTTTCAAGATACTTTTTCAGGTCGATTGCAGTCATAACAGATCATTTTCCTGTATTGAATTAATGTCCAAAATGAAGAAGTGTATCTTGTATTGTTATTCTAATATAACGTAACTTTTTTCGGGATTTTTTTACAACTTTGTTCTATATATAGTTGTCAAAGGACAATTGTAACAATCATGACCAACAATCCAGATCAATACAGGGCTGCTGTGAACGCTGCTGGAAGCCTGTCCCGGGTTCGGGAACGGCTTGAGCGCGTCGACGGTGCCGTTGACTGGTCCCGGTTTGACAAATATCTGAGATGGTTGAAAACAGACTTTTCTGCCGGTGAAGGGTATGATCCTGTCCTTTTGTTTAAAGCCATGTTGGTCCTGCATTGGCATGCCTTTACGGCACCGGAGTTCGACCATGCGATTGAAGACAGTGTTGCGATCCGGAAATTTGTTGGCATAAAACAGGGTGACGTGGGTCCCCGGCATATTACAGTGAACGCCTTTCGGCGCTTTCTTGTTGATCGAGGCACAGCCGGAGAAGCCCTCGCAGAGCTTCATCAGCAATTGTCACAAAATGGATTTCTGACTGTCGATTCCAATGATACCGAGGCCCCGGCTGACGGATCGTCCGAACCATTATTTCCGCTGGCCAACGATGTCCGAATGGCGCGTCCACCGGCATGGGTAGCGATTGAAAAAAACTTCCTCGACTATTGGGCATCGCTCGGCACTAACGGGGAGGTTCCATCAATTCCTATTGCTGACATTGGTGATGTCCCCGAGAATCTGAAATCCTATTTCGTAACATTAACGGCTCAGGAAGATGACTTCAGCTTTGAATTTGTCGGCCCAAAAATCATAACCCAAAACCAGGGTGACCTCCTGGGCACCACAATCGGTGCCAGGGCGCGCAGAAATATTTTGGCCTACGGCCATGCCGGAGTTCAGGACGAATTGATATCCATCTGCCGGGCAGCAGTCGCGAGAGCCCGGCCCGTAGCGACATCCACGTGTTTTTTCAATGCCATGGGCAACAGACGAAATCTCTGGGCCATATTTGCACAGGTAACGGACAGCGCGTCAGGTGAAGTCGGCTTGATTGGTGCGGCCTTGATTGCCGAAGTAGATCAGGTCGAGCCGAAAATACCTGAAATTGCGGCCTCGAAAATGTCGATGCTGCCTGTAGAAATTGATCCTTTTTCGCTTGAAACCGATTTTCGTGCCCTGGGTCCACCTGAATGGATCAAAATTGAATCGATTTTTCTTGATTATTGGAATGAGCAGCGCGGCATACACAAAACGCTGATGACATCAAATATGAAGTTATCCGCATTGGCAGAACTTGAGCCTTATCTGACGCTGACGCGGGTGATCAAGGACAAGGGTTTCCAATATGAGATGATCGGCGATCACATTCAGATAGAGAATGAAGGCAATGCCACCGGGCAGTTCATTGCGGAGAAGCGTGATTTCAACGTGCGGGAATTCGGCCACGGTGGTCTGCAAGAAGAACTTGCATCAGTATTCACCCGTGCCGTTGCGCAACTACAGCCCGTTGGCACAAACACATACTATGTTAACTCAGGCGGCAGCCGTTGCCAGATGTGGACAATACATGCGCCCATGTCCGATGAATTCGGCGAAGTTTGCATGTTGCTTGGCGTTACCCTGATCAAAAAAGTTTCTATAAACTAAAGCGGCACCGGATTTAACAGAAATGCCGCATTGTTTCGAACACAGCAAGTAAATTTCATTCAAGCGACCAGGCATCAGGCAGCCATAGCCTGATCCTCAACTGCCAGCCAGTTCCTCATCAAGTTATTGGTTTGATCCGCCTGCTCCATCGTTATCATGTGGGCTGCATCTTCAATTGTATGAAACACAGCACCTGGAATTGCGTTAGCCATTTTTCGCTGAACAGATGGACGCGTTACCATGTCCCGTTTTCCGGCCAGAACCAGTGTCGGACATGATATCTTCCCAAGTATATTTCGATAGTCTTTCCGATGGGTTGCGGCCAGTTGGTGCTGACAAAATGCCGCCTGACCAACTTCAAATGCCTGCTTTTCCATCAACTTCACAACTTCCCCGCCGCGACTATTCTTGACCACAAACCGCGGTGCACTTTCGCGAATCATGGACAGGTATCCCATTCTTTCCGCGTCCTCCGTCATGACCACACGTCGTTTGGCGACTTGCTCGGTTTCCGCTTCACAGGTTGTGCTGAAGAGGCCTATTTGCAGCACACGATTCGGTGCCAGCCGATACATTTCAAAGCACAAATATCCACCCATAGAATGACCTGCAACGGCAAACCTTGGGGGGGCATTTGCGAGTATCTCTTTTGCCATTTGTTCAAGGTCATCATAAGCCGGAAGAGGTGTCACCCAGCAATCAGCGATATCGGACAAACCATTGACCTGGTCCTCCCACATCAGTCGTGTACTGACCAATCCCGGGATCAATAAAAGGGGGATTTTATTTGCCATGATCATTTTCTCCAGAGTAATCGCGCACTCATTGCGCATGCGTCTGGTTAATCATGCCGCTTCAGATAGAAAAATTCTATTAAAATTCGACCAATTTCAATTTGTCTGGTTGACAAGCGAATGCGGGGTTGTATCGAAATCACCCCCCGCACCAGAAAAATCTGCGGAATTTGATATGTTTCCGGCTCACTATTGAGAACCAGCTAGTAGCCGTCAGCTACGTGGCGTCGCACCTGCCTGGGTCAGTAATTGTTCGAGTGCTTCATATTGTTGGGCCCCCACAACACCATAGCCACCGGAGACAAATGTAGGTACGCCGGTAACGCCATAGGCTCTCGATTTATCCCAGTCCTTATCGACAGCGTCGCTGAAACTACGGCTTTTCAATACTTCGGCAGCCTGGTCGCGCGGCAATCCGGCAGCCTCGATTATTTCCAGAAGCGAATCGACATCAGCGAGATTTCTTCCATCGACAAAATAGGCTTTGTTCATGGCGTCATGGATTACATCACCATCATCCAGTGTCTCAGCCCATTTACCAAGTTCCTGGGCAAGACGGCTGTTGTAGGTATGAGTGCGTTGGCCATAGGCCAGGCCTTCCTCATCCATCAACCCCTTCATCCGATTGAACATGGCCTCGAGATCCATGTCGCGACCGGCAAAGAGTTGTTCCAGAGATTGACCTTCCATAGGCGTCTCCGGATGCAAGGGAAAATGAACCCACTGCACTTCGATATCAAAATTCCGCTTCAGTTTTTCTATACGCCCGGTACAGAGATAACACCACGGTCAAACGTAATCGGAAAAAATTTCCAGAATAACAGGCTCTGACATCCCTGCTCCCCATTCAGTAAAGTATCATTTCACTTTCACAAGACAAGCGGCGCGGTGTGCGAACCACCCGCAAATCCTGAACAACAATGACATGCTTGCCTGCTGGCAACAACCCGGTCGCAGCCATGATCTGATCAGCTAAACGTTATCTCCGGGCCGACGAGGAATGCGAACATCCCGGTGGACATAGACGCTGATCAGAAGACCAAAACCTATCAGGATCGTCATCATGGCTGTGCCGCCGTAAGAAACAAGCGGCAGAGGGACACCGACTACCGGCACAAGGCCTGTGACCATGGCGATGTTGATGAAGACATACAGGAAAAACGTCACTGTTATGCCCATCGCAACCAGGCGACCAAAATGATTGCGTGAACGCAAGGCGATAGCGATGCCATAGGTAATGATCACAACATACAGACCAAGCAAGACCAAACCGCCGGTCAAGCCAAATTCTTCAGCCAGAGAAGTGAAAATAAAATCGGTTTGTTTCTCAGGTAAAAAATTCAAATAACTCTGGGTGCCCTGCATATATCCCCGGCCTGCCAAACCGCCAGAACCAAGGGCGATCTTGGACTGCAAAATATGATATCCAGCGCCCAATGGATCACGTTCCGGATTAAGGAATGTAAGAATTCTGGCTTTCTGATATGTGTGCAAATAGGACCAGGCAAAGGGCGTTGCAGCAGCAACAGCTGCAAAGACAAAGCCGAATATCCAGAGCCGAACCCCCGCCATCATGAATATTGCGCCCGATCCCATGACAATTAACAAGGCTGTTCCCAGGTCGGGCTGGCGCAGAACCAGTGCGACGGGTGCCAACATCATCAACAAAGGTGGTAGCAACCAACGAAAACGCTCCACCTCGTCCAGCGACAATCCGTGAAAATATCGGGCGAGAGCCAGGACCATCGCGATCTTCATGACTTCTGAAGGCTGCAACTGGAATACCCCGAGATCAACCCAGCGCTGGGCACCCATGCCAACAGAACCAATAAATTCAACAGCGATCAGAAGCCCCAGGGCAATGGCGTAGATGACATAGGCATAGCGCATCCAGAACCGGACATCGACCAGAGCCACAAGAAACATCAGAACCAGACCCATGCCAAAGCGGGTCATTTGGCGTTTCACCCACGGATCCATGCTACCGCCTGCAACGGAATACAGCATGCCAAATCCAATCGCTGCAGTCGCCGAAATAAGCAACACAAGTATCCAGTTTATGTTCCAGATTTTCTGACCGAGTGTTAACTGAACGTCTGTCAATCCGGGGCCATCATGGATCAGCATAAGTAGAAAACCATATCAGCCCTCCTCTTTTTCCTTGCGCCGCACAGCGACTGTGCCGGTCGGTGGCGTGCGCGCAGGATCACGGTTTTGAGTAGCTGTCAGCACGTCCCTGGCAATCGGGGCAGCAACGGAAGAGCCCCCACCACCATGTTCAACGACGACAGCAATCGCGTAACGTGGTGCTTCAACCGGTGCGAAGGCGACAAACAACGCGTGATCACGCTCTTTCCACAATCGCTCCTTGTTCTTGAGGACGCGCGTGTCACGTTCATATTTGCTGATCCGTCTGACTTGCGCTGTACCGGATTTGCCTGCCATGGCCTTCGTCGGGTCTTTGATCCGTGCCCTGAAGGCCGTGCCGGTTGTTGAATTGGTAACACGCCGCATTCCTTCCAGAACGAGGGACAAAGCATGTTCGGACAAACCAAGAGATTTATTTTCTTCAATGTCCGCCGCTGGCTGGTCTCCTGATTCAGCGTCTGCCGTTTCTTCAGTTGCAGGTGAGTACATCAATCGCGGGCGAACACGTTTGCCGCCATTGGCTAATTGGGCAGTCATCATGGCCAGTTGTAGCGGTGTCGTCAGCAAATGCCCCTGTCCAATGCCAACGTTCAGGGTTTCCCCACCTTGCCAGGGTTCACCAATGGTTGCCAGTTTCCACTCTTTTGTGGGCACCAACCCGGAACGCTCTCCACCAACACCGATACCAGTTGGCTCACCAAGCCCAAAGCGTTCTGCCATGGCTGCAATTCGGTTGATGCCTGTTTTCCTGGCAATTTCATAAAAATAGACATCGCAGGAATGCTCAATGGCGCTGACCAAATTCTGCAACCCGTGCCCTTGTTTCTTCCAGCAGTGAAAAGTGTGATTGCCGAGCTTCACTTTGCCAGTGCAAAAAGTCTGGAAATCTTCTGTGATAACACCTGCTTCCAGGGCTGCCAGTGCGACGATCATCTTGAACGTAGACCCAGGAGGGTATTGGCCGCGCAGAGGTTTGTTTATCAACGGTTTTCGCGGATCTCCCAGCAACTCTTTCCATTCGTTGTGATCGATCCCGAGATTAAAGGAATTGGGATCAAACCCGGGGGTCGAAACCATGGAAATAATATCACCGGTATGCACATCCATCACAACAACGGAACCGCTTTCTTCGCCCAGTCGGTCCATGACCATCATTTGCAATTCAGCGTCAATGGTCAGGACAACGTCCTCACCGGGGTCTCCATCAATGCGATTTAACTGTTTGATCACCCGGCCCAGGGCATTGACTTCAATCTGGCTATTGCCGGCTGTGCCCCTGAGCACAGATTCTCGCGCGCGTTCAACGCCACTTTTTCCGATTCTAAAACCTGGCAACTCAAGCAACGGCTCCCCTGTCAATTCTTTTTCAGAGACAACACCGACGTAGCCCACCAGGTGCGCAAAAGCACCGCCCAACGGATAGCTTCTCGACTCGCCGACATCCGGTTGAATGCCTGGTAAATCTGGTAAATGAACATTAACCCTGCTGAATTCTTCCCACGCCAGATTTTCAAGAACCGTTACCGGCATGAATTTTCTGTTGCGCCGAATTTCTCGTTCAATCCTGCGGCGGTCATATTCATCAATTTCGACAAGCCGGGAAAGGGCATCCAGCGTTTCTGCAATACCTCCCTTGGCATGTTCAGGCACAAACAGGATACGAAAATTTTGTTGATTGTTTGCCAGTTCCACAGCCTGGCGATCAAGAATACGTCCACGTTTGGGCGGTAACAGGCGCATACTGATCCGGTTGTCATCTGCCATTGTGCGATAATCATCGGCACGAATAACCTGAAGATAATATAGCCGCCCTGCCAGAACGGACATCAGCAGGCCCTGCATTCCACCTAGCAACGCTGCGCGTCGCGTGAAAGCTTTGTACCGACTGCGGGCAGGTTGCAACATCAGACGGTCCGCAAGCCCCTGGCAGCGAACGAGAACAGGCGCGTGACCAGTGGATAAATGGCGATTGTCAGCATGCCCTGTACCAGAAATGCCCGACTATCGATCAAGGTCGTGAAATAGATACTGGCTGCGATCCATGCAAAAAGTATGGCGCCGACTGTTACGAGACCAAAACCCCACCATTCAACCTGAAAAGATTTGCCCAGAAACACGCCACGTTGGGACACGCCGATGCCATGAACAAGAACAAGAACCAGCGCCAGTAATCCGACCGGTCCACCTGTTAAAACGTCCTGCAACAATCCAGCCAGGAATACGACCACAGCCGGGATCAGATCAGGACGATATATGCTCCAGTAATAGACTGCCATCAAAGACAAAAAGGGCGTCACGTCCGAAAGATATGGCAGTCCCATGGGAACTGAGGCAACAAAGATACAAAGAAGCAGTGTCAATCCCGGGATTGTCGCCCTCAGGGTCTGGATCAGGAATACGCCGACAGGAACCTGGGTCACTGTCTCGCTCCTTTCAGCCCCTCATCCGGCTGGGGAAAGTCATAGCGAATGATCCTGACATATTCGAGCCTGTCATAATCCACAAACGGCTGAACTCGAAGCGTACCGTTTCTGGTGGATGAAACCACACCGACAGGTAATCCGGGCGGAAATACACCACCATGACCGGACGTTACGACCCGGTCACCGGCAGACAACTTTGCAGCCGCCGCCAGAAAATTGAGGTGCATGGTATCGGAGTTGTCACCTTCCAGAACCGCACGGTAACGAGAGCCTTCAATAACAACAGGTACTCTTGAGTTTAAGTCGGTCAGCAACAAAATCCGCGAGGCGCGTCGGCCTGCTTCAATTACACGCCCGGCCAATCCTCGTGAGGTGACCGCCGCCAAACCAGTTACCAGCCCATCTTTGGCCCCTGCGTTGACCAAAGCTGTCCGGATGAAAGGTCCGCCTGCATCGCCTATGACGCGGGCCGATACGAAATAGTTTTGAGGCTCGCTCCGGGCTGAAACCTGGGAGCGGAAAACAGCATTTTCCTGTTCAAGATTTTGCGCTACGTTATGCCACTGACGCAAACGCTCGTTTTCGTCACGCAGACGAATATTTTCGTCGCGCAAGAAAAACAGTTCCTTGATTTCGTCTACCGCACGGTTTGCGACGACAGCAGGCTGGGAGAGAACTTCAAGAACGGGCGTCGCAACTTCGAATATCACGCTTCGCAAGCGCTCTATTCCCAGATTTCCTGTCTTGCTGAGCACCAGCATCGTCAAGGCTGCGCCGATCAAAAGCACAAAGGCAAACCTCTGGACCATCCCCCGAAGAGGTGAAGCAACTCGTTCTATGCCACCGCCTGGCCTCAAGTTAATTACTCCTCAGTTCACTATAGAACGTCAGCTTTCCTGGGTCGAAAGTACATGTTTCAGGGTACGCATTTCTTCAAGCGCACGACCCGTTCCCAATGCCACACACGACAATGGCTCGTCAGCGATAGAAACCGGCAAACCAGTGGCTTCACGCAAGACCTGATCCAGTTCACCCAGCAGGCCACCACCACCCGTCAAGACAATACCCTTGTCGACAATATCAGCAGCCAGTTCAGGCGCAGTATGCTCGAGGGCAACTTTTACCGCTTCAATAATCGCTCCAACAGGTTCTGCCAGGCTTTCAGCAATCTGGCGCTGATGGATCATCAATTCCTTGGGCACGCCGTTCATCAGATCCCGGCCCTTCACTTCCATGCTTTGGCCGTTACCATCTTCCGGTGGCTTGGCTGTACCGATTTCTTTCTTGATACGCTCAGCACTGGATTCACCAACCAGCAGATTGTGATTGCGTCGAATGTAACTGATGATCGCTTCGTCCATCTTGTCGCCGCCAACCCGGACGCTACGGGCATAAACAATACCACCCAGCGACAACACGGCAACTTCCGTTGTGCCGCCACCAATGTCGACAACCATGGAACCTGTTGGCTCGGTGACCGGCAAACCGGCACCAATTGCTGCAGCCATGGGCTCTTCAATCAGAAACACGCGACGAGCACCAGCACTTTCAGCGGACTCGCGAATTGCACGTCGTTCCACTGCAGTCGAGCCGGATGGCACACAAATAATGACCTGTGGAGATGCAAAGGCGCGTCGATTATGCACTTTGCGAATGAAATGCTTGATCATTTCCTCGGCGATCGAGAAGTCGGCGATCACACCATCGCGCAGAGGCCGAATGGCTTCAATATTTCCAGGTGTACGTCCCAACATCATCTTGGCTTCGTCACCAACAGCCAGAACCTGCTTTTTTCCACCAATGCTGACAATGGCAACAACAGAAGGTTCATTCAGAACAATGCCCCGGCCTTTGACGTATACAAGAGTATTCGCGGTGCCCAGGTCGATGGCCATATCTGCCGACAAAAAGCCGAGAAGCGTGTTAAACATGTGGGTTTAGTTCCCCTGATCCTAAGTTCAAATTCCAGGAAACGGGGGCCTGAACCCCCGCCCCGTTTCGGTCAGACAATCAGGCAGACAGCGCTGCTGGCGCTGTTTTTTCCCGCTTGACCATCAATTTATTCAAGGCATTGATATATGCCTTGGCTGAAGCCACTAATGTGTCGGTATCGGCACCGGCTCCGTTAACAGTTTTACCTTCTTCCGCCAGACGAACAGTAACATCCGCCTGGGCATCCGTTCCTTCGGTGACTGCATGGACCTGATACAATTGCAGCACAGCTGTATGCGGGAACAATGCTTTCAAGGCATTGAAAGTTGCATCAACAGGACCGTCGCCGGTGGCCTTGTTCTGAACTTCCTTGCCATCGACGTCCAGCACCAGATCTGCCGAGGCGGCAACGCTTGATCCACAAACGATGTGCAGTGAGACGAACTTGATGTGATCGTTTCCGCGAATTTGATCGTCGACCAAAGCCACAATGTCTTCATCAAAGACGTCTTTTTTCTTATCAGCCAGATCCTTGAAGCGACGAAAAGCATCGTGCAAGGCGTTATCACCCAACTCGAAACCCATTTCCAGCAGTTTCTGGCGAAAGGCGTGGCGCCCGGAATGCTTGCCCATAACCAGTGAGGATTCTTTCAAACCCACTGACTCAGGCGTCATAATCTCATAAGTGCCAGCATGCTTCAGCATGCCATCCTGGTGGATACCCGCTTCATGGGCAAAGGCATTGGCACCAACGATGGCTTTGTTGTTCTGCACCGCAAAGCCGGTTACTTGCGAAACCATGCGTGACAGTTTGGTGATATTGGTCGTGTCGATATTGGTATCGTAAGGCGCCAGATCATTTCGTGTCCGGATGGCCATAATGATCTCTTCCAGAGCCGCGTTTCCGGCACGCTCGCCCAGGCCATTGATCGTACATTCTATCTGACGCGCCCCGGCTTCTACACCGGCCAGTGAATTTGCGACGGCCAGGCCCAGGTCATTGTGACAGTGGGTGGAGAAAACAGCTTTGTGGGCATTTGGCACACGTTCCATCACCATACGGAACATATCTCGATGCTCATTTGGCAACGCATACCCAACGGTATCGGGGATGTTAATCGTTGTCGCACCTGCCTTGATAGCGGCTTCAACTGTGCGGCACAGATAGTCGTGGTCGGTGCGTGTACCGTCTTCAGCGCTCCATTCCACATCATCGGTAAACTTGCGGGCATGAGTGACACTGTCGATTACAGCCTGCAAAACATCTTCCGGCGACATCTGCAACTTGTACTTCATGTGCAAATCACTGGTGGAGATGAACGTATGGATACGTTTTCGCTTGGCCGGGGCCAACGCTTCAGCTGCTCGGTCGATATCAGCCAGGCCAGAGCGAGCCAGGCTGCAAACAATTGATTCGCCGATAATTTTTGAAACTTCGTTTACCGCTTCGAAGTCGCCGTTCGAAGCAATCGCAAATCCAGCTTCGATAATATCGACGCCCATGCCTTCCAGGGCTTCAGCAATGCGCAATTTTTCTTCCAGATTCATGGAAGCGCCAGGCGATTGTTCGCCGTCACGCAAAGTCGTATCAAAAACGACTACGCGATCGTTATTGTTGGTCGCTTTATCTGGTGAAGTTGTTTCTGTGTTATTCGTCGTCATAATCTTGATCCTTCAAACTTTCCGAGGCAGGAACCGGTTTTCGGTTCCATGCAAATACAGGTGATGCATTCCCCTGAACGACGACGACAAGGCGTCGGGTTCCGCTCAGGGGCAGGTAAGTCGAAGGAGAGCGCCTGCAAGCAGTCCGCTATCCGGGGTCCGGGTCAGGAGCTGAAGACGCAAAAAACCAACCGTCGTGCCTGAAGCACAACGCCCGATATTTTGTTGTTCAGTCCACGTCTGCATAAGATGCACAGACCCTTTTCCATTCGTCCGGTTAATCACATTGGCCATTATTGGCAATGCAGTAACCAAAAAACACCTTAGATCAGCAAGTTGTCACGAATCGTCGCGGTTTAAGGTTAACAAGTGGTGAAAGTCTTGAAACTTTGCACCCACATCCCGCAACAAACACCGTAAATCTGCGTGTCTCATGTCGTTTTACGCCCTTTTACCCTGTCAGGGCAACTTGTTTTGGGGCAGAAACAAGCGTTTTCACGTACAAATCTACGATATTGCCTAAAAAGATGAATTCGGGCCTTTCAGGAATTCGATCTCTTCTTCGGTGCTGGCCCGGTCCATTACGTCATTGCGATGGGGAAAGCGTCCAAAGCGCGCGATGATCTCGTGGTGACGAACAGCCGAATCGATACAGTTCTTTTTGAAATCGTTGTCCGGCAAGGAGTTCATGAGTTCCAGCGCCCGTTCCTGATCAAGCAGGTTTTCACTATGTACAAAAGGCAGGTAAGTGAACAATTGCTGATGCAGGAAAAACGTCTCTCCTGCCCCGGCAGCAATAGCTGTTTCTGCTGCCTTGCGTGAGCGAACATCACCGACAAATGACCGGTCTGATCCCCTGAAAAGATTTCTGGGGAACTGGTCCAGCAGGATTATCAAGGCCAGACAATCATGCAGATCATTTTCCCATTCGATGAAACCGCCATCCAGCGCCTGATCGGTTGCCGCCAGAAACGATCCCCGAATCTGGTCATCAAACCCGTCGTCTTTCTTGAACCAGATTTCACGCGGATTGCCGTATTCCGGACTACCCGGCGTACCAAACCAGAAATCAAGAACTTCCTGAGATGTCGTGGTGCTCATTTACAGGCGCTTTCGGAAAGAGGGACAGACATCAGGCAGCCGAATTCTCGAGGAAAGTCAGCGCTGACACGGGCATGAACAGCCCCTTGTTTATCATAGAAAGACGCCTCATCGGCAACAGGTGCGATTGCCTCGTGCCAGATTCCGGGATGAATACAAACTCCAAAAGAGCCGTCGCAATAAAAAGCGACCCAGTCTTCCGGTTTCATGTCATCGCCTGTGTTGGCCAGGGCAGCAACGAATGGCGTACCATCTTTGGGGTAGAACAACTGCCCCCCATCCGGATGGTAGTTGGCGTGCCAGATCAACAACTGTGATCGGTCCGCGTTCATGTTGTTGGCGGAGGCAACCGTCGGATCTGTTGACCAGCCGAGAACGTAGCGATCTTTCACTGCCTCATTTTCACCGTACAGAACATCACCCTGCCACCAGAACCGGAAGGTACCATCCATGTAGCCGCCTTCGTTGCCAGTACCTTCATCGACAGATCTCCAGCCCCCGGCAGGCCAGGTAACGATTTCAACCGGATGACAAGTTGGATCGGTGACGATTGTGCCGTAATCCCTGAAGTTTTCCGCCGTTGCCCGGACCAATGGCATTTCGACGTGCTTCAAGCCAGCCGGGATGTCGGGATTCATATAGTCAAATGACGTACGCAATTTTTGCTCATTCATTTCAGTTTCCTCGTCATTCCATTATGGACAAAAAAAGGGCGCCGACCACATGGCCGACGCCCATTTTTGGAACGATGTCGAAAAGTTTATGTCTTTTCTTTGTCGACCAGTTTGTTTTCGGCAATCCATGGCATCATAGCGCGCAGGCGGGTGCCGACTTCCTCGATGGGGTGTTCGGCAGAGCGACGACGACGGGCCTTGAAGCTGGCTTGGCCAACTTTATTTTCCAGCATCCATTCACGGGCAAAGGTGCCTTCCTGGATTTCCTGCAAAACCTTTTTCATTTCTTTTTTGGTGTCTTCCGTGATGATGCGGTCACCGATCATGTAATCACCATATTCAGCGGTGTTAGAGATCGAGTAACGCATGTTGGCCATGCCACCTTCGTAGATCAGGTCAACAATCAGTTTCACTTCGTGCAGTGTTTCGAAGTAAGCCATTTCTTCAGCATAACCGGCTTCCACAAGCGTTTCGTAACCGGCCTGGATCAGGCTGGTCAGACCACCACACAGTACAACCTGTTCGCCAAAGAGATCAGTTTCACACTCTTCCTTGAAGGTTGTTTCGATGGTACCGGCGCGGCCACCACCAATGGCAGAAGAATAAGACAAGGCAACTTCCAGGGCATTGCCGGAAGCGTTCTGGTCAACTGCGACCAGACAAGGCACACCACCACCACGAACATATTCAGAACGCACGGTGTGGCCTGGGCCTTTTGGTGCGATCATGAAGATGTCGATATCGGTCCGGGGCTCGATCAGGTTGAAATGCACGTTCAGGCCGTGGGCAAAAGCAAGGGCCGCCCCGGGCTTCATTTGCTCGTGCATGGAGGCGTAATAAATTTCAGCCTGCAATTCGTCAGGGGTTGCCATCATCATGACATCGGCCCATGCAGATGCATCCGCCACATTCATGACTTTGAAGCCTGCGGCTTCAGCTTTGGCAGCAGTTGCTGAACCTTCGCGCAGGGCGATGGCGACGTCCTTGACGCCGGAATCCCGCATGTTCATGGCATGGGCGTGGCCCTGGCTTCCGTAACCGACAACAACAACTTTTTTGCCCTTGATCAGGTTCACGTCCGCATCACGGTCGTAATAAACGCGCATCTTCGTATCCTTCTCTGTTGATCGAACCGGAACCCCTTCGGTGCCGGCATTGTTCTGGAATAATCGTCACCCCCGCAAACTGGTGAGGGTAATAAATAACTTACATGGGTTTATCGCCGCGAGAGATCGCCACGACACCGGTACGCGAAACATCGACCAGACCCAGTGGCCGCATCAGGCCGACAAAAGAATTGATCTTGTCGGTTGAGCCGGTAATTTCGAAAACAAATGAATTTATTGTGCTATCAACTACACGCGCGCGGAAGATATCAGCAATCCGCAAGGACTCAACCCTTGTTTCGCCGCCACCGGCCACTTTTATCAAAGCCATTTCCCGTTCGACATGCGGCCCTTCAACCGTCAGGTCCGTGACACCATGGATTGGGACCAGCCGGCCAAGCTGGGCCTTAATCTGTTCAATCACTTGCGGCGTGCCCGTGGTTACAATTGTGATGCGTGACTGGTGGTCGTTTTGATCGACCTCCGCCACGGTCAGGCTGTCGATATTATAGCCACGGCCGGAAAACAGCCCGACAACACGTGCCAGAACGCCTGCTTCGTTGTCGACCAGTACGCCGATTGTGTGTCTCTCAGTCATCTTGTCCATGTCTTTTCTCTCCTGTGGCTGGCAACGATCAAACGAGGGCCGCACCTTTTGCGGACACCGCAGGCTGGTCACCATTGGGGCCAAGGATCATTTCATAGTGGGCTGCGCCCGACGGGATCATCGGGAAGCAGTTTTCTTTCTGGTCGATCATTACTTCCGCAATAACCGGACCTTCACAAGCCATCATATCAGCAATCAGGTTTTCTACCTGGTCTGGATGGTCAGCAAACAGGCTTTCCAGACCGAAAGCATCCGCAACCTTGGCAAAATCTGGCAGTGATTCCATATAACTTTCAGAATAGCGATTGCCGTGCAGCAATTCCTGCCATTGGCGCACCATGCCCATATAGCGGTTATTCAGCAACAATATTTTAACAGGCAAACGGTACTGAACGGCTGTCGACAGTTCCTGAATATTCATCATGAACGAGGATTCGCCCGTCACACAGATAACCGGTGATTTAGGGTGCGCTACTTGCGCGCCGATGGCTGCGGGCAAACCATATCCCATGGTGCCCAGACCACCCGAGGTCAGCCAGCGGTTGGGGTCCTGGAATTTCAGGTACTGGGCTGCCCACATCTGGTGCTGGCCAACGTCGGTTGTAACATAGGCGTCTTTACCGTCGACAGCTTTTTGCAGAGTTTCAAGGACATACTGCGGCTTGGCGATATCTTTACCTGGTAGATATTTCAGGCAATCGCGCTCACGCCATTTGGCGATTGTCGCCCACCAGCTGGCATTTGCCTTCTTGTCCAGTTTGCGTGCGGTCGATTTCCAGACCTTGAGCATGTCCTCCAGAACATGACCAACATCACCCACAATAGGAATATCAACCGGAACGTTTTTGTTGATCGAAGACGGATCAATGTCGATGTGGATCTTTTTCGATTTTTGGGCAAAAGCGTCGAGACGACCCGTAACACGGTCATCAAAGCGCGCACCAACACAGATCATGACATCACATTCTGACATAGCCAGATTGGCTTCATAGTTGCCGTGCATGCCAACCATGCCGAGAAAGCTTTCATCGGTGGATGGAAAAGCGCCCAGACCCATCAACGTGGAAGTGATCGGGGCACCGGTTTGGCGCACAAATTCACGCAGCAACGTTGAAGCACCCGGTCCCGAATTAACGACGCCACCACCGGAGTAAAACAGCGGCTTTTTGGCGCTCGCGATCAGTTCCACAGCCTCCTTGATCGAGGAAAGATTGCCCTTGACCTGAGGTTTGTAAGAAGAATGCTGCGCCCGTTTTGGTCCGACATAAGGCCCTGTATTGATCATGACATCCTTGGGCAGATCAACAACAACAGGCCCTGGACGACCGTTGGTCGCGACATAAAAAGCATCATGCATGATCTTGGCAAGGTCCTGAGTGTCCTTGACCAGATAATTATGCTTGGTACAGGGGCGTGTGATACCAATAGTATCGGCTTCCTGGAAAGCGTCGGTGCCGATCAGGTGAGACGGTACCTGCCCGGTCAGGCAAATGACCGGAATTGAATCCATCAAAGCATCAGTCAAACCGGTCACGGCATTTGTTGCCCCTGGACCTGACGTCACCAGAACAACGCCTGGCTTGCCAGTAGAGCGAGCATAGCCTTCTGCCGCATGAACAGCGCCTTGCTCGTGGCGAACCAAAATATGTTTGATCTTGTTTTGCTCGAAAAAAGCGTCGTAAATCGGTAGCACAGCGCCGCCGGGGTATCCAAATACCACCTTCACGCCTTGGTCCACCAGGGATTTCAAGACGATTTCCGCTCCTGTGAGCTCTGCGCTAGCCATTGTTCCGATCCTTGATTTATGAGCGATTTCGGTTCATCCGCAATCGCATTCGTGTCGTTTAAACGAGAAGCCGCCGCCTAACGCATGCCAGACGGCGGAAAACGGCGCTAACCTAGTCGCTCAGACCTTTTCGGTCAATACGCCTTGGCGAACAAATGCAAAGATTTCAGCTAATTTTCTTTCCGAATCTTGCTCAACAACAATTTTCCAGTCTTTCATCTGGTTACGAATCCAGGTCATCTGTCTTTTGGCATAGCGGCGAGTGGATTGTTGCGCCGCCGCCAGTGCCGTTTCCTCATCCATCGTCCCTGCCTGAAGTTGGCTGATTTCCGGGACACCAACAGCTTTCATGATCGGTAATGAAGGGTGCAGGTTCAGTTTCCGCAAGGCCCTGACTTCCTCTTGCGCCCCGCCGGCAAACATTTTGACAAGGCGGTCATCGCAACGGGCATAAACAATTTCACGTGGGGGCAACAAGGCCAAACGGATCATTGGCAGATCAAGTCCACCATCCCGGCTTGCCTCAGCCTGCCATACGCCCAGTGGTTTCCCGGTAGCTGCAAGTACTGCAGCTGTCCGCAATACACGTTGGGTATCTGTTGACCTGATCCGGGCCGCACCGTCCGGGTCGCGGGACTCCAGTTCGGCAAAAAATGCTTCTGCGCCGATGGTCGCGTGATGGGCAGCCACATCATCCGTAATATTTTTTGGAATTTCAGGAATCTCAGCGATGCCTTCCTGTAAAACCTTGAAATACAATCCGGTGCCGCCAACGACAATCGGCCACCGCCCCGCTGCGTGCGCATTATTGATTTCAGTAACTGCCATATCGCGCCAGCGGGCGACAGAACATCGTTCCGCACCACCAAGAACGCCATAAAGTTTGTGAGGAACCTGTCTTTTTTCATCAAATGTGGGCTGAGCGGTAATTATTTCCAGCTCTTCATAGACCTGCATGCTATCGGCATTTATGATCACGCCGCCGCCGACATCCTCAAGCTGCTGGGCCAGAGCAAGGGCCACAGACGATTTACCGCTGGCCGTAGGACCGGCTAATAATATGACGCCTTTGCGCAAGAATTTCTCTCATCGTAATTCGAATTCGGGTTATGCCTCCAAGTTGTTCGATATCAACGTATTTGTCGACCCGCAATCCGTGAACAGATTTACCTGATGGAAAATGTCCTTACCCTGATCGGCAGCCGCAACTGGGCTCCCCTTGCCAGCGACGTCGTATCAATGGCTGTCGGCGCGCTGGAAGAAGCAGGTGCTGAATGCTCGGCACCTGACTGGCTTTCCGACGAACACGCCTGTGACATTCACTATGAAGGTTTTAGCCCATCGGTTGGTGAAGCATCTGTGCGCCAGTATTTGCGCGACATGCCGATTGATATGGTTTCCCAGAAAAGTGAATTCCGTCGCAAGCGTCTGCTGCTCAGCGATATGGATTCAACGATTATTCAACAGGAATGTATCGACGAAGTCGCAGCCTATGCTGGCTTGCGCGATCAGGTCTCGGAAATAACAGAAGCGGCCATGCGCGGTGAACTTGATTTCAGCGCCAGCTTGATCCGTCGTGCCGCCATGTTGAAAGATATCGACGTCGAAGTACTGCAGAAGGTTTACCAGGACCGTATTACCCTGACACCCGGAGCCCGCACCCTGGTGCAAACCATGCGTAATAATGGTGCCTGGTCAAAACTGGTGTCAGGTGGTTTTACCTATTTTACCAATCTGGTCAGTATTCAAACCGGTTTTCATGATCACCAGGCAAATAGACTGGAAGTCATCGCCGGGCGTCTGACGGGCGGTGTAATTCCACCTATCCTGGACAATCATGCAAAACGTTCAGCCTTGTTCAAATGTGTCGAAGCCCTGGGGCTGAAACCGGAGGAAACAATGGCCGTCGGTGATGGCGCGAACGACATTCCCATGCTCCAGGAAGCGGGTCTTGGCGTCGCTTTTCACGCCAAGCCTCTTGTCGCTGCATCGTCCAATGCCAGACTGGATCATGCGGATTTGACCGGCGCCTTGTATGCCCAGGGATACCGGGATGAGGAATTCGTAACAGACTGAATCAGCCAATATTCTCGCTGATCTGCACAGCTGGCGATACATCCGTAAAATTGGGAATATCACCCATAACTTCCTGACCGTGGTCTGCAATCAACTGCTGCAGCACATCCGGGCTTTCCATCTCAAGAATTGCCATGACTTGATAAGGGGCCGGTGTTGCCGGGTCTGGTGTCGCAATACCTTTTACGGCGCGCACACTGATAAGTTTATCGCCCCACAATTTGTTAACCAACGGAATATGGGTATCAAGATAGTACCCCATATCAAATTTAGACCCGGGTGTGTTTGGATACATCACTGTCACTGTCGTTGTCATGATTTCCCCCTGAAAGTTTTGACCGGGTGCAATATTACACCCGGCTACAGACTAAACCTTACGTGCAACGAGTGTTCTGTCAAATGGAGAACTGGCAACAATTTCGTGATCGGAAGTCGTCAGGAAGATCGTCCAGGAATGAAAAAGGGGCTGCCAACAGGCAACCCCTTCTCAACAATCAGACGTCAGAAAACTATTCAGCGGCAACTTGTGGCAACTGATCGAGAGATGCCTTCAAGGCAGCCTCGTCATAGTCTTCATCTTTCAGCAGACCGGCGTGATAGTCGGTGTAGGCCTGCATGTCAAAATGGCCATGACCCGAGAGGTTAAAGAGGATCGTTCGGCTAACGCCTTCCTCTTTACACTTCAAGGCTTCGTCGATGGCAGCTTTTGCAGCGTGGGTTGATTCAGGTGCCGGGACGATGCCTTCCGCCCTGGCAAACTGAACACCCGCCGCAAAGCACGGGTTCTGGTGGTAGGCAACAGCGTCAATCAGTCCTTGTTCTGCCAAATGGCTGACCATGCCGGCCATGCCGTGGTAACGCAAACCACCAGCGTGGAAGCCAGGTGGTACAAAGGCAGAGCCCAGCGTGTGCATGCGCATCAAAGGCGTCAAGTGCCCGGTGTCACCAAAGTCATAGGCATAGACCCCTCGTGTCAGGGTTGGGCATGCAGCCGGTTCAACAGCAACGGCCCGAACCTTGGGACCACCACGCAAGTTAGCACCGATGAACGGGAAGGCGATGCCGGCAAAGTTGGAGCCACCGCCAGCAGCACCGATGACCACATCCGGATAATCTCCTGCCATTTCCATCTGTAACATGGCTTCCTGACCAATCACCGTCTGGTGTGTCAGCACATGGTTCAGCACGCTGCCCAATGAGTATTTTGTATCATCATTGGTGGCAGCGACTTCTACGGCCTCGGAAATCGCCATGCCAAGGCTACCTGTACTGTCAGGGTCCTGGGCAAGAATGGCGCGTCCGGCTTCGGTACGATCCGATGGACTGGCAAAACATTCGGCGCCATAAGTTTCCATCAAGGCCCGGCGATACGGCTTCTGGTTATAGGAAATCTTCACCATGTAGACTTGCACGTCGATGCCAAACAGGGACCCGGCGAAAGCCATGGAGGAGCCCCACTGACCGGCACCTGTTTCGGTACAGATCTTCTTGATGCCCTCTTCCTTGTTATAGAACGCCTGAGCGACGGCAGTATTTGGCTTGTGACTACCTGCCGGGCTGACGCCTTCATATTTGTAATAAATTTTCGCAGGTGTATCGAGAGCCTTCTCCAGACGACGGGCACGGAACAGAGGTGTGCAACGCCATTGGCGGTAGACATCGCGCACTGGATCCGGAATTTCGATTTCGCGTTCCTGGCTTACTTCCTGACCAATCAGTGCCATGGGGAACAAGGGTGCCAGATCTTCGGGGCCAATTGGTTGCCCGGTGCCAGGGTTTAAAACCGGGCTTTGGGGAACTGGCAAATCAGCGGCAATGTTATACCAGGTCTTTGGGATCTGCTCTTCGGGAAGCAAATACTTGATGGTGTCGCTCATAAAAATTATCTCCCTGTACTTATGTGTTTTCCTCCCAAGATAGAGAGGAAACCGGTGCCTCTTGTTGCAGGATTTAACATCCAGGGCTTAAACCGGTATTTGAATGCGTATTTTAGGGAAATCAATTCATTTGGCCAGCAAAATGAAACGCAAGCCGACAAAAAAACGGCGGGGAATAAACCCCGCCGTTTAAAGTAATTCCAGGACTTGCTGTAAGTATCAGCTTTCCTTGAGCCTAAGTGCAACAAACCGCAAATCTTCAGCTCTTTGCAAAAGAATCAGGACAGACTTTCTTTTCGAATCCTGCACGGCTGTGACCTTGGTGACCACTTCGTCCGGGCTGGATACTTCTTCCTGTCCGACTTCAACGATCACATCGCCTGGCCGAATACCCTTTTCCGCAGCAGCGGAATCTGTTTCAACTTTTGTAACGACAACACCTGCAACACCATCCTGCACTTCGTAACGCTTGCGCAAATCGTCTGTGATTGATGACAAGGTCATGCCGAGAGCCGACACCGTGCTGGTTTTGGTTTTTTCTTCGCTGTCAGAAGCTTTTGCCAAGGCAACTTTATCTTCCTTCAGTTCACCCACCTGCACCTGCAAATTAACAATTTTACCTTTGCGCCAGACTTCAACTTCGATGTCCTTGCCTATGACAGTTTCTGCAACGATCCTGGGCAGCTGACGCACATGAGGTACTTCCTTGCCGTCAAATTTCAGGATCACATCGCCAGGCTCAACGCCAGCTTCACGGGCCGGACCATCATCGAATACACCGGCGACCAGAGCACCCTTTGCTTCATCAAGACCCAGGCTTTCGGCTATTTCATCTGAGACAGGCTGAATGCGCACACCGAGCCAGCCGCGACGCGTGCGGCCGAATTCCCGTAATTGCGAAACAACTGATTTGGCCATATCGGACGGAACAGAAAATCCGATGCCGACACTGCCGCCTGTTGGTGAGAAAATCGCTGTGTTAATGCCAATGACTTCGCCAGCCATATTGAACAGGGGACCGCCAGAGTTCCCTCTATTGATTGACGCATCTGTCTGAATGAAATCGTCATAAGGACCGGCATTGATATTACGTGCCCGGGCCGAAATGATCCCGGCTGTCACACTGCCACCCAGGCCAAAGGGATTTCCGATGGCCATCACCCAGTCGCCGACGCGTGCCTTGCGGGATGATCCAAATTCGACAAATGGAAGCGGTGTTTCCGGTTTGACTTCCAGCACCGCGATATCGGTTTTGGGGTCGTTGCCGATCAGTTTGGCTTTCAGACGTGTGCCGTCTGTCAGGATAACCGTAATTTCATCTGCTTCGGCAATGACATGATTGTTTGTAATGATAATACCGGCTGGATCAATAATGAAGCCGGAGCCAAGGGACGTTGCCCGGCGGGAACGCGGCTTGCCATTTTCATCACCGCCTTCACCACGCTCCTGACGATCAAAGAAGTCCTTGAAGAAGTCTTCGAACGGTGAGCCTGGCGGGAACTGCGGCATGGGTACTTCACGCTTTTGCTGCTGACGTTGTTTCACAACCTGGGTTGTTGAAATATTTACGACGGCAGGCAGCAAACGTTCCGCAAGATCAGCGAAGCTGTCTGGTGCTCCACGTGCATTGGCAACAGACATAAAACTGAAAGCAATCAGAATAGTCAGTGCAGCAAAAAACCAGATTTTTCCCAAGTGACCAAAATGGTTTTCAGCCTTTGCGGCAACAGCCTGGCGACGTTGGGAGCGGGCAACAAATTCCTTCACGGGCGTTATCTCCTGTATCGAAAAGGATAAATAGCTAGGGCGATTCCGGTTTAATCCGGAAGCTCTCTGGTCCTTATCATAGCTGCGAATATGGTAATAATAAGGCTTTAGACAAGACAAATAAGGAATTTTCGTCCGGATTCGAACACAATTTCCGGAGCAGGTCGTTATTGTCTAACCGCGAACCATCCAGACAACAGCCAAACCGGTGATTGCCGCAGCCAGGCCGAATATCCGCAACGTCGATGCAGGCATTTCGAGGGCCGCAATTAACTTGCGCTTCAGACCTTCCGGGAACAAGGCAAAGACAATCCCTTCTATGACCAGGACAAGACCAAGGGCGGCCACGAGATCACTCATAGCCGCCCTGCCTCAAACTCAATCGTTCGGTCTGTCAAAAGAACTATTTGACCGGGCGAGTACCCATGATGTCGCCGAAGAAACGGAAAAACTCCGAATCAGGTGACAGCACCATGGTCGTATCGCCATTTCCCAGGGCTTCACGATAAGCCTGCATGGAACGATAGAACGTATAAAATTCCACATCCTTGCCAAAGGCTTGAGCCGAAACTTTTACTGACAAGGCGTCACCATCACCACGTAAAATCTGTGACTGCTTTTGAGCTTCAGCAATCAGGATGGTGCGTTCACGATCTGCCCGCGATTTGATGCGCTGCGAAACTTCAGCACCCTGAGCGCGATACTCACGGGCTTCACGTTCACGTTCAGTGTTCATGCGAGCATAAACCGGAGCGCTGTTAGCTTCCGGCAGGTCTGCCCGTTTGATCCGCACGTCAACAACATCAATGCCAAGACTGCGTGATTCGCTATTCACAGAATCACGAATCTGTTCCATCAATTCCCCACGTTCACCGGTCAGAACAGTCGCCAGGGGTACACTACCCAGCACCCGTCGCAAACTGGATGTCAGGATCGTCGACAGCCGTGAGCGCGCAATATTGACGGACGAAACGGATTTGTAGAATTCAAGAGCATCAGAAATCTTGTAGCGTATGAAACTGTCCACCACGAGACGTTTTTGATCCGAAGCAATGATTTCCTCTGCCGGCGCGTCAAAAGACAAAATCCGGTTTTCCATGAATTCAACATTCTGGATAAACGGTATTTTAAATTTCAGACCAGGCTTGGTAATGACGTCAACGGGATTACCAAACTGTAGCACCAAAGCCTGTTGAGTTTGATGCAAGGTGTAAAAAGAACTGAAGGCAACAAAGCCCGCAACAACAATGAGAACGCCAATAATGCCGAGAATACGTGTGCCCATCTTATTGACCCTTCTTTTGAAGTTCAGGCAATGGCAAGTAAGGCACGACACCCTGACCGCCTTTGTTGTCAATGACAATTTTGGTCATGCCCTGCAGAACGTCTTCCATCGTTTCCAGATAAAGACGTCTGGTTGTCACTTCCTTGGCTTGAACAAATTCGTTGTAAACGGCCAGGAAGCGGTTGGCGTCACCTTCAGCACGGGCCACAACTTCGGCCTTATAGGCTTCAGCTTGCTGGATCATCTGTTCCGCTTCGCCACGCGCGCGTGGAATAATGTCGTTAGCATAACCTTCGGCTTCGTTACGCAGACGCTCCTGATCGGCACGAGCACGCTGAACATCGCGGAAAGAATCAATAACGGCTCCCGGCGGATCAACTTTCTGCAACTTTACTTCCGTTACTTCAATACCTGAATCATAGCTATCCAGCACACCTTGCAAAAGAACATGTGTCGTTTGCTCGATCTTTTGACGACCTTCAGCAAAGGCCGCCGCAATTTTTGTGTTGCCAATGATTTCGCGCATGGCACTTTCAGCGGTTGCCTTCACAGTCGCTTCCGGATTGTCAATATTGAAGAGATATCTACCGGCATCCTTGATCCGCCAGAAAACAGCAAAATCGATGTCGACGATGTTTTCGTCACCCGTCAGCATCAGGCTTTCTTCCGCCACGTCCCGTCGGGCCGTTGAGCGACCAGTATCGCCGGATGTGCGATAGCCGATATCGATCCGGTTGATCCGTGTGACCTTTGGAACCAGTGCGGTTTCAATCGGGGATGGCAGGTGATAATGCAATCCGGGTCCCTTGGGGAAGCCGTCATATTTACCAAACCGCATAACAACACCTTGTTCGTCGGCACCGACTTTGTAAAAGCCGCTTGATGCCCAAAGGGCAACCAGTACCAAACCAACAAGAACAACGATTTTGCCGCTGCCACCGCCGCCAGGCAAAAATCTCTTCAGATTATCCTGGCCCTTGCGCAACAACTCTTCAAGATCAGGGGGCTGCTGTCCACTGGGTCCTTGACCCCATGGGCCTCCACCGCCACCGTTTCCACCGCCGCCTTGCCAACCGCCGCCGCCGCCGCCCTTATTGCTCCATGGCATCGTATTTAAATCCCTTGTTTCCGGATTATGTCAAACCCACAACATGAAGGCCTGATTGATTAGTCTGCTTCCCTGTTCGCCCCAATAAATAATCTTATATTAGAAACATCTAAGAAAGCTTTGAATTCATCGTCTCGCGGGTTATATGACAGCTGGTCACAACGTGCAACGCGGCTCGCGAAACACATTGTGGCTGGCAATCAAATATTCTGCCAGGCAAGTCACATAACTGCCTGGTCCCCGAGATACCATAAGTACAACAGTCATATCGTCATAAAAGCGGAGAATTTCAAGCATGTCCACGGTAACCGAACAACAGGTCGTCGAAGCACTAAGCGAAATCAAGGTTCCCGACACCGGTAAAAGCGTTCTTGAACTGGGCCTGATCCAGGGTTTGCAGGTCAAGGAAGGCCATGTGGGCTTCTCACTGGAAGTTGATCCCTCGCAAGGCGAAGCTATGGAACCAGTTCGCAAATCCTGCGAAGACATAGTCTATGACTTGCCCGGTGTGCTATCCGTAACAGCCGTATTAACGGCACATTCCAATGAAGCCTCTGCACCCGAAGCACAGCAGACAGCCCCGCAAGGCGGTGGTGGTGCTTCAGATATGGAAATCCCGGGCGTTAAATCGGTGATCGCGGTCGCATCCGGCAAGGGCGGTGTTGGTAAATCGACCGTTTCTGTGAACCTGGCCCTGGGTCTGGCGGCCACGGGCCTTAAGGTTGGCCTGATGGATGCCGACGTTTATGGCCCGTCCCTGCCTCGCATGATGGGGATCGGTGGCACACCACATTCACCGGACGGCAAATATATGATGCCGCTGTCCAACTATGGCGTCGAAGTTATCTCCATGGGCTTTCTGGTACCCGAAGATACCCCCATGATCTGGCGTGGCCCTATGGTCATGAGCGCCCTTGAGCAACTGATGCGCGACGTAAAATGGGGCGATCTCGATGTCCTGGTTTGTGATTTACCGCCAGGAACCGGTGACGCCCAGCTGACCATGGCGCAACGTGTGCCGCTGACGGGCGCTGTTGTGGTCTCAACACCGCAAGATGTTGCCCTGGCTGACGCCCGCAAAGGGATTGCGATGTTTGACAAGGTCAATGTGCCGACCCTGGGTATCATCGAAAACATGAGCTATTTTGTCTGCCCACATTGTGGCGACCGTACAGACATTTTTGGTCATGGCGGTGCCAAAGACGAAGCAACCCGTCAAAACATCGATTTCCTTGGCGAGATCCCGATCGATCCTTATCTGCGCGAAACATCTGACACCGGCACCCCGCTCACGGCCAAAGAGCCGGATCACGCGATCAGCAAAGCCTTCATCGAAATCGCCAAAAAAGTTGCTGTGAAAATTGAGGAAGCCAACGCCAACTCAGCTGCAGCTGCACCGAAGATCGTTATTTCGTAGGGGTTGAAAGCGACTCCCCCATGCTTCAGCGTCACTCCGGACCTGATCCGGAGTCTCTGAAGGCTGTCAGCTCGAATACACTCAACTATTTCGACTTCACCAGAGACTCCGGGTCAAGCCCGGAGTGACGGCGAGGAACGCTGGTTAAGTCTTCACGCTCTCCAGGGCCAGCTTGGCCATATTGGTAAAGCCGGTCTGGCGTTCTTCGGATGACAGGTCTTCACCGGTGATCAGGTGGTCGCTGACGCTGAGGATGCAGGCGGCCCGCGCCTTGAATTTGGCGGCGAGGCGAAAGAGTACGGCACTTTCCATCTCCACACCCAGGGCACCATGGTCGGCAAGCACATCAAGATGCCCTTCCATGGGCCGGTAAAAAGCGTCACCGCTGACGATGGCACCGGCGTGATAGTGCAGGCCCATTTTATCCGCCGTATCTGCAATGTGTCTGGTCAGGGCGAAGTCTGCGGTGGGGGCGTAAGATGTATCGCCAAAGACAGATTTGTTGATCGCTGAATCGGTCGAGGCCGAAACAGCGATGATCAACTCGTGAATGTCGACTTCTTTCGTCAAGGCGCCGCAGGAGCCGATCCGAACCAGCGTCTTCGCCCCATATTCCTCAAGCAATTCATGTACATAAATCGCACAGGACGGCATGCCCATACCCGTTCCCTGGACAGAAACGCGTTCACCGTTATAGGTCCCGGTATATCCAAACATGTTGCGCACATCTGAATATTGAACGGCATCATCCAGAAAAGTCTCGGCAATCCATTTGGCGCGCAAAGGGTCACCCGGCAATAAAACAGTTTCAGCAATTTCACCCGGTTTCGCGCCAATATGTGTGCTCATGCGTTATTCAGCCTTCGCGTTCGAGGGTTGCCATCAGCTCGCGCCATTCACGCGCTGACATGCCGCTTTCTTTCTGATCAACTTTTTCACCATCCAATAAACGCTTGAGCACGGCCATACCTTTTTGTGAAATATTTGTGCCCCCTACGCGATAATCCATGAAGGCACCATATGTTGCCGGAACCCAGCGCCTGACAGTGTCCAGCATAGCCTCGGCATAAACGCGGATTTCATACTGGGCGTGACTGTCGGCTCGCAAGCTGAGGAAATGCAGCAAGTTGTGCAGATCCGTTTTCCAGTACCACTGGGTATAAAAGTTCAGCGACAGATTCATGCGTGCCAATTCACGGGCCAGGCCCTGGCGGCTGTCATCAACAACATTGCCATCAGCATCTTCATTCAGCATATCGGCATAGCCGGCATAAGCCCGTTCGCTGTCTTCGCGCAGCAGTTTGAACACACGATCTGCGTCCTGACCTGAAAGCACCTCGCCCCTGCCCTGGTGATTAACCGTCGACTGAGCGGCCATATTATCCATGGAGGGGATGTAAAATTCATTATCCAGGATCGAATAGCGGGCGGAATATTCGTTTACATTGGCTGTCCGATGCCGAATCCACTGACGCGCCACAAAAATTGGCAATTTGATGTGGTATTTGACCTCGCACATCTCGAACGGTGTAGTGTGGCGGTGGCGTAGCAAATAGTTCACAAGACCGGCGTCATCTGTCATCGATTTGGTGCCGCGACCGTAGGAGACACGTGCAGCCTGAACAACCGCAGCATCATCGCCCATATAATCGATAACCCGCACAAATCCGTGATCCAGAATGGGGATCGCCTGATAGAGAATTTCTTCCATGCCTGGCGAAACCACCCGCCGTGTAGGCACGGACTGCGCCCTTTGATCTTCAATTTCAGCAAGTTGTTCGGGATTGAGACCCATGGGAACCCTCATATCGACGCAAATTTGTGTAAAACCAGCCAGTAGAACTGGCGAAAGGAGGGACAATATAGCGGCCCCTACCCGGCATGGCCACTATATGTTGTGTCATAAAATTGAAAAAATGCAAATTCCCCTGAAATACCTGCAATTAATTCAGGGACAAATTTGATAAAGACCAATTCCCTTCCATTCAGGTGCAAAAATCCCTATATATGGCCTGTCGGGCAACCGACTATGGCGATAAACGGTCTACGGAATAGGTGTTGCGGACCCGGGGGCGGTACCCGGCGCCTCCACCACATACAGATTTACGGTAATATTCGGTGATGAAGTCTGTATCTGATGGGGGCGAAACAGGATCGACGTGCACAGTAAAGGTATATTTTTCGCTCGGTATGATATCCGCCGTTACCGGGTCAATCACTACAAATGCAAATGACAATCGTCAAGCATTTGCGGTCGCAGCTTAACAGCTGAGTCCACGGGGTTCGAGGGGCACCTGGCAACAGAAGCCCCTCACTTTCCTTCAAAGCCATTGACGATGAAAGTGGGATAATTGACCCGTCACAGAGGTCTTTTTGCGGGAATTCGGTAAATTCAGAGTCGACTCGTGCTCTGTGCCTATTAGTATGGTCGACAAGTGGCCCGGCGTTGACGCGGTCATTCAAACCAATTCTGACGAATAATCGGGCTTCCATGAACGACGAACCAATATCAACTGACTACATGAACTATAACGAGATCGTTGAACAGGCGCTCAAGGGTGTCGTACGCGAATCGCTGGAGCGTGTAGCAGAGAACGGTCTGCCCGGAGATCACCATTTCTATATTTCGTTTCTGTCCGGATATCCTGGCGTAATCATGCCGGAAAGCCTGCGGGCCCGTTACCCGGAAGAAATCACTATCGTCTTGCAGCACGAATTCTGGGACCTGGAAATTACCGATATCGGTTTTTCGGTCATGTTGAGTTTTAACAACAATCGCGAATTCCTGAATGTGCCGTGGATGGCCATCACCGGATTTGCCGATCCCAGCGTCCAGTTTGGCTTGCAGTTCAAAACGATTGAAGAATCCGAAGACGGTGGCCTGGCCAGCTCAGGCATGTCTGTCGAATTTGATGAAGCTTCCGGCCAGGATGACAATGCCTCTTACATGTCACAGTCTGAAGATGATGAAGCTCCGGTTTCTGCTGACGTCGTTGAACTGGATCATTTTCGCAAGAAATAGCGTCGGGGCTAAATTGTAAGCCCACTTCAAATCGATTTTTGGCTGCATCTGAATAGCCACCCTATCTCAATTTACCAATCTCTTGTCACAGGAACAGAAAAGTGTCTGATCAACAATCTATCGCCTTTCAGGAAATTTTCACGCTGGGCAAGGAAGACACGCCGTGGCGCAAACTGACTGACGAACATGTCAGTACCATCGACGTTGACGGCAAAAAGATTTTGAAAGTTGCACCGCGTGCCATGTCCTTGCTGGCTGAAACGGCCATGCAGGATATCCAGCACCTGTTTCGCCCGGCGCATCTGGCACAACTGGCGCTGATTCTCGAAGATGACGAAGCCTCGGACAATGACAAATATGTTGCCCTGGAACTGTTGAAGAATGCCAATGTCTCGGTTGGCATGTCCCTGCCCAGTTGTCAGGATACAGGCACGGCGATTGTTATGGGGAAAAAGGGCCAGTATGTCTGGACCGAAGGCAGCGATGAAGAAGACCTGTCGCAAGGCATCGCCAACACCTATCTGAATACCAACCTGCGTTACAGCCAGGTGGCCCCGCTGGATATGTATGAAGAGGTCAATACCGGCAACAACCTGCCAGCCCAGATCGATCTTTATGCAACACCCGGCGACGAATACAAATTTCTGTTCATTGCCAAGGGCGGCGGATCGGCCAACAAGACATTCCTGTTTCAGCAAACCAAGGCCGTGTTGAATCCTGAAAGCCTGAAAAATTTCATTGATGAGAAGATCAAGACCCTGGGCACATCCGCCTGCCCGCCCTATCACTTGTCTATCGTTATCGGTGGCACATCTGCCGAAATGAACCTGAAGACGGTCAAGCTTGCCAGCACCAAATATCTTGATGCCTTGCCAACTTCGGGCAATGAACTCGGTCGTGCCTTTCGCGATCTGGAGATGGAAGAAACGGTTCTGAAACTGAGCCAGTCAAACGGCATCGGTGCCCAGTTCGGTGGCAAATATTTCTGCCACGATGTGCGCGTCGTGCGCCTGCCCCGGCATGGTGCCTCCTGCCCTATCGGCATCGGGGTATCCTGTTCCGCCGACCGCCAGGTCAAGGGCAAGATCACGGCGGAAGGTGTGTTCATTGAACAGCTGGAAACCAATCCGGCAAAGTATTTGCCTGAGGTCGAAGATAAAAGCCTGGGCGGTGAGGTTGTTGAAATCGACCTGACCCAATCTATGGATGATATTCGGGCCGAACTGACAAAACACCCAATCAAGACGCGCCTGTCCCTGACCGGCACCCTGATCGTTGGTCGCGACATCGCTCATGCCAAGCTGAAAGAACGCCTGGATGCCGGTGAAGGCCTGCCGCAATACATGAAAGATCATCCGGTTTATTACGCAGGCCCTGCCAAAACGCCGGACGGCATGGCCTCAGGATCGTTCGGGCCGACCACAGCCGGTCGTATGGATTCCTATGTTGATCAGTTCCAGGAAGCCGGTGGTTCCATGGTCATGCTGGCCAAGGGCAACCGCAGTGCGCAAGTGCGCGAAGCCTGCAAGAAATATGGCGGCTTCTATCTTGGCTCCATCGGTGGCGAAGCGGCGATCCTCGCCCGTGATTGCATCACCAAAGTTGAGGTGCTGGAATATCCTGAGCTCGGCATGGAAGCCATCTGGAAAATCGAAGTCAAAAACTTCCCGGCCTTCATCATTGTCGATGACAAGGGCAACGATTTCTTCATCGACCTCTGATCCCGCATGGCCTTGCGCAAACATTCCCTGGACATCGCCGGTCACCAGACCAGCGTCACCCTGGAAGATGAATTCTGGAACGCTCTGCGCGATATCGCCAAAAGCCAGGGCCGGTCGCAGAATAGCCTGGTCGCAGAAATCGACGCCGACCGTGATGGCAATCTCTCAAGCGCCATCCGGGTTTATGTGCTGAAGGCAGCGTTGGCAGACCGCGCAGACGACTGATGCGACCGACGTTTCGCCCACTCGTTGCGCCAGATCATTGTATCCAGACCCTCTTCGGGTCAAAATCTGATCGATAACCAGTTAACCTCAACATAAGGCTTGGTACATGAATGTCAGTGAAGCCGTCGCAAATCGCCGTTCCATAAGATCGTTTTCCAGCCAGCCCGTCGATGACAACGTTATCAAACGTGTTCTCGACAAGGCGTCGCGTTCCCCCTCAGGCGGCAACGTCCAGCCCTGGCGGTTTTACGTCCTCAACAATGACGCCATGGAACGCTTCAAACAAACGGCGGAGGCTGCTCTCACGTCGGGCAAGCCTCAGAATATTGAATACAGCATCTATCCACCAAAATTGCAGGAGCCGTACCGGTCATCGCGTTTCAAATGCGGTGAAGACATGTACAAATTGCTGGAGATCGAACGGGAAGACAAACCCGCGCGGCTGAACTGGTTGAGCAATAACTACCGGTTTTTCGGCGCACCCGCCGGCCTGTTCTGCTTCATCGACCGGGGCATGGGCGCCCCCCAATGGTCCGACCTCGGCATGATCCTGCAGACCATCATGTTGCTGTTCCAGGAAGAAGGCATCGACACCTGCGCCCAGGAAGCCTGGTCGCAAATGGCGTCCACCGTTCATGAATTTGTTGAACCGCCAGAAAACCTGATGTTGTTCTGTGGTATGGCGATCGGATATCGGGATCAGGCTGCTGCCGTGAATGGTCTGGTCACGGATCGCGCACCGTTGGAAGACTGGGCGACGTTTTTGAGCTGATTGTTCAGGCAACGTTGAAGTTATCCATCACCCTAACTCCGGGCAATCCGCCTGTTTGCGTGCCGGGTATTACCAGGTCAGGCTGTTTTTTGTGGCGTTGACTTGCCGGAGTTAACCAGACTACGTCCGTAATCAGTGATACTGAGTTTGTTGTAGCCACCTCCGAATGTGCTTATCTTGATCCAGCCCTTTGCCTTGCATTCGTTCATGGTTCGGAAAAAAATAGACGAGTCCTCGGAATCTGGTACGCCGATGTCCCCGGAAATAATAATCAATTCCAGCAATAATTGCTGCTGGGGTAAAATATCTGGCATAACAACGACTTCCACAAAGTTTGAATTCCGCATCAACATTACCATTGTGCATGGACGGTGGCAATTTTGCTAACCGTGACCTTTTCAATTAAGGGCAATTAAGGGGACACAATACTTGACTACTACCCGCCCTGGCCTGGCCTGGCATCAACCTCGCCCACCGCATTTCTTGACTAATCAGATATCGCGTCCACTTAACTTCCACGACCACAAGTCGAAGAATTCAGTGATGGAGGTCATGAAAATGAAGGTTGAGATCGTATTCAGATTTATGCTGGCCGTGATGGCGATCACGCTGGGGGCGGTCCCGGCGTTGGCGGCATCCGGCGATCTGCCGATCAGAACGGGGCCAGCACCCTACACATCTAAACACGTGCCGCATATCCAGGTCGGGGTTGAGCCGGTTCCAGAAATATCGAAAGCATTTCTGCGCCGCGTCGATGACATTCCGGGTGTCTCGATCCACGATACCATTATCTCAATTGCAGGTGCCCTGGGCTTTTGGCTGGATGAGGAAATGCCCCTGACCCATCCTGAGGTGATCGTCAAGGGTCGTGAGTTTGGGCATATGCATCCTGACGGCAGTCTTCATATTGCCCTGTCACCTGACCTTGCCGCCCGGGCGATCAAAGCGGGTTGGGCCATATACCATCCCTGGGCCAAAAAAAGACCGGGGTGGGAGGGTTTCGTGATGATTTACACGCCACGAACGAAGGCTGAAATGGAAACGGTTCTTCAACTCGTGCAGGGGTCTTACAAATTCATCACAGGAAAAGACGCGACCGATTAGTGTTAAGATATCCCTGTCTGTAACATTACTATTGGAGCGACTTTATGTCGGATTACCCGGTGTCTCTTGATCATATGCTCGCCGCCTGGAACGAGCGCGATGCGTCGTCCGTGCGCGGGCACCTCGAGCTGTCATTAGCACCCCGCGTCCGGTTTGTTGATCCCTCAATCGATGTATCCGGTATTGATGGTTTTGAGAAAAATCTGCACGAGGTTCAGGCCAGACTTCCGGGTGCGGTGTACTCCCGGACCAGCGGCGTCGACAGCCAGCATAGCTTCCATCGGTATCATTGGGCAATTCATCAGGACGGCAAGCTTGTCGTCCCTGGTTTCGATGTTACGGAGACCGACCAGACAGGTCTTGTCATCCGCGTAATTGGCTTCTTCGGCCCTGTTCCGGAGCTGTAGATCAGAATTTTGAATCCGGAATTAAAGAGACTCGCGTTCAAGTTTGCTTTTGGTGACAAGATCGTAAATTTGAATGAGGTCGTGTTCCGAGACATCTATGACCGAATCAATTTTGCTGAGTGCGACGACAAATTCAGCATGCGTGATATCTGAGTATGCATCTTCCGGGTTTTGAGGCGCAGTTGGTGTATGGATGCGGCTTGCCGGGTATTTTCGCCAGGAAAAAGGGAAATTGAAAACAACCGCGACGGTGAGGATGATCAATGCATTGATCAAAACGGGATATAGGACAAACTCAAAACCCATCGATTGAATAGCATCACCGCCGATGACGGCGACCAGTGCCGTTGCCCCGCCCGGCGGATGAATGCATTTCAGGAAATGCATTGCACCAATCGCAACGGCAACTGCGAATGCTGCCGCAAACAGTGGATCCGGGATGAATTTCGCGCAAGCTACGCCGATCAATGCGGATACCAGATGGCCGCCCAGCAAAGGCCAGGGTTGGGAAAATGTACTATGTGGCGCGGCGAAAAGTAAGACAGCTGACGCGCCCATAGAGGCCACGACGAACACAACGGAGGTTGAGCCAATGAAAGCAGAACTGATCATCATGACGAATAGAATGCCCACGAACCCACCGGCAATGGATATAGATCGTTCAGCAAGGCTGACGGTAGACGTCTGAACCTGAAAAAAATCCTGAATATGTTTTCGCAAAAACATTAATAACCAGCTTTCATTTTGCTAAATCGGGACAACATGCCAAAGCCGCAGGGATTACGGTGAAATTACGATCCAAGGGGACACAATACTCAAGTTTTTGAGCAACATAATGATCTTGCGCAAGCCTCTCGAAAAAAGGGGACACATTCCTGAAATGTACAGATGAGACGAAGCTGTGATACAACGCGCACATGGACATTATCTCTCTCATCGTATTTACAGGTGCCTTGCTGGTTGCTGCGGGATCACCAGGGCCGAGTATTGCGGCTTTGGTCGCCCATGTGCTGGCGCGGGGGCATCAGGATGTTATGCCCTTTCTGGCGGCCATGTGGATTGGTGAAGCGATCTGGTTGAGCTGTGCTGTGTGGGGGCTGGCGTCAATCGCCGAGACCTTCCAGCTGACGTTCCAGATTTTGAAATGGGCGGGTGTTTGTTATCTGCTATATCTTGCCTGGAATATCTGGCGCGCACCTGTGGAAATCAAGGAAGATGCGATCCCGTCCAAAAGGTCGTCGTCCCGGATGTTTGCGGCTGGCCTGGCGGTTACCCTGGGCAACCCCAAGATCATGTTCTTTTATCTGGCTTTCCTGCCAACGATTATCGACATTCGTCATCTCACGGTGCTGGAATGGGGAGAACTGGTGGCGGCCATGTTCGTTGTGCTGGCGTTCATCGATATTGCCTGGGTGGTCTTTGCGGCCAGGGCGCGTCTACTGTTGAAAAGTCCCAGGGCTGTTCGTATCGCCAACCGGGGCAGCGCCCTGACCATGGCCTCTGCCGCCACTTTCATCGCCACAAGATAGCTTCGCGTATTAGCGCGACTTCGTCTCGCCGTGTTCCTCGGCATGCATGTCGATCAGGGCCTTGTTATATTCAGTCAGCACACGGCGATGATGCACCAGGCCAACAACACGCATGTTTTCGGCATTGTCGATCACCGGGACATACAGCAGCCCGGAGCTGTCCATGATGCCCAGAACCTTTTCCAGGCTTTCAAGTCTCTCCACATAGATCGGGTGCGGCCGGGCGGCATCACGGGCATTAATCAAATGATCCAGCCCGGATTCAAAGGCGATGTCCTTGATGTCCGTGAAGCTGAGTGACCCTGTCAGGCGGTCATTGTCATCAACAACGAAGATATGATCATCCATCGAATCCCTGAGGGTCTCGCGTATTTTATCCATGGTGATGTGTTCATGGACGATATGGAAATCGTCGGCCATGACGTCTTCGGCATGCCGGGCGGCCAATACCTGGCGCGCGCGCCCACCACCCAGATCAAGGCCGCGTCGGTCCAGTTGCCAGGCGAAAAAGGATTTACCGCCGAAGACCTGTTGCGTGGTGACGCTGGCGACGGACACAGCAATCATGGCGGCAATTGTCATGGAATAATCGCCAGTGAGTTCGAATACGATCAGGATTGTTGAAATTGGCGCGCCCAGAACAGGTGCTGCCACCGCGCCCATGCCGACCATGGCATAGAGGCCGACGCCTGACGACAATTCAGGAAAGACCGATCCGGCAATGATACCAAAGGCACCACCTGTCATGGCACCGACAAACAGGGCCGGACTGAAGACACCGCCGCCAAAACCGGCACCGATTGTCAAAGACGTGGCCAGGGTCTTGGCGACGATTAACGCCAGCAACATCCAGAGCGCATAACTGTCTTTCAGGGCAAGGTCCGTGGCTTCATAGCCAACGCCCAGCACCTGAGGGAACATCAACGCAATGACCCCGACAAACAAACCACCAACAGCAGGCCGGAACCAAACCGGCAAGGGAGATTTGGAAAAAGCCGTATCGGCCAGGGTTATGGAGCGCAGCAACACTGTGGCGACGACAGCACAACTGAGGCCCAGAAGAATGAAGGCCGGATATTCGGCGATATGAACGGGTAGATGCTCGATCACGATAAAAGCCGGGGTATCCCCCAGATGCGCACGGGATACAATTGTACCTACCACCGAAGCAATCACGATAGGTGAAAAGGCATGCAAAGCGTAATGGCCGATCACGACCTCAAGCGCAAAAAAGACACCGGCAATTGGCGCATTAAATGACGCGGCTACGCCACTGGCCACCCCGCAGCCCAAAAGCGTCAAGGTGATTGATGGTGTCAGATGGAAACGTTTGGCAAGATATGATGACAGAGCCGCGCCAAGATGCACCATCGGCCCTTCCCGCCCTGCACTGCCACCAACGCCAATGGATGCTGCGGACACGAAGGCGGCACCCAGTGCCTGGTTGAGAGACATGCGCCCACTGCGCAGGGCTCCGACTTCGATCACATGGGCAACCCCCAGGGGCCGCCCGCCTGGCATGATGAATTTCAAAAACAACCCGATCAGCAATCCACCCGCCGCCGGGGCTAGCAATATTTGCCACCACGGCAGACTGGACGCCACGGACAACAGATATTCCTGGGCATCACCATAAAACAGATATTGCACGGCTCCGATCAACCAGCGAAATCCAAGGCTGCCGTATGCAACGACCGCGCCCGCGACAACGGCCAGCAGACTTAAGACAATCTGGTCGTTACGCGTCAACCGACGCAAACGTACCAGCATTCGTGCCAGGCGGCCTGCAGGTTTCATCGGTCAGGAACCAGATACAGAGGCAAAAGTGAACCCCTCAAAACGGTAAACTCCTTAATTACATTGCCCAAGAGAACCTTCGGCACAGATCGTTTTTCCGTCGGTCCAGGTCGCACCTGAAAGATCAGCATTGAGCAAATCTGCGCCCTTCAACCTGGCCCCTGTCAGATCAGCCCCACGCAAATTTGCACGGATCAGCCTGGCGCGTCTCAGGTTGGCTTTGCGAAAAGATGAATTGCTCAGATCGGTTTTGGTGAAATCGACTTCTGTAAGACGGGCGCCATCGAATTTCACATTATTTACCTGGGCGGAAATAAACCTCGCCCGATGGGCGCTGACTTTGGACAGGTTTGATCCCGTCAGTTTGGCCCGAATAAATCGAGTATCCCGCAAATTGGCACCTGTCAGATCAACGTCTTTGAAAACGCGCTCGTCAAAATAACAGCGTTGCCACTCTGCTTCTGGCCGGGCGGGGTCAGTACAGGCAGCCTGAGCTGATTGGCTTGCCAGCGTCAGGCAAAGAATTCCAAGGGAAAACAGCATAGTCTGTGACATTTTGTTCATAGCTGAACGTTAACGCCAAACAGGGTTCCCGTCCAAGTGCTTGTAACAAATTCATCAAGTCTGTGAATTTTGGTTTTGCTGATGACAGATCAAGGATACGCTATGCTCAACCAGATCAAAATTACCCAGGGACACAAATGATCAGCATCGCAGACAAGACCAGAGGTCGGACATCGACCACGAAACTACCCCTGTCGCTCGCCGTCATTGCCACAATGCTGGTTTCCTTCCCGGTATCGGCACAAACACAGCTGGTGCTGGTCGCCCCCCATAATTCGACAGACACGATCATCGGTGAAGTGATTACACGCGAAGCCTATAAGCGGATCGGCATCGATGTTGAAATCAGGAAATATCCGGGGGAGCGTGCTCTTAGACTGGCAGACAGTGGCAAAGTCGACGGGGAAGTTCACCGTATTGATGGAATTTCCGCCAAATATAAAAACCTGATCCAGATAAAACCCCCGATAAACTTTATCGAGGGCACCGCCTTTTCCAGAACCACAAAATTTGTCGTCGATGGCTGGGACAGCCTCAAACCCTACCGGCTGGGCTATATTCTCGGTATCAAGTTTGCTGAAAATAATACCCGCGGCATGAAATCAACTGCCGTCAGCGATTACACCAGACTGTTTCAGTTGCTGGGCAAGGATCGTGTCGATGTCGTCATCGCGCCGCGACTCAATGGTCTTTACCAGATGAACAAGCTGGGTATCCGCAATGTGACGGAATTGAAGCCGGCGATCATGCGTTTTGAACTGTTCCATTATCTGCACAAAAAACATGAAGACCTTGTGCCAAAAATTGCCGCAGTGTTCAATGAAATGAAAGCCAGCGGCGAGATGACCCGCATTCGCGATCACGTGATCAAGGTCCTGCTGGACCGCGCCCTGAAAGGGTTACCCCCGTGTGACGACGATTACGCCTGTTTTGACCAGTAAGGAACAAGCCAGTGACTGCAAAATCCATCATGGACAGTGTGCTCAGAGACCCCACAGATTTTGGTGACGGGGACTATCCCACGGCGCTGGTGAATGTAACCAATGTCTGTAATTTGCAATGTTCACACTGCTTCGTTTTTCGTTCGGATAACCCCAACGATGCGCATGACAAGATGAATGACGAAACCATGCTCAGACACCTGGAAGCCTTGCGGGACAAGCACAATATTAAATCCATGCTGTTCATGGGTGGCGAGCCGATGATCCGCAAGGATCTGGTAATGAAGGCGGCTGAGCTGTTTGAAATGCCTGCCATCGTCACAAACGCCACTTATGGTATTCCGAAACTGCCCGGTGGTCTGGTTACAGTGTCATTGGATGGACCGGAAGAACTGAACGATCCGATCCGGGGTACAGGTGTCTTCAAAAAGGTCAAGGCTGCCGTGCAGGCACGGGATCGCAGCGACGGCACGACGGTTATCCTGCAAATGGTGCTGACGGCGCAAAATGATCAGGGGCTGGAAGACTTTGTTGAGGAAGTAAAAGACTGGCCCATCGATGGCATTGCCCTGACATTCTATGTGCCGTGCATCGACGACGACACCGGGCTTGCCTGGGAGAACCTTGCAGACCGGGATCAGGTGATTGACCGGGCAATTGCCATCAAGCAAAAATATCCGACCCTGATCAAGGCAAACATTGGTGCTTTGGAACTGATGTATTCAGACCGAAGCCTGAACTATACCGGCGAAAAAGGCGAACATTGTCTGATGCTGGCGACCCTGCCCCTGTATATGGGAGACGGCGGCAACTTCGAACGGACATTCTGTTGTTACGGCAATGACGTTGATTGCAGCCGCTGCGGTGCTTACAGCGTCTTTAACACTTCATTCCATCGCCTGGTAAAAGGCGAAGACGACTACCACCACCGCACCCGGCATGTTCCGGAATACGGCAAGGAATGAACCGCAAAAATATCACCACAATTTCTGGTGACCTGATTGTTGATTTTGTCGGCGGTGCCGTTGGCCACCGTTTTCGGTCTGGTGGGGGCCGTGGTCAGGCCTTGCCGAAGGCGATTGGCATGAAAGGAGGAAAGTCCCCTTCTGTCGTCGATGCCACTGCTGGTCTGGGCCGGGATGCCTTTTTGCTGGCCTCATTAGGCTCAGAAGTGACTTTGATTGAACGATCCCCTGAGATGCATGGTCTGTTGGCAGACGGCATGAACCGGGCGCTGCAGGCCGGCGGTGAAATTGCGGAGGTAATCAATCGCATGACCTTGTTGCAAGGCGACGCCAAAGACCTGCTGCCCACGATGTCGCCTGACGCCGTACTGGTCGACCCCATGCATCCTGCACGCAGAAAATCGGCGTTGGTCAAAAGTGAAATGCGCCAAATTCGAGAGATCGTTGGCACCGATGACGACGCTTTGGATCTTATGAAAGTTGCCCTCGCATCAGCCCGCAAACGCGTTGTCCTCAAGTGGCCCATGCGCGCAGACCCCATGCCGGGCATCCAGCCGCCGTCACATCAGATCACCGGAAAATCAACCCGATACGATGTATTCATGATTTCCGCTTGATACCCATTTTACGCCCAGCCTGATCAGGCCAGGGTATGTCCGCATGGGCTGCCTTCAAATCAGCAAGACGTGCCATGGCATCGACAGGCATGGCGGACGAACGACGTTTGTCCAAATCAATATGCACACCTAACCATTCACTGGTTGCCGCCAGAAAACCTTCATCGCGGTGATACATACGGGTGAAAAAATGTAGTCGCTTGTCGTCGTGATCCAGCATCTGGATCGTAAACCGCAAAGGTGCACCTTCAACCACTTCCGCCAGGTAATTCACATGCGCCTCTACCACAAAAAATGAGCCGTTGTTCGTTTCTATGTGATGCTGACCGAGGCCCATATTCTCCAACAGCCGGTCTGTTGCATTGTCAAATGCCAACACATAATAGGCCACATTCATATGGCCGTTATAATCGATCCATTCTGGCAATACTGTGGCTTCGTGTACGTCTGGTAACTGATCGGCGGCATTGGTCATGGAACGTCAAATCCTTTATGGGGGTTTTCACCAAGGCTACACGATCATATGGAAATTGCGAACACTGTTGATCGATTGATGATTTGATATGCTATCCTGAATGGCAAATGATTTCGATATATAGAGGTGATGATGTGACGACTTTTAATTTTGGTGACATTTCAGTAACAAGAATTGAAGAAAGCCTGAAGCCGGTCTTCGATCCATACAAATTTATGCCGGATTTTGACCCGGCACTGGTAGAGCCTCACATGTCATGGCTGGCGCCCAATCACTTCGACCCCGAGACAGGCTTGTTGGTCATGAGCATGCACAGCTGGTTGATCCGCACACCCGACCATACGATCCTGATCGACACCTGTGTCGGTGATCACACACATATACCGAACCTGCCTGCCTATCATATGCAGCAATTTCCCTACCTCAAAAACCTTGCAGCCGCAGGCGTCACACCGGAGGAAATTGATTACGTATTGTGTACCCATTTGCATTCCGATCACGTGGGTTGGCATACAAAACTGGTCGATGGGCGTCATGTACCAACCTTTCCCAATGCCCGTTATGTCATTTCAAAAACCGAGTTTGAAAATTCTGCGGCATCGGCAGATGCCGAAGACAACAACGGCGCCTTTCAAAGCCGGATCATGCCGGTTGTCGATGCCGGTCTCAGCGAGCTGGTCAGTGGCGACCATGCCATCGGTGACAGTTTGACTATTACCCCCGCACCCGGACACACACCAGGTCATGTTGCCATGACTTTGACACATGCAGGTCAGAATGGATTGTTTATTGGTGACGCCATGCATTCGGCGATACAAGGGGTTTTCCCTGACTGGAACAGCGCCTTTTGCCAGGATGCAGATCAGGCGCGCAGCACCCGGCGGAAGCTGCTCGAATATTGCTGCGAACATGACGCCTTATTGATGCCACAACATTTTGGTATCCCTTTTGCAACCAAAGTCCAGGCAAGGGAAAATGCCTTTGCCTTCGATTTCATGAGTTGAGGGAACGATACGGGATGGCAAGAACGAATTTATTTCTGGCTGCAGCAATATGCTGGCTTATTGCCACACCTGCGGTCGCTGAAATCTGTCCCCTGCCCGGAGAAACGCTGAACTACACGATCTTCAATGACGACGACGATGTCGGTGGACTGGAACTGGCGTTCAACCAGAACGGTGAACAGGCGACGGTTAATGTCTCCATGAAAATTCTGGTCAGGATATTGATGGTTCCAGCCTTTCGTTTCAAACATTCCTCAACCGAGGTCTGGTCACGGGACCGGCTGAAGACCCTGACCGCAAATACAAGCGATAACGGCGACAAATTTGCCATCTCCATGAAACAGATCGGTGACCAACATGAGATCAAGTCGGAAGATGGTCTGAACACGCATAAGGGAACCCGCTTGACCGAATTGCTGTGGTGCGAAGGTGCTGCAAGGGGTGGTGCGATTATCAGCACTCTGACCGGCAATGTCAGCGACATACCCATCGATTTCATTGGTCGGGAAGACATTGAGCTTAATGGACGTACGATCCGGACGCGACATTATCGCTTCGTCAGAAAAAAGCGTGTCGGCAATTTCTGGTACGACGAAGACGGCTTTCTTGTAAAGCTGACCTATCCAACCAGGTACTATTCTGTCGCGAGTTTCGTTCTTCAGGATCAGGGAAACTAGAATGGGTAAGTTGATTGGTGGCTCATGGTTGGACGATACAGAATTGGCTGCCGCTGAGGCGACAGCCACTGACGATAACGGTGCATTTGTTCGGGCGGAATCTGTCATTCGCCACTGGGTAACACAGGATGGAACTGCAGGTCCTTCTGGTGAAGGCGGTTTCAAGGCAGAAGCTGGCCGTTATCACCTGTATGCAGCTCTGAATTGTCCATGGGCGCACCGGGCGCTGATTTTTCGCAAGCTCAAACAGCTTGAGGAAGCGATTTCAATTTCTTACGTCACGCCGAAACGGTCTGATCAGGGCTGGATTTTTGACAACAAAGACCCGGTATTTACAGATCATCTGTTCAGCAAAGCCGCCCTGCATCAAATTTACACGCAGGCTCAGGCTGATTATACGGGCCGTGTAACTGTACCGGTATTGTGGGACAAGCACCGTCAAACCATGGTCAATAACGAATCTTCCGAAGTTATTCGGATGCTGAACTCAGCCTTCAACGAATTCACCGAAAACAAAACGGATTATTATCCACCGGAGCAGCGTGATGAAATCGATACCTTGAACGATCGTATCTATGCGACGATCAACAATGGTGTTTACCGGGCTGGATTTGCGCGCAGTCAGTCAGCCTATGATGAAGCAGTCGTCGCTATTTTTGACACCCTGGACATGCTGGATGAAAGACTGGCGGACCGTCGGTATCTTATGGGTGATCAACAGACGGAGGCGGATTGGCGGTTGTTTCCAACACTGGCCAGATTCGATGTGGCTTATGTCGGGGCCTTTAAATGCAATATCCGCAGGATCGTGGATTACAGCAATCTCTGGCCCTATGCCCGAGACCTCTATCAAACGTCAGGCATTGCTGAAACTGTGCGGCACGATATTTACAAACAGGGTTACTATTCAAAAAGTGATATCCGAAACCCTTTGGGCATTGTGCCAAAAGGCCCTGCCATCGATTTTTCGGAACCGCACCAGCGCCAACAGTTGGGATAAGCAGTCATTCCACAAAGTCATTGAAAGATTAATCAACGTAATCTTCTATCAATATTCGGTCACACTGCCATCTGTGTTGTCGACGATCATAACCGTATCGAAATATTCGATGGTGGGCGTGCTGCCATGTACATCCTTGCACCGTTGCCGCCAGACTTCATTGTGCGCCGCATCCGCGGCCTCCCGGCTGTGCCAGAAATAGACGCCACGGACATCCTGATCGCCATCAAACAAAAAATGCTTCCGCACAAGTTCCTTTTCACTTTGCCAGCGTTCGGCGACGGTTCGCGCATCAGCCAGGACTTCTTCACGGGTTGTACCGGGCTTTACTTCAAAGCGCACAATTTCACAGATCATCTCAAACTGCCTTTGGTGTAATTTCTGTCATATTGACGAAGTATATACATATTCAGCCATCGGTTTCGACCATCATTATTAACATCACCGTCTGGTTGATCGACATCCTTTTGGCCTTGCCGACCGAACCCGGGACATATACTTTTCAAAGACTGTTTCCTCTCAATATGGCCAAATCATATGTCCGTTCAGAGCATTTCTACCGGCGTCGCGTCTACGATTGAAGAGATCCAATCCCTGATTGGAGATCGTCTGTCGACGGCCCTGGCTGTACGTGAGCATCACGGCAAGGATCTGTCGCATCACCCACTCCAGGCACCTGATGCTGTAGCCTTTGCCGAGAGCACAGAAGAAGTGGCCGCGATCGTGCGGATTTGCGCCCGCAACAAAACGCCGATCATTGCCTACGGGACAGGTACATCGCTGGAAGGTCATATCACCGCTGTTCAGGGTGGAATTTGTGTTGACGTCAGTAACATGAACGAAATCCTGCGCGTGGGTCAGGAAGACATGGATGTCACATTGCAGCCTGGCGTCACCCGCAAGCAATTGAATGAACATTTGCGCGACATGGGATTGTTTTTCCCCGTCGACCCTGGTGCTGATGCCTCACTGGGTGGCATGACCGCAACCCGGGCGTCGGGCACAAATGCAGTGCGCTACGGCACGATGCGCGAAAATGTTTTGTCGATGACCGTTGTGATGGCTGACGGCAAGATCGTGCGAACAGCGCGCAGATCGCGAAAGTCATCTGCCGGTTATGATTTAACAAGGCTGATGGTCGGATCAGAAGGCACACTGGGTATCATCACAGAGGTGACCTTGCGCCTGTACGGAATTCCAGAAGCTATATCAGCGGCTGTGTGTACGTTTGAAAATCTTGAGGGTGCTGTTGATACCGTTATCCAGACAATCCAGATCGGCATCCCCATCGCGCGCATAGAATTGCTGGACGATGTGCAGATGGACGCGATCAATAAATATTCAGGTCTTGATTATCCGGCGAAATCAACTTTGTTCCTCGAATTCCACGGATCAGATCACAGCGTCAAGGAACAGGCCGAAATGGTTCAGGATCTGGCCTCGGAAAACGGCGGCGGCGATTTCCAGTTTGCGACCAGCACAGAAGATCGCAGCAAATTGTGGCAGGCGCGGCACGACGCCGCCCATTCCTGCAATGCACTGCGGCCTGGCTGTGTCCTGTGGGCGACAGACGTTTGTGTGCCAATTTCACGCCTGGCAGAATGTATCCACGAGACCAAAAAAGATCTTGCGACCGCTTCCATGCCAGCGCCTCTGGTTGGCCATGTGGGAGACGGTAATTTTCATCTTTGCTTCATTATCGACCCGGACAAACCCGAAGAAATGGCAGAAGCGCAAACTTTGAATGGGCGCCTGATCGACCGGGCACTGGATATGGATGGCACCTGTACCGGTGAACATGGCGTTGGTCTGGGCAAAATAGCCTATATGGAACGCGAACATGGCGAAGGTATTTCCGTCATGCGGGCCATCAAAAAAACCCTCGACCCGGATAACATCATGAACCCCGGCAAAATTATTTCAATGAATTAAGGCTATTTGGGCTTGATCAGAGTTTTTCAGTTTTCAGGTTTATCCAGTTCATGCCCATCTAACTTGCTGATCTGACTACTTTTATCAGCCTTGTCCTTTTGCTTTTCCACCTTGGTCCGGCCGTGAAGGGTGCGATTCTGCTCTGCCTGTTGCCGCTTTCTTTCGCGGCTCTGGTTTTTGCGAAACTTGTTCAGGTTTACAACTTCAGTCATCTGACCGGTCAGCTTTCATTCAGTCGCAGGAAATACGGACAGGCGATTTAATACCGTACCGTTTCCGGTTATATTACCGGATAATATTGCGACCCCTGGTAAAAGGGTCTGATCAGAATACTGCAAAGAGGCTGCTGTGAAAAAGGCGTTATTTATTGTTGTTGGTCTTGTTGTCCTGGCCATAGGTGCTGCTCTGGTCGTGCCAGGTATGATCAACTGGAATGACTACAGATCAGAAATCGCGGCAAAAGCACGGGAAGCCACCGGCCGCAGACTGGCCATCGACGGTGATATTGGCTTCACCATTCTACCAACACCAGCCTTACAAGTCAGCCGCCTCCGCCTGGCAAACCTGCCCGGTGCCGCTGTACCTGAAATGGCAACAATAAGCAGCCTGGAAGTTGAAGTCGCCCTGATACCTCTTATCAGCGGCGAAATTCAGATAAATCGTGTCCGTGTCGTCAAGCCGGTCATATCTATCGAAGTCCTTGCCGATGGACGCGCAAACTACGACTTTGGCAGTAGCGGTACCAGCAACAAGAACAGCGACGGCAATACTGATTTAAGCCTGGACAGCCTGGTGATTGAAGACGCCAAAATCACCTACATTGATGCAAAATCCGGCCTGGGCGAAACAATAGAAGGTTTGAGCGCCGAGTTATCAGCTGGATCCCTAAGCGGTCCGTTCAAAGCTGAGGGTCGATTGACGGCACGAAACCTGACCACGACGTTCAAGGCTTCCACAGGCGCTTTGAATACCGGACGATCGATACCATTGAATCTGGCCCTGGGTCTGGCAAATGGTGCCGGAACAATGTCCTTCAAAGGCAGCATCAGTCAGGCAAGTGCCGAGGGCATTCTGAAAGGAAAGCTGGTCGTCACAGCACCGGATGCCCTGACCCTCGCCCAGGCATTGCAGCCGGTGACAGGGTCCGAAGCACCGGAATTACCTGCCCTGAAACAGAAGCTTTCTATCAATGGCGATATTGAAGCCAGTGCCAAATCAGCAGCACTGAATAATATTGTTACCAAAATCGGAGAAACCACTGCAGCCGGTGCGGTTAGCGCAAGCTTTGACAAAGCCCTGAATGTCGACCTGGCCCTGGATGTAAATCGGGTAAACCTGGACACCTGGCTTCAACCGGCACCCGAAAAAGACTCAGCGAATGTGACGGCGAACACGGAAACCGATCAACCTGCAGCGCCATTTGCGATCCCGGCAGATATCTCAGGCACCGCAGCCTTGACCGTCAGCGGTATCACCTGGAAAGGCAGCGCAATCCGTCAGGTTGAAGCCGCTGCGTCGGTTGCCAAAGGTGTTGTGAATATTGAAAAAATTGCCGCCAACCTGCCGGGTGGTGCGAACATCGATCTGGTTGGAAATCTTCAGGCCAAGAACAAACTGCCGCAATTTGAAGGCGCTGTCCGGGCTTCTGCCGATAATTTACGTGCCTTTTTGAACTGGGTCGGCGCTGATATCTCCAGTGTTCCCATGGATCGTTTACGGTCTTCATCCCTATCTGCAACCGTTCGCGCGACGCCAAAACTGGCCGAAGTCTACGGTATCGATTTACGCCTGGACTCAACAAAGCTGACGGGTGGTGCAGCCTATGCGTTTCGCAAGCGACCGGCTTTCAGCGTCGATTTCGCCATCGATCAGTTGAACCTCGATGTCTACCAGAAAAAGCAACCAGCTGAAAAACCAAAAGCAGCAACAGGATCGCTGCTGTCGCCACCTTCGGGCAAGCTACCGCCTGATGTTGCCCGGATGCTGAACGCTTTTGATGCCAACCTGAAACTGGCCGTCAAGAAATTCACCGCCAACGGCGTTTCCATCAAAGGTGCCCTTGTTGACGTAGGCTTGCTTGGTGGCGATTTAACAGTTCGCAACATTCGAACAGATGATCTTGGCGGTGCAAAATTTGCCTTTCAGGGTAAGGCCAGTGATCTGGGCGGTAAACCTGTCGTTGATGGCCGTCTTGATTTGCAAGCCAACAATGTTCAGGGACTGACACGCCTGGCTGGTATAACATTGCCGGTACCTGCGTCGAAACTGGGCCGCTTCCACGCCGCCGGACGCGTCAAAGGTAGTGGTGACGCCATATCAGTTGACCTGACCGTTTTGGCTGCCAGAACCTCCACGGCCTTGAAAGGCAACGTTTCCATGAACGGGGCAGGCCCTCGTTTCGACATGGCAATTACGGCCTCCAACAACAGTTATGTGAATTTATGGCAGATTTTCGACCCTGGTTTTCGCATGGCCACGGGTGGCAAGGATGGCCCACTTAACCTGACAGGCAAGATCGACGGTGATCTTACTCTGATCAACCTTGACCTCAAGGCCCGGTTGGGGAACGCGAGGATAACAACAGCGGGCAAGCTCAAGCCTCTATCGGGGCCCGGTTATACTTTGGCCTTTTCTGCCGGGCATCCGAATGCGCCCGGATTTCTCCAGGGGTTGGGCATTGCCTACACGCCTGCGGGTCGCAATTTTGGTGGCTTGGCGCTTAAAGCCCAAATCTCCGGCGACAGCGAAACTGTTGGCATCAAGAACCTGAAAGGGAACTTTGGTCCGCTGGCCATCGCAGGCAATGTAGCCGCGTCATTTATCGGCCAGCGTCCATCCATTGCTGCCGAAGTGCAAACCAGTGAGATTTTCGTCGACCTTTTCCTGCCGCGTGGATCTGACGGCGCGAAATCAAATCGTTCAGGAGGAGGAACGACAGGCAAAGGGGTTGAGCGCTGGTCCTCCGACCCCATCGACCTGAGTGCATTGGGTAGTGCTGACATTAACATCAGCTTGACAGCACCTGGCATAATCTATGGGGCTTACGAGTTCGGAAAGCCTGCTGTCACTGCCATACTGAAAGACGGGGTTCTACGCATTGACCCACTGAAAGGCAAACTATTTGATGGTGACGTTGCCCTGACAGCCCGGATCGCAGATGGCCAGGTTCCGGCTGTTGATCTGGCCCTGGCCGTTACCGGTGGTAACCTGAAAAAAGCCCTCTTGCAGGCGGCACAAATTGATGCGGCGACCGGCACTGTCCGGATCGATGGCAAGTTTTCCACCCGCGGCCACAGTCAGCGAGATATGGTATCAAGATTGTCCGGAGATGCGTCGTTTGCGTCCGAAACCGGCATCGTCAAGGGCGTTGATTTGAAACGTCTGAGCGCCAATCTCACTCAGCTGGATCGCACGCGTGATTTCCTTAACCTGATCCAGTCTTCCATGAGCGGCGGCCAGACCAACTACACCAGCCTTGGCGGCAGTTTCACCATTGAAAATGGCGTTGCCCGCAGCAACGATCTGAAAGCTGATCTGGAAGCCGGTGCCGGTGCAGGCACAGCGGTCATCGATCTGCCGAGATGGGTGCTGGATATGGCCGCGACCTTCCGCCTGACTGAACATCCCAAGGCACCACCCATTGGTCTTGTGCTACGGGGTCCTTTGGATAACCCCAAAAGGGACATCAAAAGCCGCGAGCTTGAAAATTATGTCGCCAGTCGCGTCGGTAAAACCCTTGTGCGCAAATTCCTTGGCAACAAAGCCAAGGGATTAGGCGGATTATTGCAGTCTGGCGGCGGCACCCAACAGCCAACGACACAACAACAGCCATCATCCAATGAGCCTCCGGCCCAACCGGTTCAGCAACAGCCACAACAGCCATTAAAAGCCGAGGACGCTGTGAAAGGTTTGTTGAAGGGATTGTTCAAGAATTAAGAGCTGTTTGAATTGCTGTGTGGATGGGCTATTTTCCGAATAACATGGATTTGTAGCTTCTGGCTTCACCCCCACCCAACCCTCCCCCATCAAGGGGGAGGACTTTAAGAGAAAAGCCCGAATACTCCCTCCCCCCTCGTGGGGGAGGGTTGGGGTGGGGGGGACAGCAGTTTTCAAAGTTCCTAAACCTTCAACTTGCTCAATACCAGAAATGTTTTGCCAACACATGTCCGATCCATTTGACCTTTCCGATTTTGAGCCTGCAACGCCGCTGAGAGGCGCGGATGCGGCGCCACCCCCTTATTTGCAGGGACTGAATGACGTGCAACGTCAGGCGGTCGAGGCTGTGGATGGGCCGGTATTGGTATTGGCAGGGGCCGGGACAGGTAAAACACGGGTTTTGACCACCCGGCTCGCACATATCCTGCACACAGGCCGGGCGCGACCCTATGAAGTGCTTGCGGTGACTTTCACCAACAAAGCCTCGCGTCAGATGAAAGAGCGCGTTGAGAGCGCCCTGCAACAGCCTGTAGAGAGTCTGTGGCTGGGGACCTTTCACGCCATGGGGGTTCGGATACTGCGACGGCATGCTGAATTGGCCGGGTTGAAACCCAATTTTACGATCCTGGATCGTGACGACCAGATCAGGCTGATGAAACAGATCATTGAAGCCGCCGGACTGGACGAGAAAAAGGCCCCTGCCCGCAATCTCGCTGCCATCATCGATCGCTGGAAGGATCAGGGCCACACACCCGACCGCGTCACGGCAAGCGATGCCGGTGATTTTGCCTTTGGCAAGGCGCAAGAGTTGTATGCAGCCTACCAGGCGCGTCTGGCATCCCTGAATGCTGCTGATTTTGGCGACTTGCTCTTGCACTGCCTGACCATTTTTCGCAAACACAGCGATATTCTTGCAGAGTATCAGCAACGCTTTCGCTATATCCTGGTAGACGAATATCAGGATGCCAATGTGGCGCAATATCTCTGGTTGCGGCTGTTGGCCCAGAAACACCACAATATTTGCTGTGTCGGTGATGATGACCAGTCGATCTATGGTTGGCGCGGGGCGGAAGTTGGCAACATCCTGCGGTTTGAAAAAGACTTTGATGGCGCCCGGATCATCAGGCTTGAACAAAACTATCGCTCGACCCCACACATATTGGCGGCGGCATCGGGCATCATTGCCAAAAACGAAAGCCGCATGGGCAAGACCCTGTGGACAGACGTCAACGAAGGTGAAAAAGTTCGCGTCCGCGGCGTCTGGGACGGATCAGAAGAAGCCCGTGTTGTTGCCGAAGAGGTTGAACTGCTGCAAAGCCGCAAGGTTTCGCTGGACGAAATCGCCATATTGGTCAGGGCCAGTTTCCAGACCCGCGAATTTGAAGAACGCTTTTTGTCGCTGGGCATGCCCTACCGGGTGGTTGGCGGCCAGCGCTTTTACGAGAACCGGGAAATCCGCGATGCCAACGCCTATCTGAGGGTGCTGGTACAGCCAGACGATGATCTGGCCTTTGAACGCATTTTCAATGTGCCCAAACGCAGCCTGGGAACGAAGGCATTGCAGACCGTGCAACAGTATGCGCGCCAAGCCGGCATGTCGTTGACGCAGGCGGCCAGCGAAATTGTCACCACAGACGAGATGCGCCCCCAGGCCCGGCGCAGCCTTGCGACGTTGATGGAAAACTTTGATCGCTGGCGCAAGACACGGGCTGACCTGCCGCACCCGGACCTGGTGGAAACCATTCTGGATGAAAGCGGCTATACGGCAATGTGGCAGGCCGACAAGGACCCGAAGTCGCCAACGCGGCTTGAAAACCTCAAGGAATTGATCCACGCCCTGGAAGAATTTGAAAATCTGGATGACTATCTGGAGCATGTCAGTCTGGTGATGGATAACGAAAACTCTGCGGGCGAGGAAATGGTTAGTTTAATGACCTTGCATGGTGCCAAGGGGCTGGAGTTTGACGCAGTGTTTCTGCCGGGCTGGGAAGAAGGATTATTTCCCCATCAACGCGCTTTGGACGAAGGTGGAACGACGGCACTTGAGGAAGAACGCAGACTGGCTCATGTCGGCCTGACCCGCGCCCGCAAGCTCGCCACCGTTACCTTTGCAGCCAATCGCCGAGTGTTTAATCAATGGAATGCCAATTTACCCAGTCGATTTGTCGATGAATTGCCAGCCGACCACGTAGACGTGCTTTCACAGGCTGGTGTCTATGAAGGCGACAATTCCGGTGGCGAAAACAGATATATCCAGGAAACAATGGACACAGCTATTCCGTTTAACATGCCCGGTGATTTTGGTGCGCGTAAAGGCCGCCACCGGCGCAGTGTGAACAATGATGGCATGATTATCGACGGCAAGGCCGAGCATATCGATACCGACAGCAGCGACAGTACCTTTGCTGCTGGTGGGCGGGTATTTCACCAGAAGTTTGGCTATGGCCTCATTCTGAACGTATCGGGCAACCGGCTGGAAATTTCCTTCGACAAGGCCGGAACCAAAAAAGTAATCGACAAGTTTGTGGAGTCTGCATGAGTAACAAGTCTGGTACGGATAATGATCTGGGTCTGTGGCGTGTCAGTTTGACCGTTCAGGCCCGTGCCCTGGATGCCTGCGAAGAAATTCTGGGCCCGGCTCTGGGTGCACCTGGCCACGAAAGCGACGACTGGATTATGGGTGTGCATGCCTATTCAACCGTGCCACTGGATCCCAACGCCGAAGAGAAGCCCGAGCGGTTATGGCGGATCGAAGCCTTATGTGCGGACGAACCTGATATTCCAGCCCTGCGGTTGGGACTTAAGCCTATTGCAACAGCGTTTGATTTTGACTTACCCGAAATAACGTCCGAAGAAGTTGAGAGTATCGACTGGGTCCAGGCCGCCCTCGTCAGTCATCCACCGGTGAAGGCTGGCCGTTTTCACGTCCATGGACAACATGAGCCCGTGAAACCACGTAGCCAGGCGATTGATATCATTGTCGATGCCGGTCGTGCCTTTGGCACGGGCAATCACCAAAGCACCCAGGGTTGCCTGATGGCGCTGGATGACCTCGCCCGTCGGCATAAATTCAGGAACGTGGCAGATCTGGGCGCGGGTTCGGGTATTTTATCATTTGCCGTGGCCAAACGCTGGCGCGTGCCTGTTGTGGGCATCGACATTGATCCGGTCGCTGCAGATTTTGCCAATGACTATGCCGAACTAAACGGGCTCGCCGACCTGACGAAATTCGTTGCTGGCGACGGTCTCGCCCATCCTCTGCTTCGTGGCAGCGGACCATATGATTTGATATTGGCAAATATTCTGGCCCGGCCCCTGAAGCGCCTGGCGCCTGATATCCGGAAATATCTCAAACCAGGGGGACGCGTTGTCCTCGCAGGACTGCTGGACAGACAGGAACGCTATGTCCTGGCTGCCTATGCTGCACAGGGTATTCGTTTGGAGAAGCGGATTTGCCTGAAGGAATGGACAACTCTGGTTCTGGCTGGCTAAGCCCCTTCATTTCTGAAAGGACTATGGGAGGAAGCACCAGCCGAAAAACCAGAGTGTCACAAACATTCTCTGCGAGAGAAAAGTTGCTGGCGGCTTCACACCCGACAAAATACTGTCGAGGATCGCGAGATCAAAACCATGGGTAACTTCGACGATGTCGGAATTACCCTGGTCCCGGAAACCTGCCAGCGTGTACCTGAAATCAAAGATTTCCGATACCAAGCTTTACAATACCAAACGAACCAAACAAGAGCGTAATCAGGCTGCGTGGCGGCCTTGATCGTTACTGTTGGCTGCGCCTTTTTCCATGATGCCCTCGATGGAGGACTGGATGTCGCCGCGGCCAATACCAATATCAGCCAGCATACGGTCATCAAGGTTCATCAACTGTGCGGAAGCAACCCGGCGGGCATTCCACGCAACGGTTTTGTTTACCAGTTGACGAATTGCTGCGATACCGGATTTAACCAGTTCGCCGATTGCCTCGGCCCGTGCTTTTTGTGCCTGTGCGGTCAAAACATCCAGGTTGGCGAAGATATCTTCGGGGCTATTCAGATCGATTTCGTGCTTGTTCATGACATTTTTCCTTGGAACAAAACCCGGCATTCAAATGCTGGGAGCAAATTTGTTTTTCACCAAATCATCAATCCGGTGAAAACCAGATTTGCTCCGGCTGTCGGGGCAGTGACCAGCAGCCTCATGCTGTCTGGTGTCTTTCAACAGTTTGAATGTTGCACTGCACACTAGTATTTTCAAGGGTTTATGGGTTGGTTATTTTGCACTGCAGCAATGCACTCAATGCATACCTTGCCAACAAAGCTATGCAGATAATGGGTTTCCGGAAACGTTCTAGCTGCTGATCAGCGCCAGCCAATCGTCTTCGGAAAGGGCCGTCACGCCCAGCTCCTGGGCTTTTTTCAACTTCGAACCAGCCCCCGGGCCCGCGACAAGATAGTCTGTCTTTTTCGAAACAGATCCTGAAACCTTTGCCCCAAGACTTTCGGCCTTCGCCTTCGCTTCCGCCCTTGTCATGCGTTCCAGCGTACCTGTGAAAACAACCGTTTTCCCGGAAACAGGACTATCGTCTTCAGGCATATCAAAGGGCTGGATATCGAGATGGGCGACAAGGGAATTAACGACATCGTTATTGTGCGGTTCGGCAAAAAACGCCACCAGTGTCTGGGCAACTTTGGGACCGACGCCATCGATGTCCACAAGGTCAAGCCAGGCATCACTTTCAGCATCTTGTGCCTTCATTAATGCTTCAAGAAGCCGTTCATGCGTTTCATAAGTTTTAGCCAACAGGCGTGCCGTGGTCTGGCCAACATGTGGAACCCCGAGACCATACATAAACCGGTCGAGCTCAATTGTCCGCCGTTGGTCAATGGCCTTGAAAAGATTTGAAACGCTCAAATCCCCCCACCCTTCCCTCTCCTTGAGAGGCGGATCAATTTCCTTGTTTTTAAGCTCAAAGATGTCCGATGGCTGGCGAACCAGACCATCTTGCCAGAAGGCCGCGATCTGTTTCTCACCGAGACCTTCGATATCAAAAGCATCGCGACTGACAAAATGGCGCAAACGTTCTACCGCCTGCGCTTCACAGATAAGGCCACCCGTGCAACGTCGCCGTGCTTCCAGTTCACCTGTTTTTTGGTCCTTGATCTCGCGCACCGCCGCACTGCCGCAGATCGGGCAATGGTCTGGAAAGTCATAAGCGCCGCTATTCTCAGGACGCTTGTCCGTAACGACCGCCAACACTTGCGGAATAACATCCCCGGCGCGCTGAACAATGACCGTATCGCCGATGCGAACATCAAGCTTTTCGATATTTTCTTCGTTGTGCAAAGTTGCATTGGTGACAACAACACCGCCAACAGTCACCGGTTCCAGCCGCGCCACAGGAGTCAATGTACCGGTTCGGCCAACCTGGATATCAATATCATTAATGACAGTCTGTGCTTTTTCTGCCGGGAATTTATGGGCAATGGCCCAGCGCGGCGCACGACTGACCATTCCCAGTCGTTCCTGCCAGTCGAGGCGGTCTACCTTGTAGACCACACCATCGATATCATAAGGCAAACCGGCCCGTGCAGTTTCGACCCCACGATACAAAGCCAGCGCGCCATCCACGTCCCGACAAACTTCGGTCAAAGGGTTAAGTGAAAATCCCCAGCCCTTGAAACATTGCAGCACGCCTGACTGGGTATCCGAAGGAAGTTGTGGCGCTTCCCCCCAGGCATACGCAAAGAACCGCAATTTGCGCCCAGCCGTTACGCTGACATCAAGTTGCCGCAACGATCCGGCTGCAGCATTGCGTGGGTTGGCAAATATCTTGCCTCCGGCCTTTTCCTGCGCCTCATTCAAGGCCAGAAAATCCTCTTTTGCCATATAGACTTCACCACGGACTTCGATGACGTCCGGGACATTATTGCCAGAGAGCGTTTTTGGCAGATCAGTGACCTGCGCAAGATTAGCTGTGATGTCCTCACCGGTTTCGCCGTCGCCGCGTGTGGCACCGAGGACAAATTTTCCCATTTCATAGCGCACCGAAGCTGACAAACCGTCAATCTTGGGTTCTGCAACCAAAGTCACTTTCTCGTCTTCGGAAAGACCAAGAAACTTTCGCACACGGGCGACGAATTCATGCACATCTTCATCGTTGAAAGCGTTGTCCAACGACAGCATGGGCCTGCGATGTTTGACTTTGCCGAAACCTGTGGCTGGCGTCGCGCCAACCCGGTCGCTCGGGCTGTCCTTGCGTTTCAGGTCAGGAAATCTTGTTTCAATGGCGATATTGCGCTGACGGAGAGCATCATAATCGGCATCTGTGACATCGGGTGCATCGTCGCGATAATATCGCTGATCATGTTCTGCAATTTCGATGGCCAGACGGGCGAGTTCGGCGCTGGCATCCAGTGGTGTCATCTTATCGACGGGCAACGCCCTGAGGGCATCTTCAAGCATTTTCCCGCCTTGATACCTGACCTGCCATCAAACTGTCCGCTGCCGCACGGGCCTGGTCGGTAACTGTGGCACCAGCCAACATACGTGCCAATTCTTCCCGGCGTTCATCCGCAGAAAGCTGGGTGACTTCGGTAATTGTCTGTTTTCCCTTCGTCGCCTTGGCGACGCGCCAATGGTGGTCTCCGCGGGCTGCCACCTGAGGGGAATGGGTAATAACCAGAACCTGGGTGCCTTCGGACAATCGCGCCAGACGTTCACCAACCGCGTCGGCAGTGGCACCGCCGATACCTGAATCAACCTCGTCAAATACAAGGGTTGGCGCAATACGGGTTGATGCCAAAACAACTTTCAGGGACAACAAGAAACGACTGAGTTCGCCGCCTGACGCCACGCGTGTCAAAGGCCCGGCAGGCTGTCCTGGGTTGGTGGCAACTTCGAACGCCACCCGGTCCATCCCGTCGCGCGTCCAGGCATTTTCAGCCAGGCTTTCCACAACAGTGTGAAATGTCGCCTTTTCCAGCTTCAACGGCGGTAATTCCTTCGCCACAGCCTTATCCATCTTTTTGGCAGACTTTTGACGCGACGTGGATAATTCTGTTGCCACCTTGAGATAGATATCCCGTGTTTTCGCCGCAGACGCCCGCAACCCGGTCAAATGTTCATCCCCGCCATCGATCGCGGCCAGTCTTTGCGCGAAACTGGTTCTGAGATCAGCGAGTTGATCTACCGTCACACGGTGCTTTCGCGCCAGTTCCCTTAATTTATACAGGCGCTCCTCGATGTCATTCAATCGGGCAGGAGCCGCAACAAATGAACTCCCTGCTTCTTCAACTGAGGACGCAGCTTCGGCGGCTTCGATGGCCGCTCGCTCCAGGGCTTTGAGAGCTCCATCCAGACGGCCTCCAGCCTGATCAGAGACTTTCTCAAGGGCACGCTCTGCTTCTCTGAGGCGTGCGGCCGCGCCTTCTGAACCACCCAACGCCTTTTCGGCATCTGATACTGCACTGGCAAGCTTGTCGGCATTCAGTAACAAAGCCCGGTCTTCCGCGAGACCCGCTTCTTCATTTTCCACCGGTTCGATTTCATCCAGTTCAGCCAGAACGTGGCGCAAATATTCTTCGTCACCCCGGGCATTGGCAAGTGCTTCTTCCGCCTCCTCCAGGGCATGACCGGCTTTACGCATGGCATCCCAGGAACCCTGGACTATTTTCAATCTTGGCCCGTTCACCCCGAGAGCATCCAGTAATTCACTGTGCGTTGAAGCATCCATCAAACCATGACGGTCATGCTGTCCCTGTATCTCCACAAGAAGTTCGCCCAGCTCACGCAGCAAACCGGCACTGATGGGCTGATCATTGACAAAAGCCCGACTGCGTCCGTCCTTGCCGACCACACGACGTAATACCAGCTCACTGCTTTCATCAAGCTCGTGCTCTGCCAGCAACTGTCGCGCTGGATGGTTTTCATCAAGAAAGAATTCAGCGCTTACCTGACCCTTGTCAGCTCCGTGGCGCACCAGACCACTGTCGGCCCGCGCGCCCAGGCAGAGGCCCAGACTGTCCAGTAATATTGATTTACCCGCACCCGTTTCACCGGTCAGGACCCCCAGACCTTTGTGAAGATCAAGGTCCAGTCGTTCGATAAGAACAATATCCCTGATGCTGAGGCCTATGAGCATAACGTTAGTCGAACAGGCTGTTCCAGGTTCGGCTGATCCAGGAATCGTCGTTGGCCTCGGGTTCGAGGTTCCGACCTTTCAGCAGCGACCAGGAAAATTGATACCATTCACTGCCTGGAAAATTGTGTCCGAGGACAGCAGCTGTAGCTTGCGCTTCGGGGATAACACCGAGAGCCAGATATGTTTCGACCAACCTGTGCAGGGCCTCTGGCACATGTGACGTGGTTTGATATTTTTCGATTACGACGCGGAATCGGTTGATTGCGCCCGAATATTGTTTGCGGGTCTGGTAAAACCGGCCAACTTCCATTTCGCGACCGGCCAGATGGTTGTGGGCCAGATCAACCTTTAACCGCGCGTCGCGCGAATATTCACTTTTAGGATATCGGCGAATAACTTCGTTCAAGGCGCGAAGAGCCAGTTCGGTTATTTTTTGATCACGCCCAACATCAATAATCTGCTCATAGTAGCTGATGGCTGCCAGATAAAAGGCATAAGGGGTATCCTTGTGGCCCGGATGCAATTGAACAAATCGTTCCGCCGCAATCACAGCCTGGTCGTATTCGTTATCCTGGTAATAGGCGAAAGCTGCCATCAACTGCGCGCGCGTGGCCCAGGGCGAATAGGGATGCTGACGTTCAACATCATCAAACCCGACTGCGGCTTCTTTGTAGTTGCCTTCAGTCAGGTTGTTGGCGGCATTGTTATAAAGAACATCAACCGGCAGTTCGACATAATCAGGCCCGTCGTCACTGGAACAGGCCGACAACAACATAGTCGTTGCGGCGATGGGTATCACCCAAAATCTGGAAAACCGAATTGATCGCATGTGCGAACCCGCACTCCCTGAAGCCGCAAACCTGAATATCCGAATATTTCAGGCCACCAATATTCAATGTTGCCCGATTTCACAGGCAGATACGGCGCGACTATAACACGGCCAGTTCGAAATCCACCACAACAGGCAGATAAATTGCCTGCTATTTGCGGACTAAATTAATGATATTTGTCAGGAAAATCGACGAAGAATGATCAATTTGGCGTCACGCCATCGCTACGGCGCGTTCTTCAACCCATTCTTCCTGTACCGAGGTCACCAGGCCAGCGTCAACATCGTCACACCATTCCCACGCACTGGCGTCGGCAAACAAGGCCCGGAGCGCCCGGTTATTCATCTCGTGGCCTGCTTTTTCACCCTCATAACGGGCCAGCAAGCGTCCACCAGCAAGGTAAAGATCTCCAACAGCATCCAGCGCTTTGTGACGTGCAAATTCGTCATCAAACCGCAAACCGTCTTCGTTCATGACCTTGTCGCCATCGACAACAACAGCGTTATCAAGCGATCCCCCACGTGCCAGTCCCATATCCTGCAAGGCACTGACTTCATGCAAAAACCCGAATGTCCGGGCCCGGCAAAGTTCGTCCTTGAATGTCATGCTGGCATCATCGAATTCGCAAGACTGATGCGCGACAACAGGACTGTCAAAATCAATATCAACGCTGAGTGTAAAACGTTCAGCGGGGCGCAGGGTCACAGTGCGACCAGCGTCCGTTACAGTGACAGGTTTCAGAACCCGGATCGCCCGGCGAACTTCGTCCTGCACCAGTGTCCCCGCACATTCGATCAGAAATACAAATGGAGCACTGGAGCCATCCATAATCGGAACTTCACTGGCATCCAGTTCGACAAGGACATTATCGATCCCACAACCAGCGAGCGCTGCCATCAGATGCTCGACAGTGGCAACAGAAGTGCCGTGATCATTGACCAGTGTTGTGCCCAGCATGGTGCCGGATACATTTTGCCACAAAGCAGGAACGTCAGCGATATCGCGGTCAATGTCAGTGCGACGGAAAACAATCCCTGTACCTGCATCCGCAGGTTTCAGGGTCATGGCCACATTGGCCCCGTTGTGCAGACCAACACCCGTGCAGCTGATCCGGTTACGCAGTGTTTGTTGTAATTTTGCATCCGGCCGGGCAGCGGTGGTCGCGCCCATATTTCGAGCATCCTGGTTTTGCAATTTATTTTGCACCGGGTTATCGCCGTCGTTGATCTTGCTCTGGAAGTTAATTGGTCTCGCTCCTGTCGAACCCGGATTGACACAATTCGGGTACCTCTGTTGCAGTGTTTCTAACAATTATTGTGCTCTGCAACAAATCACGCTTTATGTCGATTTGTTACCACTTTGCAACATTTGCAGGAACAGTTAAAAAATACTTTAAATCAATCGCTTAAAAGAAAAATGGGGCACCAGTTCCCTGCTGCCCCGAGAGAGACTATGCCTTGAGAAATACTTCTAGTTTGCCTGGCGTCGCAGGAACGCCGGAATATCCAGAAGATCGTCATCTGCCGCCGGAGCCAGCCGGTCAGCCGGATCAATTGCCGGCATGGACGAAGATGTCTTTGGCGCAACCGGCTCAGGCGTCACGACAGGTTCTGCCTTGATTTCCGGTTGTGGTGCAGGTGCACCTGGTTCCGCCTGGTCACGTCGACCAAAACTGGGCTCATGACTGGTGGATTCTGCTTCACGTGCCTTTTGACGGGCACGACCGGTACCGGTCATCCGCTCCAGCAGGCTTGGCCCACGGGTGGGCTTTGCCTTACTTTCAGGTGCCTGAACACTGGCACCATTGGTTAACGCAGCTTCTGCAAACGCATCGGGCTGGACTTCCGGTTCCCGCGACTGTTTAGGCGCAAGAGCAGGACGGGCGATAAATGGCGTATCTTCTTTTGTCCCTACGTCCGTGGTTTCCAGTTCCGCAACTGGCTCATCAATCCCAACCGTCGTTTCAGGTTCAACAACAGGATCCATCTTTAGCTCGGCCTGGGCCATTTCTGGTTCAGCAACCGTTTCGGTCACAGTCTCCTGTACCACTTCAGGCATCATTTCCGGCATAGACAGTTCTGGCTGACTGACATCCAGGGCGAGAGAGCCCGAGGAAGCACCGTAGGAATCTGCCATCGTCGCCATTGGCGCAGATGATGCTGGCTGGGTAGTGGCCATTGGGGCAGACATTGGCATACCGGATGCAGTCATTGACGTATCCGGCATTCCAGGCCGGGCAACAGCATCCGCACCACCAACAACCTGCAATTTAGGCAAGGGTGCTGACAAACCATCCGCATCGATGCCAGTGGCAACGATCGAAACACGCATGCGACCGGCAAGGGCTTCATCAAAGGTTTGACCGAAGATGATGTTGGCATCAGTGTCGACTTCGTCACGAATACGGTTCGTGGCTTCGTCAATTTCGTACAAGGTTGTGTCCATGCCACTGGTGATATTGATCAGCACGGCACGTGCGCCTTTCATGGAAACATCGTCCAGCAACGGGTTGGCGATGGCGGCTTCGGCAGCTTCCAAAGCGCGTTTTTCACCCTCGGCTTCACCGGTTCCCATCATGGCTTTGCCCATTTCGCCCATAATGGCGCGCACATCGGCAAAATCCAGATTGATCAGACCAGGCATAACCATCAGATCAGTTACGCCACGAACACCGGAATAAAGCACATCATCAGCCATTTCAAAGGCGTCGGCGAATGTGGTTTTTTCGTTAGCAACCCGGAACAGATTCTGATTTGGAATGATGATCAGGGTATCAACATGGTTTTGCAGTTCCTTGATGCCGGCTTCCGCAATCTTCATGCGGTTTGAGCCTTCAAAATGGAACGGCTTGGTAACAACACCCACGGTCAGCATACCAGCGCTGCGGGCAGCCTGGGCCATGACCGGTGCAGCACCGGTACCCGTACCGCCACCCATTCCAGCGGTGATAAATACCATGTGGCTACCCTGGATGTGGTCCATGATTTCGTCCATGGCTTCCACGGCAGCAGCACTGCCAACTTCTGGACGCGCACCTGCACCCAGACCCTGGGTCAGGCTGGCACCGAGCTGGATGGTTCGATCTGTCATCGACAGACCCAGAGCTTGTGAATCAGTATTGGCAACAACATATTCAACGCCTTCAAGATGCGCGCCAATCATATTGTTAACGGCGTTTCCGCCAGCACCACCGACACCGATAACGGTGATCCGTGGCTTGAGTTCAGTTGTTTCAGGCATAGTCAGATTTAAGGACATTACAGGCCTCCATTTGATCTGGTTAAATCAATCCCGAATTTGTTTCCGGTTATTGATACATTCATAGTCAGTCTCTTCCTCGTCTTGTTGGCGTACCGGTTGACCCGGTCTTCCTGTTATTAAAAATTCTCTTTCAGCCAGCGGCCAAACTTGCCCAGACCGCCAGGTGATGATTGTGATGGCCCGGGCTCCAGTTGGTTGCCAAGGCCTTGCACGCCATAGCTCAAAAGCCCGGCGCAAGTTGCAAATGCGGGTCCGCCTGTTGCTTCGGCCAGGCCCTGAATACGAATTGGTTTACCGATCCGGACCTGTTTGTCCAGGACGCGGCGGGAAAGTTCGAGAACACCCTGTAGCTGACTGGCACCGCCCGTCAGCACAACGCGGCGACCGGCTACGCGGTCATATCCAGACAAGGCCAGGCGGTCACGCACCAATTCAAGCGTTTCTTCAACGCGCGGCTGGATGATGCCGATCAGGGCGGAACGCGGCACATGATTGGGTTCCGCCTGATCAGATTCACCAACCTGCGGCACATCGATCATTTCGCGGTCATCGGAAGGTCCGGCGATGGCGCTGCCATACAGGGTCTTCATGCGTTCGGCATGGCCTGTTGGTGTCGCCAATCCGCGGGCGATGTCGTTTGTGACGTGCTGGCCACCGAGCGGTACAACATCTGCAAATACCAGGGATCCATCGTAAAACACGGCAACCGACGTAGTCCCGCCGCCCATGTCGATCAAAGTGACACCAAGGTCCTTTTCATCTTCGACCAATGTCGCCAAGCCAGCGGCGTAGCTTGAGACCACTGTACCAGCCACATCCAGGTGACCACGTTTGATGCAACTGTGCAGATTACGCACAGGCCCGGAAGCCGCAGTTACAATATGCATATTGACGCCAAGCTGGGTGCCATACATGCCACGTGGATCACGAATGCCGGAGGTGCCATCGACCGTATAGGTCACTGGTATGGCATGAATAACTTCACGTTCGCCGCTGTCACTGCGCGTTGTGCCTTGCTCCAGCACCCGGCGGACATCGGCATCATCAATTTCGTTGCCGGTCACCGGAATATCGACGCCAACAGTATGTGATGCAGGATCACCGCAGGAAACATTCACGAAGGCAGTCCGGATCGGCTCACCTGCCATACGTTCTGCAGCATCAACAGCGGCCCTTACGGAATTTTCCACAGCTTCCATGTCGGCCACGGAACCTGCACGCAGTCCCCGCGAAACCTGGTGTCCAATACCAACCACGCGCGCCTTGTTGTCCCCAATAACCCGTCCGATGAAGCAACAGGTCTTGGTCGTGCCCACATCAAGGGCAGCGATCAGTCCATTTTTCATGGGCGTGTTCTGGGCATTGTTGCGATTGGCACTAGCCATGAGCGCTGCCCCGAAGTTTATTCTTGTTTGCAGTCATCTTGTTACCCCCTCAGGTATTATTGCCAGGTGCGCGGCGCAGCTTTGCGGCCTTCGCTCCCAGTCGAACGATCAGTCGGTCCTCCAGCCGCAAATCAATGGCGGCGAGGTCACGACCCAGAATGGCGTGTTCACGTTGTAAGGCGGCAAGTCGTTTCCAGCCCAGTGCCGGGCTGTCTTCCGGCAAACGAATGACGATGTCGTTGGCAAGGCGAATATCCCAACGGCGACCGGCGATACGAATGGCTGCCGCGACGCGCGAATATAGTTCAGGCTCGGTTGCCAGCGTATCCAGCAAGTCAGCGACATGTTTTGGGGCATCCCGACCAACAACCGTTGGCAATGTCGAGAAGCGTCCCAAATTCTTCGACGTGATCACAACGCCTTCGCGATCGATCAACACCAGACTCTGGTTTTTCTGCCACAGGGCAAAAGGTCGCCGTTCGACAAGATGAACATGAACTTCACCCGGCAAGCGACGCGTAATAGAGGCACTTTGTACCCAGCCAAGTGCTTCAAGGCGTTCCAGCGCGCCATCCATATCAAGAGACAAAATCGGATCGTCCCGATTAATGTCCAGGGCGCGTGAAATATCCTCGCGCGCTGTGCGGCGACGCCCGACTACAACGACTTCACTGACCCTGAGACCGACAACATGCGAGGCATCATCCACCGCGACTGAAAGTGCCGTCATGGCCCTGGCAGGGACATCATTTTCGATTGACCAATATCCGGTCCAACCAAGACCAGCGACGATGCCAAGCACTGCAACACCATTCGAAATCTGGCGACGGCGACGATAAAGCCACTGACGCAACGGCCGGGGTGCCCGTCGTGCGGTTGATTTAGACGCGGATTTTGTCGCAGCCTTTTTGGCCCGTACTGGCGCTTTCAATGGTTTTTTTACCGCTGACATGATGCATCCTTCACCAGCCAGTCGACCAGCTCACCAAAGTTCATTCCGGCATGCGCTGCAATTTCGGGTGTCAGCGAAAGTGGTGTCATGCCAGGCTGGGTATTGGTTTCCAGAATGAACAGTTTGCCGGGTTCACCATCCGTATCGTCATAACGAAAATCGGTACGCGTCACACCACGACAACCCAGAACCTTGTGTGCCAGTTCGGCCATTTGCATGACATCGTCATAGACAGCTTTGTCAATTGGCGCCGGCATCAGATGCTCGGCGAAACCGTCAGAATATTTAGCTTCGTAGTCGTAGAACTGGTTCTTGGGACGAATTTCGATGGCACCAATTGCCTTGTCATCCAGCACTGCAACCTGAACTTCACGACCCGGAATATAACGTTCAACAAGAACTTCCTCACCGTAATGCCAGGCCTCGCTGGCAAAAGGCAATTCGTTTTCCTCGCCGGTCACGATCTTGACGCCGACAGATGATCCTTCGTTCAAGGGCTTGATCACATACGGAGCCGCCATTACATCGCCTGCCAGGATCTGGTCGCGATGAAAGATGCCGCCTTCTACACAGGGCAATCCGACTGTGTCGTAAAGTTTCTTGGCCAACGGTTTGTCCATGGCCATGGCAGATGCCAGTACACCGGAATGGGTGTAGGGAATGCCCAGGGTTTCCAACACACCCTGGATGCAACCGTCTTCACCGAAACGACCGTGCAAGGCGTTGAAACAAACGTCCGGTTTCATATCGCCCAGAGTCGTGGCAACTGTGTGCCCGGCGTCGATAGCCGAAACCCGATAACCCTTTTCCTTGAGTGCTTCAACAACAGCGGCTCCACTGACCAGCGATACTTCGCGTTCAGCCGACCAGCCACCCATCAGGACAGCAACATGCTTGCTCATGCCGCACCTCCTTCCAAAAATTCTGAAGTGCCTGTTGCATGCAGACCTACCCTGCGAATTTCCCAATGCAGGGTCACACCAAATTCTTCCAAGACCCGACGACGGACTTCTTCGCCCAGGGTCTCCAGATCAGCAGCGGTTGCCTCACCGGTATTAATCAGGAAATTGCAATGTTTGTCCGACACCATGGCCCCGCCCCGGACAAGACCACGACAACCGGCTCGGTCAATTAACTGCCAGGCCTTCAAGTCCGTATTTGCGGGATTGGCAAATGTTGAGCCGCCGGTGCGTGTGCGAACAGGCTGGGTACTTTCCCGGGCACCTTTGATGTTTTCAATTTGTGCAAGAATGTCGGATTTCTGTGATGCACTGGCTTTCAACACGGCTGACAGGAACAACCAGCTTTCATCTATGCCACAGTGACGATAGGCAAAACCCATATCGACAGGTGTCAAAGTCTTGATCTCACCTACCGGAGTTACCGCTTCGGCTTCCACCAAAACGTCCGCAATTTCCGAACCATAGGCTCCGGCGTTCATGCGCAAGGCCCCGCCAATTGTGCCCGGTATCCCGGAAAGAAATTCCAATCCGCCAAGCGATGCTTCAGCCGCTGTCAGCGACACATTCACATCCAGAGCACCTGCCCCGGCAGTAACCGTTTCCTGATCGCAGAATATGCCCGCAAAACCGCGACCCAGGCGAATGACGACCCCTGGCAGCCCACCGTCCCTGATCAGAAGGTTCGAGCCGACACCCATAACCAGGACCGGCACGTCTTCAGGCTTGTTTTGCAGGAATTCAACAAGGTCTGCCTTGTCCGCCGGGCGGAATACAACTTCTGCCGCGCCACCGACGCGGAACCAGGTGACATCGGCCAGTGATACATTTTCATTGTAGCGTCCACGCACTTGCGGTAACCGCTCGATCAATCCGGTAGGGAAGCTATGTGCTACCATCATGCTGCACCCTCCCCGGTCTTTGGGTGGTGACCCAGATATTCTTCCAGTTCCTGCGGCAACGCATTCGCCCAGGCAGTAATATTTCCGGCCCCAAGGCAAACAACCAGATCACCGGCATCTGCTTCCGACGCTGCAAGTGCTGCCAGTTCAAGAGCGTCGTCCATCACCAGCACCCGGCGGTGACCGTGACTGCGCAATCCTTCTGCCAATGAATCCCGATCAAAACCTTCCAGCGGTTCTTCACCGGCGGCAAAGACATTGGCGACGATAACTGTGTCTGCGTCGTTAAAGCAGTTGCAAAATTCACTGAACAAGTCCTGCAGACGGGAATAGCGATGCGGCTGGACCACGGCAACAACCTTGCCTTCATAAGCATGCCGGGCAGCCGCCAGAACCGCAGAAATCTCGACAGGGTGATGCGCATAATCGTCAATAACAGTAATGCCACCGGCTTCTCCCGTACGAGTGAAGCGTCGTTTAACACCTTCAAACCCGGCAAGGGCCTTACGAACGGTTTCACTGTCGATGCCCATTTCACGGGCAACGGCAAAAGTCACGAGAGAATTCAGAACGTTGTGAATGCCTGGCATGGGCAGACGCAAACCCGATATGGTTTCCACATCGCCCGTCGCCCGGTCCGTGGAAATGACGTCGAAGTTGGATCCACCTGTTGAATAAGTGACGTTGACGGCCCGGATATCAGCCTGCGGACTTTCGCCATAAGTGACAATCCGGCGATCTGAAATGCGCCCGACCATGGACTGCACTTCCGGATGATCAATGCACATGATCGCAGCACCATAGAACGGTACATTTTCAACAAATGATTCAAACGCCTTGCGCTCGGTGTCGAAATCTCCATAAAAATCAAGATGTTCAGGGTCCATGTTGGTGACCACCGCAATGGCTGCGGGAAGACGTACAAAAGTTCCGTCACTTTCGTCGGCTTCAACAACCATCCAGTCACCGGCCCCGAGACGGGCATTGGTGCCATAGGCGTTGATGATGCCACCGTTGATTACCGTTGGATCAAAATCGGCGGTATCCAACAATGAGGCCAGCATCGATGTTGTCGTTGTTTTGCCGTGTGTTCCGCCAACAGCAATGCAGCATTTCAGGCGCATCAACTCGGCCAGCATTTCCGCGCGGCGCACAACCGGGATCAAGCGTTCCCGGGCAGAACGAACTTCCGGGTTATCTGATTTAACAGCCGTCGATATGACGACAACACGCGCGTCAGCAACATGCTCGGCTGCGTGACCGACAAAAACCGGGATACCTTTTTCCCGCAACCGCAAGACATTGGCATTCTCGGACTGGTCAGAGCCCTGAACCTTGTAGCCAAGATTGTGCATAACCTCGGCGATACCACTCATGCCGATGCCACCGATGCCGACAAAATGGATGACACCAATATCGAGAGGCAACTGTCTCATGCTGCTTCCTCCCGTTTCGGGGAATTCCCGCCGTTGGCGCCATTGCCTTCTGCAATAAAGCTTTCGACCAGATCAGCCAGGCGAGGCGCGCTATCTGCACGCCCGACCGTCAGCGCATTGGCAGCAGCAACCGTCAATTTCTCCGGATGCGCCATCAAATCGCTGATGATGTTTGTGACGAAGTCTTTGGTAAATGAAGGCTGTGGGGCCATCCAGCCGCCGCCGGGTTCGACAAAGGCTTTGGCATTTCCTGTTTGATGATCATCCGTCGCGTGAGGATAAGGCACCAGCAAGGCTGGACGGCCAGCAACAGCGGCTTCACTCACAGTTGAGGCACCAGCTCGGGAAATGATCAAATGTGTTTCAGCCAGACGGGCTGGTACATCATCAAAAAACGTTGCCAAATCTGTTTGCAGACCGGCGTCCCTGTATATTCCCTGGACACGATCCAGGTCTTCTGCCCGGCATTGCTGCGTGACATGCAGACGCGGTTTGAGATCATCCGGCAACTGACATAAAGCAGCGGGCACGATGTCTGACAATACTGTTGCACCCTGGCTACCACCTAGAATCAAAATGTTGAAAGCGCCGTCGATCTGGGGAGCTGGATAAGGTTTACCGCGAACTGCACGAACAGCCGCCCGAACCGGGTTGCCAACAACCTTGACCTTGGCAAAATCGCCGGGCTCCAGTTTGGCAGTATCCGCAAAGGCAACCGCAATGCCGTCAACGCGTGGCGCAAGCAAACGGTTAACCCGCCCGAGAACGGCATTTTGTTCATGCAGGACAGATGGTGTGCCGCGTCGTGTCGCGGCCATCATGGTCGGCAGTGACGGGTAGCCACCAAAGCCAACCACCACTGAAGGATTTAATTTTCCCAGGAGCGCCCTGGCCTGCCAGAATCCGGCGAAGAGTTCGATCAAGCCCTTGATCCGACCAAATGAGGATTGACCTGAGACAGTTCCTGCCCTGACGACATGGCGTTCCATGCGCGCAAGCGGACTATCCACCGATGCCGTATGCGCATCGCCCCGTGCATCCGTTACCAAAATTACGTTACGGCCACGGGCCATCAATTCGCCTGCCAGCGCTTCAGCCGGGAAGAGGTGTCCACCGGTGCCACCGGCTGCAAGAATTACGGGACCCGTCATCCGATCAACCCCGCACCTGGCCGTTTACGGGTCAGGGCCAAAACCATGCCCATACCAATCGCCAACGCCAATAAAGACGACCCACCATATGAAACAAATGGCAGCGTCATGCCTTTGGCAGGCAATAAACGAAGATTAACACCCATATTCACAAATGCCTGAATGCCAAACTGAACCAGCAATCCGGCAGCAGCGAGCATGACGAATGCATTGCGTTCCATCAGCATCCGTGTGAAGCCGCGCAAGACGACAAAGGCAAATAACGCCACCAGAACAAGACAGGCGATCAAGCCGAATTCTTCACCGGCGACGGCAAAGATAAAGTCCGTGTGGGCGTCCGGTAAAATCCCCTTTACCGTTCCCTCACCCGGACCGCGCCCTGTCAAACCACCTGTCCGAAAGGCGGACAAGGCTGTATCCACCTGAAACGAGTCCCCACTGGAAGGGTCAAGAAAACGATCAATGCGGCTGGCTACATGTGGCAGCAAGGCGTAGGCGGCAGCCAGCCCGGCAATACCCGCAAATCCCATGACGATAATCCAGGTCATGGGCATTCCAGCCATGAAAAACTGTGCAAACCAGACAGCAGCGACAACGACAGTCATGCCGAAGTCAGGTTGCATCACCAGCAATCCACAAACCATGACCATCATCAGTGTAGAAATGATATAGCCAGGAAATCCTTCACCGCGCTGTTGTTCGGCAAACATCCAGGCGGCAACAACGGCAAAAAATGGTTTGATAAACTCAGAAGGCTGGACCACAAATCCGGCAATCGACAACCAACGCCGGGCACCCTTGACTTCATTGCCAACCAGCAGAGTCAAAATCATCAAGACAATGGTTATTGCAAAACCGATTGTTGCAGCTCGGCGGATCGACAAAGGAGACGCCAGGGAAACACCGATCATCACCACAATAGCCGGAAACAGATACACGGCCTGGCGACGTACAAAATGAAAACTATCAAGGCCGATACGTTCGGCAACTGCCGGACTTGCGGCCATAACCAACAATGCCCCGGCTGCCAGCAAGGCACCGAGAGCAACCAGAGACCAGCGGTCCACGGTCCACCACCAACGGCCGACAAGTGAGGTATCAGTGCGGGCGGGACCAATCATGCCTGCCCCCCGGCGACAGCGCCTTCACGATGCAAGAGTGATAAGCCAGTGACGAGATCACGGAAGCGATTGCCACGTAATTCGAAGTTGGCGAACTGATCAAATGAGGCAGCCGCCGGAGACAGCAACACAGCCGTATCTGGCATGGCGTCACCGTTCAGACATTTTGCCTCTTCGACGGCCCGCTCTGCTGCCATTGTTACTGCTTGCTCCAGCGTTCCCGCGACGGCGTAAGGCACCTCGCCCTCAAGCGTGGTGGCAAATTCGTCCGCAGCTTCACCGATCAGATATGCGTAAGCGATGCGGCCGAATTCAGGGCGCAAGGTTTCAATCCCGCCGTCTTTGGGTCGGCCACCGGCAATCCAGATAATGCGATCAAAACAGGCAAGAGCACGCGCGGTCGCTTCGGCATTTGTTGCCTTGCTGTCATTGATAAATCGAATATTGCCGATACGGCCCACATATTCCATGCGATGGGCGAGACCCGGGAAACTTAACAAGGCAGCTGCAGCATCGTGGATTGGACATCCCAGAGCAGTTGCTGACGCCAGGGCAGCGGCAGCATTTTGCCAGTTGTGAACACCGATCAGGTTGGTGGCACTGGAAAGATCGACCAGGGCTTCTTTCTTGCCGCCGTCATGACGTGCGACGATACCGTCGGCGACTTCATATCCTGAAACGGCTGTACGTTTGTTCACAGGAACCGTGACTGACACGGGAACAATATTCTTGCGGCCCGCCGTCTTCAGCTTGTCAAATATGCCGGCGCAATCTTCATCATCAACGCCCACAATCGAAATTTTATTCGCCGACTGTCGCTCAAGCATGTCTCGCTTGACGCCGATGTATCCCGCCATGTCACCATGACGATCGATGTGATCAGGACTGAGGTTCAGCAGAACGCCAACATCCGGATTTAGCGATGGAGACAAGTCGATCTGATAAGACGACATCTCGATGACATAGATGCCGTTTTCAGGCAGGCGCGGCAATTCCAGCACTGGCGTGCCGAGATTGCCGCCCATGGCAACAGTCCGCCCACAGGTTTCCAGCACATGACCTGTCAGGGCCGTAGTCGTTGATTTGCCGTTCGTGCCGGTAATGGCAGCAATGGCATTGGGCAGGTTCTCACGGGCAAAAAGTTCAACATCACCAATGACTTCACAGGCTTCGGCTCGTGCCATACGCACCACCCAGTGCGGTTCCGGATGGGTTAGCGGTACACCTGGGCTGAGGATCAGTGCCGCCATTTTTTTCCAGTCAACACTGTAGAGATCAGCGAGATCAACACCGGCTTCCTCGGCTTCGTCCCGACGCTCCGGGCTGTCGTCCCAGGCACAAACTTCAGCGCCACCCGCCTTCAGCGCGCGCACAGTTGCCAGACCGGAGCGACCCAGTCCGAATACTGCTACGTGTGCATTGGCAAAGGTGGTGACTTCGATCATCTTCCTACCTCAACTTCAACGTTGCGAGGCCGACCAGGGCCAGGATGACAGCGATAATCCAGAAGCGAATGACGACAGTGCTTTCAGCCCAGCCTTTTTCTTCAAAGTGGTGATGCAGCGGCGCCATGCGGAAGACACGCTTGCCGGTCAACTTGAAGGAAGCGACCTGGACGATAACCGAAACTGTTTCGAGGACAAACAAGCCTCCAACGATGGCCAGCACCAGTTCATGTTTAATAACAACACTGATGGCACCAAGGGTGCCGCCAAGTGCGAGGCTGCCGGTATCGCCCATGAAGATCATGGCGGGCGGCGCATTGAACCAGAGGAAACCCAGACCCGCACCCACGAGCGCACCACAGATCACTACAAGCTCACCGGCACCGGGTACGGCATGCAGTTGCAGGTAGTTTGAGAATACCGAGTTGCCCACCAGATAGGCGATGAAACCAAATGTTCCTGCAGCAATGATGACAGGCACAATTGCCAGACCATCGAGGCCGTCGGTCAGATTGACCGAGTTTGAGGCACCTACCATGACAAACACGGCAAAAGGAATGGCGAGCCAGCCCAAAGGCACCAGCAGGTCTTTCACAAAAGGAATAGCCAGACCACCGGAAAGTGGTTCCGGCGTTACAGAATTCACCCACCAGGCAGCGAGGGCGGCAACGGCAATTTCCAGAACAAGTTTCAGTTTGCCCGACACACCTTTGTGGTTGGACTGGGTAACTTTTTGATAGTCGTCAGCAAACCCGATCACGCCAAATCCCAGTGTCACCATCATCACGGCCCAGACATAAGGATTGGTCAGGTCTGCCCACAGAAGTGTCGACAAGGTCAGGGCCAATAAAATCAGAAAACCACCCATCGTTGGGGTGCCCTGTTTTTCGACGATATGGCTTTGCGGTCCACAATCCCGGATGGGCTGGCCATTGGTCTGTTTGGACTTCAACCAGCGAATAACAGATGGACCAAAGATGAAGGCAACCAGCAAAGCCGTCATGACGGCACCGCCTGCACGGAATGTCAGATAGCGAAACAGGTTCAGGATCGGCAACTGATCAGCATATTGATAAAGATAAAGAAACATGCCCGTCCTATCCGTTTACAACTCGGGGTGTGGCTTCAAGTGCCATCAACCCTTCAACTACACGTGCCATACCACTGGCCAGAGACCCCTTGACCAGGATGACGTCTCCTGGCCGAATAACATCCACAGCCTTGTCAGCTGCCTCATCGGAATTTTCACATTGCGCAACGCGCATGATTCCAGGCAGTGCTTCGCTCAGCCCAGCCATCAACGCACCGGAAGTGATCACCAGATCAATGCCGGCGGCTTCGATATCTGCTGCCAGGGCGCTGTGCATATCGCCGGATGCGGGACCGAGTTCTTTCATCTCACCCAGCACGGCAATACGGCGTCCGCCCTGCAGGACTGTCGCACCAGCAAGAACCTTGAAGGCAGCGCGCATAGATACAGGCGAGGCGTTGTAACTGTCATCAATCAGGTCGAAATCACCGTTGGGCATAGAAATCCTGTGACGACGTCCGCGACCATCAGGTGCTGTCATTGCCGCCAGCGCCATGGTTGCAAGACCAACATCGGCCCCCAAAGCGTCAACAGCCGCAAGGACTGCCAGACTGTTTGTCGCCCAGTGATGACCCGGCATGCCTATTTTGTAAGTGGCCTGCATCTCGCCAATGTGCGCCGACACACAGGAGCAATTCGGGTGCAGAGCCAGGCGATCGAGGTGGACATCAGCGACAGTATTCTCGCCAAAGGAAACCACACGGGCACCGGCATCTGTTGCAGCCTTTGCCAGTCGGTCAAACTGGTCGTTGTCCTTGTTCAGGATTGCGACACCACCTGGTTCCAGTCCTTCAAAGACTTCCGCCTTGGCGTCAGCTATCGCCTGAATGTCTTCGAAAAATTCAAGATGAGCGGCTTCAACAGTTGTTATGATTGCGACGTGCGGCCGGACCATCTTGCCAAGCGGTGAAATTTCACCGGCGTGGTTCATGCCGATTTCAAAAATGGCAAAGGCCGTGTCACGTGGCATCCGCGCCAGCGACAACGGAACGCCCCACATATTATTATAGCTGGCGACACTGGCATGAGTCGCACCTGAGCGCTCCAGCGTCTGACGCAAGGCTTCCTTGGTGCCGGTTTTACCGACACTGCCTGTTACGGCACAGATATGTGCCCCAACGCGATCACGGGCAAAGATGCCTAAACCCTCAAGGGCTTGCTGGGTGTCTTCAACCATGACCAAAGGCCAGGAAGGATCAAAATTGTCTGGTTTGCGCGACACAATGGCTGCCACAGCACCCCGCTCAAAAGCCTGGGCCACGAATTTGTGACCATCCATATTTGGTCCGACCAGCGCAATGAACAAATCGCCGTATTCGACAGTGCGACTGTCAATGGAAACGCCCTGGGCAACCCAGTTCATTTCACATTGACCACCGGTGGCGGTGCAAGCTTCGTTCATGGTCCAGATTGAATCGCGGGTCATCAGATATCCCCCCCGATTTCAGCGACAGCCATCCGTGCCTGTTCGCCATCGTTAAACGGTAAAACTTCGTCGCGGATGATCTGGCCGCTTTCGTGACCTTTTCCGGCAATGACCAGAACGTCACCTTCGTTCAAACCAGCAACGGCTGCACGAATGGCGTCGGCACGGTCGCCGACTTCCATTGCCCGGTCACAGCCCTTCATGACCTGGTGGCGAATGGCAGCGGCATCTTCAAAACGGGGATTATCGTCTGTGACGATAACATGATCAGCAAACTGACAGGCGACAACGCCCATGACACTTCGCTTTTCAACATCGCGGTCGCCGCCACAGCCAAAGACCACAACCAGTCGGTCCCGGGCATGGGACTTCAATGCTTTGAGAACATGTTCAAGGGCATCAGGTGTATGCGCAAAATCAACAAATACCGGCGCACCATTTGGATGTTCAACGACTTTTTCAATTCGCCCGGTAACACCATGCAAATGGTTCAGAGCGTCAACAGCCGCATCCTGATCAGCACCGCAAGCCAGCACCAGACCCAGGGCACACAGTGCATTCTCTGCTTGAAAATCACCAATTACCGGCATCTCGATCAGACAGGTTTTGCCAAAAACTTCAAGCTCAAGCATCTGGCCATCACGGCTTGGTCGGCGACGCTTGATGTTGATATCCCAACCGCGAAATCCGTAGGAAATAACCTTGAGCCCACGTGCCTCGGCGATTTCAACCAGCCTGCCCTGGTGTTCACAATCTGCATTCAGAACGGCGATTCCATCGCCCGGCAACAATTCGCCGAACAAACGTGCCTTGGCCTGGAAATAATCTTCTTCACTTTCGTGATAATCAAAATGGTCGTGTGACAGATTGGTAAAAGCAGCCGCCTTCAGGCGCACGCCATCCAGGCGATATTGATCGAGGCCATGACTGGACGCCTCGATGGCAACATGATTTATCTCGTGGTCGACAAACTCTCGTAAATGACTGTGCAGTGTCACGGGATCAGGTGTCGTATGCTCCAGGCTGGCGCTGTAACCATCCCCTTGAACACCGAGAGTCCCAAGGCTTCCCGCCTTGTGACCGAGATGCCGCCAAATCTGTTCCACAAAACTGGCGACAGATGTTTTGCCATTTGTGCCGGTAATGGCAACCATGGTTTCCGGTTGTTTTTCAAAGAACCGCGCCGCCATCAAGGCAAGACGGCGGCGGGGGTTGGCGTCGGCAATCAACGGAACATGTGGATCGTCAGTGCTTGTCCCCGGCGGTGCCAGTACAGCAACTGCGCCGTGACCGACAGCATCGGGAATGTATTTTCGACCATCAATTTGCGTGCCTTCAATGGCAGCGAACAAATAACCCGGACGCACGGCCCGACTGTCAGCGGTCAATCCGCATATATCAACGCTGGGCAGGGTGTTGCCCATTTCATTGTTCATCAGGTCGGATAGAAGCATCATCTTATCCCCCTGCCTTGACGCGAATGAACATGGCATTGCGAACAGATTTGCTCTCTTCGTCCACAGGTGTCACGCCCATCAACGGGCCAATCCTGGAAACAACCCGACCAAAAACCGGTGCAGCCGTCCAGCCACCGGACGCATAACCAAAGGTCTTTTTGTTGCCCTTGGGCTCGTCGATAACGGCCAATACTACATAACGTGGATCGTTCATCGGAAAGGCACCAATGAAGGAAGACAGCAAGGCCTTGCGCCGGTAGCCACCAGCGCCAGCTTTTTCCGCCGTGCCGGTTTTGCCACCAACCAGATAACCGGTTGCCGATGCCTTGGTGCCTGTACCGCTTTCGACATTCAGACGCATCAGGCGCTTCATGATCGATGACGTTCTGGCTTTCATGACGCGCGTGCCCACGGGCGTGACCATCGGCGGTCGCGCCATCAATGTTGGATCGATGCGGACGCCGCCGTTCATCAACGCTGCCATGGCACCCGTCAATTGAACCGGACTGACAGCAATGCCGTGGCCGAAACCAACAGTCATGGTATTCACTTCGCGCCATGGAGATGGTGACAAGGGGGTGCCAACTTCCGGCAACTCAAGCGAAGCGCGTTGTAACAGACCCAAACGGCCCAGAAATTCACGTTGGCGATCAGCACCAACATCAACTGCCATTTTGGCCGCACCGATGTTCGATGAATAAATGAATATCTCAGGCACACTCAGCCAGCGCTTTTTTGGGTGATCATCCCGAATGGTAAAGCGGGCAACGCGTAAGGGCTTGGTGGCATCATAACCACCGCCAATTTTCACTGTCCCCACATCCAGGGCCATGGCAGTTGTGAAGGCCTTGAAGGTGGAGCCCATTTCGTAAACGCCAAGAGCCGCTCGGTTAAACATGGCATTGGGTGAGGCTGTCCGTGCCTGGTTGGGATCGAAATCCGGTAGGGACACCATGGCAATCACTTCACCGGTAACGGCATCGAGCACAATACCGGCGGCGCCCAGAGCCTTGAATTCATCAACGGCGTTGGACAATTCCTGTTGCAGGGCGAATTGGACCCGGACATCAATGCTGAGGCGCAAGGGATCACCCGTGGTCACCGACACAGACCGGCGGTTCACGGTTGCGAGCTGGTCATCATATTGCTTTTCAATACCAGCCAGGCCTTCGTTGTCGATACCGGTGTAGCCGAGCACATGTGCAACGAGATTGCCATGCGGATAGACCCGCTTGCGATCATCCCGGAAACCAACGCCCGGCACGCCCAGGGCGTTGACATCGTTTTGTTGTTTGGGTGTCAGGTGCCGCTTGAGCCAGATAAAGGCGCGGCCACTGGTAAGCTTCTTTTCAATTTCCTGGCGGTCGAGTTCCGGCAATGCTGTCACAATCTTGTCCGCGGCATCCCCGGCGTCCAGTATCCGGCGCGGTTCAGCAAACAAGGATGCCGTTGTCAAATTTGTGGCCAGCACAACACCGTTGCGATCAACAATATCGGCGCGATTGGCGGACGGCCGCTGTTCGGCGTCCAGGGAGATCTGATTGCCGGCACTTCCTTGCCAAACCGCAAGGTCAACGAGACGCACACCCACAAGCGTAAAGGCCAGGGCAAATACAGCACCCACGACAACCAGCCTGTTCCGGCCTGTCTCCAGCTGTTCTTCTGTTTCTTCAGCCCACTGCAAGGTCGTTTCCGAAACGGGGGCTATGGCGCGGGCCTTGCGGCGAAAAACACTCATTGTGCCCTCCGCTTTGTTTTTGGCAAAAACAGCGCCGTTTTCTGCGACGCCTTTACAGCTTGCACAGGCAATTCATGCAGATCCGTCAGTTGCCCGACTTCAATCGGCTGTAAATCAAGATGGCGGCCACTCAGGTCTTGCAAACGTGACGGGCGATTGAGATAGGCCCATTCGGCGCGCAAGATCTTGACGGCCTGCTGATCGGCAACGAGATTTTGTTGCAGATCTGCCAGTCGCCCTTCCAGACGGCGAACTTCATACTTCATGTTGTACAAGCCGTAGGACATCAAGGCTGTCAAAATAATGGCAGCGAAGGAAAAACTGCGTCTCATGCGGCATCCTCCAGCTTCCAGACAGGTGCAGACGTGCGACGGGCAGAACGTAGCCGCGCTGATCTGGCGCGCGGATTAACCGAAGCCTCAGCGTCTGTCGGTTTGGTGATGCCCCGCTTCAGCAACTCAAAAGAGGCTGCAGGACCCTTTGTTTCAGAAGCCGGACTGTGACGATGCGGACGCGGCGCAAAGCCTGACCGAACCTTGAGGAAATTCTTGACCTCACGATCTTCCAGCGAGTGGAAGGAGACGACAACAAGACGCCCCCCTTCCCCCAGCAAGCGCTCAGCTGCCAGCAAACCGCGACGCAATTCACCAATTTCGTCATTCACAAAAATACGCAAGGCCTGAAATGTTCTGGTCGCCGGATGAATGCGCGAAACCGGCTGTCCTTTTTTGTAACGCACAGGCGGCATGGCCTCGGAGACCAGCTCTGCCAATTGCAGGGTCCGGGTAATGGGGTTCACATCACGGGCAGCGACAATGGCTTTGGCCACGCGTCGGGCGTGACGCTCCTCACCAAAATCGCGAATAATCTGCGTCAGTTCATCAAGACCGAAGGCGTTTACGACATCTTCAGCCGACTGCCCGGCAGAACTCATGCGCATATCGAGCGGGCCATCAAAGCGAAAGGAAAAACCGCGTTCGGCTTGATCCAGTTGAGGTGACGAAACACCAAGATCAAGAACAACACCGTTCACAGAACCAACCCCTACCCCTGTGAGCAGGTCTTCCATTTCCGAGAACGGTCCCTGCAACAAAGCCAGACGGTTTGGATATTCAGCGCTTAAAACCGCGCCCCGGACCATGGCCTCAGGGTCGCGATCAATGCCATATGCCTTGCAATCGGCGGCGTCGAGGATGGCGCGGGTGTAGCCGCCAGCACCAAATGTGCCGTCAACGATCAAGTCTCCATCGCTTGGTGCCAGGGCATTCAGAACTTCTGTGAGCAAGACGGGGCTGTGCACGCCGTTGTCCGACGATGGCGAGGTGAGTGGCGACTTGCGCGCCATCACTGTGGCCCCTCCGTATCGGGTTTTTTGAGGCGCAAGGAAGTGCGTTGCTGACGGGCCTTGTCGCGGGCTTCTTCCTGGACAATCCGAAAAGCACCTGGCTCCCAGATCTGGAAAGTCGGTCCACGGCCCACAAATGCGGCCTGATCTGTAATAGAGGCGTGATCACGCAATACTTCCGGCAGAATGAGACGGCCATCGTCACCAAACGCCAGCTGATGGGAGTCGGCCAGGATTGCGTTGGCGAAGGCGTCATATTCGTCACTGAAAGGATCAAATTCGTCGATACCGGCAGAAATGCTTTCAATCCGGTCAATGCCGGAAGCCTCAATCGCGGATTGCACGAATGAAGGGAACGCCACGATACCGTCAAAGGACTGCCCGGTCAGCGCGCTACGAAACGACGCCGGTACAGAGACCCGCCCTTTACGATCTACCTTATTGACGAATGTGGATAGAAATAGTGCCACACCCAGCCCCCATAAAGTTGTTGCTCCCACGTCCCGCGATCCAAACCTGATATTTTGCAACCAGGTGGACTTCTTATGGGACAATACGGGATACCATGGGATTTTGTGGGCGTCAATGGTTATTACAAGTGAAAATAGCGTCATAACAAGAACAAATCCAGCCATTCACAGGAAATTCGCCTGAGAACAAAGATGAAACAGAGCAACGGATTTTTTTGATTGCGACAAGGATAAGTGTCAAATGTGGCATATTTTTGTTCTTGTTATGTTCTTTTGGCGGTATTCTGCGGAATCAGGCACAAACATCGCAAAAGCAGGGAAACACCACTCCGCAGACGACCAATCCAGGCGTACAAGTAAAACAGCACAAACCAGTCAGGTTTTACTTGGGTTAATCTGATAGAACGATTTTTGCGTGAGAATAACGACGTCAGCTGGCCTGTAAGCCGGGTTCTGTACCTGCGTGCCTCGCGGCAATACAGGCGATGACCATTCATCTGGGATGCCTGTTACCAGACACCTCGTGCGACACACCCGGGCGGCAGCCCGAAAACAGGCTTGACCGGCGAACCAGTCCACCACCCCTATTTGGTCTTGCTCCCGGTGGGGTTTACCGTGCCGTTCCCGTTACCGGCAACGCGGTGCGCTCTTACCGCACCCTTTCACCCTTACCACGCAAAACCCGTTCGAAGACGAACAATGCGGGCGGTTTGCTTTCTGTGGCACTTTCCCTGGGGTCACCCCCGCCGGGCATTACCCGGCACCGTGTTTCCGTGGAGCCCGGACTTTCCTCGACCCACCGAAATGAGACGCGGCCATCCAGCCACCTGACGTCAGCCCCTGCTTAGCGCCTGGCAGGGTTCAAAGTCAAGAAATCGCGTGAATCAATCAGGAACGGGCGGCCATGACCGAGGCCAGCATGCAGCGGGTTTCGCGGTCGGCGATACCGTCGACTTTCGATGCCCTGAAATGGCGTTGAAAGGCAGCAACTACAACCGTTGTCGGGGCACCGAATGATCCGGAAACATCTATCTCGTATCCGAAATTCTTCAGATCCACCTGCATTTTCATGACCCCGGCCCCTGAATCTCCCAGATGCAGGGTTGCCCAGTCAGCCGTGTTCATGCGTTCGGGCCAAAGACCAACGCCTGCTGCCGCCAGGCGTTTCCAGTCAAACAGCTCTCCTGGATCGGCTTTGCGGATGGGGGCCACGTCGGAATGGCCGAGGACCCGTTCTTTCGCGATGGAATATCGGGTGACCAGACGTTTGCTTAAAGATTCCAGAGCTGCCATCTGGGCTTCGGGGAACGGTCGAAGCCCGAATTCATGGCCAGGATTAACCAGTTCGATGCCTATGGAGCAGCCATTGATATCGGTATCACCTGCCCAGTAGGAAACCCCGGCATGCCAGGCCCGGCGGGTTTCGTCGACCATGCGGGTCAACTGTCCATCTTCTTCAATGACGTAGTGCGCCGAGACCTTGGCGGACGGGTCTTTCAGCCGCAAAAACGCATCCTCGGCGGTTTCCATGCCGGTGTAGTGGAGCAACAACATGTCGATGCGCTGACCGGGCTGTCGGGAATCATGATTGGGAGAGGCGATTTCCCGGGCCGGTTTCTGGGCGACCATCAGGCGGCTTCACCTTGCTTGTTGTCCCGTCGGGATTTGTTCCCGCGCAAACCGATAACGGCCACCCCGCCCAGTGTGCACAGTGATCCGATGACAATCTGAATTGTCATGGCGTCCCCGAGAATGGATACGCCAAAAGCGACACCAAAAATGGGGGCTAACAAGGTATAGGGTAATGTTACGTTCACGGGATAGCGTTGCAATAAATAGAACATCAAGCCATGTCCGATAATTGTGGCACCAATTGCAGAAAAGGCAACACTGCTCCACTCAATCCACCCAGCCGTTTCAAAAGCAGTGAATTGATCGGATTCAAAAAGCATCGAGACAAGGAAAAGGCCAGGTGACGCAATCACGGCCACCCAGGCCTGCAAATTGAAAACACCAACACCTTTCATGGAGCGTAACATGACCGTAGCTACCGCCATCGAAAAGGCCGCAATTGTTGCCATGAACATGGCCAGCAAGCTGTTGATGATGTTGGGGTCAAAGGCAATGACAACCACGCCCATAAATGCCACGACCAGGGCTGACGACCGCCAGTAACCGATCCGTTCTTTCAGAAAGATGACGGCAACGATCGTGGAAAACGGCACATGCAGTTGCACGGCAATGGCGATAGGTGAGATATCTTCGGAAAATCGTACGGCGGTGAACATCAAGGCGTAGTGGAAAACACCCATCAGCAACGCTGCGATAACGATTAACTTCATCTGGCCAGGGACCCAGCGCAAAAACGGGAAGGCCACCGCAATGACAATCAAAAACCGTAAGCCAGAAAAAAAGATCGGGGGAAAGTGCGTCACACCGTATTTGGCCGCAACGAAATTAAAACCCCAGACGGCATTGATCAGGATGGCCAGCATGATGTGACCGGGCTTCACGATGAACCGCCAATCATATCACCTGACGTCAAGTAAATGGTCCTGGAAGCCTTGAAGCTGATCATCTATTTTTGATCACGCTCGCGGCGAATTCGATCATGGGCATCGTTAATCGCTGCAAGTTTTTCATTGGCGACATCGATGAATTCCTGCGGCATACCCTGGGCGATCAATGTGTCGGGGTGGTGCTCACGGATCAGTTTTCTGTAATGAGACTTCAATTCAGCGTCAGTTGTTTCACGCGAAACACCCAGAATGACATAGGGATCAGATTTTTCGGCACCGACATGCGCTTCCTTGATGCGGGCAAATTCATGCTCGGAAAAACCAAAGATTCTGGCCACCTCGCGCAGGAACTGATCTTCCGCCGGGTGATAGACATTGTCCGCCTTGGCAATATGAAACAGGCCATCGAGCAAATCTTCCAGAACAGCCGGATTTTCACTGAACAAACCGGCCAATTGCTGGGCATAGGCTTCAAATCCGGCAACGCCCTTCTTGGCCTGGTCAAAAACCCGGGCGACATGCTTCACATCTTCTGGCGGTACCTGGAAAACCTCTTGAAAGGCGTCGACTTCGTCTCGCGTGACATGGCCATCCGCCTTGGCCATTTTTGCGCCCAGAGCAATGACTCCGATGGTGAAGGCGATTTGACGCGTGCCGTCTTCTCCACCTTCTCCGGCTTCGCCGCCACGCATTTTATCAATCGCGTGACCCGCAAATCCGCCGATCAAGGCGCCAATAGGCCCACCCATGGCAAAGCCACCGGCTGCACCGATTATTTTTCCCCAAATACTCATAATGAGGTCAACATGGGACGGAATTGTGCTGACTGCAAGCCCACAATCGCTCTTTCCTCTGTCAAAACCGTGACCGGCATAGGAAACCAGAACGCTTCACCAGGCTCACGCATTTCCAGCCACCATATGATTTTGGAATTTGTCAAATTATTGATCAGAGTCAATCAGCCGTCCATGTGTCTCTTTTACACTTTATCCAAAGAAATCCTTCGGAATGAGCCATGCCATGGACAAGAGCGTAAAAAAGATAGTCTCAGCGCTGATCGTGGATGATTTCGCCAATGCACTGCAGGCCTGGAAGCACAGTCCATATTGCGATCAGATTTGCCAGCTCGACAAGCTTGAATGCGAGAAAAGTGCGCAAAATCTGAAATGCATCGAATATCTTGAAAACATGCTGACTAACCTCGCCCTGGAAAAGCGCGACACAAATTTCAGATACTTTGCGGATCAGGTTCGCCGAAAGCGCAAATCCATTTAGAGAATTCTTCGATACTATGGCAATTGCGACAATCGATTAACCGGATGTCATTTTTTCCGGAAGATAGGTTGCGATTTCCGGAAACGTTACGAGCAGAACAACTGCAACAACCAGCAAGAGGAAAAACGGGAATGCTGATCGGGCTACCGACAGAATATCCTTGCCGGTTAACCCTTGAAGAACAAACAAATTGAAGCCGACGGGCGGCGTAATTTGCGACATCTCGACAACGATAACCAAATAGATGCCGAACCAGATCAAATCGATTCCAGCCCCTTCGACCATTGGCAAGATCACCGACGTTGTTAACACAACCATCGAAATGCCATCCAGAAAACAGCCAAGGACGATGAAAAACAGGGTCAAGGCCGCCAGCAACATGAATGGCGACAAATCATATGATCCAATCCATATGGCAAGTTCTCTGGGAATACCGGCGAAACCCATTGAGACGGACAAGAAAGCAGCACCTGCGAGAATAAAGGCAATCATACAAGATGTTTTTGTTGCCCCCAGCAGCCCGCTTTTGAATGTATCCCAGTTGAGCGTGCCATAGGCCCATGAAAGAAGCAGAGAAAGCACAACACCCAAAGCGGCAGCGTCCGTGGGCGATGCCAGTCCAAAATAGATTGATCCGATAACACCCGAAATCAAAACAAGAATGGGGATCAATCGTCTGGCCGCGTAAATTCGTGAAAGAAACGGCATTGACGGTTCCCGCGGCGGAAATTTGTGCGGATAAACCAGGGCATAGATGACGACAAATCCCATGAAGAGAATGACCAACATCAGTCCGGGTAATATGCCAGCAATGAAGAGCCGCCCGATAGATTGATCAGTCGCAACGCCATACACAATCAGGATAATCGATGGCGGTATCAAAAATCCAAGCGTGCTTGATCCTGCCAATGAACCGATCGCCAGATCCTTGTTGTAACCACGTTTTTCCAGTTCCGGTAAAGACATGCGCCCGATCGTCGCCGCAGTAGCTGCTGAAGAGCCGGACACTGCCGCAAAGATAGCGCTGCCAACAATATTTATGTGAATCAAACGGCCGGGAAGCCAGCCGAGCCAGGGTGCCACACCCTGAAACAGATCTTCCGACAATTTCGACCGAAACAGTATCTCACCCATCCAGATAAACATTGGCAAGGCGGCCAGCGCCCAGGAGTTGCTGGCGCCCCAAACCGTCGTCGCCATCACAAGACCAACGGGCGCCGAACTGAATAAAACCATGCCGATAAAGCCGACAACGAATAAAGACATTGCAACCCAGAGCCCGCCACCAAGAAGGCCAAACAGGAATACGATCAATAATATTGAATTAAAGGCCTGTTCCATCTCAAATCACCCCTGCACCGATGACGAGGGATCAACTGAGGATGCCTCGTCATTTTCGACAGTTTCATATGAAGCCGGAAATCCCCTGAGAACAGCAACCAGATCATCAAGCAACGCAACCAGCAAAACCAGCATGCCAAGAGCCATGGAGAGTTGGGGAATCCATATTGGTAATGGCACCATGCCCACGGCCAGGTCATTGAAAATGTATGATTCGTAAACCAGATTGAATGTGTAATATCCGGCATAGGCTGTTAGTACCGAGCCTGATGTCAAACTCCAGATTTCGAACCATCGCCTGTAGCGCGCATTCAGATGACTGACAACAAGCGATACCCTGACATGGGCATCCGCGCGCAAAGTATAGGCCAGTCCAAAAAACGTTGCGGCAGCCAGAAAAAATCCCGTGAACTCAGCATAGGACGGAATGATCAGCCCTATGGGTGTACCCGATATCCAGCCAACAACTTTGTCAATAATTGTCGCGATCACTTGTAACATGACGGCCAGACAGATCAGCACAATAAAGCCAGCCGCCAGCCCGCCACTCAGCCGATAAAGATTGTCGAGGAAATTGCGCATGATAAAAAGTTCCGCAAATGTGGGGTCGGAAACAGCCTTCAGCCACCTCCGACCCCTGGTTTTTTATTTTGCGTAAGAGTCCAACAGGGCTTTCCCGTCAGCACCCGCCTTAGCGACCCATTCTTTACCCATGGTTTTACCAATGTCCTTGAGTGAAGCCATCAGACCATCACTTGGAGTCATTATCGAAACACCATTTTTCTTCAGCGTTGCGATCTTTTCATCGGTTTCTGCCTGACTGCTTTTCCATCCACGGGCTTCTGCCTTGGCGGCAGCATCCAGAACGGCTTTACGTGTTTTGGCATCAAGCCGGGCCAGAGCCTTTTTGTTTACAACAACAACATTCTTGGGGATCCAGGCCTGGATATGGTGAAAGTGGGACAGGAAATCCCATGCCTTGCTGGAAACGCCGGTCGACGGTGATGTGATCATTGCATCCACACGACCCGTGGCAAACGCTTGTGACAAATCAGCCGTTTCGATTTGCGTTGGAGCGGCACCCGACAGTTCGGCCATACGTGTTGTATTGGCGTTATAAGCCCGGAACTTCAAACCTTTCAAATCACTCGCTGTGTTGATCGCCTTCTTGGCGTACAAGCCCTGGGGTGGCCACGGCACGGAGAACAAAACCTGAAGGCCCTGTTTGCCAAACTGTGTTTCCGCTGCAGGTCGGGTGATTTTCCAGAGTTTAGCAGCCGAATTATAGTCCGTTGCCAGGAACGGAAGTGTGTCCATGCCAAAAACCGGATTTTCATTGGCCAGCAAGCCCATGAAAAATTCACCGACGGGTACCTGGCCACTACGGATAGCACCCTTGATTTCCTTGTGCTTGAACAACGCGCCAGCGCTGTGCACCTTGATCACAAGTTCCCCGCCTGTTGCAGCTTTTACATCTGCAGCAAACTGATGAATGTTGGCGGTGTGAAACACGGCATCCGAATATGGCGTGGGCATGTCCCAGACAGTTTCTGCCACAGCAGGAACGCTGATGGCTACAACGGCTGTCGCCGCGATTTTCGTCACTAGTTTAAACATTTTTCTCTCCCTGTATTTTGTACTGTTAAAAATTTGGAAAACTCAATTACTCTCACTTCCGATTTATCCGGCGATAGATTCGATCGCGATATCGCCGGAAAGGTCCTGTCCGATATAGGCCATTATTCTTTCGCGAAAATTTCTTGCATGGATGGCGGCCTGCTCTTCCGCAAGATCGCCATTGCGGGTTTCAATTGCGGTCACCATCTCATCATGTTCTTCAACTGTCCGGTCGATATGACGGGATCTGCTATTCTGGTCTGGAGATTCATAAGCGTACGACAAGCGAGCCAGGCGCAGACCTTCGTCCAATAATCTTGAATAAGTCTGGGCAAGAAAAACGTTGCCGCATGCTTCGCCGATCAGGGCATGAAAATTCCGGTTCAGTTCAATCATGCCGATGACGTCTGTAGTTTGAACGGCTTTATCAAATGCTTCCGACGCCGCTTTGATTTGCATTATATCTTCTTTGCTCCCGCGCAGTGCAGCCCAACGTGTTACTGCTCGTTGCGTGAGTTCAAGGGCTTCAAAATATTGCGGCAGCTCTGTGAAATTCAGCGCCGTAACCCTGACACTTCTATTTGGCATAATTGTCGCCAGGCCGTCAGAGGCTAACCGGATCAAGGCTTCCCGAACGGGTGTGCGTGAAATGCCAAACTCATCGACCAGCCCCTGCTCCTCGATATCAGCACCAGGCTCAATCGTCAGATCAAGAATACGTCGACGCAGGGTGTCATAGACGACCGTGGCACCCGAACCTTTCGGACGCCCCCTTGGTTTTCGACTCTCATTTTTGATTGCGCTGTTCATGGTCTGCAAATCCACTCTCGCTACTCATCACCAAAATATATTTTTCAATCAAAATTCAACATTGCCGTTGACCTGACCGATTGTTAATGTAATTTATATACACAGTGTATTTATTTGTGTCAAGCCCGCTGATGCTTGAGAGTGGCGCAGCATAAAAAACAGGAAATAAAAGATGTCGGGACAGTGGCAATTCTGGGTTGATCGTGGCGGTACCTTTACGGACATTGTGGCGTTGAACCCGTCCGGGGACGTCGTCACCCACAAACTGCTTTCGGAAAATCCGGAACGTTATGAGGACGCAGCCCTGCAGGGTATTCGCGATCTGCTGAAGCTGAAAGCCGAAGACCCCCTGCCCGCGAACGCCATCGCTGCGGTCAAGATGGGCACAACCGTTGCCACCAATGCCTTGCTGGAGCGCAAGGGCGAGCGGACTTTACTGGTGGTCACACGCGGTTTCGCCGACAGCTTGCGTATTGGCTATCAGGCCCGACCGAAATTATTTGATCGCCATATTGTATTGCCGGAGATGCTGTACGAGCAGGTCATCGAAATTGATGAGCGCATGAGCGCCAATGGTGACACGGTAACCCCGCTTGATCTTGATGCCGCACGGAATGAACTGCAGGTGGCCTATGATACCGGCATTCGTTCGGCTGCGATTGTTTTCATGCATGGCTATCGCTTTACCGATCACGAATCGCGCGTTGCTGATCTGGCGCGCGAAATCGGCTTTACGCAAGTTTCTACTTCACACGAAACCAGTCCCCTGATGAAGCTGGTCAGCCGGGGTGACACCACTGTTGTTGATGCCTATCTGTCACCCATTTTGCGTCGTTATGTCGATCGTGTCGCCGCCGACGTCGTTGGTGATGAAAGCGACAAGGCCGCAGCAAAGTTGATGTTCATGCAATCTTCAGGTGGTCTGACGGACGCGCGCCTGTTCCAGGGCAAGGACGCTATTTTGTCGGGACCGGCAGGCGGTGTCGTCGGTGCCGTCCGTACCAGCGCCAAAGCAGGCTTTGACAATATCATCGGCTTTGACATGGGCGGCACATCGACCGATGTATCGCATTACAATGGCGAGTTTGAACGCGCATTCGAGACCGAGGTTGCCGGTGTGAGAATGCGTGCACCAATGATGTACATCCATACCGTTGCTGCAGGTGGTGGATCGATCTTGCATTTTGACGGTGCGCGTTATCGGGTTGGCCCGGACAGCGCAGGCGCCAATCCCGGCCCTGCCTGTTATCGCAAGGGTGGTCCGCTGACCGTTACCGATTGCAATGTCATGCTGGGGAAACTGTCACCTGAATTTTTCCCGCGGGTTTTTGGCCCCGATGCTGACCAACCCCTGGATGCAGACGTCGTGCGCCAGAAATTCACTGCCATGGCGGCCGATATCGAAGCCGCCACCGGCGACAAACGAACCCCGGAAGAAGTGGCCGAAGGCTTTTTGTTTATCGCCGTTGAAAACATGGCCAATGCGATCAAGAAAATCTCCGTGCAGCGCGGTTACGATGTTACTGAATACACGTTGTGTTGCTTTGGCGGCGCAGGTGGCCAGCATGCCTGCCTGGTGGCAGATGCACTGGGTATGAACAAGGTCTTCCTGCATCCTCATGCGGGTGTCTTGTCGGCCTTTGGCATGGGCCTTGCCGATATTTCGGCCATGCAGGAAAAGGCTATCGAGGCCCCATTATCTGAAGACCTGATGCCGCGTCTGCAGGCCGTTGTCACGGAGTTGGGCGGTATCGTGCAAACCGAGTTGGAAACCCAGATCGAGCCCGGAGACGATGTGCGTCTGGTGCCAAAGGTTCATCTTCGTTACGACGGCACAGACTCGTCACTTGTTGTTGATTTTGGCAGTGCCAGCGACCTGGTCGCGCGGTTCGAAAAATCCCACCGCCAGCGCTATGGCTTCATCACGCCGGAAAAAACGCTGATCGTCGAAGCCCTGTCCGTGGAAGCCCTGGGTGGTGCCAGTGATATTGCTGAGCCCGAACTCAGTATTGACGCAGACCGCTCGCCGCTTGAGCTCAAGACCCGCCTGCCCGTGCACATGGCTGGGAAAGGCGCTGAAACCCCTGTCGTCGACCGCAGCGAACTACGGCCCGGCGATACAGTGAACGGACCGGCCATTGTCACCGAGCCCCATGGCACCAATATTCTGGAACCAGGCTGGCAGGCTGAATTGACGTCACAGGATCATCTGGTTTTGACCCGGATTGTTGCGCGCGAGGAACGCGTGGCCATCGGCACCGATGTCGATCCGGTCATGCTGGAGATTTTCAACAATCTGTTCATGTCCATCGCCGAGCAAATGGGTGCCACGCTGGAGAACACGGCTTATTCCGTGAACATCAAGGAACGGCTCGATTTCTCTTGCGCCATTTTCAATCCAATCGGTGAATTGGTAGCCAACGCGCCGCATATGCCAGTGCATCTCGGGTCCATGTCGGAAAGTATCCAGACCGTGATCCGTATGCGCGGTGACAGCATGAAATATGGTGACGTATTTTGCCTGAACGCACCTTACAACGGCGGCACCCACTTGCCTGACGTCACGATCATCACGCCGGTGTTTTCAGATAATAAAAAGGATGTATTGTTTTATGTGGGGTCACGCGGACATCACGCCGATATCGGTGGCATCACGCCAGGATCAGTGCCACCGAATTCCCGCACTGTCGATGAAGAAGGTGTGTTGATCGACAACTTCAAACTGGTTGACGAAGGCAAATTCCTCGAAAAGGAAATCACCGACCTGTTGTTGTCAGGCAAGTACCCGGCCCGTAATACGCATCAGAACATTGCCGATCTGAAAGCCCAGATCGCTGCCTGCGAAAAAGGCGTGCAGGAACTGCGGCGTATGGTCGATCATTTTGGTCTGGATGTCGTGCAGGCCTATATGAGCCATGTTCAGGACAACGCCGAAGAATCCGTTCGTCGGGTATTGGATGTACTGGAAGACGGCGAGTTTACTTATCCGATGGATGACGGCAGCAAAATCTGTGTCGCCGTCAAGGTGGATCATGAGAACCGACGGGCAACAATCGATTTCACCGGCACATCGGATCAGCTGGAGACCAATTACAATGCCCCGACTGCCGTGGCCAAGGCGGCGGTGCTGTATGTTTTCCGCACCCTGGTCAACGATGACATTCCGCTGAACAGTGGCTGTCTCAAGCCGATGGATATCATCATCCCGGAAGCCAGCATGTTGAACCCGAAATATCCGGCTGCCGTGGTCGCGGGCAATGTGGAAACTTCACAATGCATGACGGACGCCTTGTATGGTGCGCTGGGTGTGATGGGGGCCAGTCAGGGCACCATGAACAACTTCACCTTCGGCAATGACAAATACCAGTACTACGAAACTATCTGTGGTGGCTCTGGTGCCGGGCCGGACTTTGATGGTACGGCTGCAGTACACACGCATATGACCAACGCCCGCCTGACCGATCCGGAAATCCTGGAATGGCGCTTCCCTGTCCGTCTGGAAAGCTTCAGCATCCGCAAGGGATCAGGCGGCAAAGGACGCCAAAATGGCGGAGATGGCACTTTGCGAAAAATGCGCTTTCTGGAAGGCATGACCGCTGCCATCCTTGCATCCCATCGCGTCGTCCCGCCCTATGGCATGGCCGGCGGTGATCCAGGCCAGGTTGGCAAAACCTGGGTTGAACGGGCCGACGGCAGCCACCTTGATCTCGGCCCCTGCGATACTGCGGAACTGGTGCCCGGCGATATTATCGTCATCCAGACACCCACCGGCGGTGCTTTTGGCCCCAAAAGTGAGAGGAAGGAATAACGGCCAGGAGATCGTGAACAAAGAATTTTATTCAGAGGACTGATCAGGATTGGCGACCGCGTATCGCTGATCCAGATCATCATATTTTTCCTTGTCCACCAGAAGCTGGCGCTCGTCAAACGTAGCGAGACGATCAGCAATACTGTCGAGGCTGCCGGTGTCTTTGAGCACGGACAGCATATCAGCAACGGCCCGGACCGAAACCTGCAACGCGGCATTGGCGTAGAGCACACCGGCAAAACCCATTTCGGCCAACTCATGCTGACTGGTCAGCGGTGTTTTGCCGCCGAAAACCATATTTGCAATCTGTGGTACGGGCAGTTCGCTGGCGATACGGGATAGTTCCCCGGTGCTTGTCGGGGCCTCGACAAAAGTTGCATCTGCACCGGCTTCAACATAGGCCCGGGCCCGATCAAGCGCCGCATTCAGACCCTCGATGGATCGGGCATCTGTGCGCGCAACAATCTGAAAATCTGGATCGCGACGACTGTCTACAGCCGCCTTGATTTTCTGCACCATTTCGTCTGCCGTGATCACAGTCTTGCCGGCAAAATGGCCACATTTTTTTGGAAAGACCTGGTCTTCCAGCTGAATACCGCTGGCACCGGCTTTTTCAAACTGCTCAACAGTGCGGACCACATTTATGGCATTGCCAAAACCTGTGTCTCCGTCCGCCAGCAACGGCAAATCAACAACATCCCGCATCAGTGAAATGTGATCGACAACTTCCTTCAGAGACACCAGACCGATGTCGGGTAGTCCCAGGTGAGTATTGGCTATTGCTGCCCCGGATACATACACAACATCGAAGCCCTGATCCGCAATAATACGGGCTGTCAGGGCATTGGCGGCTCCGGGCATGACAGTTGCCTGGCGTGCTGCCAGCAGATTTTTCAGACGGGTTGTATGTTTGATCGCCATGGCCCCAGTATATCAGAAATTCATCGGAAACACTGCCGTCAGGACGGGCACCAAAATCACTGCGGTTTTATTGGCCGTGCGACGGTGGGCGCAGCCACAGGCACATCACAATAGCCAGAACGCACAGCGCCGCCGAGATGCCATAGCCAAGAGCGAAATCGCCGGTTATTTCCGCCAGAACCCCGCCGCCGACAGGCCCCAGAGATTGTCCAATAGCAAACATGAGGGTTATGACGGCCAGTCCACTCGCGGCGGCGGCAATACCAAGATAGTCGCCTGCCGCGGCAGTAATGATCGTCGGAATGCTCCAGGCGGCAAAGCCAAACAAGGCGACAGAAATATAAAGCCCCACCAGGCCAAAATTCATCGAAACAAGGAAATAGCCAATACCCAGAACCGCGAATGCGATGATCATGCCGTTCCGCCGCCCAAGGCGATCAGATAGGAAGCCAAACAGGGCCCCTGAAAAAATACTGAAGAAGCCAATCCATGCCCAGACTTGCCCGGCATGGTCCCGACTGAAAGTAAAATCCTGCTCCATCGTCGTGACGATAAATGTGGCATAGACCATGTAGGTTACGCCGTAGATGGCATATATCGCCCCCAGATGCAGCACGATGGAACGAAATCCCCGCGTATCCGCCGATTGCTCCGTGCCTCTCGATAATGGTCCGGGTCGACCATAGGGCTCCAGGCCCATTTCTGCGGGATTGTTCCTGAGTAATATTGCGGTAAGCAACGCCAGCACCAGAGATAGAGAAGAAAATATCAACCAGCCGACTTGCCAGCCCGCAAGACCAAACAAGGGCTCCAGTCTGGGCACCACGAAACCGGAAACGATAATTCCCAGTCCTGCCCCTGCAAGAAATATCCCCGCCGCCCGTCCCCGGTGAGACGGGTGAAACCAGTGTGAGGCAAGGCTCATCACCGGCACATATGCGCCGCCACTGCCAACACCCGCAATTGAATACAAGATTGTCAGAACAACAAAATCAGAGCTTTGGGAAATACCGCCCAGCGCCAGGGTGATCGTCAACAGTCCTGCTGTGACGATCTTCCGCGCCCCCAGGCGAGGGGCGAGATATGGCAAGGTCGCAACTGTCAGCAAATAACCAACAAAATAACCCGTCCCCAACAGTCCTTGCTGGCTGTAATCGAGGCCAAGATCCTGTGCCATGCCCGGCAACATCATGCCAAAGGCAAAGCGCGCCAGCCCAAGGCAACAAAACACGGCGAGGATACCAACACCTGAAATCACCCAGGCGTAGTGTGGACGCGGAAATATCTTCAAGAGCGATATGTTCCGGAAATAAAGAGCAACCTATTTAGTGCCGTAAAGACGATCACCGGCATCACCCAACCCAGGCAAAATGTAGCCAATATCGTTAAGCTGGCGATCCAGAGACGCGGTATAAATCCGAACGTTTGGATGTTGTTCGGTAAAGACACGCACACCCTCCGGTGCCGATACGAGGGCCATAAACGTCATATCTTTTTCGGCCACACCCCGGTCGCGCAGGATTTTCACGGCATAGGCACCGGAATGGCCTGTCGCCAGCATCGGATCCACAACAATAACCCGCCGACCTTCCAGATTTGGCAACTTGACCAGATATTCAACGGGCCTGAGTGTTTCCTCATCGCGATAAAGACCGATACTGCCAACACGAGCAGAAGGCATCAATTCCAGTAAACCTTCTGCCATGCCGGTCCCGGCGCGCAGGATCGGCACGACGCAGACCTTGCGGCCTTTCAACACCGGGGCGTCAAAAGTTTCCAGCGGCGTCTCTGTTGTTTCTGTTGTCAGGTCAAGATCACGGGTAATTTCATAGCCCATCAACAAGGCAATTTCCTTGAGCAACTCACGGAAAGTGCGGGTCGACGTGGTGACGTCACGCATGTGACTCAGCTTGTGCTGGATCAGGGGATGTTCAATAACGGTCAGATTGGGAAATTCTGCGGCGCGTTGGGCTTGGGCTGACGTCATCGGTGCCTCCGGGCATTCGGGATTATTTTTATTGCCGAAGTCTACACCTGAGTTTCAAGTGGGTCACCTGGGCAGAACCGGAATCAGCAAAAATATTGCCAAATATGAACTAATGCATTTCGTTATTCCGGCCTTCTTTTGTGGAGCTGTCTGATTCGATTTTGATATTTTTTGTGACTCGGGTGATGTTGGTACGCCTTGCCCTTACACTCTCCGTCACTCCGGCCTCCGAGCCGGAGTCTCAGTCGACCATCGGATATGCAATGCATCGTTCAACGCTACAGAGATTCCGGGTCAAGCCCGGAATGACGTTGTAGAGAAGTAAATCGTCTGTCAGGGCCCCTTCGGGCTACTTTTCAGGTGGCGCACCCTGTGGCATGGCTGGTTTATCGACAACTTCAAACACTGTGCCCCCATATCCGGCTTCTTCCGGGATTTCCAATTTGCGAACCCCGTCCTCGAACGACAACAATTTCGGTGTCACCATGACCCTGGGGGCTGTTCGGGCAGCAGCCATCGCCTCTTCCGTTGATTTACTGAAGGCCAGTTTTGTCAGATTCATTCGGGTCGCGAACACGAGGGTGACTTCATTCGCGTTGGCAGCAGCGATCGTTTGCGCAGGATCAGCCCAGACGGAGTCGACAGATTCGCTACCGTCATGCACAGCGATCTGATCTACCGGTGCTGCCACAAGATAGAAGTGGGTATCAAATCGCTTGGGCATCAGGGGCGGCGTCACCCAATGGGCAAAATGGACCAGTAAATCCAGCGCCAGATCGAGATTTTCCGCCTCAATGAATTCCAGCATGGTGGCTTCGTTGTCGCGCATACGAACCGCCCAGGGTTCAAGATCGACAAGACGTTCAGCGGATACCAGGTCGTCGCTCCCCCGTGGCCGAGCCAGCAGGACACCGCATTCCTCAAATGTTTCGCGTAAAGCTGCAACAGCCAAAGAAAACTGCTCCGCCGACATCGTATCACCGCCGCGACTGTAAAGTTTCAGCGCGGGATCATTGTCATCGTCGTCGACCTTGCCACCCGGAAACACCATGGCGCCTGAAGCGAAATCGATCTTGTGGTGGCGTTTGACCATAAAGACTTCGATGCCATTGGACCCATCCCTGGCCAACAAAACCGTTGATGCCATCCGGGGCACGACATGGGAATAATCTTTTTGTTCAAACACACTTTGCTCCGGTTCTGTTTCCTGCGACTCTCTCAATCATTAAAGGGGTTCGGCAACATTGCAAGACCTGTTGACCCCTGAGCATTGATTTCCGCCCTGATGGGAGACCAAATTTGCGCCTGAACGGCACTCCCCTTGTCATTGTCATGAGCTGCGTGATGATCCTGGATCATCTTGGCATGGGCGTTCTGCCTGCCTTGCAGCCAGTCTTGATCGACGAATGGCAGATGACCGGTACCGAAGCTGGCTGGGTGAATGGTATTTTCGCGGCCGGGTATATGCTGGGCGTTCTTGTGCTTGTCCCTTTTACAGATCGCATGGATGCACGGACGATATTTCTCTGGGCCAATTCAATCTGGTTTCTTTCGATCCTTGGCTTTGGCCTGTTTGCCGAAGGTTTTGTCAGCGCTTCCATACTCAGGTTCATCGGGGGCTTCGCCTTCGCGGGCACCTATATGCCTGGTCTGAAGCTGATGACGGACAGGCTTGGCCGGGAGGATGCTTCCCGTGCAATCGCCTGGTATACAGCAAGTTTTGGTGTCGGTGCGGCCCTGTCATTTTCACTGGCTGGCTTCATTAATGGTGCCCTTGGCTGGCAATGGGCCTTTGGTATTCTGGGGTTCGGTGCACTGGGTGCAACCATCCTGATCTTGCTGACAACCCGGTATCAGCCTCCCTTGCAACAACATGAAAGTCGCAGGTTTTTGAACGTTCGGGCTGTGCTTGGAAATCGACCCGCGTTGGCCTACATCCTGAGCTATACGCTGCACACGACCGAATTGATGACCATTATTGCCTGGGCCGTAACTTTTTTGACATTTGCAGCCAGCCTGCAACCCGCTGGCAGTATCAGCATTGATGTCACCATTTTTGGTGCCCTGGTCAGTTTTATTGCAATGCCAGCCAGTATATACGGCAACGAACTGGCGCGCCGTTTTGGCCGTCGCCAGACCGTCAGTCTGATCATGATCGTTTCTGCCTTGTTTGGCTGTCTGGCAGGATTTTCTGCGGCAATGCCGTTCTGGATTGCCGTGGTTATGCTCGTTATGTACAGCGCACTGTCAGCTGCTGATTCTGCATCCATTACGGCAGGTACCGTGAAACATGCTGTACCAGAATTGTACGGTGCCACCATGACCGTTCATTCGTTTATTGGCTTTGGTGGTGGATTTCTGGGTCCACTGGCCTTCGGATTCATCCTTGATAATGCGGGTGGCAAGGAAAGCATAGAAAGCTGGGGCATGGCTTTTGGCTTGATCGCCCTGACCTCATTGATCGGGCCCATCATCCTTCGGATCATGTTGAAAGACGTGCCCCAACAGCCTTCCGCAGATTAGCGACAGCCAGAATTTTCTGCTAACATCTCATTCTGATAATAACCAGGTGGCGAAATGTTGAAGATGCGCATATTGGCAATCGCAATTCTTGTTTTCGGACTTTCCGGATGCGAGAGCATGAACAGTGCGACCCAGACTTTCAAAAGTATCAACAAGGTGTTGTCTCCAATGATAATTCTGAAAAAGGGAAGCAGTTGAATAGACAAGCTTTGGGTCAACGACTGGTTCGGGGTATAAGCCTGATCAGCGTTCTGGCAATTGTTTCCCTGACCGGGTCGGTGGCCGCAGGCACCGCAAAAAAACATATGATTGCGGCAGCCAATCCGCTGGCCGCGAAAGCCGGGCTCGAAATCTTGCGCGCCGGCGGCAGCGCCGTGGATGCGGCGATTACCACGCAGCTTGTTTTGACCCTGGTGGAGCCACAATCTTCCGGTATCGGTGGTGGTGCTTTTATGCTGCATTTCGATGCGAGCAGCAAAACCACCGTCGCATTTGATGGCCGCGAGACGGCGCCCGCTGCGGCGACAGAAAAACTGTTCCTGAAACCGGATGGCGAGCGCATGAAGTTCTTTGCCGCCGTCGTCGGTGGCCGGGCGGTTGGTGTCCCGGGCGTGCCCCGCCTGATGGAACTGGCGCACAAGAAGTACGGCAAATTACCGTGGAAGGATCTGTTCGCGCCCGCGATTGATCTCGCACGGAAAGGCTTTGCGATTTCACCCAGGCTTCATGCCTTGTTGAAACGCGACAAACATCTTCCAACGCAGACTGCCGCCCGTGCCTATTTTTACGATGAGAACGGTGCGCCCTTGCCCGAAGGCCATGTTCTGCGAAACCTGCCGCTGGCAGAGACGTTGCAAAAGATGGCGGAAGGCGGTGCCGACGCCTTTTACACGGGCGATATCGCCGACAACATTATTTCGAGCGTCAACGAACACAGCAACCCCGGCGGCCTGACTGCGGCTGACATGAAATCCTACGTCGCCAAGGCACGAGTGCCGGTTTGCAATCCTTACAGGCAATGGCGAGTTTGCGGCATGCCACCACCGACATCGGGCGGTCTGACGACTTTGCAAATCCTGGCGTTGCTCGAAAATCAGGACCTGGCGAAGATAGCACCAGGGTCCGTTGATGCTGTTCATTTGATTTCCGAAGCCAGTCGCATGGCTTACGCCGATCGAGGGAAGTTCATGGCCGATGCCGATTTTGTGCCGGTGCCTGTGAAAGGTCTGTTAGATCCGGATTACATCCGCGCGCGAGCAGCCTTGATCAAACAGGGTCAGACCATGGGCAAGGCAACGCCCGGTGATGTGCCGGGTCGGCAAGGAAATCTTGTGACAGGTGACACGGCCGAACTGCCGTCGACCACACATTTCAGCATTATCGACGATGACGGCAATGTTGTTTCAATGACTTCCAGTGTTGAAAATGCCTTCGGTTCACGCCTGATGGTCGGCGGTTTTATCCTGAATAATCAGCTCACCGACTTTTCCTTTTCCCCCATCCGTGACGGTGATCTGGTTGCCAACCGGGTCCAGGCCGGCAAGCGCCCCCGCAGTTCCATGTCACCCATGCTTGTATTCAAGGGACGTCAGCCAGGCGGAGACTTTCTACTGGCCGCTGGCTCACCTGGCGGCAGCCGGATCATTGCCTATGTCACCAAAACCCTGATCGCCATGCTGGACTGGAATATGTCACCACAAAAGGCGGTCGCCCTGCCCCATCACGTAAACCGGAATGGCAGCATTGATCTTGAATCAGAAACGCCGCTGGCCGCACTGGTGAGTGATCTGGAAGGTCGTGGACACAAGGTCAAGGTGCGCGGTTTGAACAGCGGCTTGCATGTCGTTGCCCGAACTGCAAATGGTTTGGAAGGTGGTGCTGATCCGCGCCGCGAAGGAGTTGTGCTGGGTGACTAGGATGCTGCCAAAATCGATAATTCACTTGATCTGTGCCTCGATTCTGGTTCTGGCATCGGTTCCGGCAGTTATGGCCGAAGGTATTTCGCTAGCGCGCATCCCCCACATCTATGAGGTGGTGATCGACCCGGCTCATCCAGATCATCTCATTTTGGCGACGCCGCGTGGCCTTTATCGCCTGACACCAACAATTGAAATGCAGCCGCTGCTGGACGACACCCATGATATCACCGGGCTGGTTGTTTCCGATGATGGCAAATTCCTGTTGGCTAGTGGCAAGAAGAAGAACAAACCTGTCGGCATATTATTCTCCGGCGATGCGGGTAAGACCTGGAAGACACATTCAGCGCCCATGGCGGATGCAAAGACACTCCGCCTGATGAAGGTCGCCGGGCCCAAAGGGTACTTGCTGGCTGTCGCTGATGGTCTTTATCAAAGTCTGGACGCCGGAAAAAACTGGAAGAACATCGCAAAAATGCCACCTGCCAGCCTTGGCCTGGCCACCAGTCAAAAATCCGCCAATGATTTGCTGGCCGCAACAGCCAAAGGTTTGAAAGCCAGTGCCGACGGTGGAAAATCCTGGCAGCCGGTGACAGTTGGCCCTGCAGGTAAACCCGCCAGTATGGTCGCCAGGGACGGACGCAACAAAGCCTGGACCTTTATTGTCAGCGCCGGATTGTTTACACAAACCAAAGGCGGCAAGTGGGTAAAACGAGCCCCGGCGGGGCAATTCGATGGTGCCCTGATACAACTGACCGGCCACAAGTCCGCTACGGGGCAGCTTGTTGCCCTGACCCAATATATGAAATTGTTGAAAAGCCGTGATGGTGGCCGGACCTGGGCACCGTTCGGAAAATAATAGACGGGCACGAAATAGCGTTGAAATTGCGCCAAAGTCACTGTTACGAAGAGGTTTTCGCCTCATAAGGAACTGGTTTCCACGAAATCAGCCAAAATGCAATTTGTCACCAGATATCGTGATCAATCAGAGGTTATGGGGAACTATTCAGCCATATTACTGGAATAGTTCAAAGCCATGTCACGGAAAAGCTTGATTTACCGCAACTAAAATCAATTATTATGTTGAAATGATATATGTCGATCCAATATAAGAACGACTTATAACGCTTCAATCCAGATTTGCGGAAAACCGGCTATGGACATAAAAACCTTTTGCCTCGGCATTTTGTCATTTGGCGACGCCACAGGCTATGAAATCAAAAAACAGCTTGAGGGGCCATTCCGGCACTTCTATGACGCCAGTTTCGGCTCGATTTACCCAGCACTTGGCAAATTGACGGATGCCGGGCTGGTTGAGCGCACCGAACTTGCCCAGGACAAACGACCGGACAAAAAGGTCTACTCTATTACCCCTGCTGGCAAAATGTTATTGATGGACGCGCTGGAGAAACCGGTTGCAGAGGACAAGGTCAGGTCTGACTTTTTGGCCACCATCGTTTTCTCGGAATTACTGACACCATCGACAATTGATCAAATGATCGCAGTCCGGATCGCCGGACTGGAAAAAGCCATTGCAGAATTTGACTGTGAGCAGGATATAGCCGGACCAGGAGCGCATTTTGTTTGCGGATTTGGCAAAGCTGTTTACGGCGCCGCGCGCGAATATCTTGAAAATCACAGACACGAAATAGTCGGTCACAGCCTGTTGACCAAATCGGAGAAAGTTCAATGAACAAGTCGTATCTACTCGCATTCGTCATGGCAGTCGCCGTCGTCGGATGGATTTTTTCCGGGCAGTTGCAGGCAACCACTACAGAGGCAGACGCTGAGGCCGCAAATTCCGAAACAAAGGCTGACAAGAAAGATCATCCGGTTACCGTACGTGTTCGTTTGATGCAGGCCCAGGCACATCAGCGCGAAGTCGTTCTGCGCGGCCGGACACAGGCGGTCCGCAGCGTCGCTGTCAAATCCGAAATTTCCGGTCGTATAGTGCAGCTGGCTGTAACCAAGGGCAAACGCGTCAAAGCCGGTGCCTTGATTGCAAAAATTGACATGCAGGACCGGGCCTCACGCCTGGCAGAAGGCCGTGCCCTGGTGCGCCAGCGTCAGCTGGAGTATAAAGCCGCGATCGCCCTGTCAAAAAAGGGCTACAGGGCTGAAACGAAACTAGCCGCGTCCCAGACTCAACTGGATTCCGCCAAGGCCCTGGTCAAACGGATCGAGCTTGAAATACAGCACACCGAAGTCCGTGCACCCTTCGCCGGGATCGTTGACAGCAAACGCGTTGAAATCGGTGACTATATGAAAGTCGCTGAAGTCGTCGCAACCATCGTTGACCAAAACCCCTATCTTGTCGTCGGTGATGTGTCCGAGCGTGAAGTCAGCTACCTGAAAGTTGGCCAGAAAGCGACTGCCGAGCTTGTCACCAACAAAAAGGTCAGCGGTAAAATCCGTTTCATCGCAACCACAGCAGACGGTGCAACCAGAACTTTCCGGGTTGAAGTGGAAGTCCCCAATCCGAAGCGTGATTTGCGCGACGGCATCACCGCACGCATCCGCATTCCCGTCGACAAATCTATGGCACATCTGATTACACCAGCTGTCATGACCCTGAACGACGAAGGTCAGCTTGGTGTCAAAACGGTAACCCAGGAAGGCATTGTGCGCTTTTTCCCGGCGCAGATTATCGCCGATGGTGAAAATGGTGTCTGGCTGGCCGGTTTGCCGGAAACAATTGGTGTGATCACGGTCGGTCAGGATTTTGTCCGCGATGGCGATCAGGTTCTGCCCGTAATTGAAAACAGGCCTGCATCATGAATGGTATTATCTCGGCTGCACTGGACCGTTCCAGGACGGTAATGCTGATTCTGGCTCTGATCCTGATCACGGGTGCCGTTTCATACGTTAACATTCCCAAGGAATCCGATCCTGACATCGATATTCCGATCCTTTATGTCTCCATGAACCACGAAGGCATCTCGCCGGAAGATGCCGAGCGCCTTTTGGTCCGCCCCATGGAAAAAGAATTGCGGAGCATCGAGGGCGTCAAGGAAATGCGCTCAACCGCAGCCGAGGGCTTTGCGTCGGTCCTGCTTGAATTCGAAGCCGGATTTAACGCTGACCAGGCCGCCGTCGATGTGCGCGAAGCTGTGGATGTCGCCAAAAACGAATTGCCGGGCGATACCGAAGATCCGGTCGTCAACGAAGTCAACGTCGGTCTTTTCCCGGTGATGGTCGTGGTACTCGCAGGGAACGTACCTGAGCGCACCCTGATGGCACTGGCACGTGACCTGAAGGACGAACTGGAAGGTCTTCCAGGCGTTCTGGAAGCTGATATCGGTGGCAACCGCGATGAATTGCTGGAGATCATCGTTGATCCACTGAAGCTGGAAAGCTATCAGATTTCCCACACGGAATTGATCAATGCGGTTTCCCTGAATAACCGTCTTGTCGCTGCCGGCGCACTGGATACAGGCGATGGCCGTTTCTCCGTCAAGGTCCCGGGACTGTTTAAAACAGCCGCCGACGTCTTTGACCTGCCGATCAAGGTGCGTGGTGAAAGCGTGGTCACGCTGGGCGACATCACCAGCGTTCGACGGACGTTCAAAGATGCTAACTCGAAGGCGCGCGTCGATGGCAAGCCTGCGATTACCCTGGAAATCAAAAAGCGCATTGGCGAAAACGTCATTGAAACCCTGGAACAGGTCCGGGCGATTGTCACGTCTCGCCAGAACGATTGGCCTGCAGGCGTTGAAGTTTCCTTCATGCAGGACAAGTCCAAGCAAATCAAAATCATGCTGGCTGATCTGCAAAACAATGTGATCAGTGCCATTCTGTTGGTCATGGTTGTTGTCATTGCAGCCCTTGGTCTGCGCAGTGCCGGCCTTGTTGGCCTGGCCATCCCCAGTTCTTTCCTGATTGGTATTCTGGTCCTGTCGATGATGGGCCTGACGATCAACATTGTTGTGCTGTTCAGCCTGATCCTGGCCGTTGGCATGTTGGTCGACGGCGCCATTGTGGTGACCGAATTTGCCGACAGAAAGATGGGCGAGGGCTTGCATCGACGTGAGGCCTATGGCCTGGCAGCAAAACGCATGGCGTGGCCGATTATTGCATCGACCGCGACGACGCTGGCGGTCTTTATGCCCTTGTTGTTCTGGCCCGGTATCGTCGGCGAGTTCATGAAGTTCTTGCCGATTACCCTGATCGCTACATTGGCAGGATCACTGGTCGTTGCCTTGATTTTTGTACCCACGCTGGGGGCCCTGATCGGCAAACCCGGCAGCGGTAACAAGACCGTTCAATCACACCTCAATGCAGCAGAATCCGGTAGCCTGGAAGATGTTCCCGGCATGACAGGGTTGTATGTCCGTGTGGTTTCGGTCTGTGTGCGCCACCCCATCAAAATTGTTGCCTTCGCCGTCGCATTGCTGATCAGTGTTCAGGTCTATTATTCCCAGAACGGCAACGGGGTCGAATTCTTCCCCGAAGTTGAACCGGAAATGGCCATTGCCTGGGTACATGCCAGGGGCAATATGTCGATTGATGAAAATGATGCCCTGATCAAAGAAGTTGAAGAACGTATCCTGAAGGTCGACGGGTTTGCATCTGTCTATTCGCGTGTTGGCAAAGCGGGTGGTGGATCGGATACCGCGGAAGACGTCATTGGCACCATTCAGTTTGAATTCAAGGACTGGCAGGAACGCCGCCCGGCCAAGGAAATCCTGGCCGAAGTCCGGGCGAAAACAGCCGACCTTGCCGGTATTCATGTCGAGGTTCGCATTCCTGAATCCGGTCCACCCACCGGCAAGCCCGTTCAATTGCATCTACGGTCTCGCGTACCAGAAGCAATTACACCGGAGCTGGAGAAAATTCTTGAAGGCGTCAAGAAATTTGATGACCTGATCGATATTGAAGACAGCCGTCCAATCCCCGGTATTGTCTGGCAGCTGGATGTTGATCGGGCCCAGGCCGGACGCTTTGGTGCGGATGTCACCACCGTCGGCCAGATGATCAAACTGGTGACCAACGGCATCAAGGTCGGTGAATACCGGCCCGATGACGCAGACGAGGAAATTGAAATCCGGGTTCGTTATCCCTCGGATGAGCGTAACATCAATCAGCTCGACCAAATTCGTGTGATGACCAACCAGGGTCTGGTGCCGATCAGTAACTTTGTATCACGCCAGGCCGTGCCCAAGACGGGAACCATTAAACGTACCGACGGCATGCGTGTCATGCACATTAAGTCTGAAGTGGCCGATGGTGTTCTGGCCGACGACAAGATAAGTGAGATCAAGACCTGGCTTGCGACACAGGAAATCGATCCACGGGTCGAAGTTGCCTTCAAGGGCCAGGATGAGGAGCAAAAAAAGGCTCAGTCATTTCTGTCGAAGGCCTTTGGTGTGGCCCTGTTCGCCATGGCAATCATACTGGTGACCCAGTTCAACAGCTTCTATCAAGCCTTCCTGATCCTGACTGCCGTCATTATGTCGACGGCTGGCGTGGTTATCGGACTGATGATCACCGGCCAAACCTTCGGCATCGTCATGACGGGTGTGGGTATCATCACCCTGGCGGGGATTGTGGTGAACAACAATATTGTCTTGATCGATACCTATGATCGATTACGGGACGGTGGCATGCCGCCGCTGGAAGCCGTTGTTCGAACCGGAGCACAACGTTTACGCCCGGTAATGCTGACAGCTGTAACAACAGTGCTGGGCTTGATGCCGATGGTCATGGGATTGAATATTGATCTCTTTACCAGGGAAGTCTCGCAGGGTGCGCCGTCAACCCAGTGGTGGATACAGCTGTCTACAGCCGTCGTCAGTGGCCTGACGTTCGCGACGGTCCTGACACTGATTGTGACACCTTGCATGTTGGCCATGGGTGCCAATACCAGTAGCTGGTTCGCCAACAGAAAAGCCAAGCGCCTGGCGCGGCGTCAGGGACTGGATACACCCGCCCCGGCAGCCGAATAGTTTCGTGATTAACTGAGGTTGAAGAGTTACTTTGTATCGGAAGGCGTCTGTTCATCAGACGCCTTTTGATCTTCATCAGGTTCGGATTTTCCGGCGAAGGCAACTTCCTGACGCTGCCAGCTGCGCCATGATACCGGAATGATTGCGAGATAAATCGCACAAATCGCCGTCAGCACAAACCACGGATAGCTGGCGACAACCGCACCAACCAGGCCAACAACAATTAATACCGGCAGGACGGATTCCTTTTTGACCCGCATTTTCTTGAAAGAGAATGTCGGGATCTGGCTCACCATCAAGAAAGCCACAAACGCGAGGTTCACCGCGTTCACCAGTGCCAGTCGAAAAAAATCATCTCCGACCTGAAAACTTATCATCATCGGCAACAACGCCAGGCCCGCCGCAGCCGGTGCCGGAACACCGGTGAAAAAGTTCGCAGCAAATTCCGGCTCATTCGGGTCTTCCAGGGCTGTGTTGAACCGCGCCAGGCGCAATCCACAACAAACGGCATAGGCCAACACAATTATCCAGCCCATCCCCCCCAGTTCGGACATGGTCCAGCGATAGAGCACCAGCGCAGGTGCCACACCAAAGCTTACAAAATCCGACAGAGAGTCCAGTTCCGCACCAAATTTGGAAGTTCCTTTTAACAGTCGGGCCACGCGCCCATCCAGCGCGTCCAGGATTGCCGCAACCGCAATGGCCATAACGGCAAGTTCCCACTGCTCTGCCAAGGCAAAACGGACGGCGGTGAGACCAGCACAAACTGCTAATACAGTCAGGATATTCGGTATCAGACTGTTGACGGGTAATCCTCTCAGACGTGGCCTGCGCATGTTATCTGATCTCCCCGGCCCGGCGCGCCTCCGAGGAGGATACATCTGCCAGTACAGTTTCCCCGGCAACTGTCAGCTGCCCCGGTATCACCAGAGGCTCCATGCCGTGATCCAGATAAACATCAACCCGGCTGCCAAAGCGGATCAGACCAAAACGCTGCCCCGCCCTGACCTGATCACCTTCTTTCAAATGGCAAAGAATTCGTCGCGCAACCAGACCTGCAATCTGGACAAAAGCAATATCCTTGCCGTCCGCAGTCGTCATACGCACGCTCTGTCGCTCATTGGCTTCCGAAGCCTTGTCCAGCGATGCGTCGAGAAATTCACCCTTGCGATAGGATACTTTCGTAATCTCACCATCCATCGGCGCGCGGTTTACGTGAACGTTGAAGACATTCATGAAAACACTGACGCGGGTCCGGGCATCCGACCCCATGCCCAGTTCCTCAGGCGGAATGGCTCGTTCAATCATTTGCACGACACCATCCGCAGGACTGATAACCAGGCCTTCACGGGTGGGCGTAACACGATCCGGATCGCGGAAAAAATAGGCGCACCACAAGGTCAGGACAACACCAACCCAACCCAGAATTTCATGGACCTGGAACAGAACCAGTGTAACGACGGCAAAGATACCAACAAAACGGTACCCTTCGCGGTTTATGGGAACCAGAACACGATCAAGAGAGCTCATTGATCCAAAACTCCAATAGTAGTCAAAATTTTGTTGCATCTTACCCTGCTCTTTGCCTCAGGGTAAGGGTTGCTTGGGCGTCAGCTGACGGGTACTTCTTCCCGAACAGGACCGATATCTCCGATTTCCTCGGCATGGGCCAGTCGCTCACGGATTTCCGCAGCTTCCTGCTGTCGTGCCCACATGGCTGCATATTGACCATCAGCGGACAACAGGTCCTGGTGACGGCCACGTTCAACGATGCGGCCCTGATCCAGAACCAGAATTTCGTCCGCATCAATGATAGTGGACAATCGGTGGGCAATCACCAGAGTGGTCCGGTTTGCCGAAACCTCATGCAAGCTGGCCTGAATTTCACGCTCTGTCTGTGAGTCCAGCGCCGACGTTGCTTCATCGAACAGCAGGATTTTTGGCTGCTTGAGGATCGTACGGGCAATAGCGACGCGCTGTTTCTCACCACCTGACAATTTCAGGCCGCGTTCACCGACCATGGCCTTGTAACCTGACGGCAGACTTTCGACAAAATCGTGGATGCTGGCCATACGGGCAGCTTCCTGGACTTCTTCTTCTGTGGCGTCAGGGCGACCATAGCGGATGTTGTAACCGATGGTGTCGTTAAACAGCACAGTGTCCTGAGGCACGATCCCGATGGAATCGCGCAAGCTGGCTTGTGTTATGTCCCGAATGTCCTGTCCATCAATACGAACCGAGCCTCCGGCGACATCGTAAAACCGAAACAGTATCCGAGAAATTGTCGACTTGCCGGCACCACTTGGGCCGACAATCGCAACCGTGTGTCCGGCGGGAACCTTGAACGACACATCATGCAAAATGCTGCGGTCACTTTCATAGGCAAAATCGACGTGATCAAACTCGATCTCTGCATTCCCTGCCTGCAAGGCCTGCGCCCCTGGTTTGTCGGCAATTTCTGTATGCTGTACCAGAAGGCTGAACATGACTTCCATGTCCACCAGAGATTGCTTGATTTCCCTGTACACAAAGCCGAGAAAATTCAGAGGCAGATACAGCTGGATCAGAAATGTATTCACCAGGACAAAGTCGCCCAGGGTCATGGACCCATCCCGAACACCCATGGCCGCAAGCAACATCACCACAATCAAACCCACCGAGACGATTACGCCCTGGCCGATATTGAGGTAGGACAGCGTTGTCTGGCTGCGCACTGCGGCTGTTTGATAGCGTGCCATGGAACTGTCGAAACGACTGGCTTCATGATCTTCGTTTCCGAAGTACTTCACTGTTTCGTAATTCAGCAGGCTATCAATGGCTTTGGTGTTGGCTTCCGCATCACTATCGTTCATCTGGCGGCGATATTTCATCCGCCACTCCGTCACCATCATGGTAAACGCGATATAGCCAAAGATGGTTCCCAGCGTAATAGCCGCGAACCAGAAATTGTACTTCCACAACAGGATGCCGCAGACCAGCAGGATTTCAAGCAGGGTCGGCAGGATATTGAACAAGGTAAAGGACAGCAGAAACTGGATGCCTTTTGTGCCACGCTCAATCGTTCGTGAAAGCCCGCCAGTTTGCCGATCAAGATGAAAGCGCAAGGCGAGGCTGTGCAGATGGTTAAAGGTTTTCAGAGCAACACTGCGAATCGCATGCTGGGCAACCTTGGCAAAAACCGCGTCCCTGATTTCCCCCAGTGCCTGTGCCATAACACGTGCAAGTCCATAGCCCACTATGATCATGACAGGCACAACAATTATACCGGCAACGTCCGCAGACAGGGCATCAACCGCAGCTTTGTAGAAAAACGGAACATAGACGTTAAAGCCCTTGGCCGCCGCCAACAGGACCATCGCAATAACAACGCGCACGCGCAAATCCAGCCGACCAGGCGGCCATAAATATGGCAGCAAGGTGATCAGCGTCCGCACGTGACTATGTGCTTTTTTTGGTGCTTGTGGATCGTGGTCTGGGCGTCTCATTCGACTTTATATAGGGCGGCGAATGCCCCTATACCAGTGCTTTTGAGACTTATTATTACTTTTTATCCGTCGGAACCGTTACCGCCAACGGATTTTGGCAAAGCGAAAATCTGGCCTGGATAAATCAGATCAGGATCACGGATTTGTCCGCGGTTAGCTTCATAAATAACTGTAAACAGCAAGCCCTGGCCATATTTGCGCCGGGCAATGCGCCACAGGCTGTTGCCAGGCTGAACAATGACCTGACCCTCCGCCAGTTTCGTTTGTTCTGGCTCTGCCCGGGTGAACGGCAACTCGATACGGTGCGCAACCTTGCCGTCCGTGCCCAACTGATCAACCCGCAATCTGTGATCACCAGAGCTGACAGCCGACCCTGGCCGTAATTGCCAGGTTCCGGCAGGATCACCGATAGCCACACCAACGGACTTGTTGTCAACGTAGATATTGATCGTTGCTCCAACATCAGCACGCCCGGACAGGATCAAATCACCTTTTTCGTCATAATCCACGCTGTCGAGTGAAACAGGTGGGCGTTTGATTTCGACGGTGACTCTTTTTACAGGAGCCGGGGCAGAAGATGATGATGTGCTTGCCGAAGAAACTTCTTTCGACGCAACAGACACACCAGCTGATTTCGGAGTGCCTGAGTCCGAAGTCGTTGAGGCAGTCGAAGTTGATGTGGAGGTACCCGAAGCGGAAGAGCCTGAACTGGCAGATTGCAAGACCTTGCTGGGACCATCACCCTTGCGCGGTGTCAGGACGGCAAGTGCTTTACCTGCATCGGGCCGGTCGGGAACGGCGACGACAACGACATTTTTGGACTTTACAGCCTCGGCACCCGGCAATGTCGATTCCAGGGATAATTCGCGTGCACCACTTTGCAGCGGTTTCTCGGGCACCAACACCCATTCGCCGCGGTCATCGGCTTTGACTTTCCCCACCAGCTTGTCGCCTGCAAGTACAGATACTTCTGCACCAGGTGCGGCGCGACCAGCAATGACAGCGTCGCCTGCCGGGTTAACCCGAACGACGTCAAATGATGGCGCTACAAGCTTGGGGATATCCTTCGGTGCTTCCAGCTTAGCCGAGTTAACAGGAGCTGGAGCCGTTTCCTGCGCGGTTTTCGGTGCTGCCGGAGCCTGGGTACTATTTGTGGCGGGTGATGTTGACTGAGTTGATGTCGAGGTCCTGGTCGTTTTGGCAGGTTGTTGAACAACCGGACGCTTCGCCCTTGGTGCAGGATCGTCACCATCAAAGCGGAAAAAAAGAGCAACTGCCAGGCCGAGGGCCACAACAAGGCTGATAATTATGGTCAGGCGCAAGGCAATACCCTGATACTTGAGTGATTTGACCCTACCCTAGAGCAGCCACGTACCCTGCGCAATCCTGTTGCCTTGCGTTAATCCCCGGCGTCCTGCCGGGGATGTGCGCGGCCAAAGCTATTTCTTTGGTTTTTCGATCAGATTATCAATGGGGTCCAGGCTCAGCAAATATACGGCCATGGCCTTCAGATCCGCATCCTTGAGATATTTGAGACCAAAAATAACGGCTTCTTCCATGCCACCCTGGACATCGTCATAATCCGGTTTCATCCCGTTTTTCAGCAGTTCGATGATATCGTCTTCTGTCCATTCCCCGATCCCGGTCTTTGGGTGGGGGGTAATGTTGGGGACCAGGCCACCATCGGGGCCCTTGACGGTACCTGCCAGCGCCATGGAATGATCCAGAGCCCCAAGTTCGGAACGTGGCGTGTGACATTCACCGCAATGTCCGACGGCTTCAACCAGATAAGCTCCACGGTTCCACTCGGCAGACTTTCCGGTCGTATCCTGAAACTCGCCTGGTGTGAAATTCATCGCCTTCCAGAAGCCCTGGAGGAAACGCATACCAAAAGGTGGCTGCACGTCGTGATCCTTGACGACACTGCGGACGGGCTTGAGGCTGAAAAGATAAGCCTTGATGGCGAGGATGTCGGCGTCACGCATTTTCGTGTAGGTCGGATAAGGAAAAACCGGATAATAATGTTCGCCCGCCGGGTTCAGACCTTGCCGAAAGGCATTGAGAAAATCTTCATCGCTCCAGTTACCAATACCGGTTTCCTTATCTGGGGTGATATTTGGCGAATAGAATATGCCAAAGGGCGTTTTCAACGCCAGGCCACCGGCCAGTTCGGGTTTCTTGTTCTTGACGTCTGTGTGGCAACCGATGCAACCACCGGCCCAGACCATGTATTGGCCTTTTTCAATGAGATCATCTGTCGCCGCAGAAACGGCGCCCGAGAACCCAATGGTTGTGAACCCGATGGTCAGAATGGATGCCAGCAATAAAGTGATACCGGAATTTTTGATACTGCGCCTGTCAGACACGGTGCCCCCCTTATGATTTTCGCTTACCGTCATAATATCCGCTTAACGTTAAGGTAATTTGACGATCATTGTCTTGCCACCATATTCGTGCACCAGATCACGGGCACGTATCGTTACCGCTTTGATATCCATGGGTATTTTGACCCCGGAAAGACTTCGGGTAAAGGGTTGTTCATTCACATGGGGGTGAGCCAATATTCTTGTATCCAGTATTTTCCCATCAGGTGTCAGGACTTCCCAGGCGTTGGCATAGTGTTTCCAACCAATATCCTTGTGACGCAAAGTGACGTCAAAGCGATAAACCCCGGGGCCTGATTTGTGGACCTTGACCCTGACCACATCTACTTCATTGGCAGCGCTGATGCCCGGTGCGATTGACAGCAACAGGCAAATCACCGTAGCAAGGGCAGAAGTTCGAATAAATTCCAGCAAGGTATGTTGCATGAGTACCCCTAAATCAATCTGTGTTTATTGTGGCGCCGCCAAGGGTGACGACCCGGCGCATCGGGCGGCGGCGGAACGACTTGGCAAGCTGATGGCCGAGAACGGTATCCGTCTGGTCTTCGGTGGTGGTCGTATCGGCATGATGGGCGTTATTGCCGATGCCGTCATGACCAATGGCGGCGAAGTCATTGGCGTTATACCGGAACATCTGCACGATATTGAAGTTGGTCATGATGGCCTGACCGAATTGCACGTTGTTGATTCCATGCACACCCGCAAAAACAAGATGTTTGAACTTTCAGATGCCTTTGTGGTCATGCCTGGCGGCCTCGGTACGATGGATGAAACGTTCGAAATCATAACATGGCGGCAGTTGGGCCTGCATGACAAACCCGTGATCCTGGTAAATAACAACAAATACTGGGAGCCCTTCCGGGCCCTGGTCCAGCATATTATCGACAATGGCTACGCCCGGGAAAACTGTATCGATCTGTTTACAATCGTCGACGGCATTGATGACGTGATCCCGGCAATCGAAAATGCACCAAAAGAACGCTTTGACCCGCTCGCCAAGGTATTCTAGAGCCAGTTAACTGCGCTGGCTTGTCGCAGAAATGGAAGCTTGACCCCAGGGCAAGCGGTGCTATTTTGCGCCACAAATCAGCCTGCGCAAAGCGCACCCCTGTCTGTTTGATAAACCGAGGAACAATATGTCCAAGATCAAAGTTGATAATCCCGTCGTAGAACTCGACGGCGATGAAATGACCCGCATCATCTGGGATTTTATCAAAACCAAGTTGATCCTGCCCTATCTCGACATTGACCTGAAATATTATGACCTCAGTATCGAGTCGCGGGATGCGACGGACGATCAGATCACCATTGATTCAGCCAATGCCATCAAGAAATACGGTGTCGGCGTCAAATGTGCGACGATCACACCTGACGAGGCCCGTGTGGAAGAATTTGGCCTCAAGAAGATGTGGCGATCACCAAACGGGACCATCCGCAACATCCTGGGCGGCACTGTGTTTCGCGAGCCGATTATTTGTTCCAATGTACCACGCCTGGTGCCTGGCTGGACCGACCCCATTGTCATCGGCCGTCATGCCTTTGGTGACCAGTATCGTGCAACGGACATGGTTGTGCCTGGCCCCGGCACGCTGACCATGACCTTCACGCCTGCCGACGGCGGCGAACCCGTCACGCACAATGTTTATGATTTCCCCAGCGGCGGCGTCGCCATGAGCATGTATAACCTCGATGACTCCATTCGTGGTTTTGCCCGGGCCTGCATGAACTATGGTCTCAAGCGTGGCTGGCCGGTTTATCTGTCCACCAAGAACACAATCCTGAAAGCTTATGACGGGCGCTTCCTGGATCTGTTCCAGGAAATCTTTGACGCGGAATTTGCCGATCAGTTCGCCGCAGCCGGTATTACATATGAACACCGTCTGATCGATGACATGGTTGCCTGCGCCATGAAATGGTCCGGCAAATTTGTCTGGGCCTGTAAAAACTATGACGGCGACGTTCAGTCCGACACGGTGGCCCAGGGGTTTGGCTCGCTCGGCCTGATGACTTCAGCACTGATGACGCCGGACGGTGAAACGGTCGAGGCCGAAGCGGCCCACGGCACCGTCACCCGTCACTACCGCGAACACCAAAAAGGCAATGAAACATCGACAAACCCGATTGCCTCGATCTTCGCCTGGACAGGTGGTCTCAAGCATCGCGCCAAACTGGACGACAATGCAGAACTCGACAGATTTGCCGGCACGCTTGAAAAGGTTTGTGTTGAAACAGTAGAAGCCGGATTCATGACCAAGGACCTGGCCTTGCTGGTTGGCGCAGAACAATCCTGGATGACCACCAGCCAGTTCCTCGACAAACTGGATGAGCGCCTGCAGGACGCCATGGCGGCGGCTTGATCGACAAGACAATCAACGAAAAGGGCCCGGTGTCAAAACCGGGCCCTTTTTTTGATCACGCTATGTCGGCCCAGCCATCACACTTTAACTGATTGCGGCCTCGATTGCGGCAATGGCGGCATCTGCCGAGGCAGCATCCGGACCGCCGCCCTGGGCCATATCAGGTCGACCACCGCCGCCTTTACCACCCAGTTTCTCAACACCGATTTTAACGAGGTCCACGGCACTGAAACGTTCCAGCAAATCTTCGTTGACACCGACAACAATCGCCGCCTTGCCTTCGTTTGTGGAAACCATGGCGTAAACGCCGGACTGCTGGCCCTTAAGCTCGTCGATCATACCTTTCAGGTCCTTGGCAGGAACACCTTCCAGGACACGCCCGGCAAAGGCGACGCCGTTGATATCCTTGATTTCAGGTCCCTGTCCGCCGCCACCACCCATGGCCATCTGTCGGCGCACTTCGGCCAGTTCCTTCTCAAGCTTCTTGCGCTCATCAGACAGGGCCGCAACGCGGGCGGCAACTTCGGCAGGTGCGGCTTTCAGGGTTGCGGCGGCTTCGCGGATCATTTGTTCGTAGCTGTTGGCGTTTTCGATAGCAGCGGCCCCGGTCAGGGCTTCGATACGGCGCACTCCTGCGGCCACGGCACTTTCGCTGACAATCTTGAAATAACCGATATCGCCGGTTCGGTTGACGTGTGTGCCGCCGCAAAGTTCCACGGAGAACCGGGCATCGTCGCCGCCGCCCATGGATACAACGCGTACTTCGTCGCCATACTTTTCACCGAACAAGGCCATGGCACCAGCCTCAACCGCTTCCTCCGGGCTCATCAAGACTGTCCCAACTGTCGAGTTTTCGCGAATACGCGCGTTAACTTCGGCTTCAACATCCGCTGTTTCTTCCGGACTGAGTGGTTTCGGATGGCTGATATCAAAGCGCAAACGCTCGGCGGAAACCAGCGAGCCCTTCTGAGTGACGTGATCCCCCAGACGGCGCCGCAGTGCTTCGTGCAACAAATGGGTCACGGAATGATTGGCGCGAATGCGATTGCGACGTTCACTATCCACGCGCATCTCAACGACGTCACCCACTTTCAGGGCACCCGATTTCAAGGCACCGCCATGAACGTGCATGTTGCCCAGTTTCTTGAGGGTATCGCCAACCGTGACTTCAACACCGTCCGGTGTAAACATCACGCCGGCATCGCCGACCTGGCCACCGGATTCCCCGTAAAAAGGTGTCTGGTTCACGACGACCTGAATTTGATCATTGCCGCTGGCTTCCTGGACGCTTTTGCCATCTACCACCAGAGCTTCGATCCGGCCTTCGGCAACTTCCGTTTTGTAGCCAAGGAATTCACTGGCCCCAATATCTTCCCGCAGTTCAAACCACAGGGTTTCGGTGGCGGCGTCACCAGAGCCGGACCAGGCCTTGCGGGCGTCAGCGCGCTGGCGTTCCATAGCCGCCTTGAAGCTGTCGGTTTCAACGGTGCGTCCCTGATTGCGCAAGGCATCTTCGGTCAGGTCCAACGGAAACCCGTAGGTGTCATATAGTTTGAAGGCAACTTCACCCGGCAGGGCCTCGCCGTTACCCAGTTGCTTCACTTCATCATCCAGAAGGCGCAAGCCACGATCCAGTGTTTGCTTGAAACGGTTTTCTTCCAGTTTCAGCGTTTCAGTGACCAGCGCCTCGGCGCGACCCAGTTCAGGGAACGCCTGGCCCATTTCACGCACAAGTGCTGGCACCAGTTGCCACATGAGCGGATCCTGACACCCCATCAAATGGGCGTGACGCATGGCCCGACGCATGATCCGGCGTAAAACATAGCCGCGACCTTCATTTGAAGGCAGCACACCGTCTGCAATCAGAAAACTGGTTGCCCGCAGGTGATCGGCGATAACGCGGTGGGAAACAGCATGCTCACCATCTGTCGCCTGATTGCTGGCATCAGCGGAAGCATGGATCAGGGCCTGCATCAAATCAGTGTCGTAATTGTCGTGCTTGCCTTGCATCAAGGCAGCAAGGCGCTCAAGCCCCATGCCAGTATCAATGGACGGCTTGGGCAGGTCGATACGCTCGTCCGGTGTGACCTGTTCATATTGCATGAACACAAGGTTCCAGATTTCGATAAACCGGTCGCCGTCTTCATCGGGACTGCCGGGCGGACCACCGGGGATGCTGTCGCCGTGATCATAAAAAATCTCGGAACAGGGGCCACAAGGGCCGGTTTCACCCATGCTCCAGAAATTATCCGATGTTGGTATGCGAATAATGCGGTCGTCACTCAGACCGGCAATCTTCTTCCACAAATCAAATGCTTCGTCATCTGTGTGGTAAACCGTTGCGATAAGACGGGAACCATCGATCCCGTATTCCTTGGTGATCAGGTTCCAGGCCAGTTCAATGGCGTCTTCCTTGAAATAGTCGCCAAAGGAAAAGTTGCCAAGCATCTCGAAAAATGTGTGATGGCGCGCCGTATAGCCGACATTGTCCAGATCATTGTGCTTGCCCCCGGCGCGCAGACATTTCTGGCTGGTCGCTGCCCGGGAATAAGGTCGTTGTTCGGCACCGGTGAAGACATTCTTGAATTGCACCATACCGGCGTTGGTGAACAGCAAGGTCGGATCATTGTGCGGCACCAACGGACTGGACGATACAGCCTCGTGACCATTGGCGGCAAAGTAGTCCAGGAAGGCCTTGCGAATGTCGTTGGCAGTTTGCATGTTGTTTTCCGAAACGAGATCTGGTGAAACAGGTTAAACAGGTGCCCGGAGCTTTAGCCCACTGGACCTCAGGTTTTTAGCCCCTGCCCCGCAAACTGTCCAGATGCTGCATATATCGTCGTATCCCGCACAGGTTCAGCCCAAACGGAAAAGGCACGCCTGTTTCCAGGCGTGCCTTTAAATCAGGAAGGTGCGAGATCAGGTTTCGTTGGCAACTTCAGCAAAACCGTCTTCGTCATCTTCGTCTTTATCCTTTACCGGTACTTCCAGCATCTCTTCCGCAATCAGCCCGGCGCTGTGGCGGATCTTGCTTTCAATGGAATCGGCAACTTCCGGATTTTCCAACAGGAATTTCTTGACGTTTTCCCGGCCCTGACCAATGCGTTGACCGTCATAGGAGAACCACGAACCGGACTTGTCCACAATGCCGCCCTTGACGCCAAGGTCGATCAGCTCACCGCGCTTGGAAACACCTTCGCCATACATGATATCGAATTCAATAACCTTGAAAGGCGGTGCAACCTTGTTTTTGACGACCTTGACGCGGGTCTGGTTACCGACAACTTCGTCCTTGTCCTTGATGGCACCGATACGGCGAATATCCAGACGGACAGAAGCATAGAATTTCAGGGCGTTACCACCGGCAGTCGTTTCAGGACTACCAAACATAACGCCGATTTTCATTCTGATCTGGTTAATGAAAATGACCATGCAGTTTGATTTTGAAACTGAACCCGTCAGTTTGCGCAGCGCCTGGCTCATCAGACGCGCCTGCAGGCCGACGTGATGGTCACCCATTTCGCCTTCCAGTTCGGCCCGGGGCACCAGCGCCGCAACGGAATCGACCACCAGAACATCCACAGCACCGGAACGCACCAGCGTATCAGCGATTTCCAGGGCCTGTTCGCCCGTGTCCGGTTGGGAAATGATCAAATCTTCAATCTTCACACCCAGTTTGCGTGCATAGCCCGGATCAAGGGCATGCTCGGCATCAACAAAAGCGCAGGTACCACCCATTTTTTGCGATTCAGCAGCGACATGCAGGGCCAGCGTGGTTTTACCCGAACTTTCCGGTCCATAAATCTCGACAACACGACCTTTTGGCAGGCCGCCAATACCAAGTGCAATATCAAGTCCGATAGAACCTGTGGAGATGGCTTCGATGTCCATCGCCTGGTCCTTCTGGCCAAGTTTCATCACTGAACCCTTGCCAAATGCTCGTTCGATCTGGGCCAACGCGGCCTCCAGAGCCTTTTCTTTTTCCATATTATCTTTCTCAACCAAACGAAGCGCTGCTTCTGCCATGTCTCAATCCCTTCTTATTTCACAGGGTGTCCCCGGTTGCAATTGCCTCATTTGTACCGGTTTTGTTCTCATTGGCAAGTGTTTTTTTAAGATACTGATATTACACAGTTTTTCAAACTGTGTTCTGGTTTTATTCCAGAATTCCTGAAACTTCTGAAGCCCACAGTGAACTGGATTCATTGTCTCGGTATTAATTATTCTGCCGTGGCTATAACTATATTGCCGGGATAAGGCGGGATATACCGGGATATATCGGGATACGGTTGGATGAATTGACAGTCGGCAGTCAGTTTTTAACGGTATTCACTACTACGCTAAGGATATATTCCAATTTTTGAGTCCGCTTTTAGGCGGGTAGCGGACCAATTTTTTGATCCGTATCATGGTCTGTAATTGACCCAAAAGAAGACATTTGTAGGTCAATAAGGATTAGTATTTTGGCCGGTGCAAGAAATAGCGTTACCGTCTGTGATTCGATGCAGACCCCGATGGCACGAAACCATTTGGGGCACAACATGGAGTCGAATTGGCTCTTTCCTGCCCCTACAAAGACTGGCAGCGCCAGCCGTCGTCATGATGGGCTGGACTGTATAGCGGAATTTGTCCCAAACTACTTGCAGATACCGAGTTGCACGGTGTCTGTGAGAAAGATGTAAATCGGCGATCCGGCAGAGCGTCCTGGGGGGCGGGAATGAATTCACTATCGAAATTCGCATACGATCCAGAAGATTCCGAAGAAGTGCGTCTGGAAAAGGCATCAATTGAAGTAGTTTCGACCTGATCTGACAGTTACCGATTTTGACGCGGCGTCTGTCAGGTCAAGTTTGGTCTATAAACTTTTCCTTCCAGATACGTTTACCATCC
>JABILA010000026.1 GCA_018654745.1 Alphaproteobacteria bacterium
CTGGAATCGTAAAACCAAGGAACAAAATTTTCCCATGATGCCCATCTCTCTGCTCCCAAGAACAAAATTCTCCTCTACCTTAGCGCGTTATGAAGTTTTTTCAATGCAGCATCAGACCCTTGTGTTCACTTCTCATGCGGTGGACGATTTCCACCACCGGCTTAGCGAACTTCCGTTCATGGCTAACAATCCCCGTTCTCACCACTGCCAGATTTCTTCCGCTTTTGCACGCATATCGGACGTTATGTGCAAAATGGCCCATTATGCAGGGAGAAACGGACTTGGACAGAAACAGTTAATAATGGTGGCTGATGACCCTGAGCATAAGCGGGTCGTTTCGTCAGCTAAGCGTGAGAATTTGTTTGAAGTGGAACCATGTTTGGGTTGAGACATAAACATGGTACAATTTTGCTTCGTGCAAGGAGGCACAAAGCTCACAAATCGTTGATATTCAAGCGTTTGGGGAAATGGCATTCTCCTCCCTCACTCTCCGCCATAAAACAGGCCCCGTTTCAGGGGCCTTTTTTTTGGCGGTGAGCGATCGCTGAACGAACCCATGTTCGACCACCAGCGGGCCATCATCAAATCAAAATTGCTCCCGCGCCGGGGCGGGGAGCTCAGCGACCCAATCCCTGAATGAGCCGCCATAATTAACGTCTTGTGAGAGGTTGCCGTCGCGCTGTTGCAAACGGTTTGAGTATGCCCGGTAGCACCCTGCGACACTATTACACATTCCTTCAACCCTCGGGGAGAGCGACAGTTAAACATGGTTTTGTATTACGAATAATTCCACTTCAGGATCGACGTTTTCGCGCCATTCCGATGGGGTGATAGATTTAAGGGAACTTTTGGATATGCCTAGTTTGATAGAAATCGAGGGCGTTGGTCCCTCATTGGCAGCGGCGTGTGTAAAGAAGAACTACCGCACCATTGCAAAAATTGCAGCAGCCACGCCTGCGGGACTGGCGAAGGTGCCCGGTATTAGTGAAAAGAGCGCCCCCCGGATTATTGCTTCAGCAAAGCTGCTATTGCCCGAACCGCGCGTTCAAAAATCGACGCCGAAGAAAAAACGACGCGCCGTGCCAGCCGTGAAAGTCCCTGCAAAAGCTGTCGCTGCAAAGGCAAAAACAAAGCCGACGAAAAAATCGAAAGCAAAACCTGATCGGAAGACTTCAAAAAAGCCTTCCGCGAAATCATCAGAAACGGGGAAAAAAATGTCAGCGTCAAATGAAAAGGACAAGATCAAAAAGCTGAAAAAGAAGATCAAGAAGTTAAAGGAGGAAAAGAAAAAAATCCTCAAGAAAGAGAACAAAAAAGTAAAGAAAGAAAAATCCAAAAAGCCGGACAAGAAGTCGAACAAGAAATCCGATAAAAAGTCGAGCAAGAAATCGGACAAAAAACCGGGTAAGAAATCGAGCAAGAAAAAATAGCCTGTGCTGAATTTGGCAAGGGCCTTGTCGGCGAACAAGATGCCCTACATCGGGCGCCCTTGCAGATCATAGTCAGCTAGCCTGAGGGGCGGAGGCGGTTCAAAGACAGTTTAGCCGCTTTCTGCCAATCCTGAATGCATAGAAGAGTGACCAGGGGTCTAGTGGCTTGTAGGTCGATACCGGAATAGCGAACGGAATATTGTCATGACAAAAAAAAGTAAATCCGCCGACGCAGGCAAAAAACCGTCCCTCAAGGGAAAAATCAAGAACGACAAGAAGTCGGTAAAAAAGGCCAAAAATACAAAAACAGCGAAAGCCACCACGAAGAAACGTGGCCAATCTGGAAAACTGTCAGCAGAAGAAATCAAGAGTCATGCCTTGCTCAGGCATGAACTTGTGGAGAAGAAAGGGCGCTCCGCACCACTGCCGAAAAATTATCCCTACAAGAAACGCATGTCACGGGCGACGTACGAAATTCGTAAACAGGAGTTGCAGATTGAATTGCTCAAGGTTCAGAACTGGGTAAAGGATACCGGGCAGCGGATTTTGTGCATCTTCGAGGGTCGTGATGCAGCGGGCAAGGGTGGCACCATCAAACGTTTTACCGAGCATTTGAACCCACGTGGTTCGCGCGTGGTTGCGTTGGAGAAACCGACAGAGGAAGAACGCGGTCAGTGGTATTTTCAGCGGTATACCGAACAACTTCCTACGCGAGGGGAAATTGTTTTCTTTGATCGATCCTGGTACAACCGGGCCGGTGTCGAGCGGGTAATGGGTTTTTGCTCACCTGCAGAATATATGGAATTCATGCGCCAGGTCCCCGAGTTTGAACGCATGCTGGTCAGAAGCGGCATTCACATCTACAAGTTCTGGTTTTCGGTAAGCCGCAAGGAACAGAGAAGACGGTTTCTGTCACGCCAGAATGATCCTTTGAAACACTGGAAGCTAAGTCCCATCGATCTTGAGTCACTGGACCTGTGGGATGATTATTCAGAAGCCAAAGAAGCCATGTTCTTCAATACGCACACGGCCGATTGCCCATGGACGGTTGTGCGCTCGGACGATAAAAAACGGGCCCGGTTGAACTGTATGCGGCATTTTCTTTCTGGCCTGGATTATCCAGAATCTGACACGGAAGTTAACCTCCTGCCAGACCCGGGAATTGTCGGCTATGCCGATACATTCTATGAAACCCTGAACGACTTTGATCCCAGCATGCAAATTCGCGATTAAACCGGCCAGGGGATCAAGTTGATCTTCTCCACGACGAAACCCAACGCGACTTGAGTTTCTGGAAAAATGAGCGGACTGTTCGGGCCGACGCCGTATCACTGGGCGTATGCTGCGCATCGAGGCCATTCAATGGTTTGCTGAAGACCATATGCACCGATTTACGATAGCTCTCGCGCATATCCAGATTGTCTATTTCATGGCGGCTGAACAACCTGACATCGGTATGTTCCGTGCTCAGCACGATATCGGAGAAAGCCCCGCTGAGCGTACACAAGTAGGCGACGACAATCACATTGCTCTTTGAGTCCGCTACGCGACGGAGGCTGCACTGGATCAAGGGTCCGACGACAATTTCCAGACCCAGTTCCTCTTCGGCCTCGCGCGTCAGACCGAATTCAATTTCTTCGCCATCACCCAGCCGGCCACCAGGTAGGTCCCATTTCCCGGTAGATTTCCGCAACAACACCACTTTGCCATCCAGGCAAATGACAGCCTTTGTCGTTATTCTGAACTCTTCCGATATTTCTACCACGCGCGCCTCGAATGTGGTTCGCCCCCTGTGGAGAAAATTATAGTCGACAAAATGAAGTAAGTCCGTTGTCGTTCAGGGCATTCAGCTTCGAAACAAACGCGTCAGTTCGGGCACATAGGCGTCCCCATGACCTGCCTTTGCGACCGCGCCGATCGCTGCCGAGACGCCGTCGGCGACAGTCCGGCTTCCGGCGCCGTCGCCGACCATCTCGCGATAATAATCGATGTCCTTGATTGCGTTGCCGATGGCGAAGGGCACATCACTTGCGTCGCCCGTCAGGATACAATTCCGCAGTCGCTCCAGTGCCGCCCCGGCACCGCCGCCCTTGGCCAGCACATCGACGAAGACCTGAGAGTCCACACCGGCTTCTGCTGCCTGCGCTGCGGCTTCCGCCAGCAGCGTCATATGGCCAATGGAGACATAATTGTGCAACAGCTTCATGCGATGCCCGACGCCGACGCCGCCGACATGATCGATATTTTCAGTGAATGTATCCAGCACGGGTCGTGCGGCTTCCAGCACATCAGCCTCACCCCCGACCAGAATATTCAGCGTGCCCTCATGCGCCTGCTTTGCCAGACGTGTCATCGGCGCGTCCAGAAACCGTGCCCCGGCCGCCGCCACCAATGCCGCCATACGCTCGGTCGATTCCGGCAGCGCCGTTGAACAGTCCACGACGATAGTTCCGGGTTTCAGCGCAGTGATCACGCCCGCGTCGCCGGTCAGCACCGCTTCCACCTGCGGTGATCCGGTGAGGCAGAGGATCACCAGATCCGCGTCCGCTGCCACCGCGCCCGGAGAGTTTTGCTGCCCGGCACCCATTTCCATCAGATCATCGACCGGCTGATTACCGGGATGATCCATCATGACCAGCGAGAAGCCGCCCTTCAGCACATTCAGCGCGATCCCGTGGCCCATAAGACCCACACCAATAATTCCGACCCGCATGTTTCAATCCTTATGTGTTTAACCTATTTGAAAAAACCATAGCAAAGCCCACGCGACCGTACCAGTGCCCGTGTCAGTGCAGCGGCCGACCTCTTCCTTAACGAAAGGGCGCGGTATTGGATTATTACATCAGGCTGGGCAGGAACAGCGACAGGGCAGGGATGAACAACAACAAGGCGATGACGACAACGTCTGAAAGCAGGAAGACCCCGACGCCCTTGAAGATTGTTTCAAGACCGATTTTGTCACCGACTATCGATTTGATAACAAAGACGTTCAGCCCAATCGGCGGTGTGACCAGGCCGACCTCCAGCAATTTTACGACGATGACGCCAAACCAGATCAGGCTGAGGCCATAGCCTTCGATAATCGGCAGGGTGACCGGCAAGGTCAGCAAGATGATGCCGATGGGATCCATGAACATGCCCAGCATCACGTAAAGCACTATCAGGGCACCGAGAACCACAATCATGGAGACGTCACTGGCGATCAGGAAGTCGTTCAGAAATGCCGCAAAGCCGGTAAGCGCCATGAAGTTGACAAACAGTTTGCCGCCGATGGCGATGGCAAAAATCATGGAGGCCTGAAAGGCTGTTTCTTTCAGCGCTGCATAGACTTTTCCAAGGTCGAGCCGCTTCAGTGCAAAGCCAAGGATAAGGGTCGAGATCGCGCCAACACCGGCGGCCTCGGTCGGTGTGAAAAAGCCGGCATAAATACCGCCGATGACAACCGCAAACAGGGCGATCATCGACCAGCATTGACCAAGCGCATGCCAGCGTTCGCCTGAAGAGATTTTTTCGACGGGCTTTGGTGCCGCTTCCGGGTACAGTTTCGCCCAGATCACAATCACGGCAATATATCCGGCAAGAGACAACAGGCCAGGAATGACCGCGGCCATAAACAATTTGGCAATCGATTGCTCGGCAAAGACGCCATAGAGAATAAAAAGAATGGACGGCGGGATGAGAGACCCAAGCGTGCCGCCGATGGCAACACTGCCACTGGCCAGCGCCTTGGAATAACCAAACTTCAACATCTCGGGAATGGCAATCCGGCCCATGGCCGCCGCGCAGGCAACACTTGATCCGGTGATCGCGGAAAATCCGCCACAGCCAACGACAGAAGCCGCGGCTACACCGCCGGGTATTTTGGTCAGCCAAAGCCGGGCTGCTTTATATATGTCCGTTGTGAACCCGGCCTCGAAGGCCAGATGACCCATGAAAATAAACAGGGGCACCGTCGACAGGGTATAGGAGGTCAGAAAGGCATAGGGGCTGTTGCCCAGCAACGAGAATGTCGGCGCCCAGGCATATTCAGGGTGAAAGGTGCTGCCCGGTCGCCAGGCATAAATCACAAAAATGCCAATCGCGGCGACAATACCAAGCGAAAAGGAAATCGGTACGCGCAGGGCCAGCAACACAAGCACACTGGCCAGGGCAATCGCACCTACAATAATCGGGTCCATTATTGGCTATCCTGGATTTCTCCGGCGACGCCAAATGCGGCCCGAATGTTTTTGATCAGTTCAAGCAACAGGCGCGCAAGAAACAGGGAAATGCCGATGGCAAAGACGACTTTCATGGGCCAGACCGTGATCATCAGTTCGCCGTCGTAATAAGCACCGCCGTCGAAATCACGGGGGATCTTGCGGGCCAGAAACCAGCCAATGCCGCCAAAGAAAACAAGGCCGACAGAATTTGCAAGAATTTTCAGAAAGGCGAGGCCGCGCGGTGACATCCAGTTGGTGAGTACGGTCACGGCGATGTGGCCGTCTTCCCTGTGGACTCTGGCCAGCGGCAGCATCAACATCGGGATCATCAAAAGACCCGCGAGGACAATGTCGTCGGGTACACCACCGCTAAACAATTCGCGTCCAAGGACGGAAGCCCCAATAACCCCGGCAAGTACCAGGATCGTCAGGGCTCCGATGGCCATAGCGGCGTTTTCCAGCGCCGCTATGGCTTTATCGATGGATTTCATCATCGAAGTTTTACGATCCTTCCGGGCCAACTAGCGCTTCCAGGGGTAACCCTTTTCGTCACGCTCTTTGGACAGCTTGGCAATAAGTCCGCGGTAGGTTGTCATCAGTTCGTCCGCAGGCAAGTTCTTCTTCTTTGCCTTGGCCATCCATTTAACTGAATCCTGATCTGCAATCTTGATCAACTGATCACGCAGGGATTTTTCAGGCATGTGAACGGTAACCTTGTGGCCATCAATGCCTTTTTGCAACTCGGCTTTGACGTCACGACGTGATTCCCACATTTTCTGAGCCACATAAGTGGTGAAGTCCTTGCCAAGTTTGGTGATGATGCCCTGGTTTTTTGCGGAAAAGCTGTTGAACGTATTCTTGTTCATGGCGATACCAAAACCCAGGACCTGACCCATATTCAATTCAGTAATATGGTTGATCAGTTCGTAGTGCTTGTAGGCTTTGACCACATAATAATAAGTCGTTGAGCCATCAACTGTACCCGTCGACAGGGCTTCGTAGACTTTTGGCTGACCGATAGACACGGTGTTTGCGCCGACAGACTTGAAGGCAGGACCAAAACCGCCTGTAGCACGAACCGTCATGCCTTTGACATCAGCAATTGATGTAACCGGCTTCTTGCTCAGCAACTGGGTTGGACCGGTGGTGAAATTGGCAAAATAGACCAGGTTTGCAGCATCCCATTCTTTCAGAACGGCGGCATTTGTGGTCATCAGTTCATGCACAGCATTCATGCCGACCCATTCGTCACCAAACTGGATTGAATCTGCAATTTCATAGGAAACCAGCTTGCCGGGTGCGTAGACAGGTACAATCGAGCCCATGTCTGCGACGCCGTCTGTAATACCATCAACAGCGGTCTTGGCACCCAGAAGGGCACCGCCCCAGATGAACTCGATACCCAGTTCATTGTTGGTGCGGGCGCGCATTTCCTTGTCGAGCCATTTCATGGCTGCAGCGCGTGTTCCGCGGTTGGGTCCAAATTCACCGTAGCGCAAAATTCTGGTTTCTGCGCTGGCTTCGAAAGCGCTGGACAGTCCAATAACGGCCGAAAGCGCGATAATGGCTGCTGCAGTTGCCTTGCCTAGTATTTTCATTGGTGTTCCAATCCTTCAATGGTGTAGTCGATTTGAATTTTGGGTGGGTCAGAGGAATAAAGTGAAAAATCCGGTTCATGAAATGCTGGACGAATACAAAAAATCTCCCTGTCGAACGCATGGATTTGGAAGCAGAATTGTTTATAAGTCAATAGATAAAATTAATTTCAACAGATGAAATTAGATTGAATACGTGTTACAGTTGATCTTGAGTGTCCGAAATATTTTATCCAGGAGAGATACCTAAATGGCGCGTACCGGTGATGGCAGCACTCTTGCCCGGGTCAGGGCAGTTAGTCGGGCAATATCAATTTTGCGGGTCTTTTCAGCCCGGGAACCGCGATTGCCGTTAAGCGAAATTGCCGGCAGGACTTCTCTTGACGCTGGCACCGTGCGCAGAATCCTGATTACGCTGCGCGATGAAGGTATCATCAGACAGGATGATGGCACCGGCCTCTATGAACTGACGCTCGAGGTTATCCGCCTGGCCAGTGCGGTACCGGAAGGCAGTGGCTTGAAGGAACTTGCGGAAAACACACTGACGGCGTTGGCCAACGAAACGCAGGCAACCACTTTTCTCTCCATCTATCGATCGGGCGTTGCCATATGCCTGGCCCGTTTTCACGGTGCGGCACCCGTCCAGGTAAACTGGTGGTCGGTCGGAGAATCTCTGCCGATTAATTGCGGTGCTGCGCCAAAACTTTTGCTGGCCTATGCAAGCAAAGAGGATCGGGAGGAGGTGCTGGCAGGAGAACTGACCGGGTTGACGTCTCAAAGTGTCACCGATCCTGACATCCTTCGAACAGTGCTCGATGAAATTCGCCAGCAAGGTTGGGCGTTATCTCATGATGATGTTGCCCTTGGCCTGTCAGCCGTTGCCGTGCCGCTTGATCTGGGGCCGCAACCAGGATCGACTTCCAGGGCTGTTGCCGCAATTTCTGTGGGCGGTCTCACACCCCAACTTATGCAGGATGGCAAAGTAGCCTGCCTCGACCGGTTGCTGGAGAGTGCTTCTGCGCTTTCCGAGAAGATCGGAAACAGCAGTAATCTGCTTCTTGAGTAATTTCATCTAGTGACGATAATTTTATCTATTGACGAATTGTATTAATCCCGTTTAATGGCTGTGGATAATAACCACCGATATCGTTCGGACTATTCGCCGGAGCCACCCAGAGATGCCTTTCACCATTGCAGAAAAGATTTTGGCCCGGGCCGCGGGCCAGGCTGGCCTCACGGCCGGGGATGACATCCAGGTCAAACCGGATTTTGTCCACGCCTACGATTTCCCCGGCTACACAGATGTAATCTTTAAAACCATGAAGGAAGAATTTGGTATCGACCAAATTCCGGAACCTGAACGCTACGCCATTTTTATTGACCATATGGTCCCGGCCATTGATCCCAAGGAAGAGCTGCTGCACGCCGGAACCCGCGAATGGTGTGCTGACAACAACGTCGCACTGTTCGAGCGCAAAGGCATTGGCCACCAGGTCGCATCTGAAGTCGGTTATGCCGTACCCGGATCGTTCCTTGTCCATTTTGATGGTCATATTTCTCAAATGGGTGCCTTTGGCATGTTGGCGGTCGGCTTGCGCCGCCATTTGCTGGAAGCCTTTGTGCGGGAGACGATTACCTTTCAGGTCCCGGCAACAACCAGGGTCAATCTGACGGGCAAGTTACAGCCCGGCGTTATGGCGCGGGATGTATTTCACCATGTCGTGCGCACAATCGGCCCCAGGTCCTGCAATTTCCAGGTCCTTGAGTTTGGCGGTGATGGCATGATGAATTTTACCATTGCGGACCGGCAAACCCTGTGCGGACTTGCCATGTTTACGGGGGCCATTACCGCCATCGTCAATCCGGATGAAATGACGCTGGCCTATACCGGGCCTTTGGCGTGTCTGGAACTGGATCCTGTTTGCAGCGACGACGATGCCGAATTTGCCGCCGTGCATGATATCGACATTTCAGACCTGGCGCCGATTGTTGTTGTGCCGCCCAACCCTTCCAATACGGAAGACCTGACGGATCATCTGGGTCTGGAAGTGCATACCGGTTATCTCGGTTCCTGTGCCTCGGGTCGCCTTGAGGACCTGCGCGCTGCAGCCCAGGTTCTGAAAGGTCGCAAGATCAAGGAAGGTTTTGCCTTACACGTCATTCCCACCAGCAACGTCATTATGGCCCGGGCGGCGGAGGAGGGGTTAATCACCATTCTGGCCGACGCCGGTGCCTTCATATCTTCCAGTTCCTGTGATTATTGTTTTGGCCGGATTGCGACAATGTCCGCCGGGCAACGTGCCGTATCGACGGGCACCCTGAATGTCCGTGGCCGTATGGGTAGCCCCGATTCTGAAATTTATATTTGCAATGCAGCAGCCGTTGCAGCGGCAGCGCTGGAGGGGAAAATAGCTGACCCTCGTGACTATTTCGATGGCCCCGGAGACACACAATAATGTTGAAAAATCTCAAAGGCCGCGTCGCCTTCATCTTCGATGAAGAAGACTTTGATGTTGATCAGATCGTCGGCGTCAAGAACATCAAATTGCGCGACATTGATGAAATGGCAGCGGTTGCCATGCAATCCTATGACCCGGATTTTGCCAAAAATGTTCAAGCCGGTGACTTGCTGGTTGGCAATGTCAATTTTGGCTATGGCCATCCCCACTATCCGCCACTGAAAGCCATGCGGCACCTGGGTATTGCAGGCATCGTCGCGGAGTCGTTTTCGCCAGGTTACTGGCGCGGTGAAGTGGCCAATGGTTTCCCGCAAGTTGCCTGTCCTGGCATCATGGAATTCGTCGACCGCTGGGATCAAATTGAAGTTGATTGGCAGGGAGGCGTTGTGCGCAATCTGACAAAGGGTGCAGAACGTCCATTTGATCCGTTGTCAAAAGGCGATCTGGATATGATCAGCGCAGGTGGCCTCGAAGGATTTATCAAAAACAAGATACAGCAGGAAAAGAAAGCACAGTCATGAACCGAGAAGAATTTGCCAAAGCAGCGCGCGCCGGACAAACCGTCTGGGTTGGTGGCGCCTATGATGCACTCAGCGCCAAGCTGATCGAAGAAGCCGGCATGTCCGCCATTATGACCACAGGGTTCGGCGTCTCTGCGTCGCACCTCGGTGCCCCCGATCTTGAACTGTACACGATGACTGAAAATCTGGCAGTTGTGCGTAATATTGTGAACGCAGTCGATGCGCCGGTTATTGCGGATACTGATACGGGTTATGGCAATGCCCTGAATGTCATGCGAACCGTGCGCGAGTTTGAAGCCGCCGGTGTTGCCGCGATGATTTTTGAAGATCAGGAGTCACCAAAAAAGTGTCCGGCAGCGGCCAACAAAATCGAGATTCTGGAAATTCAGGAAAGTATTGGAAAAATACGGGCAGCTGTAGAAGCGCGCAAAAACCCTGATGTCCTGATCATTGCGCGCACCGATGCAACAACCGAAGATGAAGCCATTGAACGTGGCAAAGCCTATGCAGAGGCGGGCGCTGATTTGATCCAGCCAATTTCGAAATGTTTCAAGGATATCGATGGTCTGCGCCGCTATCGCGAGGCGGTCGGCAAGCCACTGTCTCTGCAAATACTTGGTTGGCTCGAGTCTGATTTGTCGCCTGAGGAAATTGAAGAGGTAGCTGGCCTGGCAGTCTTCCCTCTGGTTGCGCTTTTCACAGCAACAGCCGCCCTGCGTGCAAATCTCGCAACTCTTGCAGTGACTCGCTCTGCGAAACAGCTGCCCAATGCCATGGTCGATATGTCCGACTTCAAAAAATTGATCGGGTTTTCGGAGCTGGAACTTCTGCAAAGCAAGTTCCTGTTTGGTAAATAGCGGATTGCCGCACCATATCCATGATAAGTAAAAGGCCCCGCAAGGGGTCTTTTTCATGAGAACAATTCAGACAACGGTTCTGGTTCAGGGAATTGCCGCTACCGTAGATTATATGATTTTTTGCATCGCCCCTGTTCCATACAATTTTCTGGTGGTAATATCCCGAACAACTAATATGCAAATTTAGTTGTTTTTTCGGTGGTGGATGGTGGTGAGCGGGTTTGCAATTGATTTGGCTGGTATTGAGTATGGCCATTTGATTTAAGCAACACGCTGTATTAATCGATGTGTTGGTATGCGTGAATTAGACGAAAAATATCAGAATGCCTGGTTGCTGATTGTAGATGACAATCCTGCGAATGTGGCCTTGCTGGAGAAAATGTTGAAGCGTTCCGGTTATCGGAATGTTGAAAGTACAACTGACTCCCGTTTGGCAAAAGGTATGTATGAGGAACGCCGTCACGATCTGGTTCTTCTGGATATTCGCATGCCGCACTTTGACGGCTATCAAATCATGGAACAGCTCAAGGAAGTATCGTCGGAAGATTATGCGCCGGTACTTGTGCTGACCGCGCAGACGGATATGGAAACCAGAATCAAGGCGCTGGAAGCCGGGGCTCGTGATTTTCTCAACAAACCCGTCGATCAGGCCGAAGCCCTGAACCGCATCCGGAACTTGCTGGAAGTCCGGTTGCTGCACAAGGAAGTCAGCCGACATAATCATGAGCTCGAAGAAATTGTCGCTGAACGAACAACCGATTTGCGCCGCGCAATGGAACTGGCTGAAACCGCTGACAAAGCCAAGTCAGAATTCCTTGCCATCATGAGCCACGAGCTGCGTACACCTTTGAATGCGATCATCGGATTTTCCGATATCATCGAGCAACAGTTGTTTGGTGAAATTGGCGACCAATACAGAGATTATTCGGGCGAAATCAATTCTAGTGGCAAACAGCTTCTGGAACTGATCAATAATATTCTGGATGTCACCAGGGCCATATCCGGCGAAACAGATCTGGATGAAACGGAACTGGATCTCGCCGCAATCATCTCGATTGTACGGGATGGTCTGTCGACAGAAATTTCAGAACAGAATATTGATTTGACGATCACTCTTGTCGAAAATCTGCCCGCTTTACGTGGCGACCATGAGCTGATTGAGCGCACATTCCGAAACCTTTTGTCCAACAGCGTCAAGTTCAGTGACCATGACGGCAAGGTCGAGGTTTCCTTGATCAAGACAGCGGGCGGCGGCGTGAATGTGCTCTTCGAGGATTATGGCTGCGGTATTGATGATCAGGATCTACCGCGCATTATCGTGCCCTTTGGGCAAAGTGATTCTGAATTCAATCGCTCGAAGGAAGGGGCCGGTATTGGTTTGACGCTAGCCATATCCTTTATCGAACTACACGATGGAAAATTGAGCATCGACAGCCAGCCGGGCGAAGGGACGATTGTCACGGCAAGTTTTCCGGGTAACCGGTGCGTTGTGCAATGACCAAAAGCTTACCTGACGAATTCCGCACAGCGTCGGTTGTGGTTGTTGACGATAAGGAAGCCAACGTTGCGTTGCTCGCCAAAATTCTGAAATCCGCCGGATATGAAAATGTCATTGGCTTTACGGATCCTCGGGAAGTGGCCCCGCATTACGAAAATAACCGGGTCGATATCGTTCTTCTGGATATCCGGATGCCACATATGGACGGCTTCGAAGTTCTGGCAGCGCTGAAAGAGATCGCCGTCGATGACTATCTCCCTGTCCTTGTTCTGACAGCGCAAACCGATATCGAAACCCGGCACAGGGCATTGGCGGAAGGTGCCAAGGATTTCCTGAACAAACCGTTTGAACGGTCCGAAGCGCTGAACAGGATTTACAATATTCTTGATGTTCGACTGATGCATAGCAAGATCAGGGACCAGAATTTGCAACTGGAAAGACGGGTTCAGGAGCGGACCCGCGCCGTTGAGGAAACGCGTCTGGATGTGATCCGGCGACTGGGGCGTGCTGCTGAATATAAAGATAATGAAACCGGCTACCACGTCATTCGCATGGGCAAATATTGTGAACGGCTTGCGTTGGCTGCCGGTGTGTCACCCGATGAGGCGAGCATGCTGTTGACCGCCAGTCCCATGCATGACGTCGGCAAGATCGGTATTCCCGATGCGGTGCTTCTGAAGCCCGGAAAGCTTGAGGGCGAAGAATGGGAGATCATGAAATCCCATGCCACGATTGGCGGCGAAATATTGTCTGGTGGTGATTCCGAGCTGATGGAAATGGCCAGAGTGGTTGCCCTGACTCATCACGAAAATTTTGACGGCAGTGGTTATCCCTTAGGGTTGGCCGGTGAAGAAATTCCGCTTATGGGCCGGATAACAGCCATTTGCGATGTCTTCGATGCCTTGCTTTCAGAACGTCCCTATAAAAAAGCCTGGCCCCTGGACAAAACGATCAACATGATACGGGAAGAAGCCGGCAGCAAGTTTGATCCTGACCTCGTTGATACCTTTCTGGGCATTATTGACGAGATTCAGGAAATCCGGGCGCTTTGGACCGAAAAGTAAATACATTTGTCCTTTGGGACCTGACTGATTCATCTGTATAATCCGGTTTACAGAATAAAGCCTTGTTCGCCCGAGCAATAACCCGGTTCAAACAGTGATTATGTCGATAATGCACAAACCATGGATTGCGATCCCGATGATCAGACGCCGCCTGTTGGTGGCGGCTCTGGCGCTTTGTCTATCCGCGACTGCAACTGTTTATTCTGATCCGGCTTTTGCCGCCGGAGATGAAAAAACCGACAAGGCGGCGAAAAAAGCACCCACGAAAGCGCCTGTGGCGCCACCCGCCGTCATCGCACCAACCAAACCAAAGGGCGATGTGGTTATGGAATCGATTTCCCAACCCATTGTCCGTGGACGCAGGATCGTCGGTTATGAACATGCCACGATTATTCTCTGGTTGCGGACCCGTGACCACGCCGTGCTGGTTTGTGAAAATCGCTACAAACTGGCCGATTCATTTTTGTTGAACCTGCACGACAATCCAATCTCTTCACGCGGCAAAAAAGATGGCCGCTCGGAAGCAGAACAACGATTGTACGATATCGCTGTTGAAACTTTCGGCCCCCGTGTTGTTAAACGGTTGAGGGTCGAATGGGCCCGGTCACCAACAGGCGGCAAAACAACAATTTTTGGTACCTTCACGGACGTGCAGTGTGATGCGTCCAGCTAGGGCGTTTCCGGGTTTAACGGAAACGCAGCGTTGCATTTAACTCAAGGTGTGCGCCAAAATTTGGAGCAGAATCGATTCCGTTGAAGTCGGAATCGCCCTGGGGCGTTTCCGGGTTTAGGCGGTTTCGCTTCGCCTTTGTCCTCTGACGTCATTTTTCAAGAAATTCGATAACCAGGTCGCTGAGATCTTCGCCGTACAGATCCCTGTAAAAATGCCCGGCACCATCCACGATTTCCAGTTTCACGTGATCGCCAAATGATCGATCCTGCATCTGAGTGCCGAGATCACGCACAACCTTGTCATCACTGCCAGCAACAACCAGGGTTGGCTTTGAAATCTTCGGCAGCAAATCCGGTGTGTTAAAGCGCATGTCCGGAATGTAATAACTGAGGAAGGTATCAGCCGTCACCTTTGCTTCCGGGCAATATAAAAAACCGGTCGAGGACATAAAGCTGTCTCCCTGTCCGTTTTGGGACAGGTTCCGTGCTTTTTTCAGGACAGTTGCAAGCGGCACTTTATAGCGTGCTTCGTATCCCTCGCTCTGTCTGGTTTTGATCCAGGTTGCCGGGGCAATCAGGACAACTTTTGTGACAATGTCATCTGGTTTTTGTGCCGCATACCAGGCGGTCTGGTTGCCACCGCGTGAGTGACCGACAACTGTTACCGATGACGTGCCTTTGGTCTTCAACCAGGTAACCCAGGACTCAATTTCGACCATGGCATCGTGGAAACGGTGGTTGTGAGGCACTTTGCAGTCATACATAAATTCCCGGTCAGGATTGCCGAGAGACAGGTTGATGGCCAGAGAGGAATGGCCGGCATTTTGCAGATTGTCTTGCAAGGCCTGGACGATGTCCATCTTGCTGTGAGCAAGGGTGCCATGGGTAATCAGGGCGATGCCGTCGGCAAAGGTTTTTCCTTCGGCCAGAACCAGTTCGGCGGTTAGAGTCGTATCACCGATTGTGTTCTGCACCGGATCCGCGGCAAGAGAGGAGGGCATACTGGTTGCCAACAACAATAAGGCTGTTTTCAGGAATTTGCCTGTCATCTCATCCTCCCCGGGGGTCGTTTATTCAGACGCTATGTCTGTTGACAATATCAGCAAAGGCGGCCGGGTCGACATTGCCGCCAGATGTGACCACTGTAATGGTCTTGCCGGTGGCGTCAAATTTTCCGGACAAAACTGCCGCCAGTGCAACAGCGCCTCCAGGTTCAACCACAATCTTCAAATCACTGAAGGCCACGGCCATGGCATGTTCGACTTCTGCGTCTGTGACAGCAAACCCGCCGCTCAAAAGTTCCTTGTTGATCGGGAATGTCAGCTCCCCTGGCATGGGTGTGACGATGGCATCGCAAATGCTGGTTGGGCCGGGAACATTTGCCTCACGCTGACCGGAGATCAGCGAACGACGATAATCATCAAAACCCTCCGGCTCGCAGCAATAAATCTCCGCACCTGGCATATCAGATTTCATGGCAAGGGCCGTTCCTGCAATCAATCCGCCACCACCGGCAGGCGCAAGCACTGCATCCAGCAAGATCTCTTTCTCCCGGCATTGTTCAGCAATTTCAAGGCCGGTTGTTCCTTGTCCGGCAATCACCCAGGGATCGTCATAAGGCCTGACCAGACGGGCACCGGTTTCCTTGCAAAGCTTTTCACCAATCGCTTCCCGGTTCCCCGAGTTGCGATCATAGGTGACAACACTGGCGCCATATTTTTGGGTATTGGCGATTTTTGATGCCGGTGCATCTGCGGGCATGATGATGGTTGCGGTGGTATCGTTCAGGGTTGCCGCCAGGGCAACACCCTGGGCGTGATTGCCGGAAGAATAAGCAACGATGCCCCCCTGCAATTGGTCCTTGTTCAAACGGCTGATGTGATTAAAGGCACCCCGGAATTTGAACGACCCTGTGCGCTGTAATACTTCTGCCTTGATCAGAACGCGACCACCGACCCGTTCATTCAATAGCCGGGATTCAAGCAACGGCGTGCGCACCGCATGGCCCGACAATTGACGCGCAGCATCCCGCACATCGTCAATGGTCGGGATAAAATTTTCGGTGTCAGAGTCTTGCAATAAACTCATCAATCGCCTCCCTGCAAACAGGTTCAACAAGTTCAGGTGTATGCCCCCGATTGGACACTGTGACAGCAACCATATCGGAGTTCATCTCCTGCATGCGCTGGAAGGTTTCTTCACTCAGGATATCTGACAGGGCACCACGCAGGGCAAGTGTGGGTACGGATTGAAGTGCAGCAAAATAGGGCCACATGTCCGGGCTTGCTCCGGCCTCGGCCAGTGCCTTGCCCAGGTTCAGATCATAGTCAGGGACGATCATGCCTGACTTGTTGATCTGGAAACTGGTGCGCGCCATGTGCATCCAGTCATCGTCGGAATAGTCCGGATAAGCCGGGCTGTAGGAATGCATCATCCGCCGGGCGACGTCGTCCCAATTGCTGAATTCAACCTTTGCCCCGACATATCCAGCAATACGCGCCAGACCGTTCGGGTCGATTTCCGGGCCGACATCATTCAGCACCACACCGGCCAGTATTGTTGGCCTTGATACAGCCATGGCCATGGACAGCAAACCGCCAAAGGACGTTCCTATGATGACAACCTTGTGCAGATTAAGTGCCGTCAGCAAGTTGTCGACATCACCAAGATGGGTAAAGGGATTATAGTTGCGCCAGTCAGGATCATAGGAAGACTTTCCACGACCGCGATAATCGGGTGCGATTACCCGATGTCCGGCTGCAGCCAGGCGCAAGGCGGTTTCATGAAAATCCACCGAGTTCCGGGTCAACCCGGCCAGACACATGACAGGCACTTTGTCCCTGGATTTTTGACCATAGTCCCGATAGCTCAGGATCAGACCGTCAGAAGCCGAATATTGTTTGGTGTCGAAACCTTCCGCACCCTGAACTTCTTCGTCCGCGATAACCGTCATACAGAAAGACCTACAATCGCTGGAAGTGCAGCCAGGGTTTTGACTTCAAAATCAGGTTGATCGGGCAGGCGTTCCGGGGCCTGACCAAAACGGTTTACCCAGACAACACGAAAACCAAATGTTGCAGCACCTGCGGCGTCCCAGGCATTGGAAGATTGAAAAGACACGGCTTCAGGCGCAATCGAGAAATGATCGATGACCATCTGATAGACCAAAGGATCCGGTTTGTAGATGCCCACATCCTCAACGGACAAACTGACATCAAGTACATCATCAAGTCCGGCATTCCTGACCGCGGAGGCCAGCATGTCGGGTGATCCATTTGAAAGAATAGCCGTCTTCAACCCGGCGTCTTTCAGGGTTGTCAGCACATCCTTGACTTCGTCATAGGCGTCCAGCTGCATATAAAGGTCGAGCAACTTCTGACGAAGGGCAGCATCGCTCACACCCATCGTGTCCAGGGCGTAGTCGAGGGCATCTGTCGTCACCTGCCAGAAATCGACATGTCGGCGCATGAGGGAGCGCAACCAGGTATATTGCAATTGCTTGTTTCGCCAGACCTCCGCAAGGGGTTGCCACTTGTCGCCCAGATCATCGGCGCAATGTGCGGCGGCGGCGTTCACATCAAACAAAGTGCCATAGGCGTCAAACACGCAGGCTGTGATGTTTTCCAGTTTGTCAGTCATTTCCCAGCTTCCCCGTTTGGCGCGAACGTTATTACCTGTTCAGGTCCTGCAAAAGTACAAGCCTGGTTTTTCGATCGGACCCGGCCAGTCTTTGCCGGTAGACCTGCAGGCCTTCCATGATGCGTTGAACATAATTGCGTGTTTCAGAAATAGAGATCATTTCGACCCAGTCAATAGGATCGACGTCAGGCTTGCGCGGATCACCGTAATCGCGAACCCATCTTTTTACACGCGGCGTACCGGCATTGTAGGCCGCCAGCGCCATGATATATGAGCCTTTATACTGGTCCAGCAATTCAGCGAGATAGGCTGTGCCGAGGCGACTGTTATAATCCGGATCCCGGGTCAGGCGCGTGCGGCTGTAGCGCCAGCGATGTTTACGGGCGACATATTTTGCCGTGGGCGGCATCAGTTGCATCAGACCAAGGGCACCGGCATGACTGCGCGCCTTGATATCAAACTGGCTTTCCTGTCGGGTGACGGCAAGCTGCAGGGCTTTTTCAACATTGCGATGCCCCTCATAATCCGTGACCGGAAAATTGGCTGTGCCGATTTCGATGCCAACCCGCGCCGCCAGTTTCGCCGTGGCCAGCGCCCGGTCTTTCCGATCCACTTCCCGCGCCAGGTCGACCACAAGTTTGAAATCTGCGGGGTCACTGGCATTGTTAGCAAGTGCCGTGAGGAACGGCCGGATGTAATCTTTCTCTTTCAATTTGTGCAGCAAGCGCACCGCAACGACCAGTTCAAGCCGATCAAACTCCAAGGCCTTCATTTCGTCCGGTTGGGGGTCGCGGGGCAGGCTGTCGGTACGGGTCGTCCCGAGCGCCAATACAGCCAGGTGCCCGTAATAGGTTCTGGGGTGACGTGCGGCAGTTTCGTACCATTCCCGGGATTGCTCGTTTTTTCCCTGCAAGTCATTGGCACGTGCAATCCAGTATGCGCCTTTGGCCCTGCTGACGGGGTAGCGAACGACATCGTACACTTTGCGGAAATGATCTGCGGCAATTTCCGGACGTCTCAGTTTTTTCAAGGCAATCCAGCCCGCCAGCCATTCTGCTTCGGCCAGGGCAGCGCGATCCGTCTGGCCATGATCCCGCGCCAGAATATAGGCGTCCGATGGTCGGTCCTTGGCCAACAGGCGACGGACCAGAATATGGCGTTCCAGCCACCACTTTTTCGGGCGAGGACCAATTGAAGCAATCGCCAGCGATGGTGGCAGCAACATTTTTGCCGCATCCAGCGGTTTGTTTTTGCGACGACGCCAGCGCACGCGCTCATAGACAAGGCCTGGATCATCTTTCAACTCGTCCGGCACACGCCTGATCGCACCGTCCACACCACCGGCAAACTCCATCAACGCCAGCCGGGCATGGGCAAGGGCCCGCTGTCCCGGGTCAACCCGCCGCATCATGCGCCTGGCACCCCGACGCTGGCGGTCCCATAACAATCGGGCGAGGCGGTCGGCGTGATCTGCCTTGGTCAACAATTTTCTGTGTTTACGCAATACGGACCGCTCGCGCCTGCCGGGGAAGCGTCCTTCTACCCAGGCTCTGCGTAATAATTTCAGGCCTTCTTCTTTTTCACCCTTCGCCAAAGCCATTTCAGCCAGGCGCAACAATCCGTCACCGGTCAGCGGTTCATGGTCCTTGAACCAGGCTTCAATCACAGGGTCCGGTGTCTTGCCCGAAATTGTGTATTCAGCATTCTTTCGCAGCGTATTCAGTTGCGGCCAAGCAGGATTTTGGCGGACAAATCCGGTTATTTCAGAAAAGCTGACATTGGCACCGGTTCGGCGGTATTCCAGCCATCGAATGATTTTCGCCGGAAGTTTATTGTCCGTGCGTTTTGCCTGCCGATGGGCTGATTTCCAGTTGTGGGTTTTTGCCGCGGCAAATGCGCCCCGATAGCGCTGCTGATCCCGTGCACTGAGAACCGCACTGTACCGGCCGGGTTTGACCTGAACCTTCTCAACTGCCGCCGGTTCCGGTTGCGCCGGTACGCCTTCCACAGCCATTACCGGCGAGGCAATAGCCATCGTTGCCGCTAACAGCAGGGAGAAGAAAAGGGGGATGTTCATGCCAGACACTATATACGTTCGATTATTCCAGTCATATGCTTGCCGCAACACCCCGGTTTCGGGTAGTTTGCCCCAAATCGAGATTAAGTAATATCTTATGTAAGGGACAAGACAATGTTTTCGGGTTCAATTCCAGCGCTGATTACACCTTTTGCAAATGGTGCCGTGGATGAGAAAAGCTTTCAGGCATTTTGCGAGTGGCAAATTGCCGAAGGCAGCAGTGGCCTGGTGCCCTGCGGCACAACAGGCGAATCTCCTACATTGTCCCATGACGAGCACAAACGTGTTGTTGAACTCTGTGTCGAGGCCACCAATGGCCGGGTGCCTGTTATCGCTGGTGCAGGATCAAATAACACAGCCGAAGCCATTGATTTGTCCCAGCACGCAGAAAAAGCCGGGGCGGATGCGGTTCTGATTGTCATGCCATATTATAACAAGCCTACCCAGGCAGGCATGTATGCCCATTTCAAGGCAATTCATGATTCTATCAATCTGCCAATCATTATTTACAATGTTCCAAGCCGGTCCGTTGTGAGCATGTCTCTGGAGACGATGAGTGAGTTGTTCAAGTTGCCAAATATTGTGGGTGTCAAAGACGCGACGGGCAGCCTTGAGAGGGCAAGTGCAGCAAGGATGCTGATGGGATCGGATTTCTGCCAGTTGACAGGTGAAGACAGCATTGCACTGGGTTTTCGCGCCCATGGTGGACACGGCTGTATTTCCGTGTCGGCCAATATTGCCCCGCGTCTGTTGGCTGAAATGCACATCGCCTGCGATGCTGGTGATTATTCAACTGCTCTGGCGATCCAGGACCGTCTTCTGCCTATACACATTGCCTTGTTCAGTGAAACCAGCCCAGGCCCCGTAAAATTCGCGGCAAGCTTGCTGGGTAAATCGACTGGTGAATTGCGACTGCCCATGGTTGAGGTCGCTGATGCAACCAAAAAACAGGTTGAAGTGGCCATGAAGTCGGCCGGTTTGCTCAACTAGGAACAAATCCCATGGCGAAGAAGAAAAAGGGAGATGGCCCGCGCGCGGTGGCCGTCAACCGCAAGGCTCGCCACAACTATTTCATCACGGATACGGTTGAGGCAGGTATCATGCTGACCGGGCCCGAGGTGAAATCACTTCGTCTTGGCAGTGCCTCAATTGGTGAAGCCTTTGCCAGCGACAGGGACGGTGATTTGTTTCTGATGAACGCCCACATCCCGCCATATGGTCCGGCAACAGCCTTCCAGGCTGATTCGCCCTTGCGTCCGCGCAAGCTTTTGCTGCACAAAAAGCAGTTGGCGAACTATGTCGGGCACAAAAACCGAACCGGCATTACCGTTGTGCCGCTTTCGATCTACTTTAATGACCGGGGCATTGCCAAGGTGGAACTGGGCATTGCCAAGGGCAAAAAGATGCACGACAAGCGCGCCACGGAAAAAGACCGTGACTGGAACCGTGACAAGGCCCGCTTGATGCGTGACAAAGGCTAGATATACCACCAGTTAGCGGGGGCGACATGGCTGACGGCATTACCGGGAAACTCAAAGACAAACTGATCGCGACCAAGGAAAAATGGGCGCGGGAAGGCAAACTACCGGGCAGGGTCAGGCATGGTGACGGGGTGCGTTTGCCGCCGGGCCAACATCTGGTCTCCAACTGGCCGGTGCTGGATCTCGGCATTCAGCCCTATATCCCTGAAAAAGACTGGAAACTTGCCATTGATGGCCAGGTTGAAAACCCGGTCCGCTGGGATTGGGATCAGTTCATGGCCCAGCCACAATCAAGTTTTGTGACCGATATCCACTGCGTCACAAGTTGGTCCCGCTACGATAATCGCTGGGACGGCGTATCAGCGCTTGATGTGATTGAACTGGTCAAGCCAAAAGCGTCCGCCACCCATATCATCCAGCATTGCCACGACGGTTATACCACCAACGTTCCGCTGGACGTATTTGCCCAAAAAGACGTTATCCTCGCCCACAGTTGGGAAGGGGACTGGTTGACCCGCGAACACGGCGCGCCCATGCGTCTGGTTATCCCGGCAAAATACTTCTGGAAGTCGTCAAAATGGCTGAAACGCCTGGAATTTGTCGATGCCGACCGTTACGGCTTCTGGGAAGACCGCGGCTATCACAACGAAGGCGACCCGTGGAAGGAACAGCGCTTCGATTGACGGCGTAGCTTACAAAATTGGTACGGGTTTTCGTCTCAGGCCAGACAAGGCGTTTCCGGCGATGGCAGCCAGCAGGATTGCGCCGCCCAAAAGGGTGTATATTCCAGCCGTTTCGCCCAGTATCAACCAGACCCAGAGGGGTCCCAGGATGACTTCCCCCAGCGATAAAAGCGCCAGTTCTGCAGCCGGAACCGCTTTCGAACCCATGGTGTATAGCACCAGACCAGCACCCACCTGAAATACCCCCAGTGCCAGTGAAATCAGAATGTCGTTGGTCGGAATGTTCAGGCTGTAGCCTGCAGACGTACAAACCAGGCCGGATACAACAGTTGCGAAGACCCCGCCCAGAAAAACGGTCGGCATCATGTCATCCAGCTTTCGCCAGCGCAGGGCGATTGTAAATGAGGCAAACCCCAGGGCCGAGAGCAGGGCAGCGACATTGCCATACAGAAAACCCAGCGATATGCCCTCCCAGACCATAACCGATATACCAGCCAGGGCCACGGCAATCGCAATCCATGTCGCCTTGCGAACGACCTCCCGCAAGATGATCCAGCCGAGCACGGCTGCAATCAAGGGGGCCGCAGCAAACAGGATCATGGCATTTGCCACAGATGTCACCTGAATAGAATAGATGCCACCCGAAAACGCCATAACCAACGCCGCGCCGCCGACTATGCCGGCCAGGCCTGATTTACGAATGGCCGCCAGCGACTTGCCTTTTGAACGAAAAGAGATGACCAGCAGCAGGAAAGGCATAAGGGCACAGGAACGGAAAAACAAAATCTGCCAGACATTCGCCACTTCCATAAAACGGATGCCCACGCCCATGGAAGACCAGCAAACACCCGCCAACATCACGAGCATCACACCCCGGCGATAGTCTGAAGACCGTATATTCATTGATTGTTGGATGATTTGCCTCCAGATGCGATCAGCCACAAAGCTGCTGCCTCGCCCTTATCTGACCTTGCTACACCAATCCCCTGAATACATCCGCAAACATGTCCGGCGTCAAGCGCCCGGTATTTACGTTATAGCGTGAGCAATGGTAGCTGTCGGCCAGGATCAGGCCGTTGGGCAGGGTGTGTTGGGCATTGTGGGCGAATTTGTAGTCGGTTTTGCGCAGATCGAACGTTGAAAGAATGGCGTCGTGGGCGATTTTGCCAAGGGCCAGCAGGACTTTCAGGTTCTTGAGCGCTGCCATTTCATCCAGCAGGAAGGGGCGGCAGGTCCGGGCTTCCAGGCCGGTGGGCTTGTTTTCGGGCGGCACACAACGCACAGCATTGGTGATGCGCACACCTTTCAATTTAAGCCCGTCGTCAGGTCGTTTGTCGTATGTGCCTTCAGCGAGATCAAAATCTACCAGGGTTGGATATAACAGGTCACCGGCACCGTCACCTGTAAAAGGCCTGCCGGTGCGGTTGGCGCCCTTGAGGCCCGGTGCAAGGCCCACGATCAACAGCCAGGAATCGCCGCCACCAAAAGCGGGGACGGGGCCGTTGTGCCAGTCAGGATTGGCCTCCCTGTGGGATGCGATGAATGCGGCAAGGCGCGGGCAAAGGACACAATCCTTGCCTGGTCCCGCCAACGCAGAAGCTTTACTCATCCGTTGGCTCAGGAATTGATGGTTTCAGTATCCGGCAGTAAAGCGTCAGCCGGGGTTGAATGTACGATATCTTCCTCGTCATCCATTTCAGGCTGGGCTATTGGCATGGGCCGACCGCCCTTACGCGCGATTTCAGCCTGTAAATCGACCAGATCAATAAAAACATCAGCCTGACGCCGTAGTTCGTCAGCGATCATAGGCGGTTGCGAGCGAACGGTACTGACGACCGTGACGCGCAGGCCTTTATGCTGAACGGCCTCTATCAGACGCCGGAAATCGCCGTCGCCCGAGAACAGGACCATATGGTCCAGATGATCCGCCATCTGGATGGCATCGACGGCAATCTCGATGTCCATGTTGCCCTTGATCTTCTTTCGACCCATGGAATCCGTAAATTCCTTGGTGGGCTTTGTGACCATCGTATATCCGTTATAATCGAGCCAGTCGACCAGCGGACGGATGGGAGAATACTCCTGGTCTTCGATTAACGCGGTGTAATAAAAGGCGCGTATAATACGTGTTTTTTCGCGAAAAACTTCAAGCAGTCGACGGTAGTCGATATCGAAACCCAAAGCCCTGGCGGCCGCGTAAAGATTGGATCCGTCAATGAATATTGCGGTTCTCTCAGTACCGATAAATTCCATAATATCAATTTCTTAAAAAGAAAAATTAAGGTAAAACAGTAGAAGTTGCGAAGTTATACCCGCTCTAACAATAATAGTATACTTAGGGTGTTCGCGGCAATGACCAAGGACTTTATGTCGCAGTCAATTTCAAGTGAACGGAAAAGGCCAGTTGAAGCTAAAAAATAATACAATATACGAACATGTGCTTATCGCCCTTGGTGCAAATTTGCCTTCAGCGCTGGGTACGCCGCTGCAAACACTGGTCGCTGTGCTCGGAGAATTTGAAAGTCGGGGCATTGAAGTCGATCGTCGTTCGCGCTGGTATAAAAGCGCGCCGGTGCCGGTATCTTCACAGGATTGGTATATAAACGGGGTAATCTCCGTCAAAACGACGCTGGGGCCAGAAGACTTGCTGGCGCTGTTGCACCGGATTGAAGACGAATTTGGCCGTACACGCGGCGAACGCAATGCGGCCCGCGTGCTCGATCTTGATTTGATTGCCTATGGCGATCTGGTCCGGCAGGGAGGGCAGGCTCCGGAATTACCGCATCCCCGCATGCATGACCGGGCGTTTGTCTTGTTACCCATGGCGGACATTGTAACTGACTGGGTTCACCCGGTATCAGGTGCCACACTTTCGGACCTGATTGCTGCGATTCCCCCAGACCAGACCATAGAACCTCAGGACGAGCCCCAGGATGCGTAAATCGGTATTTATTGATCGGGTAGCGCGGTAATTGGCCCTTTTCTTTGGTTATGAGCCTTTTTCTTTGAATGTTGGGCACTTACGTGCTTGCTTTGATGCCAGGACTTGCATATTTAATGCATTACAGCATTAGAGCGATTCCTGTTCAGACGGGATCGTCTTCGCTTATCTATTTGATGCCCAACCCGGGTTTAATGAAACGCTGCGTTTCCACCAGGCAGGAAACGCTCTGGCTTTTATCGGAGAACCAACGATGGCTCGCGTCACCGTCGAAGATTGTATTGAAAAAATCCCTAACCGCTTTGACCTCGTCATGTTGTCAGCGCAGCGGGCCCGCCAGATTTCATCCGGTGAGGAAATCACCATCGAGCGCGATAACGACAAAAACCCTGTCGTCGCCTTGCGTGAAATCGCGGACGAAACCGTTTTGGTTGAAGACCTTGTTGAAGGTGTTGTTTCCAGCTTCCAGAAGCATGTCGAAGTCGATGAGCCTGAAGAAGATGATATGGCTGCATTGATGGCTGGCAACGGCTGGGGTGGTGAAACCGGTGATGCGCCAATGCCATTGCCGGAAGTACCGCTTGATAACACTGACGACGCTGAACTGGGGGGCGAGTGAGCGCCAGCCTGGGATCACACTCGGGCATTAAAAGTCGCCGTTTGGTGACTGGCACTTCCAGACAAGCCGGTTTGACGAGATTGAAAAGATTAGCGCGCACCATGTCTCATGGTTGCGCGTTTTTTGATGGTCGGGTGTAATAAGGCATGATCCGCCAGTTTGAACTCGTTGAAAATGTCTGCAGCTATGATGGCAATGCAGACGAGGAGATGTTGAACAAGGCCTACGTCTTTTCGATGAAGGCCCATGGCACCCAGAAACGGGCCTCGGGCGACAGCTATTTCACCCATCCCCTGGAAGTCGCCGGGATCCTTACGGATCTGAAACTGGACAGCAACACAATCGTCACCGCCTTGCTGCACGACACAGTTGAAGACACTGTTGCGACTCTGGAGGAAATTGAGACCAAATTTGGCCCGGAAATCGCCGTCCTGGTTGATGGCGTAACCAAGTTATCGTTGCTGGAAATGAGTTCTGCCTCTGATTCCAGTCGCCAGGCAGAGAACTTCCGCAAGCTTGTGCTGGCCATGTCCAACGACATTCGTGTGCTGCTGGTCAAACTGGCTGACCGGCTGCACAACATGCGCACCCTGCATTTCCTCAAGAAAGAAGAGAAACGTCGCCGTATTTCCCTGGAAACCATGGAAATCTATGCGCCGCTGGCTGAGCGCATCGGCATGCAGAACATCAAGGATGAGCTGGAAGATATCTCGTTTGCCAATCTGAACCCTGAGGCCCGCGAATCCGTTACGGCCAGACTGTCATTTTTGCGCGAACGCGGGTCCAACATCGTTGAAGTCATCACCAACGAGTTGCAGGATACGCTTGAAACTGCAGGCGTCCAGGCGGAAATTTATGGTCGGGAGAAGCGGCCTTATTCGATCTGGCGCAAGATGGAGCGCAAGAACGTCACGTTTGAGCAGCTTTCCGACATCATGGCTTTCCGCGTCCTTGTTGATACGGTTGAGGATTGCTATCGCACGCTGGGTACGGTGCACGGGGCCTATCGCATGGTGCCGGGCTGTTTCAAGGATTATATCTCCACGCCCAAGCGCAACGGCTATCAGTCCCTGCATACATCCGTGATCGGCCCTGAAAAACAGCGTGTGGAAATCCAGATCCGCACCCGGGAAATGCACCAGATTGCTGAAATCGGTGTGGCTGCGCACTGGCTTTACAAGCAAAAAGAGGGGGAACCCGAAACCCAGAATTACCGCTGGTTACGGGAATTGCTGGAAATCCTTGATCATGCGTCGAACCCGGAAGAGTTTCTGGAAAATACCAAACTGGAGATGTTCCAGGATCAGGTGTTCTGTTTTACGCCGAAAGGGGACCTGATTGCGCTGCCCCGTGGGGCATCACCCGTCGATTTTGCCTATGCAGTGCATTCAAATGTTGGCGATACTTGCGTTGGTGCCCGCATCAATGGACGCATGGCACCGCTTAGAACCGCGCTGCAGAACGGTGATCAGGTCGATATCCTGCGCTCCAAGGTCGCGGCCCCGTCGCCAACCTGGGAAAACTTTGTCGCAACGGGCAAGGCCCGTTCAGCCATCCGGCGTTATGTACGAAAGCAGGAACGCTCCCAATATGCTGATCTCGGCAAGGCGATCCTTGAGAAAGAATTCCGCGCTGGCGGACATACCTACACCGAAAAAGCCATAGAAGGCGTTCTGAAGTCCCTGCGCCAAACCACTGTCAATGACGTCTATGCCCAGGTCGGGCAGGGCGAGATGACGTCCCGCTATGTGCTGGAAAAGGTCTTTCCGGGTCTGAAAGTCCGCCGCCACGCCGGTGATTTGCTGCAGCTTGTACGCGGACGCAGCAAACAACCCCGCAAGGGCGGGGATCATTCAGTGCCCATTCGGGGATTGATACCGGGTATGGCCGTGCATTTTGCAGGTTGCTGCCATCCACTGCCGGGTGATCGCATTGTGGGCATCGTCATGACAGGCAAAGGCGTTACGGTTCACACTATCGATTGTGAAACGCTGGAACAGTTTTCAGATACGCCTGAACGCTGGCTGGATGTCGCCTGGGAAATTGATGGCAAGGATCCTGACACGCATGTCGGTCGAATTTCCGTGGTCATGGTCAACGCGGCAGGCAGTTTGTCGACCATGACAGCCGTCATCGCACGGAACTTTGGCAATATTTCCAACCTGAAAATTACTGAACGCTCTACTGACTTTTTTGAGATGATCGTGGATATTGAGGTTCGCGACGTTAAACATTTGACCAACATTATTGCGGCCTTGCGCGCCGACCCGTCCATCAGTTCCGTTGACCGGGCCCGCAGCTAAGACCGTCATTACAAACTAACAGGTAAGACCCGCCATGAATCAGGATGAAGTCCTGCGCCACTTCCGCGAAACCGACGCCTTGCTGGAAGGCCATTTTTTGCTGTCGTCTGGTTTGCACTCCTCGCGCTATCTGCAATGCGCCAAAGTCCTTTCCCACCCGGAGCGCGCCGCAACCTTGTGCCGGGCCCTGGCAGACAAGGTGATCGCCGCTGTGGGCGAAGGCGGCATTGATATTGTCGTTGCACCTGCCATGGGCGGTGTAGTGGTTGGTTACGAAATGGCCCGCCAGCTAGGCGTTCCCGGCATATTTACGGAACGCGTTGATGGCGAGTTTACGTTTCGTCGGGGGTTTGAGCTTGAGCCAGGGGCCAGGGTGCTAATGTCGGAAGATATCGTCACCACCGGCAAATCCAGCCTCGAATGTATCAAGGCCATCAATGCAGCCGGGGGCACGACAGTTGCCGCCAGCTGCCTGATTGACCGTTCTGACGGTGAAGTCGACCTTGGTTTGCCCCTGGTTTCCCTGACCGGTCTCAAGGTGCCATCTTACGAAGCAGACGCCTTGCCGCCCGAATTGGCCGCTATTCCTGCGATCAAACCCGGCAGTCGCGGTCTCAAATAGGCTCTGTCAGGGTCCAACACCATGTTTCAACGTCGGAACAAGCTGACCTTTGCTCAACGCCTGCGCGGTTTTTTCTGGCCCCATATTGGCTGGAAACGGGCTGGCATCTATCTGAAGCACCGTCTGGCGCGTCTGCCCGGCACGCCCCATTCCATCGCTGCTGGTTTTGCCGTTGGTGCCGCATTGTGCTTTACGCCCTTTGTCGGCTTTCAGCTTGTCATGTCCGCCTTGCTGGCTGGTATTTTTCGCATCAGTGTATTTGCCTCGGTTCTGGGCACATTTGTAGGCAATCCGTGGACGTTTCCGTTTATCTGGTGGTTGGTGTATACAACGGGCAAGACCATGATGGGCGGGGAATCCATTGAGGCACTGCCCGACACGCTCACCATGGGTTACGTGTTTGACAATTTCCTCGATATTTTCTTGCCCATGTTGCTTGGCAGTGTGCCAATCGGAATTATAGTCTGGCTCATGTTTTACCTGCCGCTGAGAAAGCTGGTTGCCGGTTATCAAAAAGCCAGGCGGGAACGAATGGGACGCAAGCGCATCGTTGCTTCGGCCCCTGAACAAGACTCGGTAAAGACGGAAGGGAATAGCTGATGGAAATTTCACCACTTCGCCTGGGAATCAACATTGATCACGTTGCGACCATTCGCAACGCCCGTGGCATTCAAAACCCGGATCCTGTGCGTGCCGCTCATCTGGCCGTAAAATCCGGCGCGGATGGCATTACGGCTCACTTACGTGAAGATCGCCGCCATATCTCTGATGACGATATCCAGCGACTGACAAACGAAATTGACCTGCCGCTTAATCTGGAAATTGCCGCCACCGACGAAATGCTGGCGATTGCGCTGCGTCACAAGCCCCATGCGGTTTGTATCGTACCCGAAAAACGCCAGGAACTGACGACTGAGGGGGGGCTGGACGCGATTGGTGGCCATAACCACCTCAAACCCATCATTGATCAACTGAACGCCAATGGCAGCCGTGTCAGCCTGTTCATCGACCCGGATAAAGGGCAACTGGACGCGGCCCGTTCAATGGGCGCGCCCGTGGTTGAACTCCATACTGGCAAATATTGTGAAGTCTCCGGTGAGGAGCGCGATGCCGAGCTTGAAAGGCTCGCCATTGCCGCAGCCCATGCATCTGAAATCGGTCTTGAATGTCATGCCGGACACGGACTGGCTTACGATACCGTTGAAGCGGTCGCGGAAATACCCAATCTCGTGGAACTGAATATTGGTCATTTCCTGATCGGTGAAGCCATCTTTGTCGGCCTGGAAAACGCCATCAAACGCATGCGTGACCACATGGACCGGGCGCGTACCCGCATTGCCTTGCCGAACTGATCCATGATGATGATCGGCATGGGCAGCGACCTGATAGATATCCGGCGCATCGAAAAAACGCTGGAACGCTTTGGCGAGCGCTTTACCAATCGTATATACACAGAGCTTGAACGCACCAAGTCGGACAAACGCATGAACCGGGCGGCATCCTACGCCAAGCGATATGCGGCCAAGGAAGCCATGTCAAAGGCACTTGGCACCGGCTTTCGCAAAGGGGTGTTCTGGCGCGATATGGGGGTTATTAATTTGCCAGGCGGCAAGCCAACCATGGCTTTGACAGGCGGTGCCGCTGCCCGCCTTGAAGAAATAACACCAGATGGTATGAAGGCCTTGATTGAGCTGACAATCACGGATGAACCGCCTTTGGCGCAAGCTATTGTTATCATTACGGCTATGCCAAATTGATAATTAAAATAAACAATTACAGATAGATAAAGCAGTTACTTAATGGTGGATGAGAATAAAGAAATCGTGAAAAAAACGGAATCCTGGGGCGAAACCATTCGCACGGTTTTCTATGCAGTCCTGATCGCCATCGGCATTCGGACGTTCGCATGGGAGCCATTTAACATTCCATCGGAATCCATGTTGCCGACCCTGCAGATCGGCGATTATCTGTTTGTTTCCAAATATGCCTATGGTTATTCGAAACATTCGTTCCCCTTCAGCATGGGGCCGTTTGATGGTCGTAAATTTGAAAGCCCGGTTAAACGCGGCGATGTCGTGGTCTTCAAACTGCCGCGGGACAACACGACGGATTATATCAAGCGCATCGTCGGGCTGCCGGGTGACAAACTGCAGGTGACCAATGGCGTGCTTCATATCAACGGCAAAGCGGTGCCAAAAATCCGCACTGACAGTTTTCCCTACACCTCATATCCTTACGACGAGCAGTACGGTATTGAGCGCAATTTCCCCACATATGATGAAACACTGCCAAACGGGGTCAAGTATCTGAGTTACGATCTGGCACCACGGGGGCCATTGGATAACACGGATGTCTACGAAGTGCCTGCAGGTCATTATTTTGCCATGGGCGACAACCGGGACAATTCTACGGATTCAAGAGTACCCATCAATCAGCACGGCGTTGGCTTCGTGCCTGCCGAAAATCTGGTCGGGCGCGCCGAGGTCCTGTTCTTTTCGACCAATGGCAGTGCTGCATGGTGGGAAATCTGGGGCTGGCCTGGCAGTATTCGCTGGGGCCGTCTTTTCCAGTCGATCACCGAATAATGCCCGGGATATCTTATGTCTGAGGAGCCGGATAAATCGCGTGAGGGGCTGTTGAAATGCCTCGGCCATACGTTCAAGGACCCCGATCTGCTGGAAGAAGCGCTGACCCATCCCAGTGTGACAACGCGAAAAAGCACACGTCAGGGTGAAGGGCGGGATTACGACAGGCTTGAATTTCTTGGCGACCGGGTCCTGGGAATGGTGATCGCCGATCATTTACTGAAAACCTATCCGCAAGCCGATGCCGGCAAGCTGGCAACGCGATATAATGCGCTGGTGCGCCGTGAAACGCTGGCCGCAGTGGCGGAAGAAATCGGCCTCGGCCCTCATATTCGTTTTGCCAGGGGTGAGCGGAATTCAGGCGGCGGAGCCAAACCGGCCTTGCTGGCCAATGCCTGTGAAGCCGTCATAGCCGCCTTGTTTCTGGACGGCGGCCTCGAAGTCGCAGCCAGTTTTATCCATCGCTACTGGGATGATCTGGCAGACGAATTGACAACGGCCCCGAAAGACCCCAAGACAAGCCTGCAGGAGCTTGCTCACGCGCGTAACGCAACGCCACCCGCCTATCGTGAAACGGATCGCTCCGGGCCGCCACATGCGCCGGTTTTTACAATTGAAGTAGAAGTCGGCAACCTCGGCAGTGCCTCCGGTACGGGCAGCTCGAAACGTGCAGCAGAACAAATTGCGGCTGAAACGCTGTATAACAAGATAAAGTGATTCCGGTTTTAGCGAAGTCACTCTTTTGAAAGACAACTGACATGAATGCCGAAGCGACGCGCTGCGGATATGTTGCCCTGATCGGCGCTCCAAACGCTGGTAAATCAACTTTGCTCAACGCTCTGGTGGGGGCGAAGGTCGCTATCGTCAGCCCCAAGGTGCAGACCACACGGGCGCGCCTGACGGGTATCGCCATCGAAAATAAAAGCCAGATGATCTTTGTCGACACGCCTGGTATTTTCGAGCCCAAGCGGCGCCTGGAACGGGCCATGGTCAGCGATGCATGGACGGGGGCAGGGGATGCCGATGTCGTGGCCCTGCTGGTCGATTCTCGCCGTCCTGTCAAAGCCAATAATGACGACACCCAGGTGATCCTTGATGCGCTGCGCAAACGCGGCAAACAGGCCTTGTTGCTGATTAACAAGGTCGATGCCGTTGAACGCCCGGAACTGTTGAAACTGGCCGAGAAACTAAGTGCTGAAAAAATGATCGACGATACGCCACTGTTCAGCGATATCTTCATGATTTCGGCCCTGACCGGCGATGGTGTCCAGGATCTGAGCCGGTTTTTTGCCCGTTCCGTACCGGAAGGGCCATGGTTGTATCCCGAAGACCAGATCGCGACGGCGCCCATGCGTTACCTCGCGGCCGAAGTCACACGCGAAAAGCTGTTTCTCAATTTGCACCAGGAATTGCCGTACCAATTGACGGTCGAAACCGAAGCCTGGGAAGAACAAAAAGACGGTTCCGCCAAAGTCTCCCAGGTTATCTATGTCACCCGCGCCAATCACAAGGGCATTGTGCTGGGCAAGGGTGGCTCACTGATCAAGAAGGTCGGCGAAATGGCCCGCAAGGACCTCGAAGCTCAGATGGAACGCCGTGTCCATCTATTCCTGTTTGTCAAAGTCCGCGAAAACTGGCTCGACGATCCCGAACGCTACCGCGAAATGAACCTGGATTTCCCCAAGAAGTAGATCCGCAAGCCTTCCAATATCGCCAGTGTGACTTTGAGGCTTGATTTAGAATTTGAAGCCTTCCACTCGCGATAAATTTCGCCATACTCCGCGCCATGGAACTCTGGATACCTATCACCATCGCGGCTGCGTTCTTTCAGAACTTGCGCTCGATGCTGCAAAAGTACCTGAAAGACAGGCTCAGCACGGGTGGGGCGACCTATGCCCGGTTTATCTATGCGTGGCCATTTGCGGTCATTTATGTGCTGGTGCTGGGTGAGCTGCCTGAGTTTGATATGCCGTCGCTCAATACGAATTTTGCATTTTACGCGGCAATTGGTGGTGCGGCACAGATGCTGGCGACGACCTTGCTGATCTATCTGTTCTCGTTTCGAAATTTTGCTGTTGGCACCACTTTTTCCAAAACCGAGACCGTGCAGGCAGCGATATTCGGTGCTGTGATCCTGGCTGATCCGCTGTCTGTATCCGCCATCATCGCCATCCTGATCAGTCTGGTTGGTGTGGTGGCGTTGTCTGCGGCCCAAAGCGGCATCGGTCTGGGGCGGATTGTCTTTGCCTGGACTGAACGGACATCGCTGATCGGGCTGGCTTCCGGTGCCAGTTTCGGTGTGTCTGCTGTGTCCTATCGCGCGGCTTCTCTCAGTCTGGGGGGCGACGGATTTCTCATTCAGGCCGCCTTTACACTGGCCTGGGTGCTGGGCTTTCAGACCATTGTTATGGGCGTGTATCTGCTGATCCGTGAACCGGGTGAATTGGCCAGGGTGTTACGAAACTGGCGGGTTGGAAGCTGGGTCGGCGTTACCGGCATGATTGGATCAGTGGGCTGGTTTACAGCCATGACAATACAGAACGCAGCTTATGTTCGGGCATTGGGTCAGGTCGAACTTGTCTTTACCTTCATCGCCGCCCATATGTTTTTCGGGGAACGATCAACCCGGCTTGAAGTCGCCGGTATTGTCCTGGTCGTTGTGGGTATTCTGGTTTTGTTGCTTGGGTGAATTTTCGGGGGTGTCACCAGTTTTGTTGAAGTGTTTACCAGCTTCGTTATAACAACAGGATGACCCCGGACATGAACCAGGAACTAACCATAAGTGCGATCAATTTCACCGCTGCTGTCGTGCCGCTTGATCGGCCCGTCCATACAGCCAGCGGATCGGTTGAAGTTTCTCCACTTATACTGATTGACCTTCTGACAGAAGAGGGGGTCACCGGGCATGCCTATTTGTTCTGTTATACCCCGCTTGCCCATAAGCCTGTATTTGAAACGCTGTTGAACCTTGAGCCTTTGCTGATTGGTCAAAAGGCCGATCCGGTGAATGTCAGAAAAATCCTCGATGGGGCCTTTCGTCTGGTCGGGGATCAGGGCTTTGCGGGTATGGCTGTTGCCGGTATAGACATGGCCTGTTGGGATGCACTAGCCAGAGCGGCCGAGCTGCCCCTGAACCGCCTGCTGGGTGGCAATAACAGCAGTCCATTGGCGACCTATGACAGCCTTGGCATGATTGCACCGGATAACATCGAAAGTGTCTTGCAGGAGACGCTGGACGCAGGTTTCAAGGCCGTGAAGATCAAACTGGGCTTTCCCGATGTGGCGACCGATATCGAGGTCGTGCGAAGGGGACGGGCAGTACTTGGTGACGACGTTGATTTTATGGTCGACTATAACCAGTCCCTGCGCGCGCCCGAAGCTATCAGTCGTATTCAGAAGTTGAGTGAATTTGATTTGTTGTGGATTGAAGAACCTGTGCTTGCCACGGCCCACGAAGACAGCGCCACAGTTCGCAGTTCCGTCAACACGGCCATTCAGCTGGGTGAAAACTGGTGGGGTCCAGCGGATATGAAGCTCAGTCTGGACTACGGGGCTTCGGATTTTGTGATGCCCGATGTGATGAAAATTGGTGGTGTCAGCGGTTGGAAAAAAGCGGCTGCCATGGCTGAGGCCGAAGGACTGCCGATGTCGAGCCACTTGTTTTGTGAAATTTCAGCGCATCTGATGCTGGTGACCCCGACCCGGCACTATCTTGAATACCTGGATGTGGCCAGCGCCGTGCTTCAATCGCCACTGCAAATCGAAGACGGTGCGGCCATTGTCCCCGACCGTCCCGGCAGCGGTCTTGAATGGGACCTGGATGCTGTGAAGCATTATCAGGTCTAATTGAATACATTTTGATGGTTTTGCCTGCAAAATAGGCAATTTTTCCAAAATCTATCGTAAATCCTCATACTAATCGACTGGCGGCGGCGTGAATATTTGTATAAATTAGGGCTGATTTAAAGGTTCCATTTTTGCGAGAACGCTTTCGATGACTCTTTGATCATTGAAGCTGCCCGGCGAATAGATTTTGTGCAATTTTTGTAGAAAATGGCTTGCCTGTTTTCTTTATTATTGCTCTAGCGTTGAAGGTTGATAAAGATGTCGGACATCGACACGTCAGTTGGTAATCCAGTAGACAAGATTGAAGTCGGCAAGGGTTTGTATCTTGAAGCCCTGCAGCTGATTGAAAGATTGCACAGACAGTTTCTGGACGTCGTAAAGGCGGAACTGGATCGTGAAGCGATCAAGGATTGCAATAATATCCAGGCCTTGATCCTGTATAATATCGGTGAAGACGAAATGACCGTCGGTGAGCTTACGACCCGCGGATATTATCTCGGCTCCAACGTCACCTACAATTTGAAGAAGCTGGTTGAAAACGGATTTGTCGATCAGGAACGTTCAGCCCATGACCGTCGCTCTGTGCGCATCAAACTCAGTGAAAAGGGTCTGGAATTGCACGCGTTTATGGAAAAGCTGTACCACAAACACGTTGTGACCCTGAATGAAGGCGTTATTGAAACCGAAGCGTTGGGAGATATCAACGAGGCCCTGCGCACATTGGAGCGCTTCTGGGCTGATCAATTAAGGTTTGGCGGTCGCTGATTTTAGTCTGGCTTTGGCAGAACGACAGTCGCCAGGGCACCCAGTAACAAGGCAAGTGCCGTCAATTCGGTAACGCCAATTGTCTCATCCAGTATCAAGGCACCCGATACGACGCCGATGGCCGGTATCGCCAGAACCGACAATGATGCGACGGAAGCCGGCACCATTTCAATAATCCTGAACCAGGCCCAGAAGCCGAACGCGAGCGCCAGCACAAGCGTATAGCTTACGGCCAACGCGACCTTCGTGCCAGGCCATACCAGTGTCGCCAGATCATTCCACATCAGCGGTATAAACGGCACGCTGCCGATCAAAAATTGCCAGCCGACAACAAATGACATCGGTTTTTGCCAGTCCATCTTTTTCATGATTACGGTGCCTGTTGCCCAGCAAATGGCACCGGCACCCATGAGAATGATGCCCATGGGCGCTTCACCCAGTGTGCTCCAGCCTTTAAGCATCAAAACGGCTATGGCCCCCAGTCCCAGTGCCAGACCCAGCCATTGCGCCGGGCGCGGACGATCACCCAGGACCGGAATGCCGATCAGAAATACCCAGAGCGGCATCGTATAGGCCATCACCGAAGCGTGGCCCGACGGCATGATTTGCAGGGCGACAGCCGAGAAATACAGAAACAAGGTGACGTTGATAATGGCCATGGCCAGAATTGGCAGCCAAAGTCTGCGGGGCAGGGCGAGGGAGCGACCCGTCATGCGAGTCAATGTGAGCAAAAAAACGCCGCAACCGAAGGCGGAGATAAACCGATACACAAAGATCGGCATACCCTCGACGGCAATTTTCATGATCGGCCAACTGGCGCCCCATACCAGGGTCAGGCCGATCAGAAGCAACAAACCTTTCAGGGGAAGTCGGGTATCGACGTTACTTGTCCGTTGGCAGAATTGCGTAGGTTTCAATCTCAACCAGGGCTTTGCTCTCGATCAAGCGGGAAATTTCGATCACCGCCATGGCCGGAAAGTTCTTGCCCATAACATCTTTCCAGGCCGCGCCAATGTCCCTGATTTCTGCAATATAGGCGTCCCGGTCCCTGATATACCAGGTCTGGCGAACGACATGTTCCGGGCCAGCACCGGCTTCAGCCAGCACATCCACCGTGTTTTGCAGCGCCTGTCGGACCTGTCCGCCAAGTTTATCAGACGGGAAACTGCCATCGGGCAGCCAGCCGATCAGTCCGGCAACATGAACTTGACGACCTTCGGCCGCAATTCCGAGTGAATATCCGCTGGGGCGGGGCCAGCCTTCCGGCAAAAGGGTTTGCATTGATTTTATCCACAAAAAAGGTGAAGATTGATGTTAATTAGTAAAGCGACATATAAGAAGTCATTGTTGGAATAATATTTTAAACCTAAAATATATTTCCGGCAACTGCGGACTGGTACAGGCATTTCAGGCTGCGTCATCGAGACGCATTTGCGGATGGGCATTTTCGGGGTATATGAGCTAGACTGTTTCCAATATTGAAGGAAACCTCGCGTTGTTTTGTCATAGAATATGAGTGAGACAGAACACGTTAGCGATTTCGTTGGAAACGGGATTGCTTTGGAAATTTTATTTTGGTGGCACAAGGTGGAGCGCCGGGTTATGGATTACACACAGTTTTACGCTGATCGGATCGCTGAATTGAAGCAAGAAGGCCGTTACCGGGTCTTTGCTGAATTGGCTCGACACGCTGGCGATTTCCCCCGTGCGACACGTTATATTGACGGCGAAACGCACCAGGTAACGGTTTGGTGCAGCAACGATTATCTGGGCATGGGGCAGCATCCGAAAGTCCTCGACGCCATGCGCAAGGCTTTGGGTGAAGTTGGCGCCGGTGCAGGTGGCACACGGAATATCTCGGGTACTAATCATTATCATGTGTTGCTTGAAGAAGCGCTTGCTGACTTGCATGGCAAGGAAAAGGGCCTGATTTTCACATCTGGCTATAATGCCAACGAAGCAGCGCTCAGCACCCTGGGTAAATTGCTCAAGGGTTGCATTATTTTTTCAGACTCCCTGAATCACTCCTCCATGATCGAAGGCATCCGGCATGCCGGCACGGATCGCAAGATTTTTGAACATAACGATCTTGCCGATCTAGAAGCGAAACTGAAGGCAGAGCCGCTGGAGCGACCGAAGATTATTGCCTTTGAATCTGTGTATTCAATGGACGGTGATATCGCGCCGATTGAAGCTTTTTGCGATCTGGCAGACAAATACAATGCCATGACCTATCTGGACGAAGTCCATGCGGTTGGCCTTTACGGTCTGCGCGGTGGCGGTGTTGCGGAACGCGAAGGTGTCATGGATCGTGTCGATGTGATCAATGGCACGCTTGGCAAGGCTTATGGTGTTGGTGGCGGCTATGTCGCCGGACCGGCTGCCATGCTTGATGCAATCCGCTCTTTCGCCCAGGCCTTTATTTTTTCAACGTCCCTCAGCCCGGTTATTGCTGCAGGCGCACTGGCCAGTGTCACCCACCTGAAACAGTCGACGGTTGAGCGTGAACGCCATCAGGAACGTGCAGCGCGCCTGAAGCGATTGTTCCGTGATGCAGGTTTGCCTGTTATGGACTCTGTCACACATATCGTCCCGCTGATGGTGGGCGATCCGGTATTGTGTAAACAGGCCTCGGACATGCTGCTGGATGAGCACAATATCTATGTTCAGCCTATCAACTTCCCGACGGTGCCACGCGGTACAGAGCGGTTACGCTTTACCCCGACACCATTGCACACCGACGAAATGATGGATGATCTTGTTAAATCTGTCTGTGCAATCTGGGGCCGCATCGGCCTGCAACGCGCAGCCTGATTACAGGCATTAAACTGAATACCTGAATTAAGGGGGAGTGAAGATTGAGCCGAGGTGGTAGCGGTGAATATCTGATCGAGATGCAGCGGATTGGTAATTCTGTGAAGGTGACAGCGGTTGACCCTGTTACCGGCATGGAAGCGTCCATCGTTGGTCCAGCGAACGCCGGTAAGCATATTCTGAGCAAGAATGCTGTGCGCAAACTCGAATATGTCATGAACAAACAGACAAAAAGTCCGGATTCAGGCGGAATTCTTGCCTGAAAGCCCTTACGACTTGTCCAGGGTCTGTGCCACAATCACCCAAATAAAAAATCACCCGGTACGAATTCGAAACTAACGGATCGTGCAGCTGAATAATTCGTGCAGGCCCGATGGGTAACTGTACGCCGGTGTTCCCGCAAGAAGCGGTATCACCTCAGGGAGAACAGTTTTGAGTTTGGATACGAACGCTGAGACCAGCGCTACGCCCGAGGGGCAACCCGTTCTATCGATACAAGGTATATACAAGAGTTTCGGCGGCGTTCACGCAGTCGATGGATGCTCTTTCGAAGTCAACAAGGGATCGATAACCGGTTTGATCGGCCCGAACGGGGCCGGGAAAACCACGCTTTTCACCATTGTTACAGGCTTTATCAAACCTGATTCAGGGTCAGTTCTGCTGCATGGCAAGGATGTCACCGGTGAGGAGCCACACGAGCTGTTTCACAAGGGACTTGTCAGAACCTTCCAGATTCCCCACGAATTTCACGGGCTAACGACGCTGGAAAACCTGATGGCCGTGCCGGCGGAACAGGATGGTGAAAACCTCTTTAAAACCTGGTTTATGCCAGGGGCCGTGGCCAAACGTGAAGCCGAAGTCCGGGCGCTTGCAGAAGATACCCTGAGCTTCCTCGGTCTCGATCGTGTTCGTGATGAACTGGCAGGCAATCTGTCAGGTGGTCAGAAAAAGTTGCTGGAACTTGGACGCTCAATGATGTCGGGCGCTGAAATCGTTTTGCTGGATGAGCCGGGCGCTGGCGTTAATCCGACCTTGCTGCTGCAACTCGGTGAAAAGATCCAGCGACTGAACGAGGAGCGTGGCATTACATTCTGTATTGTTGAACACAACATGGACATGATTGCCCGCCTGTGTGATCCGGTGGTCGTAATGGCCGCTGGCAGTGTCCTGACCCAGGGCAACATGGATGACATCCGTAAAGATCAACGGGTGCTCGAAGCTTATCTGGGCTCACAAACTGCGGAGGCCAGCTGATGAGTGTTCTTGAACTGGTCGACGTCACCGCCGGATATGGCGAGGGTGCGGATATCCTGCACAATGTTTCTCTGAAACTGGACCCGGGTGAAATCGTTTCCATCGTCGGCCCTAACGGGGCTGGCAAATCAACAGCCATGAAAGCCATTTTTGGTTTACTGGTCATGCATGGCGGCAAGATCACCATGGGTAGCCATGACATCACCGGCATGCCGCCGGAAGAGGTCGTTGGCAAGGGCGTCGGATTTGTGCCCCAGACAGATAATGTCTTTCCGAACCTGTCTGTGGAAGAGAACCTGGAGATGGGTGCCTTTACCTATGACGGTCCCCTGGAGGGACGTCTTAAAAATGTCTACGAATTGTTTCCGCCGTTGCTCGAGAAGCGCAATCAGGCGGCAGGGACCTTGTCCGGTGGACAGCGTCAGATGGTGGCCATGGGTCGCGCCCTGATGCTGGAACCCCAGGTGCTGATGCTGGATGAGCCGACGGCCGGACTGTCGCCCAAATACGCACAGGAAATCTTTGAACTGGTTATCCAGGTCAACGCATCCGGGACACCGGTCTTGATGGTCGAACAGAATGCCAGACAGGCATTGGCCATATCACATCGCGGTTACGTACTTGTCGACGGCCAGAACCGGCACGAAGGCAGCGGACCCGAGCTTATCGCCGACCGTGAGGTCGCCGAAATGTTTCTGGGAGGTTGAGCGTGAAAGAGATTCAACATGGGTGATCTACTGCTTTTTATCAATTTCTATCTGATCCCCGGTATTGTCCTGGGTTCGATTTACGCGCTGGGTGCTATCGGCGTTTCCATGGTCTTCGGCATTCTCAGGTTTGCCCACTTTGCCCATGGTGACATGATGACCCTGGGGGCTTTTATTGCATTTTCGGCCATCGGCTGGCTGGGCGTTGGTCCTATATTGGCGCTGCCATTTGCGATGATTGGCACCATTGTTGTGACCCTTGGCATCGACAGGGTTTTCTATAAACCGCTGCGAGAGAAATCAACGATCATTGTTGTCATAGCATCCTTTGGTGTGGCCCTGATGTTGCGTTCGTTGATCATGGTCGTCTGGGGCGTGAACACGGAAACCTATTCCTCCGGTATTTCCATGCCACTGGTTTTCCTCGACAGCTTCCGCATAGCCGAGCGACATATCTGGATGATGGCAATAACCATCGCTGCCATGCTGGGCATTCACTGGACCTTATCCAAAACCCGGATCGGCAAAGCCATGCGCGCTGTCAGCGATTCGCCTGAACTGTCGCGCCTTGCCGGTATCTCAACGGAAAAAGTTGTTCAGGCCACCTGGATCATCGGTGCTGGTCTGGCGGCAATTGGCGGTGTTTTTATCGCCTGGGATTCGCAAATTCATGCCAACGCCGGCTGGGACTTGATCCTGCCAATTTTCGCCGCCGCAATTCTGGGCGGTATTGGCAAAGCCTATGGTGCCATGGCAGGTGGCATGGTCATCGGTATCGCTGAAGAAGTTTCGTCCTATCCCTGGCTCGGGGATGGCCCGTTGCTCTCGCCTGGTTATAAGACCGGCATCGCCTTTGCGATCATGGTCATCATGTTGATCTGGCGACCCAGTGGTCTCTTCCGCGGGAGGGTCTATTAATGTCAGACCAGATGATCGGCTACTCAAGCTATTTAATTACCTTGCTGACGATGGTCGCGATTTATGGCGTCATGGGCCTGGGGCTGAACCTCAACTGGGGTGTTACCGGTCTGTTCAATGTCGGTATCGCAGGCTTCTTTGCCATTGGTGCCTACACCGCAGCCATTCTGACCACGGAAGAAACCGGCAAGCATATTGGCGGTTTCGACATGCCATTCTGGGTCGGGGCCATCGCGGCAATGATTACGTCGGCGATCCTCGCCTGGTTTGTCGGCAAGATTTGTATCAGGTTACGCAGTGACTATCTGGCTATCGCCACTATCGGTATTGCCGAAATCCTGCGTCTGATTCTGAAAAATGAAATGTGGGCCACCAATGGCGCCCGGGGTATCTCGAACATTCCCAAGCCCTTCGAAAGCCTCGGCGGCCTCGCCGGACCTCTGGCTTTCCTGGCGCTGGTCGTGGGCATTCTGATTGTCGTTTATGTCTTGTTGGAGAAGGGGCAGCATTCACCCTGGGGCCGGATCATGCGCGCCATTCGGGACAATGAACTTGCTGCCAGGGCTTCGGGTAAAAACGTCGAACGCCTGCGCCTTGAAGCCTTTATTATTGGCTCATCCATCATGGGTCTGGGCGGTGCGCTCAGTGCCCACTATTTCAAGTTCATCGGCCTTGAAGCTACCGAGCCTTTGCTCACCACATTCCTGATCTGGGTGATGATGATTGTCGGCGGCAGCGGCAATAATCGCGGTGTCCTGTTGGGTGCCTTGATCATTTGGTCGCTCTGGTCCATGTCCGAAATGGTCATCCAGGCCTTCAGCCTGACCGGTGAATTTGCTGTCCGCGTTCCTTACATGCGCATGTTCATCATCGGCCTGGTCCTCAACATCGTCTTGCAGAAATACGGCCAGGGCATCCTCCCCGAACGCCACCCCGGCGGCAAAGACGCCCAGCCGAAACGGTAGAGGTTGCAGCTTTTCTATATTGCATAATCACATAGCCGTGCTCGTGCTTGACACGGCTATCCACGTCTTGGGCATTTAGGACTGAATGGATTAACTGTATACAGCCTTAGTCTTTCTCAGAGAGAATAATAGGTCAGAACATGATAATCGAAGGCTACGGATTAACATTGACCTCGCTGCCAAATATTTCAGAATCGGTTCCGGGAGCCAACCTCAAGCAGCATGACTTGCTTCTTGAACTGATAGCATTTGCCGAGTCGATATTTCCTGAATTAAATGTCGAAGGGCAAGAAACCCTTGAAGAACAACAGAAGTTGCTTGCTTTAGTTACGTTGGTCAGGTTGCAGGAAGTTGTCCAAGCGATAGCAATTCTTGCTGCGCACGGTGCCCGAGAAGAACTAAAGTCAAATTTCCGTATTTTCCTGGATGCGTATTGGGTACATGCTAATATCTGCAATGATGTTGAATTTATAGGTCCTTATCTTCGCACCGACGACAAAGCCCGCTTAAAACTTCTTAATTCAGCTAAACAACACAGTGGTCCCGTGTTTCACAAAGTGAACGAACTTGCTACCCCCGAACTAAAAGGTGAATTGGAGCAACGAATAAAGGATGAAGGAATTCTGGAATTCCAATCTCAACGAAATGCGCAAAATGTTGGTTGTGGGGAAATATACAACTCAATGTTCAGACTTTGGAGCGCCTCTGTCCACACCACACCTAGATGTTTAGAGAATTATATCCAAATAGATGACGACGGAAAACCAACTTCAATTACCCACCGACCAGACCCTAAAGCGACTAATCAACTGGTCTACGATGCAATCCACTTTTTCATAAAGTCGCTCAGTGGGACGGGCGAAGTTTTTGATTTAGGCTTGGCGGTCAAGTTGGACGATTTTGAAAACCGACTAGAGGCAGTCCAGAAAGATGTTAACTTAAGTCAAGATAGAGCTTCCATCGTTACTCATATTCTTGACACCATATTTGGCCTATTTGGATATCAACTCGCCAAACTTCCAAAACATCGGTAAAACGAGCACCTTCCATAAAGTGATCAGGGCCAACGTCGGTTGATCTCATCGAGCAAGTTTTCGAAAATGCTTTCCGGTCCGTGGCCAATAATTTTCCGGTTCGGCAGGTCTGTTTCCCAAAACGCGACACCGATGAGCTTGTTTTGCCTGTGAGAATAGCACCCATTCTCCTGCTTCTTCACAAGGACGCGCCATATCCCACCACCGCTGGTCCCTCCATACGAGGCAGGAAGTTTGAAATTTGGTCCTGGATTTGGTTGAAACGTAACGATGTCGAAGCCATTCAACGTTACAGTTGAAATTACATTTCCTACGTTCATGAGTCCGCTTATTTCTTGGACTGCTTTTTTATCTTCTATCCGTAAGGGGGGAGTTAGATCCTGTATCGCGCCTGATACGGCTTCGAAGCACTCTTCGTCTACGGGGACAGAGGTAAATGCTCTTGTCTTTCCAATATCCAAATCGACAAAGGTTCCCAAGGAAGCTAAATTTTCTGCATGCTGATCAGGCAATGGAATAAAAGCTAAATCTGGCCCGTCAGCTGACTTCGGTGTGGCGCTGAATATTATTGAGTCTGACACGAATTCAGGCACATCTATTTTGAACTGCTGCCTCGTTGTCGAGACTACTGGGTATAAGAGTATCCCAATTTCATTTTGTGTCGCTACCGCCTCAAAGACATGACCGCAGGTCAATATTCCTCTCAAATTTCGACATTTGACTAGAGTTCCAGATCCAAATAGCACCGGCGCAGCAGGGTTTGCTATTTTCAAAAAGGAAATTGTACTTGGAGCGATATTCGCATCCATTATTGGCCCAAAATCAAAACTCATATTAAATTCCTCTATCAAGTTTCACTGAATACCAAACCATATTGGGAAGGGTCTGTTGAAGCTTGAAGCTGAGTAGCGTGTGAAAACTTGGCAGCCAAGATTTCTTGAATCTCTGCTTTGGCGTCACTGGAAATTCGACATCCAAAAATAATTCCGGAAACTTCTTCAGGGAAGATTTTGTAGTCCACATACCCTTGATAAACTAATTCTGGATTACGGAATTTCGATATCATTCGCCATTCTTTCTCATACTCCCAAGCAGTAGATTTGGTGGCTGCGAGTCTGTGAAAATGATGAATTGTTCCAAGTGGTTTTTCAGCAAACAAGTCCTCAATCAACTCATCCAAAGTTGCCCAGGCAGGCATATCAGGTTGATATTGTACAGGTGTCGCCGCGCAGAAAGCAGTATCCAATTCCGGAAGACAACGAAACTTTATGACTGCCCCAGTATGTGAGGCTGCATAGTGAGACCACATCAACAAATCATCGTATTTTTCCGACATACAAAAAATGCACAAGCCAAAAAGGGAATCGCGAACAAATTGATTCTTGGATTCCAAGTTTCCTTGCACCTTTTGATATCCTTCTATTGCTGAAGGCCTAACGATTTCGTCAATATATTCGTTGATCTGCGCAGGGTCGCCTTTCCCCATAACATCCAAGAGATAATTGAATGCAGCTACAGTCGTAGAATCGGCGACGACCTCTTGTTTCCTACCGTCCTTAAAGTGAGTCCGCATTTTCTTGACCACTGCGTCTACGTATTTTTCTTCAGTGAATGGAAACTGCAGATCGAACTGAACATCAAAAGGATCATTAAACAGGCGCGGTGAAGACCAGCGTACTTTCTCTGTGGTCAGTATAGCTTTGGCCGTTTCTGCTGATACATATTTATAAAAGTATTCTCTGTCGTGAGTTATCATCGCTTCCTCGGTCTACTTGACGGAATTCAGGTACAGATTACTTTTGATTTGGTTTCCCCCGTGGATAATCTCTCTGGCCGCCAGTTGTTCCTGCGGGTTAGTTTTGTGGCAAATGGGAAATATGATGACCTGCATTCTTCGTGCCAGCCACCATTATTCCGAGGCGAGTCGAAAGAATTTGGTAGTCGTAAATACGACACTCACCGTTTCAGGAGTCGCCAGATTTGCAAAATAGACTTCCGCCAAAACTGGAGCCAGGCACGAAGAATACCAGGCACCGTTTTTTGGCTATTCGTACAGCACAGCCATGGTTTCGGCGATCAGGGCAGGGCGTTCCTGGCCGTCGATTTCGACGCTGACTTCGGCGATGACCTGGTGGCCGCCGCTTTTGTGTTCTTCGACAGATTTCAAAGTCAGGTGGCCGCGGACTTTTGATCCGGCGGGGACCATGTTCAGAAAGCGCAATTTGTTGCCGCCGTAATTCACGGCATGGACAACGCTTTCGACCTGATAGATTTCATAATTCATCATCGGGATCAGTGACAAGGTCAGATAGCCGTGGGCGATTGTGCTTTTTATAGGCAGTTCCTTTTGCGCCCGTTCGACATCGACATGAATCCACTGATGGTCACCGGTCGCATCGGCAAATTTGTTGATGCGGTCCTGGTCGATGGTCGTCCAGGTGCTTGTGCCCAGCACACTGCCGACAGATTTTTTCATCTCTGCAATTGTCGCAAAATTATTGATCGCCATTGGAAATTTTCTCCGGGGTTGGATTGGAAATAATTGATTAGCCTGCCGTGTCGAGGTTGCCGCCATAAAGCCAGGCAAGACCGGCATGAGGGTCGGCGTCGGCCGGGGCCGCGCCGCCAAAAACCATGTTGCGCAATTCGCGCACGGGACCAGCGGCGTGATAGATGTCGCCGAGGAAACGTGCTGTCATTTGCACTCGCGCTGTCCGCAAGTAGCGGGCTTTTTGATAGCCCTGAAAAGCCGCGGCAAAGTCACCATCGAACTTCTCCACCATGTCGGCCAGGCAGACAGCATCCTCTGATGCCATGCAGGCACCTTGCGCAAAATATTGCAGCATGGGGTGGGCCGCATCGCCCAGCAAGGTTACGCGACCATCACTCCAGTCTTCTATTGGCTCGCGATCACACAGAACCCACATGCGCCAGTCATTCACTTTTTTCAGCATGCTCATGGGACGATCATCGACGCCTTCGAAACAACGCATCATTTCGTCCTTGGCACCAACAGCGTTCCAGCCTTCTTCATAACGGTCACTGTGAAAGACCGCGACCAGATTAAACAGCTCCCAGTTTCGCAATGGATAATGCACGAGGTGATTACGTGGTCCTGCCCACAGGGTTGCAGCATTCCATTTCACTTCTTCCGGCACTTCCGCCAGAGGCAAGACCGCGCGATAGGCAATGTGTCCGGAGACGCGGGGCTTTTCGCCGCCGTGCATCTGACCGCGAATGGAGGACCACAGGCCGTCTGCACCAATGGCAGCGCAGCCCTTGATTTCACTCCCGTCGCTTGTTGTCAGGGTGATCTCGTCTCCGGCTTGCGCATATTTTTCGACACTGGTATCTGTCGTCAGCTTGATAAGGTCAGTCGCATCACAGGCGGATAACAATGCTTGGTGCAAGTCGGCCCGGTGGATGACAGCGTAAGGATCCTTGAAGCGTTCACGGATTGTGTCACCAAGGGGAATTTTTTTGATGGGCGTGCCTGAGACGCTGTCCATCATGATCAGGTCGTCAACGAACACGGCCTTGTCGCAGACAGCATCATAAATACCAAGTTCGCGGAAGGCTCTGAAAACGTTCGGGCCCAGCTGGATACCCGCACCGATTTCGGCAAATTCTGACGACTGTTCCAGGACATGGCTGGCGACACCCTTTTTGGACAAGGCAACGGCAGCCGCCAGACCGCCGATACCGCCACCAACAATCAGAACCGGCGTGTTCAGGTTTTTTATGGCTGTCATGATCTTCCTCAGTGCGGGTGAGATGATCTGCAATGGTCGACCCGGAAACAAACAAGGTCAAGACAGGTCGTGATAATCAGGCAAAAAAAACCTCCCGCCGCCGAAGCGGGGGAGGTCATTTCAGCTCGAAAGCTTAAGCTTGATCGAAGGCTTATTTGATGTCCAGCGGATCGCTGTCGACCAGCATGTTGCCTTGAACCTGGTATTCAGCAAACACGCCGGCGACTTCACCTTTGGCGTCAAATTCATGACTACCGGAAGCACCTTCGTAGTTGATGTCCTTGCCAGCCTTGATAGCTGCCACGGCTTTGGCCCACTCGCCTGGTCCAACGATCATGCCAGGAGCGTTTGCTACCTTGCGCAAGTTGTCGCGGATTGCGGTACGGTCCGAAGAGCCAGCCATTTGAGCTGCCAGAGCCACCAGCATTACTGCGTCATAACCCTGTGCGGTGAACGGTGAGCCAAACTTGAACTTCTTGCCGTCGCCATACATGGCCTTGAAGTTATCCAGCTGCGGGGAAGGCTTTGCTGCTGGCAATGTGCCCCAGAATTTACCTTTCAGGTTCTTGCCGCCAATGCCTTCAACCAATTTGTCGGTACGCATGCCGTCTGCACCGATGAAGGTGTCGAACATGCCACCTTCAAGAGACTGACGGATCATGGTCATGCCACTGCCTTCGCCCATGGCGATAATGACAAGTTTGCTTGAACCACCGGAAGCCAGTGAAGCCAGTTCGGAACGATAGGACTGCTTCTTTTCCTCGTGGACCTGGTCAGCGGTAATGACGCCGCCCATGGCTTTGTAGGTAGACCGGAATGTACCGGCGAGACCAACACCATAATCGTTATTGATGTATGTCAGCGCGACTTTCTTGATGCCCTTGCTGAGAACCAGCTTGGCGAGAACGCCGCCCTGGAATGCATCAGAAGGTGCTGTACGATAAAGATAGTCATTATCTTTCAGGTCGGTGATTTCAGGCGAAGTTGATGCCGGAGAAATCATCACAACACCGGCCGGAACAGCAACGTTACTGGCAGCCGGGATGGTGGCACCTGAGCACAGGGCACCGGCAATGCCGACAACTTGTTCGATGTTGACCAGTTTGTTGGCCGCGTCTACAGCTGTCTGTGAGTTACAGCCGGTATCGCCAAAGACGATGACGGCCTTGTCGCCATTAATGCCGCCGCCTGCGTTGATTTCGTCAATCGCGGCTTGCTCGGCAAGATTGATTTCTTTTACCAGACTCACGATTGGGCCAGTAATGGCACCCAGCGAGCCAATTTTCACATCAGCTGTGGCCGGTGCGGCTGCCAGCATTGCTACAGCAACGCCCGCGAGTGCGGCACGGGTTGAAATGGTCTTCATTTAAGATCTCCCTGTTTTTTAAACGTCTGGCCGGGCAAGGTTCCCCTGCATTACCGACCGTTTCAAATCTCACCCCTGCAATCAGCAAGGCTACTGACCAAAATCCAGTATATGAAAGTCCTGCGCATCCCTTAAATCAGCAGGGACATATTCGCGTAAGATACTGGACCGGCCCGTTAATCCGAGTGTAGCCGCATTTTATCGAGCCAGGCAACACGCTTCATACCCCTGGTGTTACTCTTGAAACACTATAGCGCCTCAAAATTGTCGACAAGATGACAAACCTTCTCTGGTGTGATACTGGCGCGTGGCCCCGACATATGGTAATCAGGGGGCCAATCTGGAGATTTTAGACCGATGTCTCGCGAAATCGTTGCCATTGCAGCTGATCATGGCGGCTATGAAATGAAAGAGTTGTTGAAAGCTGACCTCGATGGGTTGGGCTTTGATGTGCTTGATCTGGGCACAAACAATGCTGATTCCGTGGATTATCCAGACTTCGGTCATGCAATCGGCGAGGCCATCGCAAATAGCCAGGCCCGTTACGGTGTTGCCATTTGTGGATCGGGTATCGGCATTTCCATTGCCGCAAACCGTCACGCCAACGTCCGCGCAGCGCTTTGCCATGATGGATTGACCGCAAAACTTTCGCGCCAGCATAACAACGCCAATGTATTGGCCCTTGGCGCCAGAATTATCGGCATCGAGACGGCGCGAGACGCCGTTTCTGCCTTTTTCACAACCGATTTTGAAGGCGGGCGACACGAACGCCGGGTCGACAAGATCGAACTCACCTGATCCCGACATATTTGACGCAGGAAACCAACACATGTCTTCTATAGATGTCGCTGAAAACACCCCGGCGACCCAGGATTTTTTCTCAGGCAATCTGGCCGATACAGATGCCGCCGTATTTGGTGCTATCAGCCAGGAACTGGACCGTCAGCAAAACGAAATTGAGCTGATCGCGTCTGAAAATATCGTCAGTGCCGCTGTATTGCAGGCAACGGGGACAATCCTCGCCAACAAATATGCCGAAGGTTATCCGGGCCGGCGTTATTATGGCGGTTGCCAGCACGTCGATATCATCGAGCAACTGGCAATTGACCGGGCAAAAGAATTATTCGGCTGTGGTTTTGCCAATGTGCAGCCACATTCCGGCAGTCAGGCCAATCAGGCCGTGCTTATGGCATTGGCCAAACCCGGTGACACAGTGATGGGATTGTCTCTGGCCGCCGGCGGACATCTGACCCACGGTGCACCACCAAACCAGTCCGGCAAATGGTTTAATGCCGTTCAATATGGTGTGCGCCAGCAGGATTCCCAGATCGACTATGACGAACTGGCCGATCAGGCAGCCCAGGCTAAACCCAAAATCATCATTGCGGGTGGTTCTGCTTATCCACGCACATTTGATTTCAAGAAATTCCGCGCCATTGCCGATGATGTTGGTGCCATTTTGATGGTCGATATGGCGCACTTTGCCGGTCTCGTTGCCGGTGGCGTTCATCCATCACCATTCGGTATTGCCGATGTAGTCACGACGACAACACACAAGACCTTGCGCTGCGCCCGTGGCGGCATGATCCTGACCGATGACGAAGCAATTGCCAAAAAAATTAACTCGGCGATCTTCCCGGGTATTCAGGGTGGTCCCTTGTTGCAGATGATTGCCGGTAAGGCCGTCGGCCTGGGCGAAGCCCTGCAGCCGTCTTTCAAGGTCTACGCTCAGGCGATTGTAGATAATGCCCAGGCGCTGGGGAATGCCCTTGGCGCGCGGGGTGTTGATCTGGTTTCAGGCGGAACAGATACGCATCTGCAACTGCTGGATCTGCGATCCAAGGGCCTGACCGGGAAAGCAGCCGAAGCCGCTATGGAACGCGCACATATAACATGTAACAAAAACGGCGTGCCTTTTGATCCCGAAAAGCCAACGGTAACATCAGGTGTTCGTGTTGGCACACCGGCTGCAACGACACGTGGTTTTGGCACTGCTGAATTCGCCGAAGTTGGACGTATGATTGCGGATGTGCTTGATGGACTGGCAGCCAATGGTGAAGAGGGCAATGCAGCCCAGGAAGCAACGACGCGTGAAGAAGTGATTGCACTATGTGCCCGGTTCCCGATTTACGGCCAGGGTGCTTGAGCAAGAGATTGATATAACAAGACGGCTGAATATCAGCCGGAACTGAAAAAAAACACGTAAGAAAGGGGAGGCCATGCGCTGTCCGTTCTGTGGCAACGACGATACGCAGGTGAAGGATTCGCGACCGACAGAGGATAATTCTGCTATTCGGCGCCGACGTCTTTGTCCAGGCTGTGGCTCAAGGTTCACAACCTTCGAGAGGGTGCAACTGCGTGAGCTGACCGTGGTCAAGAAAAATGGCCAGCGCGTCGCATTTGATCGCGACAAGCTTGCCCGTTCAATCGGCATATCGACACGCAAGAGACCGGTTGAGCCGGAGCGCGTTGATCGTCTGATCAATGGTATTGTCCGGCGTCTCGAAAGCCTGGGTGAAAGCGATATCCAGTCTGACATCATCGGTGAAATCGTGATGGAGGCTCTGGCAAATCTCGATCAGGTTGCCTATGTGCGCTTCGCTTCTGTTTACCGGAACTTCCGCGAAGCGAAGGATTTCGAAGAATTTGTCGGAGGCCTCAGCGGTCTGCGCGGCATGAACGGCATTGAGGATTGAGGCCAGAGGCCAGAGATAACGCCTATATGAAAGTTGCGCTGGGGCTCGCCCGGCGCGCTCTTGGGACGGTTGCTCCCAATCCTGCTGTTGGATGCGTTCTGGTTCGCCAGGACCAGGGATCCAGCGCCGGACTTCCCGGTCGCATTGTCGGCCGCGGCCATACCATGCCCAGTGGCAGACCACATGCAGAAACCTGCGCTCTGGACGCTGCCGGACCCTTGGCGAAGGGGGCAACAGCCTATGTCACGCTTGAGCCCTGTGCCCATCACGGCAAAACCCCACCCTGTGCCAACGCCCTGATTGATGCGGGCATCGCGCGAGTTGTTGTTGCCTGTACCGACCCGGACCCTCGTGTCGATGGTGGTGGTCTGAAATTGCTGGAAAAAGCAGGTTGTGAGGTTGTTACGGGTGTTTGCGAGCAAGAAGCCCTGGCCCTGAATGCCGGTTTCTTTTCAACGCTGGCGCGGGATCGACCGCTGGTCACCATCAAAACCGCGACAACACTGGATGGACGCATCGCAACACGCACTGGCGAAAGCCAGTGGATAACAGGCGGTGACGCCCGTGCACGAGGTCATCTGCTGCGCGCTACGCATGATGCAATCATGGTTGGATCAGGCACGGTGCGAAGCGACAACCCCGAATTGACCTGCCGATTACCCGGAATGATGGATCGCTCGCCTATCAGGGTGGTTCTTGACGGACGCCTGGCGACGCCTTTGACATCCAGACTGGTTGCAACTGCCCAAGACCATCCAACATGGATTGTCACCCTTGCCGGGCTTGAGCCAACCAGAGCCCGTGTCTTCGAAGATGCAGGCGTGCAACTGATTACTGTTGATGCCGACGAAGATGGCCGTCCGTCCTTGCATCAGGCCCTGAGGGCGCTTAAAACTCGGGGCGTAACCCGTTTACTTGTCGAGGCAGGAGGACGGCTGGATGCAGGCTTTTTCAGAGCCCGTCTGGTTGATCGCGTGGTCTGGTTCCATGCGCCGATGATCATCGGTGGCGATGGCATTCCAGCAGCACAGGGCTTTGGCATAGATGGTTTGCATCAGGCACCCCGTCTGAAACGGATAGATGTGCAGCAGGTCGGACCGGACCTGATGGAGACCTACGAAGTGTTTCCATCCACAGAAGCAGAGTGAGAGAGCAAATGTTTACCGGAATTATTACGGACAAAGGTGTGGTTCGCGCTGTTGAAAAACGTGGCGATACCCGGTTTGTCATTGGTACAGCCTATGACCCGGATGATTTTGATATCGGCGCGTCCATTGCCTGTTCCGGTGTCTGTCTGACAGTTGTCGACAAGGGATCGGATGACAAAGGTGGCTGGTTCGCTGTTGATGCTTCGGGCGAGACGCTTTCGCTGACGAACCTCGGCAACTGGGCTGAAGGGGCAAACATTAATCTTGAACGCAGTTTGCGGGTGGGCGACGAACTCGGTGGGCATATTGTCAGTGGCCATGTAGATGGCAGTGCCAAAATTGTATCGATCACACCTGAGGGCGATTCCAAACGCTATTTATTCGAAGCACCGGACAAGCTGGCCAAATTTATTGCGGCGAAGGGATCTGTTACCCTGAACGGTGTTTCCCTGACAGTGAATGAAACCAATGGCAGCCAGTTCGGCGTAAACCTGATCCCGCATACCCAGACGGTTACAACCTTCGGGGAAGCGGCGGCAGGTGATATTATCAATCTTGAGATAGATGTGCTGGCGCGCTATGTGGCGCGGCTGGCAGAGGAGTAACCCAAGTGAGTGACCACGAATTTTTGTCCACCCCGGAAGAGCTTCTGGAAGAGGCCCGTGCCGGTCGCATGATCGTTCTGGTGGACGATGAAGATCGCGAAAACGAGGGTGACCTGGTCATCCCAGCCGAAATGGCAACGCCGGACATCATCAACTTCATGGCCAAAAATGGCCGTGGCCTGATCTGCCTGACACTTTCCAGCGAACGAGTGAAGGAACTGGATTTGCCTTTGATGGCAGCCCACAACCGCACCCGTCACGGCACAGCATTTACAGTTTCAATCGAAGCCGTTGAAGGCGTTACCACCGGCATCTCCGCCGCAGATCGTGCAAAAACAATTGAAGTTGCTATCGATCCTGCCAAGGGAAAAACGGACATTCACAGCCCGGGTCACGTATTCCCGCTGGTTGCCAAGGATGGTGGCGTATTGGTGCGTGCCGGTCATACCGAAGCTGCGGTTGATATCGCCAGGTTGTCCGGGATGAACCCTGCCGGCGTCATCTGTGAGATCATGAACGATGATGGCACCATGGCGCGGTTGCCCGACCTCGTGAAATTTGCCCAGTTCCATGGTTTGAAAGTCGGCACGATTGCGGATTTGATCGCGTACCGCCGCCGCAACGACAAACTGGTAGAAAAAACAGTTGAGACGGATTTCAGCAGCCGGTATGGCGGCGATTTCAAGCTGCATGTTTATATCAACAAGGTCGAGTATGCAGAGCATATTGCCCTTGTAAAAGGCGATATAAGTGGTGACGAGCCGGTACTGGTTCGGATGCACGCCCATTCTGTTCTGAACGATGTTCTGGCAGGGGAAGGCCCTGCTGGCTGGCAACTTGAATCGGCCATGCGGGAGATCGAGCGGGAAGGGCGCGGCGTTATTGTGTTGCTGCGTGAGCCTCGTCGAACAAGCCTTTCTGACCAGGTTCGGCAAAGTCTTGGGCAGCCCATTGATGACGGCAAGCATCTACGCGATTACGGCATTGGCGCCCAGATCATTGCTGATCTTGGCATCCACGAGATGATCCTGCTGTCGAATACCAAACGCAGTGTTGTTGGTATCGAAGGTTATGGATTAAAAATTGTCGAACAACGGGCCATTCCAACGCTGGAAAATTAGGCTTTTGGCGGCTATTGTAGCGGTTACGTATTGTTAAATGTGCAAGTTGTAGACTGGCACAGGTTTTTTCTGATTAAAGGTACAAGACGATGGATGAAGGTCCTTATCTGCTGGTCATCGATTCCGAGTATTACGCGGACGTTTCGGAAGAATTGGTCAAAGGTGCATTGGCGGAAATAGGCAAATCTGGCGGCACCTATACCCGTGTATCAGTGCCCGGCGCATTTGAAATTCCAGGTGCAATCCGGATGGCTGTGCGATCACTGGAACTGGTTGGCGGTCGACGTCGTTTTGATGGCTATGTTGCGCTGGGGTGCGTGATCAGGGGCGAAACCAGCCACTATGATCACGTCTGCCAGGAAGTGACCCGCGGTCTTATGGATATTGCCCTGAACTTCTCGGTCGCTGTTGGAAATGGCGTACTGACTTGTGAAAACAAGGAACAGGCGATGTTTCGCGCCAACCCTGAAAAAGGCAACAAGGGTGGATTTGCCGCTGCTGCTGCGATCCGTATGATTGACGTCAAACGTCAGATTTTGCCGCCTCGATGAACGAAAACTCACAAAGCGTGCGCCGCAGCGCGGCGCGGCTTGGCGCTGTACAGGCGCTTTATCAGATCGAAACAGCCGATGCGACACCTGATACTGTTATTCGCGAATTTATCGACATCAGATTGGGATCAGAAATAGAAGGCGTCGAATATGCCGACGCCGACCCTGAATTTTTTACCGACATCGTTCGTGGTGTATACGGGCAACTTGAAGATATCGATGCCAAAATAAATGGTGCCTTGTCAGGCAGTTGGGTTACAGCTCGACTGGACCGTACCCTGCGCCAGATATTGCGTGCAGGTGCCTATGAATTGATGGCCCGTATTGATGTTCCATCGCGCGTGATTATCAATGAATATGTCGACGTTACGCATTCCTTTTATGAAAACCAGGAACCCGGATTTGCAAACGGCGTTCTGGACAAACTGAGCCGTGAACTTCGCCCGGGCGAATTGAAAGACGGTACTTCAAAAGGCAAAGGCAAGGGAAAGTAAAGTGGCCGGTCGGGGCGAATTTGACCTGATTGCCGACCTGTTTGCGCCGCTGACTTCTTCAACACCCGCTGCACTTGGTCTGAAAGACGACGCCGCTGTCTTCAGCGTCCCGGAAGGTTTTGACCTGGTGACCACTGTTGATGCAATGGTGGAAGATGTTCATTTTTTTCCGGCAGATGCTGCGAACCTTGTTGCCCGGAAACTGCTCCGCGTAAATCTCTCTGATCTTGCGGCCATGGGTGCAAAACCCATCGGGTATCTGCTGACACTGGTCCGGCCATCGACCGTTGGCGAAGATTGGCTGCAGCGTTTTGCGCATGGCCTGGCTGCCGATCAACGTACATTTAATATTGGTCTGCTGGGTGGGGATACAGTTTCGACCGCAGGGCCACTTGTATTGTCCCTGACGGCCCTTGGTCAGGTCGCTGCCGGTAAATCTCTTCTTAGAAGCGGGGCGAACCCAGGCGATACAATATATGTATCCGGTACTATTGGTGATGCTGGTCTTGGTCTGGCGCTTGTTCAGGACCCGGAGGGGCAGGGCTTTGACAATGTCTCCAGGGATGACCGAAATGCCCTGGTCGCCCGATTGCAGTGTCCGGAACCCCGTCTGGAATTGGGGCAGGCTCTGGCAGGTGTTGCCACTGCTGCGGTAGATATCTCGGATGGCCTGGTTGCTGATCTTGCCCATATTGCTTCTGCAAGCGACGTTGGCATGAAACTGGTATTGTCAGATGTTCCGGTTTCAGATGCTGCTGCCCGTATTGTCGGTACCGATGAAAACTCACGACTGAAGTTGATTGCTGGCGGTGAAGATTACGAGCTCGCCTTCACAGCGCCTGAATCGGCCGCATCCAGGATTCGCAAGATTTCAAAGGATCTTGAATTATCCATAACGCCCATTGGCACGGTCACAGCGGAAAAGATAATCGAGGTCCGGGGGCAAAATGGTGATAGTTTGCCCGTAACATCGAGTGGCTGGACACATTTTTGAAACGCCTGGTTCGGCCGTCTGTGGTATCTTAGCTGGATGACCATGAATAAATGTGGCATTATCCGGGCTTCGAATTATCCGCTGGAATTGGCAGGTGACCCTTGAGCACTAAAAAGATCATGATCGCCGCGTTTGTATTTATCTTCCTGCTGGCTGGCGCAGGCGGTTCGATCTTTCTTGTCTTGGGTAACTTTGAACAATTGTCGGAAGAAGGTATCACCTTCGAAAAGGTCCCGGGCTATGTCGCCCTTGACGGTGTCAGCCTGCCCGTTTCCCGAAATCGACAGTTCTCTCATTATATGTTTATGGACGCCAAAATCGTTCTCAAGGATCGTTCTGACTCGGATCTGGTTTTTGCCGAACTGCCGTTTTTCAGAGACAAGGTCTTTCGGGTATTACACAAAGAGAATGTAAACCGCGAAGATGGCGTACCGGGGATCGACATTCGAGCCATAAAGGACAGCATGTTCAAGGTTGCGATCGAATTGTATGGTGACAAAATCGTCGATGGTGTTCTCGTGACAAAATTGATTTTATCGTCTAATTAAAATAATCAATTTTTCGGCACCTGCATGCCGATAACTTCCAAATTCTGCTTGTCAGGTTTTTTCGGCCTGAGAGTAGTTCCGCACAAGAGTCCGATAAACCTGGTCCCGCCTGTATTTATCTATGGGCGGTGGAGATACCCGCCTTGGAACACATGAAACGCAACGTGGCTGTCCTGTCAGTCTGTCAGGCTCTGGCCAATACAAACAATACTATCCTTATTGCACTTGGTGCCCTGGTCGGATATTCGCTGGCAGATAATAAATTGCTTGCAACCTTGCCAGTTGCGAGCGTGATGATTGGAACCATGCTTTTTACGATTCCAGCTTCCTTCTGGATGCGTCGTGTTGGCCGAAAATATGGATTTATAACGGGTATCCTCATTGGCATGACGGGTGCTTCAATTTGTTCCTGGGCGATTTACACCCATAATTTCTGGCTATTCTGCGTGGGCACTGGTCTGGTTGGCGTCAATAATTCGTTTGTCCAGCAGTATCGCTTTGCTGCCGCGGATGCAGCCAGTGTTGAGTTTCGACCGACAGCAATATCACTGGTCATGTTTGGTGGTGTCGCAGCCGCTTTTCTGGGACCTCAAAGCGCAAAACTGACCCAGGGGTTATTTGCGTCGTACACTTATCTGGGGTCCTACGTTTCCACGATTGGTATCGCCTTTGTGGCGGGAACGTTATTACTCCTGGTGCGGATTCCAAATCTGACAGCGGAGCAACGCAGCACATCCGGTCGCCCGCTTAAGGAAATTGCCAAACAACCGGCATTTATCGTCGCTGTTGTCGGCGCCATGGTCGGTTATGGGGTCATGAGTTTGATCATGACTTCCACACCGCTTTCTATCGTTGCAGATGCCGAGGCAAGTGCGAGGGAATTGGGTATCGCATTTGATAAAAAAGCGGCCTTGGGAAATTCCTTTGACGTTATCACGGCCCATGTTGTTGGCATGTTCGGACCTTCCTTCTTTACGGGAACGGTGATCAAACGATTCGGTGTTTTAAACGTCATGATGGCTGGAGCTGTATTATTGGCTGCATGTGTTGGCGTTTCCCTGGTTGGTCACGAACTGCATCACTATTTTGGTGGTTTGATCGTACTGGGGATTGGCTGGAATTTTCTTTTCATCGGCGGCACGACCCTGCTGACGGAATGTTATAGCGAAAGCGAGAAAGCCAAGGTTCAGGGCTTTAACGATTTCCTTGTTTTTGGCACGGTTGCTATCGCATCCCTGTCTTCGGGATCGATCTTTCATTTTATGGGCTGGGAGTCGCTTAATCAGGTCGCCATTCCATTCCTCATCATATCTTTCCTGGCGAGCCTTTGGCTGGCATTGAAACGTCGAAAAGAGGCCCGTATCGCGACCTGATAATCGATCGGGCAACGTTCCGATCTGATTATTTCCGGCCCTTTGTTGCAGTGCAGCATGAGGGCTGTTGAAGCGGTTGCCTTTTGTGTCGTTCTCGCTTATGTTCCCGCCCGACTTTAAGTGTGGCTTTCATGTTTTTCAGGGCCTTGAGTGACTTTTTGTCGCGAACAGACCTGAATAACGTCGTTTTTTTGCGGGGCCGCAGGGCTTTAACCAAATTATCTGATTTAACAAGAGGGATACCAACCATGCCAACGTTGTTGTGGTTCGTAATCGGTTGCGGCGTATTAGCCGTACTTTACGGTTTATATACCAGCCGATCTATCATGGCCTCCAGTGCCGGTAACGAACGTATGCAAGAGATTGCAGGCGCTATTCAGGAAGGCGCATCTGCCTATCTGAACCGCCAATACAGGACAATCGCCATCGCCGGTGTTGTCGTTTTCATCATCGCCTTCATCGCACTTGGTTCACTGGCAGCTGCCGGTTTCGCCATTGGCGCTGTTCTTTCCGGCGCAGCTGGCTACATCGGCATGATCGTATCCGTACGCTCAAACGTCCGTACAGCTGAAGCTGCCCGTGTCGGCCTGGCTGAAGGCCTGGATGTTGCCTTCAAGGCTGGTGCTGTAACAGGTATGCTGGTTGCCGGTCTGGCACTGCTGTCTGTCGGTGGCTACTACGGTATCCTGCTGAGCATGGAAGTCAGTGGGCGCGAGCTTATTGATGCCATGGTTGCGCTGGGCTTTGGTGCTTCGCTGATTTCCATCTTTGCCCGTCTGGGCGGTGGTATCTTCACCAAAGGCGCTGACGTTGGTGCCGATCTGGTGGGTAAGGTTGAAGCCGGTATTCCGGAAGATGATCCCCGTAACCCTGCCGTTATCGCTGATAACGTTGGTGATAACGTTGGTGATTGTGCCGGTATGGCAGCTGATTTGTTCGAAACCTATGCTGTGACAGTTGTCGCAACCATGGTTCTGGCCTCGATCTTCTTCGCCAGCGACGCCGCCCTGAGTGCTGCGACAATGACCTTGCCTTTGGCCATTGGTGCTGTCTGCATCATCACGTCAATCATCGGTACGTTCTTCGTGAAGCTTGGCGCAAGCCAGAGCATCATGGGTGCCCTGTACAAAGGTTTCGTGGTTTCAGCTGTTCTTTCAGCCGTCGCCATTTACCCGACCATTGAATATGTTCTTGGCATGGGTACGGAAATGACCGTAGCCGGTCAGACTTTCACGGGCATGAGCCTGTTCATCTGTGCCGTTGCCGGCCTGGTGGTTACAGGTCTGGTGATCTGGGTGACTGAATATTACACCTCAACCGATTATCGTCCTGTGCGTATGATTGCAAAGGCTTCCGAAACCGGTCACGGCACGAACGTGATCCAGGGTCTGGCCATTTCACTCGAAGCTACGGCTATTCCAGCGCTGATCATCTGCGGTGGTATCGTGGTTGCAAACATGCAGGCTGGCCTCTTTGGTATCGCTATTGCAGCCACCGCCATGCTGGCCCTGGCCGGTATGGTTGTTGCTCTTGATGCCTACGGTCCTGTTACAGATAATGCCGGTGGCATTGCAGAAATGGCTGAAATGGACGAATCAGTTCGTAAAACAACTGATGCGCTCGATGCCGTGGGTAACACAACGAAAGCCGTTACCAAGGGCTATGCCATTGGTTCTGCCGGTCTGGCAGCCCTGGTGTTGTTTGCTGCCTATACAGAAGACCTCAAGGCATTCTTCCCGGATGTCGTTGTCGACTTCTCTCTCAGCAACCCGTATGTCGTTGTTGGCCTGTTCATCGGTGGCATGTTGCCGTTCCTGTTCAGTGCCATGGCTATGACCGCTGTGGGCCGTGCTGCTGGTTCTGTTGTGCTGGAGGTTCGCCGCCAGTTCAAGGAAATCCCCGGTATCATGGAAGGCACAGGCAAGCCTGACTACGGTCGTGCTGTTGATCTGCTGACCAAAGCTGCGGTTAAGGAAATGATGATCCCATCACTTCTGCCAGTTCTGGCACCTATTGTTGTCTATTATGTCTTCAACTTCATCGCGGGCCAGGGTGCTGCTTTCGCAACCGTTGGCGCCATGTTGATGGGTGTTATCGTTACAGGACTGTTTGTCGCCATCTCCATGACGGCAGGCGGCGGTGCCTGGGACAACGCCAAGAAGTACATCGAAGACGGTAACCACGGTGGCAAGGGCTCAGACGCTCACCATGCCGCAGTGACCGGTGACACCGTTGGTGATCCTTACAAGGACACCGCTGGTCCAGCCGTGAACCCGATGATCAAGATCACGAACATCGTGGCTCTGCTGCTTCTGGCAACGCTGGCTCACTAAGCCTGCGATACCGAAACAAAAGAACCCGCCCCGGGAAACCGGGGCGGGTTTTTTGTTGTCACAAAAAGAAGCTAAAAAAAACTAGCCGCCGGTACTGTCATTTGTAAAGCGGCCAAGGTTGCCGAACATCTGTTTCAGGATACCCAGTTCACGCCCGTGCGAGACCGTCCTGTGGCCAACGGGAATAATATTGCGTGCGTCATCCATGGCGTAACGACGTACAGCTTTCACAAAGCCGGTTTTGTCAAAGTCGATTGCCACGACCTGCTGGTCCAGCATTTCTTCCTCAAAAAAGGCCAATTGCTGGCTGCGTCGCGATACATAATACCAGGTACTGCTTTCGAAAGTTGACACGCTGGTAGGGGAGCCCACCAGACGAACAACTTTTCGTTTGTTGTCTACGCCGTTCTTGAGCTTGTTTATGGTCTCGGCGGTCGGGACGTAGCCACGGACATATTCTGTGGGTGTACAGGCCCCGACGGCCGTCAACAGGCCCAGCACGACCACAGACGCCCTGACAGCACGGTTCAGGCTCTTCAGGCCTCCGGTTTTTTGCAATATATTTTTGTCAGAAAACATCAGCTATCGTTTTGTTTGATCCCGTGTTAGACACTGCGTCCAGCACCGGGTATTTGTCTCGTCGCGCAAAACTGCACTGCTCACCGGTCCCTGTCAACGACAGCGCAGGCCGCAACGCCAGAATAATGTAAAAGTTCGAAATCTTATGTTCTTAAGCCGTCTTTTCAAAGAGCCAAAACGCAAGGCAGACGCCCGAAATTTGTACGAGGCATTGGTCATTCAGGCCCGTACACCAGCCTTTTACGCCGATCACAGTGTCCCGGATACCGTCGATGGCCGTTTTGACATGATAATTCTGCATGTCTGGATCGTCTTGAGCCATTTCAAGACGGTGCCGGCGGACCTGCAGGCAAGACGCGAGAAGCTCGGGCAGGCATTGTTTGACCACATGATTCAGGATTTTGACCGGAACGTGCGCCAGATCGGCATTTCCGATGTGCGCGTTGGCAAACATATGAAGGCCATGGCCAAGGCTTTTTATGGCCGTCTGGCGGCCTACGATGAAGCTGTATCAACCGGATCATTGGCCAACGCCCTGAAACGAAACGTTTTTGGCAAGGTGGATTTAGTGGATGAAGTACTCGACATACAGTCGCAATACCTTGAGGAATATGTGCAAAAACAGGCCGTTTTTCTGGCGACTCAGGACTTTGAAGCACTTTTAGATGGAAAAATAGCTTTCCAGGCTGAATTCAGTGCGGAAAGCCGTTGACCCGGGCCAAAGCATTGCGTATTTTGCCGCGCGCTTACCATATTTTGGGAGCTAGGGTGTTATCAATCTTGATTGAAACACTTGATGACTGTAACCAGCTGCGAAGCAAAGAAGATTTGAGAAAAAGCGATCCCGGGCGAACCGGTATCGCTCTTGATACCGGTGGAGGACAATATGTCCGATAACAACGGTAATGTCATTCAGGAAGCCGAGTTCAGCCGTATCATCCGTGTTGATAATATCGCGGAAGATGGGGAAGTTATTGCGTTTTCAGCGACGGAAGCTGAACGTGAAGCTCTGGCAACAAGAATGGGATTATTGGCGATGGAAAGTTTCCAGGCTGACGTGACCGCGTCGCCGTTGCTTTCACGTCAACAGCAGCGGGGTCCTTACAAGGGGATTCATCTGCATGTCGCATTCCGGGCGGATGTGATACAGTCTTGCGTCGTGACACTTGAGCCCGTAACGGCGACGGTGTCACATGAGTTTGAAGTTGATTTCCTGCCGAAAGGCGCTGATCCGGCTGATGTTATTGGCACGGGATCGCCCGGGACGACAGGGAATGACAAAAAGTTGCCTGAAACCGTCGATGACTGGCTGGAAAGCCTGGAAGACGGTGAAATGGTATTTGATGCCGATGATGTAGATCCGCCTGAAATATTGCGTGGCGGTGTTGCTGAAATCGGTGAGTTGATAGTCGAAAACCTGTCCCTGTCTCTGGACCCCTATCCCCGTCGTGACGATGTGGAGATGGAAAAAACCCGGAGCGGAGACAATGACGAAGATAATGTGGTGCGGGACAACCCGTTTGCTGTATTGGCTTCGTTGAAGACGGATTGAGATCGCGACTGGAATTCCCGTTTTCGGGAACATTCAGGAATTTGAGCGTACCGGTATGATGTTGTATTGTACCGGGAACTGATAGAGGAATAACCGAGTTATGGCCGTACCAAAGAGTAAGATTTCGACGTCCCGGCGTGGACAACGACGATCACATGACAGTCTGGTGTCAGCATCACACGAAGAATGTCAGGAATGCGGTGAGCTGAAGCGCCCGCATCACGTTTGCGGTGAATGCGGCCACTACAATGGCCGTGAAGTAGTCGACGCCTCGGCTTCAATTTAAAGTCGGATCACCCGGAATGACCGGAGTGAACCGCTTTGAGTAAAAGAATTACTGTTGCTCTGGACGCCATGGGGGGCGACGGTGGCCCTGGCATGGTTGTCGGTGGCGTCGTCATTGCGTGTGAGCGGTATCCCGATCTGGATGTTCTTTTATATGGGGATGAAGCACGGATAAAACCGTTGCTGGATGCACAGCCTGGCCTCAAGGGTCGGGCTGAAATTCGTCATACACCCCATGCGATTGGCAGTGACGATCAGCCTGCCCAGGCCCTGCGCCGGGGTCGGGAAAGCAGCATGCGACTGGCGATCAATGCCGTCAAAAGCGGTGAGGCCCAGGGGGTGTTGTCTGCGGGCAATACCGGTGCCCTGATGGCCATGGCCAAGTTTGTACTGAAAACCCAGTCGGATATTGACCGACCGGCGATGATTTCGTTTTTCCCGACAATCCGCGGCGAAAGCGCCATGCTGGACCTCGGGGCAAACGTTAAATGCGATGCCGAAAATCTGGTGCAATTTGCCATAATGGGCGCTGCCTGCGCACGTATTGAGCTGGGCATCAAACGACCGACCGTCGGCTTGCTGAATGTCGGTGTTGAAGACGCCAAAGGCAATGAGACTGTCAAGCTGGCCGGTCAGATGCTACGTGACGGCGAATTCGCATTCGATTTTTATGGCTTTGTTGAGGGCGATCATATCGGCGAAGGTACCGTCGATGTCTTTGTCACGGATGGCTTCAGCGGCAATGTCGCGCTGAAAACAGCCGAAGGTACGGCGCGTTTGTATTCAAGTTTCCTGCGTGATGCTTTTCAGTCCTCTTTGCTTTCCAAACTCGGTTATTTGCTCGCCAAGCCTGCCTTGAACCGCCTTCGGGCCCAGGTCGATCCTGGTGCTTACAACGGGGCGGTGTTTCTTGGATTAAACGGTGTCGTTGTCAAAAGTCACGGTGGCACCGATGCAACCGGCTTTGCCAATGCTATCGGCGTTGCTGTTGATATGGCCAGAAGTGATTTCGCCGAGCGCATCAGTCGTGATTTGCATCATGATGGTGTTGAACCGGAAACGCTTGCGATTTCAACGGCCGTGACCCCCGATACTGCAAGCAAGGTGGTGTGACGTGAGTGTGATCCGGTCGCGTATCAAGGGCTGTGGCAGCTATTTGCCCGAACGTGTTATCGACAACGCTGAAATGTCGACAATTGTTGATACTACTGACGAATGGATTGTCTCCCGTTCAGGCATTACCCGCAGGCACGTTGCGGCGGAAGGTGAACTGACCTCGGATCTGGCGACAAAAGCAGCTGAAGATGCGCTGGCGCACGCGGGACTTACCGCGGATGACGTTGACCTGATCGTGGTTGCGACAGCGACACCTGATGAAACATTTCCAGCGACAGCCACAACGGTTCAACTCAAACTTGGTATGACCAGGGGTTTCGCCTTTGACGTGCAAGCTGTGTGCTCGGGCTTTGTCTTTGCCTTGACCACAGCTGACAACTTTATAAAGGCAGGTCAGGCCAAAACCGCATTAGTGATTGGCGCCGAAACCTTTTCCCGTATTCTGGACTGGGAAGACAGGACAACATGTGTGTTGTTCGGTGACGGTGCAGGTGCCGTCGTCTTGCAGGCAGAGCAGGGCGAAGGTACGTCTGACGATCATGGCGTACTGGCTTCCAAACTGCATTCCGATGGACGCCACCACGACTTGCTTTATGTCGATGGCGGTCCGTCTTCGACCCAGACAACGGGTTTTCTGAGGATGGAAGGCAACAAGGTTTTCAAGCACGCTGTGAAAAACTTGTCATCGGTTGTTAAAGAAACCTTGGATATTGTTGATATCAAAGAAGAAATGATCGACTGGATTGTGCCACATCAGGCGAACAAGCGTATTCTTGATGGCACCGCGAAAAAGCTGGGTATCGATCCGGAGAAGGTTATCGTTACCGTTGACCAGCACGCCAACACATCTGCCGCTTCGGTGCCTTTGGCCCTGAAAACTGCGGTTGACGACGGTCGCATCAAGAGCGGTGACCTGTTGTTGATGGAAGCCATGGGCGGTGGATTTACCTGGGGCGCCTGCCTGGTTCGCTATTAAGGCAGTTCCGTTTTAGACGGAATCACACTAAACCTTCATGAAACACCAGAATAAGCGATATTTTCGAATCTCATTGTAATTGAACGTCGTCTCGCATCCCTTTGATATTGACGCATTTATTCGATAGCGTTAGGGTTACTGTCTGACGGGAGGGATTTTAAATGTCGGGAAGAACAGTTACCCGCGCTCAATTGAGCGAAGCGGTCTACCAGGAAGTTGGTCTGTCACGCAATGAATCTGCGGACCTGGTCGAATCAATTCTGGATGAAGTCGCTGGCCATCTGATCGGTGGAGAGACCGTAAAAGTGTCATCCTTTGGCAGTTTTTATGTGCGTGAAAAAGGCCAGCGCGTTGGCCGCAATCCCAAGACTGGTGAAGAAGTTCCCATCCTGCCACGGCGGGTTTTGGTGTTTCGCCCGTCTCACGTGCTGAAAGATCGCATCAATCAGACCCTGTCCAAACCAGTTGTAAAATAGCTGCGATTGCGGAATTTCATTCCGTCCTGCTATTCAACCGGAACAATAATAACCCAAGTTTGAAAACAGATTTCGCCTTATGAGCAACGCTGCCGAACGTGACACCGAAGGTCGTCGGGTTCGAAAATCTCCAAGTGCCTTCAGAACTATCAGCGAGGTCGCCAGCGAGCTCGATGTGCCGCAGCATGTGTTGCGCTTCTGGGAGAGCAAGTTCGCGCAAATCAAGCCCATGAAGCGGGGCGGCGGGCGGCGCTACTATCGCCCGGAAGATGTCGCGTTGCTGGAACGTATACGTACGCTATTATATAACGATGGTTATACAATCAAGGGTGTGCAAAAACTGCTGCGCGAAAGTTCCGGGCGCAAAGCTTCCGGCAACGGTGGCGATACCGCAAGTTCCGGGACCGAGACGACATCCAACGCGAAATCAGATGAAAATGGCGCCAGTGCACCTGAAATAAGTGCCTTGAAACGCCGCGAACTGCAGGCCGTTGTTGACGAACTTGAGGCCCTCAAGGAACTCCTGAAAAGACGCAAGCGATAGGCTGTCAATTCTGGTTGGTGGCGCATTGCAGTCACCTGGCAGCAGCGTTATAGTGCGCGCGCTTCGACCCCAAAGATGCCATTATTACTTCTTGTCGGGGGGTAGCTCAGTCTGGTAGAGCACTCGGCTGGGGGTCGAGCGGTCGCAGGTTCAAATCCTGTTCCCCCGACCATTAATAACCCGCCCTGTTCCGGATAGAGCAGGGCGGGTTTTTATTTGTTATCCAACTTTAATCCATGATCAGGAACGCAGTTTGTCAGTCTCGAAA
>JABILA010000151.1 GCA_018654745.1 Alphaproteobacteria bacterium
CAATGGTAAAAGCAGGCAGGCCCGGTGCCAGATGCACCTGGACATCGACATCGATAACATCAACGCCCTGAAAAGCGACCGTATTGATACGCGCAACCATGACAACCCAACCTCGATTATTATTCAGGCTGGTCTGTCCAGCCCTTCATACAACCGTATGCAGGGATCAGGGCTGTTTTTTGCGGGTTATCGAAGCGGCGTCGCCAGTTCATCCCGCATGTACCTGCCCAGCAGCCGGAATTCTTCACTGCGGCGCGAGGTTTTTCGCCAGACAAGGGCAATATGACGGGAAGCTCGCGGGCTTGAAAAGGGCCTGAAGTCGAGCTTCAAACCGCGCAGGATACCGGCATCGATGGCCATCTTTGGCAACACAGTCAGGCCGAGGCCGTTGTCGACCATCTGGACCAGGGTATGCAGGCTTGTGGCCTGGAAGCGCCCGGCCTGATCACTGGCGGAAACCTTGCCCATGGCCAGGGTCTGGTCTGTGAGGCAGTTACCGGTTTCCAGCGTCAGAAGATCACCCCGCTTCAATCGGCCCGGGGTCATGGTTTCAAAGCCGGCCAATTGGTGTCCGCGCGGAAACACAGCCAGAAAGGGATCGTTGGCGAAGGCAAAGGTTTCAAAATCACTGGTGTCGTAAGGCAGGGCAATCAGGGCAAGGTCCAGTTTGCCTGCCGCCAGTTGTTGTAACACCGGCGCTGAATGATCCTCACGCAGATAAAGTCGCAGATCGGGATATTCGTTACGCAGGCCCGGCAAAACGCGTGGCAACAAAAAAGGACCGATGGTCGGGATCACACCCATTGAAAGATCCCCCGACAAAGGCGCGCCTGCGCCTTTCGTGTGTTCGGTCAGGATATCCATTCCGGCGATCACCCCCCGTGCCAGTTCGACCAGTTCATGACCAAGGGGCGTCAGCATGACAACGCGTTTGGTGCGCTCAAACAGTTGCGCATCCAGAACCAGTTCCATCTCGCGGATGCTGGCACTTAAGGAAGATTGCGTAATCAGGCAGGCTTCGGCGGCGCGTCCGAAATGACAATGTTCGGAAAGACTGAGGAAATGTCGAAGCTGGCGAAGTGTCGGTTCGGGTTGCATGATGCGCTTTTAATAAAGTGGTTTTATCAATTAATAACACAAAAATTACTCATTTCACAATTTTAAACAAATTCCTCATATTCCCAATCAGACAAGCCAGCCATCGCAACAACCTGATCGGAGAATACAATGCAAAGAGTTCCTGACGTTACGTTCAAAACACGGGTACGCAACGACGCCATCGAGGGCCCTAATCCCTTTGAATGGAAAGACCTGACAACAGACGAAATTTTCAAAGGCAAACGTGTGGTGGTTTTTTCACTGCCAGGCGCTTTCACGCCGACTTGCTCAACCAGCCACCTGCCACGATTTGAAGAGCTGCACGAAGAATTCCGCGCCGAAGGCATTGATCAGATTGTCTGCATCTCGGTAAACGATGCCTTTGTGATGTACCAGTGGGGTCTGTCGCAAAAAGCCAAAAATGTTTTCCTGTTGCCGGACGGTACAGGCGAGTTCAGCCGCAAGATGGGCATGTTGGTCGACAAGTCAAATCTGGGTTTCGGCATGCGCAGCTGGCGTTATTCCATGCTGGTCGACGACGGACAGGTCAGCAAAATGTTTTCCGAAAAAGGCTATTCGGATAACTGCCCGACAGACCCTTTCGACGTTTCCGACGCCGATACCATGCTTGGATATCTGAAAGAAAATCGCAAGGCGGCCTGAAGCCACAGGACCGGGAAAATCAAAACCCGTTCCTGATGTTCACAAGCCTTTATCCAGAAATTGATTCATTCAGTTTTTGTCCGGGTCAAAAGCAATCCAGCAATGTCCGCTTTTGACCCTGAGCGGACGTTCGGTTCACTCAACCGCAATGTAACGTTCACTCAGGGGTCCAGATCGGAAGTCCATCGCGATTGCCCCACTCCTGCCAGGAACCGACATAATTACGTATGCGGGGATAATCGAGCAGACGAAGCGCCAAATAGGCATGGGCAGAACGATATCCCGTGTTGCAGTAAAGCGTGATCTCCTTGTCGGGCGTAGCATCCAAAACCTCGAACGCTTCACGCAGCTGATCTGCGGACTTCATGCAACCGCTATCGTGGTCGTACAGGTCCTCCCAATCCCGGTGTTTGGCGCCAGGAATGGCACCGCCATGGCGGGCGCGTTTGTCCGTCCCCACAAATTCTTCGCGGCTACGATTATCAACAATTACGCAGTCAGGATCGTCTATGGCATCAAGAACACTGCTATAGGTCGCGACCGTTTTCGCTACGGGGTTGAAAGCGAACTTGACTGGCTTTGGCGTGTTGCTTGCGCTCTCAACCGTCAGGCCTGCCGCTGACCAAGCGGCCATGCCACCGTCCAATACATGCACGTCGGCATGACCGAGATATTCCGCGAACCAGAATCCTCGCGCCACGCACATATCGGTGAACTCGCCGCAAAAGACAATGGTATCGGTCTCCCGAATCCCGCGCCACCCCAACAAGTTGGCCCACATACGCGTGAAGGAATCCAACGGTGCGGGATCAGTGTCATCGGTGTTGACAAAATACAGATCAAAGTGCCGTGAGCTTGGAATGCGGCCCTTCGCGAACATCTCAGCGGGGCGGGTATCGATGATCGCGAGACCCGGTTGCCCTAACTTTTTCTTCAGAGTTTCGGGTGACCACAACAAATTCGGGTTTACGTAACCGCGCGCCGAAATGTCCATTGGTTGCCCTTTCAATTGATATTCCTCAGAGTAATCCTCAAACAAGGTTCGATGTTAGCAAATCAAGTCGGAAAATGTCCTCTTTTGGCCAGTTTTCATCGGCTTCGCCAATACCAGTTTTCCTCTACACCCAACCACCAAGAAGCCGACTTTGCGAGAGAAATGGTCCGCTATGCAAAGCGGACCGGACCAGACGTATTCTTGCGCGGTTGAAATCAGCAATGTTTGACCCAAAGCAGCCCTTCCGCAACGTTCTACTACCGTGAGGCTTTCAAATTTCGGTTTTCTTGCTAATGTGCTTTCGGGGGAAACGTCGATGGCAAAGGACACTCGGCAGTGGTTGGAGGATATTGGTCTTGGTGAGTATGCCGATGAATTCGAAGAGAACCGCATAGGTCTGACTCACCTTCCTGACCTAACCGAAGATGATCTCAAGGAACTTGGCGTTGCCGCGATGGGTGACCGCAAGTCATTTATGCTCGCGATCAAAAATCCAGGTGACATTGAGATTGCGCCATTACGCAATGACAGCTTGACCACCGCAGAACACCGATCCTCGGACGCTGAACGTAGGCAGTTAACGGTTATGTTCTGTGACCTGGTTGGATCGACGCAATTGTCGCAGCAATTGGACCCAGAAGATTTGCGTGAGGTCATCGGTGCGTTTCAAGAAGCGTGCACCAGTGCGACCGCTCGCTACGACGGGTATATTGCTCGTTACATGGGTGATGGCATTTTGATCTATTTCGGTTATCCCCAAGCATACGAAGACAATGCGGAACGGGCCGTGCGTGCCGGCATCGGGATCATTGAGGCGGTTGAACGGCTAAAGACGCGCGCTGATTCGGCTCTCGAAGTAAGAGTTGGTATTGCCACTGGCGATGTAGTGGTCGGAGATATCATCGGCGAGGGCGCTTCGGAAGAACACGCTGTATTGGGCGACACACCGAATTTAGCGGCTCGACTACAAGGCGTGGCCGAAGCCGGGCAAATCTTGATCGGTGCTACAACACAACAGCTTATCGGCAACGCATTCGATCTCGACGATTTGGGGCCAAAGAACTTCAAAGGCTTCAACAAGCCATCTCCAACGTGGGCGGTGCTTGGTGAAAGCTTTGCCGAGAACCGATTCGATGCGGCCCATAATCAGAAATTGAATCGTTTGCTGGGACGAGAACATGAACTCGGAATGCTGCTGTCGCGTTGGGGGTTGGCGAAGGGCAACGAAGGCCAAATCATGCTGCTATCGGGCGAGGCTGGCATCGGGAAATCGAGGATGATCTTGGCGTTGCGCGACGAGCTAACTGAAAGCTCGTATTTCCACCTCGGTTACCAGTGCACACCCCATCACACCAATAGCGCTTTCTATCCAATCATCCAACGATTGGAACGTTCGGCCGGCTTTGCAAATGAAGATACCGATGAGGCCAAGCTCGACAAGCTTGAGTTTTTATTGAAACCGACTGCGGATAACCTTGAGACAGTTGCACCGCTCATTGCCTCCTTACTTTCGCTGCCTGGCGAGGCGCGTTATGGATCGCTTGAATTGACACCGCAACAGCTGCGAGATCAAACCATCACAGTATTGATCAACCAGGTTTTGGTGCTGAGCCAGCGGCGGCCTGTCCTGTTCGTGGTCGAAGATGCCCATTGGATCGATCCCTCTACCGAGTACTTGATCGGGGAAATCATGTCTCGGACGGATGATGCGGCGGTGTTGATGCTGATCACCCACCGCCCGAACTACGAGCCGCCTTGGACGGGCCATACGCATCAGGCGTCGATGAAGCTAAGTCGGCTAAGTCGCAATCTGGTTGCGGAAATTGTGCGGGACATCGGCGGCCGTGAATTGTCCGGCAACATGATAGAGCGGATCATCGCTCGTACCGACGGTGTACCGCTTTATGTCGAGGAGTTGGCGAAATCCGTCGCCGAATCCGGCGCGGCAGCCAGTGATCAAAATCCCGAAGATCATATTCCGGAATCTCTCCAAGCCTCTCTGATCGCCCGGCTCGACCGTCTGAGTGACGCTAAAAACATTGCCCAAATCGGCGCGGTGATAGGCCGCGATTTTCCCTATGCTCTGATCGCGGCGGCAACAGAAATTACCAGTGCGGAACTCGACTATGCACTTGATCGGATCGTTGCCTCAGAGCTGATGTTTTGCAGGGGAACGCCGCCGGAGGCAATCTACACGTTCAAACACGCGCTGGTGCGCGATGCAGCGTACGAATCGCTCTTGAAGAGCACGCGAAGGGAATTCCATCATGCAATCGCCGAGGCTCTCGCCGAGCGGTTCCAGGATTTGTCCGAAACCCAACCGGAAATTCTGGCCTACCACTACACCGAAGCGGGCAATATCGAGCGAGCCATCGACTACTGGCGGCTCGCCGGCAAACGAGCTACTGAGCATTTGGCCAACCTAGAAGCCGCTGCGCATTGCGCCAAGGGTCTCGATTTGATCGAAAAAGTAACGGAAACGCCGGAGCGCACGCGTCAGGAACTTGCCCTCTATCTGACGCTCGGCACGTCGCTATTATCCACTAAAGGCTATGCCGCCCCCGAAGTCGGCCGTGCCTACGACCGGGCGCGCGAGCTTTGCGAACAGGTCGGTGACAGACTGCAACTCTTTCCGGTTTTGTTTGGGCAGTGGATAAACACACAACAGAGGGGCCGGCCCGCGGCAGCGAAAGCCTTGGCGGAAGAGACGCTTGCCTTGGCAAGAGAGCGATCCGATCCCGCCGAGCTCTTGCAAGGCCACCACGCCACATGGACCACGCTTCTTTCCCTCTCGGACATGCCATCTTGCCTGCACCACGCGGAGCAAGGCGTCGCCATCTATGACATCGACAAACATCGCGCTCACGCTTTTCTTTACGGAGGTCACGATCCTGGTGTATGTGGCCGGAATCATATCGCTATCAGCCGGTGGTTCCTGGGATACCCAGATCAAGCCTTGAAGGAAGCGCATTCCGCGATGAACTTGGCGAAAGAACTTTCCCACCCCTTTACGCAAGTTCTTGCCTTTGCCTTTTCGTCCTTCCTCCATCATTACCGCCGCGAGCCAGGTCCGACACGCGAATGCGCCGAGGCTGCTATGACCTTGTCCAACGAGCAAGGTTTAGCGCCCCATTATGGAAACGTTGGACGCATTCTCAGGGGCTGGTCGATGGCGACTGAGAGGCCAGACGAAGGTCTCGCGGAGATTCTCCGGGGCGTGGCCACAATGGAAGATATGGGAACCATGTTCAGGTTATCATATTTTCTCGGCGTAATGGCCGAAGTAAATGGTTGGGCGGGGCAGCCGGACGAGGGGCTTGCGGTAATAGCCAAGGCTCTGCCATTGGCCGAAGAGAGCGGTGAACGAAAATGGGAACCAGAGTTATATCGCCTCAAGGGCGAGCTATTGCTGGCAGGGTCCACCGGCAAACAAGACCAGGCCGAGGACTGTTTCAATCAGGCCGTTGAGGTCGCTTGTGGGGCGAGCTTAAAGTCATTGGAGTTGCGAGCAGTAACCAGCCTCGCCCGCCTGTGGTCCAGCCAAGGCAAAGTAAGAGAGGCGCGAGAGACGCTTGCTCCTTTATACGGCTGGTTCACCGAAGGCTTCGACACCCCTGACCTGAAGGATGCCAAGGAGCTGCTAGACGAACTAGGTTGAGGCAATCGTGCGATCGAACTGAATCCCAAATGTCTCTTTATGGCTATTAGCAGACACTTCGGCAACTTCACTTTTGACGCGCCAAATACAAGTTTCTGTGGATATCAAGAACGGGGTCAGTCTTCCAGGCGGTTATACTTTGCCATGATTTTTTTAAGTTGTTCATGATCAATCGCCGTCC
>JABILA010000024.1 GCA_018654745.1 Alphaproteobacteria bacterium
CCTCGACCGGCAAGTTCAACAACGTTATTCTCATCCATGGCGGCGTATCTCCATAAAGTTGGTTTGATGTGTTGCAACAACAAATCAACCAGATACGCCGCTTTCTTTCAAACGCTCAAACACCAGATTCGGTTATAGCTCTGAAACCCCGGCAGGATCAACTGTCTTGGCCGCCGGTACGAATTCTCCGGCACTGGCTATTGATCATGGCGGCAACTGGTTATCGATCCAGTTTCACCCCGAAATATCACAAGACTATATGGCCAGGGTATGGCTGAATTCCGGGACACCGGAATTCTCTGCAAATTACTACCCTCTGCCTGACGCTCCACGGGTACTCGTAAATTACGTGCGCTGGGCCGGGTTACTTACTGACTGATCAGGCTGCAGCTATTTGTGCCCCCTCAAACTCCGTCAACAAGGCAATCAGTTGATCCGGAAGAGGAGCTGAGGTGTGTGTCGCCTGATCGGCATTGACCCAGACAATCTCGCCCGTAGCCCTGAGATCATCTTTGTCATGGCCATGAATCTCAACCTGAAACGACAAACTTGATCGACCCAATCTGGCAGCCCTGACGTGAACATCGATCTCTTCGTCCAGATGAATTGGTGACTTGTATTCAACCAGGGTTTTGACGGTATGGAAGTCTGAATTTTCTTCCCGAACCTGGGCATTATAGTCGTAACCGAGGTGGCGCATATATTCCGTCAGGGCAGTGTCGAAATACGTTAGGTAATGCGCATTGAAAACGATACTTTGACCGTCGATTTCGGAGTACCTGACGCGAAAGAGAAAGCTGAAACGAAAATCAGAAATGGCCATGGAAAGGTCCTGTGTTTGTATTCTTCTTGATGGGGGACGTTATCAGTGCAACCACCGTTCACCAAGATCATACAGACCTTTTCTCTATTCAACACGGGCTGTGTTGTACTGGCCGTTTGTCTTCGTCATGGCGTGCTCCAGCGGTTTTCTAACCCAGATTTCCACCCGCCGGTTCAAAGGCTCTCGCACGCCATCTGCAGTTGTCACTCTAGGGCGGCTTTCACCGTGGGCACTGACTTTCACGAGCTCTGGCGGAATACCCTGCATAGCCAATGCCAGGCTGACTGCGTCCGCGCGTGAGCGTGACAGGCTCTTGTTGTAAAGTGCTGTGCCTTGCCGGTCCGTATGGCCTTCTACTTCGATTACAGAAAAGCCAAAATTTCCCGCTATTCGAATAAGTTCCGCCATCGTTTGCATTTCATCGGGCACGATGCGTGCAGAATCAAAAGGGAAAAGGATCATGGTAAAACGCGCAGCCTGCACTTCTGGTGAAGCTTCAAGCTTTGAGAGGGCATTTTCAAATCCGGATTTACAGGCTGTTATGTGATCCTGTTGCCAGTTTTCTTCCTGTTGTTCTACCCAGCAATCAAAACGAGCTTGCGCGCGGGCGGAGGTTTCAGGGTCGCCATAACGCACGCCGGTCTCCAGAATGGCCACCAGCCTGCGGCGGCCTTCTTTCAAGTCGCCCAACGCTTCACGCGGAGTTTGCCGCTTGTCTGGATCTTCGGGCGTAACATGTAGGCCACTGGCTGCTGCCAGTCCTTTTGCTGCAAAATGCTCTGCGTCTTTCCAATCGACCATTTCAAAAGCCTCGAACCGGGCAATCTTCCTGTATTCATTTGCCAGACCGGTCGTAAATGCATCCCCTTTCGCCGTCGTTTGATCAAGCAGGGCAACCTGGTTTGAGCATGATGCCGTTAGAATGGCAAATCCAATAACGATGGGCTTTAACAACAAATTGCCTGACATAATTCTTCCTTCCGTCACGGGCGCATTTGATAATGTGCGTTGGTATAGGAAGTTAATGTGGCGAAAGAGCGATCTGGATGTGGCAAGATTGTGTTTGTGGTGAATTCACGCATATGGCCTTTCACCGACAGGATTCAGATGATAAGCAGCTTTCAGGTAAGTTTCTGCTACTAATTTCGGGGCAGGGGGCCGACAACACCATGACAACGTCTGACAAATTCCCGGGGCCCTTGCGAACCGCTATCCGTGATCTGCCGGCCTCCAAGATCAGAGCGATCAGCAGGGAAGGAATGACAAGAGATGACGTTGTTCCGTTGTGGTTTGGCGAACCAAACTTCCCAACACCAAAATTCATTTGTGACGCCGCTTCGGAAGCCTTGGCTGCTGGTCATACATTCTACACGGAGAACAGGGGAATTCCGCCTCTGCGTGCAGCAATTTCAAAATACATGAGTAACCTCTACGGAATTGATGTTGGCGAAAACCGGATCACAACAACCGTAGCCGCCATGAACGGTATCATGCTGGTCATGGAAGCCATAGTTGATCCTGGCGACAACGTTGTCATCGTTGAGCCCTTGTGGCCGAACTGTCGGGAAACGGTTGCTATAATGGCTGGTGAACCCAGAGGCGTCGAGCTTGACGATGTTGATGGTAAATGGGTGCTCGATCTCGATCGATTGTTTGCGGCATGTGATGATCGCACCCGCGCAATTTTCGTCAATTCGCCAGGAAACCCTACAGGGTGGGTGATGCCTGCTGAACAGCAGAAAGCCGTGCTCGATTTTTGCCGGGAAAAGCGTATATGGTTGTTGGCTGACGAAGTTTATGCCCGTTTGATATTTGACAGACCTTACGCGCCATCATTTCTTGAATTGGCAAGGCCGGAAGATCCGTTGATCGCCTTCAACAGTTTTTCGAAATCCTGGTCAATGACAGGTTGGCGACTGGGATGGTTAACAGCTCCGCCTTCCATGGGAGAGGTGTTTGAGAAACTGAATGAATACAACATTTCGGGGCCAACAACATTTGTTCAGCACGCTGCCATCGTCGCCATTGAAGACGGGGAAGAATTTATCGGGGAGACCGTCGAAGGATACCGCCGGGGGCGCGATCTGGTTTATCAGAGACTATCGGGCATGAGCAAAGTCAGCTTGTCCTTCCCCGAAGCGGCATTCTATGCATTCTTCAAAGTCGACGGCGTTACCGACAGTCTTGAATTCGCTCGTGAAATTCTGAACAAAACCGGCGTTGGACTTGCTCCAGGTGCTGCCTTTGGTAAGTCCGGTGAAGGCTACCTCAGACTCTGCTTTGCAGCGTCACCCGATGTGCTTTCCAAGGCCATGGATAAACTTGAACCAATGCTGTCGTAAGGCCTAACTAACTACACTGGATTTTTCGGCAAAGTTGGCCTGCGCTTGCTCAAGGCCTTCAAGCAGGCTCTTACCGATTTCGCCACCATTACCTTTGATTTTTTCGTTCATCACCGCATTAATCGCGTCAACATGCGCCTTGAAAAAATCGACGTGACTGGGTGTTATTTTGGCGTTTACGTCCAATGTTGCGTCATAGAGTGACTTGCCAAATTTGGTAACAAGAGGATATCCGAAAATGCCGCCTTGCCCGCGAAATTCATGGGCTAGAATATTCAGCTTTTCCATAATTTCCTTGGAGTCCCCTTCACCTTCTTGCAATTGTTTCAGGCTTCGCGCTAATTGGCGAATTGATTTTGAAACCCAATCCGCATAGTCACCCGCCATGCCCTCGATTTTCTTTTCCGCCTGTTCAATCAGGCTCATATCGATTTCCGGCACACCTTTGAGATTGTAAGCACCAATCTTATCAGACAGGCGATTTCGAAACACAAAGTGAATTACCTGTGCATCATCCCGCATGGCCTTTGGAGGTTTGTCGGAATGGATGATCTGGATGTCTTCTTTCTTGACGAGTCGGCGCTCGGTATCCTGGAACAATTCAGTGCGTCGACGCTCCGGACCAAAATAGGTAGGCCCAAGAATGAATTTTCTGGGTCGCATAATGGTGTGCAAAATCTTGTCGGCGATGATCGTTGCAGAAAAAGGCTTTGCCAAAAATTCACTGGCACCAAGGTCGCGACAGTTTCGAACAATGTCACGATCTGCTGCACCGGAAATCATCAATGTCGGGACGAAGCGATCAGGGGATTTACTGCTTGTTCTGATCCAGCGAAGCAACATGCGGCCATCCAGTGACGGCATATAGACATCTGAAATGACAATATCGATCACTGAAATGCCTGCCTTGAGTGGGTCAGTTGCAACAGTTTGCAAAAGTTCGATAGCATCCCGTCCGTCTTCGGCGGTGAAAATTCGACCAATACCAATCGATCGCATTACATCGCTCAACAGATCACGGATAAAGCTGTTATCTTCAACAATAAGGACGGATAGTCGCTCGAGATCGGCTTTTTCGGACATGAACTAATATAACTCTCAAAAAGTCTGCAGCAGATGATGGATTATCCTAATCCAAAGGTTCTAAAAGGAGTTTAACGTCAAAGAACAGGTAAACCAGTGTTTTTGGTAGAAAAGAATGGCAATATATACCCTGAAGTATTGAAGTCGTACCTTGCATGGGCTTCTATTCAATCTTCGAAGTTATTGCCTGAGGGAATGCGTGAGGGAGAGTAGGTTAATGAACAGCGGCAAGGGTGATTATCAAGATCTGGTCGCACACCGGCGGTTTCTGGATGAACTGGAACACGGAATACGGATGGTAAACCGTGAAATTATTCACGAAAAAATCCCGGAAATAACCAAAGACTACTTTCTCAAGATGGCGGTTATGACCAGCCGAGTAAGGGCTGAGTATCTTGGTGCAGCATTTGAACTTGTTGAATCCAGTTCATTGGTACCGAGTGAGGAAGTCGTCGCAGAATTGAGAGCCAAGCGCGAACGCTATGAAGAAGCTGTAGAAGCGTTCGAAGCCCTCAAAAGAGCAATTGAGCGGGGCTACGTAGATGTTTCTGTTGAAGGATCAGGGGAGTGACTTATCGCGTAACGCCAGCTCGTGGTGCAGGTCCGCAACGATGCAGGTATATATCTGAACAGCATTTGCAGCTATTCATCGAATATGTTGGCAGTCATCCTGATTGCGGTTTAGATGTTCAGGAACTAACCAGACAAGCTCTGTCTTTCCAGGAACAGCAACAGTTACTGGCACCTGTTTACCGACGTTCATATGATGATTGTGAACGTGCCCGAAAGCAGCGTGAATTCGATGACAAACGAAGCGATCATCTTGGACGCCTGGTCGTCCGCCTGATCGCAGATGTGTTTGTCGAAAACGGAGGCCGTCCACCAGAGGAGGGGGGTCTGTCCATTCGTATTGTACCGGGCCTTCTAACCGTTCTGCAATTGGCGCTTGGTACAGATGTATTGCAGGAAGCCCGTGACAAAGGTGAAGTAATAGTCAAACGCCTGCGTGAAAAACATGGTGATGAATTTGAGTGGGAAGACTATTTTGACGACACAGATGCCCAGGGTTTGTTGGCAAAGGTGTTGGTCGAACTGGCGGTATCATTCGTTGACTACGACCGCAGGCTCGCCTGGGCTGTGGATGTTCTGAACACAGCTTTGGAACACGAAACCAAAGTCGACAATTCCGTGCCCCACTGGGTTTTTGAAACAGTTCATTTCAGAACGCTGTCGTTGGCCCTGTTTCGGCCAATTATTGAAGTGACAGCTACTGCAGAGGGCCGGATCGCTTTTTCCTCGGCTTACGGTGAAGACAAGATGATTGCCGCAAGAACATTTTTTGAAAGAGCACGGCTGGTCTGACACTTAATCTATCCAACAAAATTTGTCTCTCTCCGGCTATAATCTCATGCGTTTAAGTTTGCGTGCGATATTTGCGATTTTTCTATTTCAGCCGCTCATGCTATAGTTAAGCCTCTAAACCGAACCTGTAATACCTGGTGCCCTGGTTTGGGTCCCGGGTTGTAATAAATAACAAGGGGGTTGGCGTGAAAGTTGAAAACATTCTAACAGTAAAAGGCGCTGAAATCGTCAAGGTGACGACAAGCGATTCTGTACACAAAACAGCCAAATTGCTGAGAGAAATGCGCATCGGTGCTGTCCTGGTAAGCGACGATACTGTTGATCCGGCCGGCATAGCCGGGATCATTTCTGAACGGGATATCATCGGCGGATTGGCAGTACATGGCGCTGCAGCACTTGATATGTCTGTCGATACCATGATGACCCGGGATGTCCATGTATGCGGACCTTCAGACACAGTAGATGATGTCATGTCCATGATGACAGACAAGCGTATTCGTCACTTACCCGTTATGGAAAATAACGAGCTGGTCGGACTGATCAGTATCGGGGATGTCGTGAAAAACAAGATCGCCGAGTCTGAAGAGGAAGCCCGCGCGCTACGTGATTACATTACAACGGCTGGGTAATCCCGGCGGATAAAAGGCAGTTGGATTTCTTTGTCTCTTATCGTGGGGGTGGTTTTGGAACACCCAGTATGTCCATTGCTTCCCACAGGGATGGCAATGCAATCTGTACAGCGCGCTCCCCTTCTTCTATCGCTTCCTTGGCTCGGTTGAATTCCAGCAGTGCAATATTGCCTACATGAGGTGAGATCGTCACATCAGGCGGATCACTAGCCAGGCGAATTCTGGTCAGGCGATCCTGAATAATATTCAGAGAAGAAGCCATCACGCTGACTAGGCCCATTTCGGGATTGTTCAAGCCGAGAAACTGTTTCAGCATTCCAGTTACCTTGCCTTCATGTTCGGGTTCAGCAGGAACCGTATCCATTTCACTTTGTTCAGGAAGCTGCCCGTTTATCGGTTTTCTTCCAAGATGATCGGTATTCAGATTAACGGCAATAACCAGACGGGCACCCATGGCGCGACAGGCCGAGACAGGTATCGGATTAACCAACGCGCCGTCCACCAGTAACTGTTTGTGGCGCAAAACAGGGGGAAATATTCCCGGCAAGGCAAAGGAAGCCCATGCAGCTTCTGCTAACAATCCTTTGCGTAGCCAGACTTCGTGGCCGGTCGTTAGATCGGTTGCCACGGCAATAAAGCGTCGCTCCAGCTCCTCGATCTTCACATCGCCAAGGGCGTCATCCAGCATATCCTGTAATTTTCGGCCTGCGATAAACCCGCCACCCAGCATACGGATATCGAGATAACGAAGGAGGCCAAGTCGGCTGAGATTTTCTGCCCATTCTGTAAGTTGTGGCAGGATACCGCCCAGATGAGCAGCGCCAACGAGACTGCCAATTGAGGTGCCGCAAATGATTTCCGGTTCGATACCGGCATCTCGCAAGGCATTGATAACGCCGATATGTGCCCAGCCTCGAGCGCCTCCGCTGCCCAGAGCCAGGCCAATGCGAGTGCCTCGGCCCTCGGCCTCCGGTTCAAGGTCATCTGTTTCTGTGAGATTTGTATTCATTGCCTGACCTTCTTACCGTACGACTTGTTACGACAATTATGTTTGATGCAATCCTGTTGTCCAGCACTCAACAGAATAGAATTTCAGCGGGAACGAGCAGTGCGATTTCGGCTTTGTTTCCTGCCAAAGCCGAAGTATGCTTTAATCCAATGACAAGATGGTTTGCTGGAGATCCAGTGTCGCTGTGCGTTATGTGTGGCAATTGGTGTTCCGCGGCACAGTACCCGACTCTTTTCATAACACCAACTCTATCAACGGTTTCCGAGGAATGTTTGGTTTGAATAAAGCCATCATATAGTCGCGGATTTCCAATTCAGACATTTTGACCATGGCTTTTCTGAAGGCATTGAGGCCG
>JABILA010000023.1 GCA_018654745.1 Alphaproteobacteria bacterium
CTACAAAGACGCGGAGAGATGCCGGAGTGGTCGAACGGGGCGGTCTCGAAAACCGTTGAGCCTTATGGGTTCCCAGGGTTCGAATCCCTGTCTCTCCGCCAGTTATTTCAATGACTTAGCTGAAAACAACAAATCAAGAACATTGTCTGAAATGATGGTTTTGCTAACGGATTGCTAACCAAGTGGCGATTTGAGAGCAAATACTCTTTCAGCAATTATGAGATAATGTCCGCATTAGTCCCGTAAGCTGACCTTATTGACGGGTGCCCTCGACTTCCGATTCTAGCCATGAACGGAAGTTCGCTAAGCCGGTGGTGGAAATCGTCCACCGCATGAGAAGTGAACACAAGGGTCTGATGCTGCATTGAAAAAACTTAATAACGCGCTAAGGTAGAGGAGAATTTTGTTCTTGGGAGCAGAGAGATGGGCATCATGGGAAAATTTTGTTCCTTGGTTTTACGATTCCAGTTGATAGCATTTCTTGGTGTAATCGTCCTTGGCTGCACTCCCAAGGAGGCTATACCGGTCTCGGTTGTAGATGCCAGCACTCGTGTCGTTGATGGCCTGAAAGTTAGAAAGCCCGAGGGCCCGGGGCCGTTTCCTACAGTTATTTACTTTCACGGGGCTAGTAATACATCGTGGTATCCGGCTCAGGAGACCATTCTTGCCGGGTTTGTGAAACAAGGCTTTGCAGCTGTGTTCGTTGATATGTACCACGGTCGTGGAGTCGGCGGCGAAGCTGTGCGTTCGGGCTCTCTGTTGCCCAGAGCAACGGCGGGCGACGCATTTGTCGCTATAGATTGGGTGCGTAACCAGCCTTGGGCGGCCCCAAAAAAGATTGGTCTCTTTGGCGTTTCTTTTGGTGCAGCCACGATCATGGATACTCTTGTTCTGGATGCCCCGGGTAAGTTGCCGACCAGCATTCAGGAAAAACCAGCAAAGGGACTGTCAGGTGTTCAGGGAGCAGCGCTTCTGTCTCCCTGGTGTGCTGAAGATGTCATGGGTTTTAACTTGATCAAGGCGGTGCATGAGGATTTCGCAACACAGGTACCGATGATTGCGATCCTTCCCCAAGCGGATACCGTGTCAGATGGTGCCCTATGTCTTAAAATCCTTAATCGAAATAAGGCCAAGGGCGCGTCGATCGAGGCTATTCTCGTAGATGGTGCAGGTCATACATTCGCCCAAGACAAGGACGATTATGGCAACGCTTTTGCTGACTACGACCCAAAGAAGGCAACAAAATCTTGGAATAGTATCTACGCATTTTTCAGAAAAAGGTTTGGTTGAGCCTCGTTGTGAAGGGAAGGCGCGATAATCCTTTTTTGCCCTCTGGCTTTTGTCCGTATCTGAACGAAAATCCCGCTGATTCAGTATTCTCTCAAGATACACCATGCAAGGTCCGCTCAGGGTCAACTTCCGACCTATCGGCCAATGTCGCGCCACGTCCGCTTCACCCCGCATAGCGGAAGTCATAGTTAGGACGGTGAGCGAGTGTCCGAAGGCTATTTCGGTTTATTGTTTTGAATTGCCAACCGCAACGAGGCGTCAATCTTTAGCACTGCGTCTTCCTGCATCCCCGGCAGGACATGGCTGTAAGTATCCAGCGTTATTCCGATGTTTGAATGTCCAAGGCGCTCACTAACAATTTTTGGGTGGACGCCTTGCAGCAATAGTTGGGTCGCATGGGAATGTCGCAAGTCGTGAAGGCGAATGTGTTTCAAGCCTGATCGGCGAATAAAATCGGCGAATCTGGTCGAAAAGGAATCAGGTGGTGTTGGCGATCCATCCGGGCGAGGGAAAACAATATCCTGATTTTGGTATACCGGACCAAGGCGCAACCGCTCCTCATTTTGACTTCGCTTGTGGTCTTTCAATACGTCCAGAGTTACTGAAGGCAATGGCACCTGTCTTCGGCTGCGTTCCGTCTTTGGTGACTTGAAACGAATACCTTTTGCAGTTTGTTCCAAGGACTGGTTTACGGTAATTCGGCCCTCGTCAAAATCTACATCTTTCCAGCGCAAAGCCAGAATCTCTCCGCGTCGAAGACCAGTGGTGACGGCCATTAATACGGGTGTAAATAGAGCTGATCCAGCCAGCTTTTCCAATAATTGCGCTGTGTCTGTTTCATCAATCGCGTTCATTTCCCGACGTTCTGGTCGTGGCGGTTCGACAGCGTCAACGGGATTGCGAGCAAGTAGTTGCCATTTAACAGCCTGTGAAAATGCCTTGTGAAGCAATCTGTGGAAATGCAGCACTGTTTGGGCGGCCAACCCTCCCTTGCCGTCCTTGCGTCCGTTTGTGAGGCTGTCTGTATAGAATGACTGAATATGCAGCGGTTTCAATTTGGACAGGTGATAATTGCCAAGGGTAGGGTCGATGTTGTCACGAATAACCTGGGCGTACCGTTCATAGGTTTTGGGTGAGACGGTCGGCTCTGCGTAGTCTTTCAGCCACCTCTGAAGATAGTCACGGACCAACATGCGGGAGGGTTCAACGTATTCGCCCGAATTGATTTCATTCAGGATTCGATTCAGCTCCGCTTCGGCTTCTTTCTTTGTGCCTTTAACGGTGTGCCATTTCTGCTTGCGTTTGCCAGTCGCGTCCCGGCCAAGGTCGATCACGATAGACCATGAGCCTTTTGCCCTCTTTTTAATGTGTCCTCGCATAAGAAATCTCCATCAATTCGGTTAGCAACTGGTTAGCAGGGCAAATTTAGATAAATGTTTTCAATCGGTTATGACCCCTTAACGGTTAACCTAACCGTTGGATTTTCGAGCTTTGCTTTGAGCATGAGAAACTTTACGGCAACTGTCAGAACAATATTGTGCACTCCTCCGCCTCCCAGTCCCCGTGCCATAAGAAAACCATGTAGGGCAAGCGGCGCATTGCTTCAACTGGGTGTCATTCGTTACAGCCTGAAGAAACTGAATCCATATGCAAGACTGCAAATTCTCTGGACTAAGATACATTACAGGCTTGTTAGTTCCTGGCAGTACGCGAATCTTGTATTGGAGTGATGCAACTCTTTGCCCAAATGCAGGAATAACGAACTCCTCATTCTCGACTTTCAAGTCTGGACCGTCTGGAAGCAAGGCCAAAAGTGGGGCTGTATTTCCGGATTCCTTATACTCGAACCAAGCACTGGTAGCCTTCCTCAATCCCAATATCATATGAATCGAACTCATGAGGTGCCTAGGCAAATGAGCAACCTGAAAGAAACCTTTGGGTTCGGCATAATGAGTTTTATGCTCGTGTAATGCGCCGTATTTGTTGGCAAACGACAAGACCCCTTCCACAGTCGCTTCTGTATTTGCTAGCTCCATGAAAAGCAGGGGGTGCATTTCAAGGGGATTGTAAATTTCGGTTTCAAAGGGCGAATTTGGAACGAGGCAGATATTCCCGCTGGTAAGATTCCCTCCATACTCAAACAAAGATGCCAGTTCTTTTGGGGGGCCGTCGTAGGCGTCAATAAGTTCGTGTGCCCAATTCGGAGCTTTATCGGCCACTTCGTGAACGACCCAATAACCCATAAAATCTGTAACTTTCTCCCGAATAAACCAGTCTAAATCAATGGTTTCTAGTCGGTAGCCTTTTAGCTGGCGCTTCCATTCAAACCAAATCAGATCAGGCATCGTATTCTCCAGCAATCCTATGTGACGGTAAAATGACAAGTATCGTCATTCGGACGATAAATTATTTATTATCGTCTCGTCAAGTGCTATCTTGTGCATGTTCTATCGCGGGCAATACCCACCCATACCATTACACATGAGGTTCAAATGATAGCAGAAACAGAAGCTTCCCCACACGTTCTCAGCGTTCCTGACGCTGGCCGCGTCTATTTCAATTTAGGGCGAAACGCCTCCTATGAGGCTGCTCACAGAGGCGATATTCCTACTTTGAGAATTGGCCGGAAATTAGTGGTTCCAATCCGCGCTATGGAACGAAAGCTCGACGAGGCTGGAGTAAGTCCGGGTGAGGTCAATGTCTAATCAAGCAGCCCAAAAGGAAAGCCCCCAGGCGCGGCAACGCCAAAGGGGCTTGTGTGTTCAACCCAATATCAAAGGAAAATCACATGGAGACTTTACTCCAATTATCGTTCGTGTTCAACGCCCCTGTACAGCAGCATGAGGTTCGTCAGCGCCCGTCATGGCGCGTAAGGGCCTTGTCTAAGCGGTATCGGCTCACACCCCCCCATGCGGCGATATACGCCCTTGAAATGGGCCTGCCAGTCGGAGGGTTGCGGTAATGGACCAGACTTTCAGCACAACAGATTCAAACGGCCAACAGCGCACTCTGAATCTACGGGGCCGAAATGCCTGGGCGCTTTTGGAACTGGCTCACGCTGGTGAAAACGGCTGTACGCCAATCGATCATCCAGGACCGCGCTGGTCAGCCTATGTTCACAATCTCAGGCATGTTTACGGACTCAATATTGAAACCATCCACGAAGCGCATACAGGCCCGTTTCCCGGTAATCATGCCAGATACATATTGAAGTCTGGTGTTGCCATCGTCGCGGATACTCCCAATGCAGCATAGCCCCAACAGCAAACAGGGAAGGAGGCCCGCAAACCGGGTCTCCGTTTCCATCGAGGGGGCTTATGTCTAAAGCAAACCACAAAGGCCGAAGCACCAATATTCCATTCATCAAAATGCATCGAG
>JABILA010000022.1 GCA_018654745.1 Alphaproteobacteria bacterium
GCCTAAGCTCGAGCAGGCAGGAGCGATGATGCCGAGTGGCAAATGGAAGACATCCAAAATAACGGGTTCAATCTGGATGCAGATGACATTATTTGTGTATTGGGCTTGCAACGCCCAGTCGATATAAATCATTTCAGGGACAGCCTTGTTTAGGCTGGCGTGCCCGAAGACTAACGACCGCTATTGGCTGAGTCTGTTGAAGAAGTCATTTTTGTCCCGAGTTATACTGCCTGGGCATCTATTTTGTTTCCGCTTCGGTGCGATACCGAGGCGGTTTCTGTTTTCTGAGCTATTTGGTTGCGGTTTTTGGCATGATTCAGGCGATCATCAGCTGCGGCGGCGGTCTTGTGGTGTGGTTGGCGAGCCTTTTGAGGTTCTGGATCGTTGCGGTCAGCAGGAATTCGTCTTTTGCGCCGGTGCGGCCGCGCAATCGCAAGCGGACCATTGAGAGGACGTTCTTGGCTTCACCAAAGAGCCCCTCGATCTTCTTGCGTTCGCCGCATGACCGGGAATAAGCCTCGGTTTCCATCAGAGCCCGGGTATAGTCACGGGCCTCCTCATCCGGGTTGCGCAGGATTCTGCGCACTGGCTGCTTGCGACAACATTCTGGTTTCAGCGGACAGATGTCGCAGTCACTTTTATTGGCGATATAACGATATGTTTTGTCGGAATGGAGAGTGCCGGTCGTCTTCAGGGACTTACCACCAGGGCAGACATAAAGATCGCGTTCCTTGTCGTAAATGAAGTCGTCCCTGGAGAAGGTACCGTCGTCGCGCTTGCTCCGGTCCCAAACCGGGATATGTGGATCGATTTTGTGATCCACGAGCCAGCCCAGCATCTTGCCCGTGCCATAAGCAACATCACCGGCGATGTGATCCGGCTTCAGACCAAAGCGGTCTTCCGTTCGCTCGATCATCGTCTGTGTCGCCTCGACTTCTTTCGAGATGCGCGTAGGCGTCGGCTCGACATCAACAATAACGGCATTTTCCATGTCGATCAGGTAGTTCAGGCTGTAGCCGAACATGACCTTGTGACGCCCCCGTGTCGTCCAGGCCGCTGTCGGATCGGTGGGTGATATGGCTTTCGGTTTTTGCTTCGGGTTGATCGGTGTGTTCTCACTCTCCAGGGCGTTCAGATATTCCCGAACCGGACGGCTGGCGCGTTGCCCGGGTGTCCAGTCCACCTCGCTTCCCTTGACCCGTTGAAAGCGGCTCGCATCAGCTTCGATCACGCTGGCATCCACGGCAAAACCCTCACCGCCGACAAGTCCGGTTTCCATACAGCCGCAGACTGTTTCTTCAAAGACCTTTCGCAGGATATCACTGTCACGAAAACGTCCGTAGCGATTCACCGAAAATGTTGAATGGTGGGGAACCTTGTCCTCAAGGCCCAGGCCGCAGAACCAGCGATAGGCCAGGTTCACTTTAACCTCGTCGCACAGGCGGCGCTCCGAGCGGATTGAATAGCAGTACCCGACCAGCAGCATGCGCATCATCAGTTCAGGGCAGACCGAAGGACAACCCAGATGGCTGTAATGGGGCTTCATCTCATCGCGCAACCAGCTCAGGTCCAGGACTTTATCAATCCGCCGCAACAGATGATCGTCCGGGACCATGTCTTCGAGATCAAATTCGTAGAAAAGACGGTCCTGCTGTCCAACCGGTTCCCCCATCATCACCGTAATCCCTTCGTTCCTGCCTGAACAAGTGAATCACGCCTCTAGCAATAGATCAAACGACTTCTTCAACACACTCGGCTATTAACGGACTCTGACACCCTTACCCGTTGACGTCAGCTTTGAGGGGTTTAGCGGACTAATCTAGGCGTCCGAAAAAACCGCTTTTGGACCAAGCGTCACCTGACCGGCATTCTTCAGCTTTCGAAAGTGCTGCTCTTCGGGCTGTAGAGATCGTTTGTCTTGCTGAGAAAAACACTGAGTATCATGAAATAACACTTTGATCATGACCGACATCAGTTACGATAAGTTTATTACGATAGGATGTGCAAGCCGGACCACCAAGCAATCTCAAGACGTGCAGCGTGAATCTGGAGCGAGACAGGGACTGTTGCTCATCGGAAGGGAATTGGAAATGCCAGATACTAGTACAACGCATCCGATCAGCCGGTTATTTGCTTTGATCTTCTGGCTTGTCCGGAACAGCATCAAGATCGCTTTGACGCTTTGGTGCATGGCTTTGATTGTTTATGCCGTTGGTGTTGAGATGTGGATGCCGTGGTACAGAACAGGATTAAATCACCCGCTGATTCTGGCGATTGTTTCGTCGTTTCTATGGTATGTGGTCTACCTCGTTGTCCGTGTGATGCGAATTTTTATGGGTTATGACCCCCTTCCCAGCACAAGTTGGGGCCCGGATCAGATAGAGCCTGGGCTTGATCTTGAGATTCTCGATCCGGCACTGGAGTTGGCAGTGTCACAGGAGCCATTCGGGACCGGGATCGATCCGCAAGAAGAAGCCCCCCACAAACCAAAATAGACGTTTCTGCTTCGAGTTCAGGGCAGCGCAGACATGATCGCTAGGTTGATCAGGTGCCGGTCTGATATGGCTTCATATCGATCAGGGAAGCGGACCAGAATATTCAGTTAAATATTTGAAATAAAACGATAAAATACTTTGCCCGTGGTGTTCTAAAGCTAAGATAAGGAGGTAATAAAACCCCCACAAAATGAGCTAGGGCCAGGGAGGGCACCGTGGACAAAACCTTCAAGATACTTGATCCCCAAAACGATCAGATCGCACAGGAAATTCAAAATCATCCACCGCTGGAGCCAACAAATATGATGGCCGCCGATAAATGGGTGCTGGCATCGGCATTTCAAAAGGCAATACGCAGAGGCGAGTTGGAAATCGCCCAATCGGCTGGCTTATCGCTTCTCCTTGAAGATAAGCAAATGCTGTATCGACGACTGCATGTCCTGGCGGTCGAGGATGTGGGAGTGGGCGATATTGATCTCGCCATTTGCATTCTGGCAGCCACTGGCGACGCCAAAACACGCCAGTTGCTCGGTGGCGACAGGGTTGTGCTTGGATATCTGATCGAGCGCCTCTGCGGGGCCGCCCTGGATCGTACGGCGGATCATCTGCTGTCAATTGCTCAAGATCATCCGCATTTGGAAGATGCTCGCTGGGACTTTGGCCGGGGGTTGATCAATGAGTTGTTTGACCGGATCAAATCCCCCGATGTTCCCCTGACAACACGATCTGTGGCTGCCTGGTATGCGGCAGGGACAAAGCAGTTTCGTAGCGACGGCCTGTGGTCCCGTCAGGGTGACCTGGAGGGCCTGTTTGGCTGCTATCAGGGCATGGGTGCTGAGAATGCCCTGTTGGATGCCTGTAGGGTCGCCGTTCGCAAGATGAGAAATCCTCTGCCACTGTTTCTGCCACTAATTTGGTCAGAATTCAGCCACAGCAAAGTCGACAAAGTCGAAGAAACCGACATTCCGGACACACGATTTGTTGATGGCATACCGGCGTATGCGTTGGGCGGGCACACCCGACTGGGGAAACGGGCTCTGCGAGAGTTCCTCAGACAATGTGAACCCGTCCGGGAGTGTCTTGAAAAATGTCTGCCAGACACGGGCTGGCAGGATACCAGCGATGTTGCCGTATTTCATGTGGAGAGTGCCCTGGTCAAACGGCAAAGGCTATGGGACGAATTTGGAAACCTCAAAACTCTCGGCATAGAGGGTGATGTCTGCCGAAACGGCCTGGCACCTGAGGCGGTAATGGACTTGATGGCTATTGTTCGTGAAAACATGCCCCTGCTGGACGATATTCGGGTCGAGATACTCGAAGCCCGCCAGCCTGAAATCACATCCCAGCCCAAACTTCCAATCGAGTAGCTGATATGACCAATCAAGCCATTTCATCGTCAAATTCAATTCTAACTTCCGATAAAATTCACTTATCGGAACCCAACAACAGACAGGCCGGACATAGCGAGACAGTCACCAGATATCTCACGGCATCAACTTCCGATAATACCCGGAAAGCCTACCAGGCAGACCTGGAACATTTTATGGCATGGGGCGGCGCAATCCCCGCCAATCCGGAAATGATCGCTGAGTATATTGCGGCATATGCTGAGGAGTTGGCCGTCTCAACGCTCACCCGACGACTGGCTGCCATCTGCAAAACGCATTCAACGCAGGGTCACGAGAGCCCGACAAAATCGGCCCTTGTTCGGGCAGTCATGAAGGGTATCAAACGAAGCCACGGGAAACCAGCACATCAGAAAGCGCCCGTGCTGAAAGCTGATGTTATTGCCATGGTAGAGGGTCTTGGGACCGGACTGAAAGATGTCAGGGACAAGGCGCTCTTGCTTATTGGCTTTGCGGGTGGGTTTCGCCGAAGCGAATTAGTTGGGCTCAAGTGCACAGATATCGAATGGAAGCAGGAAGGTATTGTACTCACTCTGAGACGAAGCAAGTGCGACCAGGACGGCAGGGGTCGGCAAGTTGCTGTTCCCTATGCCACAGGCAGCATCTGTCCGGTGAAAGCGCTCAGAGACTGGCTTGATGCCGCAGGGATCGTTTATGGCCCTTTGTTCCGGGCCGTTGATCGATATGGCAACGTATCTGCCAGACACCTGAGCCCGGAAGTCGTGGCTCTTGTTGTGAAAGAACGGGCAGTTGCTGTTGGAATGGATGCCTCAAGATTCTCCGGGCATTCATTGAGGGCAGGGTTAGTCACAAGTGCCGTAAACGCCGGAGTGGACACCTGGAAGATCAGACGACAAACGGGCCATGCATCCGAGGCTACGCTTCAAAAATATATTCGCAGCGGCGAGCAATTTATAGGCAAGGCCCTAGCCAATCTTTTCTGATAGCTCGAACTTCATATGACCTTCGTAGACAAGCTCAACCGAAGGAAGTACCTTCGTCGCTGAGGCAGTACGCGCTGCCTTGGGGCGTAGTAACCCCGTAGCAAGCGGTCTGGTGGGACCGCTTAAACCACCCTTGACCTCTTTGGTCGGGGAGCCTGTGACGTATGTCCAGGGTCTTCGCCTAAAGGTCTCAGGGGCCGTCTTGCTACGGTTTACTAACTCCCCGATCACCAGAGATCAGGACCATGTCAGTTTGCGGGGGCGCACCGCAGGCTCTGGTTCCACGGGGGAAGCAATGAGAGTCGATGGAACGCCAGTGAGGGTGACAGCGGGAAAATCTGTCATGCTGGACCAAGAGCGTCTTGGAGGCGGAGAGGGGCTGCACGACGAGCAGTGGCTCCAACAGCTGATCCATCGCCATCCAGCAATAATTCCAATAGGCCGGATTGAAACACGTTTTTCTGAACTGGTTTCTGTTTGCATGGAACTTCCGCTGCGGAGCGGTTATCTCGACAACTTGTTGATGACCTCTGATGGAAATATCGTCATCGTGGAAGTCAAACTGTTCCGAAACCCGCAGGCACGTCGAGAGGTGTTGGCACAGGCACTGGATTATGCGACAGCCTTGTTCAGGATGAACTACACTGACCTTGAGGCAGCTGTATTGAAATCTGACTTTGATGGTATTGCACCACCCGCACGACTTTATGACTTGTTCGATGGCCCAGAGGCACTTGATGAATCAGCTTTTGTGGATGCCGTTAATACTAACCTCAAGAACGGTCGAATAGTTGTTCTCGTTGCCGGGGACGGCATCAGAACAGATGTTGAGTCTTTGATGGACGGCCTTCAGGCGCATGCCGGGTTCCATTTTACTTTTGCTCTGCTTGAGCTGGCTGTCTTTCAGAGAACATCGGCGGACGACCTGATTGTGATGCCGCGAATTCTTGCGAAGACTGAAATAATACCACACTTTGCTGTGCAGATAGACGACCAGCGGGTTGAGATCGTTTCCTTGAAGACTGAGCCCAGGCCTTCTTCATCTGCCACGACTCCCCAATCCATATCATCAGAGCAATTCTATGAAACTGTGGCTGATGGGAATTCAAGTTTGCTGGGGCAATTGAAAGCCTTTGTCGACAAGCTGTCTGGAATTGGCGTCTATCCAGATTTCAAACAATCACTGATATTCCGTTGGGATACGCCTTCGGGCCGATCTCAGAATATGGGGTATATCGCCAAAACTGGTGTCTTCTATACCGATCATTCAGGTGGCACACCTGCGGCTAGGAAATACATCGAAGACTTGGCCGATTGTTTTGGTGGAAAGGCAAAAATCCACGAAAAGGGAAATGGCTACGTCGTGGTTGATGGCAAGCCACCTCACATCAGAACCTTGACGGACAAGCAAGAAGCCTGGCTTGCGGCAATTGAGAATTTTCAGAGCCAGATACGAAATGATGAAGGGGAATAATGCCCCGTTTCGCTACGGTTGAAACAGGGGCATTCGAATCTCAAGAAGGGGCAAATTCATGGCAATACAGTGGGCTGAAGAACGCATCATTGAGCTTTCTTCAAGTGACAGGTGAAACTTGTATGAGAATGCGAAATCTCATGGGTCGCCCGAAGGCGATGCGTTGGTTGAACTAATTGAAAGGGTCGGTTTATCTGGGCCAGATATGAGCGGCATTGATATGGACGATCCTTTGGTCTTTCGTATCCACGAAATTATCAATTCTGATGAGGGCAGAGAGGCGGTCGTTCAGGCGGCAAGTGAGAACCTGCCCGCTCTCGCCGGAGTGGACCCCCTGATTGCCGGGAAACTCAACAGCGACTATGGAAAGCACAATCAAACGACCCATACTGCTGGAGCGATTGTAGCTATTCTCATGCGCGAAATGGGATATCGTGAAGCAGGCCGTTCCAAACTACCGGACGGATGTGTTGCGAAATCGGGACAAGTCTGGAAATAGCAGGATGGCGAGGAGCCAGAGGGGGTTGTGACGTTCATTTTCTATGACACTGAGACCACTGGGCTAACAGCCGGGTTTGATCAAATCCTTCAGTTTGCAGCAATCGTCACGGATGACGATCTCAACGCAATCGAGGAGATAAACCTTCGGTGTCGCCTCCAGAGGCACGTCGTACCATCGCCCGGTGCCTTTGTGATAACAGGTGTGCGTCCATCGGAAGTCGCAGCGGCGAACCTGTCACATTACGAGATGATCCGGAAAATAAGAGCGGTGATCGAGCGATATACGCCTGCCATTATTGTGGGATATAATTCGATCAGTTACGACGAAGCGATGCTGCGTCAGGCTTTTTATCAAACCTTGAACCCAGTCTACCTGACCAATACTGGTGGCAATGCCCGCATGGACATTCTGAAAGTCGCTCATGCCGCGTCGGAATATGCGCCTGACGTGCTTCAGGTCCCTCTCAACGACAAGGGTCGTCCAACCTTCAAGTTGGGATTACTTGCCGAGGCCAACAATCTGTTGCACGAGGATGCCCATGAGGCCATGTCGGACACTGTGGTGACTCTGGGACTGGCGCGACTGGTCCGGGACCGGGCTCCGGCTGTATGGAATGCCATGCTGCAGACGCGCTCGAAATCCGGGGCGCTGTCGATCCTGAGTAATTCCGAGGTGTTTTGTGCCACGGAAAAGGCGTTCAAACAGCCATCCATTCTGGCCACAAGGATTTCCGCGAACCTCGATAATCCGTCGGAGGTTGCTGTATTTGATCTGTCCCATGATCCCGCTCAATATCTCAACACTTCGCCAGAAGACCTGCCGGGCTTGTTGAAGGCCAGCCCCAGACCTATTCGGATCGTCAAGGCGAACCAAAGTCCCATCCTTGTCCCCCATGATTTAAGCCACGAAGGCGTTGCAGGTCATGGACAGTCAATGAACGAACTGAAAGATAAGGTCAGGGTCATACGGGAGCACCCAACCTTTGGCGTCAACGTTGGCCGCGCGGTGGCGGGACGTTATCCGCCATTCGACACACCAGAGTATGTTGAGCAACGCATCTTCGAAGGTTTCCCCAGCCGGGCAGATAGTTCCTTGATGGAAGCGTTCCACGCCAGCACGTGGAGTGAGCGGCAGGACATCGTCTCGCGCATACAGGACGACCGTTTGCGAGAGCTTGGAGAGCGACTGATCTATCTGGAATCCCCCGATGTCCTGCCAGAGGATATCCGCCGAGGCTATGACGATTGGCGCAACGCCCGCATCCATGCCGGTCCGGAAGTGCCATGGATGACCATTGGTTCTGCGGTCGAGGAACTAACTGATCTGGCAACCTCAGGGGACAGCGGCAAAGGATCACTGCTTCAGGACGTCGATAAACACCTGACACAGCTTTCTAACTCGCGTTAACCTTCACTTATCGCGACTCATCATGAACGGCATCGAAGACTCGCCATTATGCCTCCGACAGACGTGTGGCTGTTTCGGTCAATGGAATATTTGGAAGTGTCCACTGCGACTTCCGCTTTTAACGCCACGATGTCTGCTCTTGACCCGAAAGCTGCCGTTAAGTCACACGGTTCAAAACGTCGGTTGTTGACCC
>JABILA010000075.1 GCA_018654745.1 Alphaproteobacteria bacterium
AACGCTTCCCAAAAATGGACGATGCCACTGCAAAACTGGAATTTGACATTGTCCCAACTCTCAATCTATTTTGAAGGCAGATTAGACGACGTGTTGGATATTTAAACTATGCCAGTGACACGGAATTCTGAACACCCTCTTGTAATCGGCTTGTTTGGTCAGGGAGCATCCTTGCCTTCGTCGCCCGGTGCGGTTTCAAGGTTGCCAACCCTGGGTGATTTCTTGTTGATGTCTTCGAAAAGTTCTGTGTAAACCTTTTGAAATATCACCATTTCAGCTTCTTGAATTCTTTCGTCAGTTCGCCAGGTATTGGGGTGTTGTTCTTCCAGGAGTTTGGAGACAGTTTGTCCAGCGCCGTAGCAATCGTAAGACCGGCATTCGACAAATCCGTCTGCTTCCAGCTGACCCCAGTTGTCGCACGTAAAGTCGTCCGTCAGGTGTTTGCAGGGAACACCGGCGTTCTTTTTGTAATGGGGCCAGTCAAAGGCAAGGGCTTTGCAACACAGGCCGTGGCACTTGCTACAGTCCGGCGCGAACTGTTCAATAACCAGCGTTGCCTTTATTTCCTGGGGCAACTGTTTGCCGCATTTCGGGCAAAATTCGCGGGCGGCTTCGAATATTTCGCTGCAATATTCGCACGTTGCAGTATCGGACATGGAAAGGTTTCTCGTCAGCTGTTCGTAAGATCAGATTATTTTGCAATATCAGACCAAATTTGCCAAGGCTGCTGTCAACTCGGGCGCGTTTTGACAAAGGTCTCACGATACCAGACATAGAGGCCGCTGCTGACAACAATGGCGGCACCTGCCAGAGTGGTTGAGGATGGGACGTCCTTGAAGAAAAAATAGCTGATCGCCACAGCGGACACCAGGTGGATATAGCTGAAGGGTGCCAACATGGATGCAGGTGCCATGCTGAAGGCGAGAACAAGAACAAAGTGTCCAAGGGCGCCGACGCCGCCCATGGTGGCCATCAGTCCCCATTCGACTGCTGTCAACTCACTCCAGGTCCAGGGCAAGGTCAGCGACAATAATATCGCCGCCGGTGCCGTTGTATAAAAAGTTGTTGTTTCAACAGAATCATGGGCTGCCAGCAAGCGGGTGGTGATCATGTAGAAACTAACACAAAAGGCCGAGAACAGAGGAAAAATGGCATAGGCATTCATGCTGTCGGTGCCTGGTTGGGCGATCAGCAGAATACCGCCAAAGCCAACAACAACAGCTACCCAGCGTCGAATACCGACTTTTTCCTTCAAAAGAGGGACCGACAGACCGGTGATGATCAGGGGGGACAGAAACATGATCGCCGTTGCGTCGCCCAGGGGCATATGGCTGACGGCCCAATACATGTTTCCCGTCGCGCCCATCAAAAACAGGGTTCTCAAAAACTGCAGGCCCGGTCGATTGCAGCGCAGAAAACGCAAGGATCCATTACGTAGCAAAAACCCCAGTGTCAGAACGCTGTGAAAGAAATAGCGTCCCCACAAAACAAAAATGACTGTCTGGGCCTGGGTAAGATATTTGGCAAAGGCATCCATGGACGACAGCATGATGCCCATGACGATGACGAGACCGATTGCCAGCGCAGCCTTTTGCGGCGGCAACTGTCCTTCGTCAGACATTAACTACTCTCCGAAAACTCGCCAGAATCGGCGAAAAACTGAACCTTCAGAGCACCTTAACACCCGGTGTGCCATTTTGCACGGCACCAATAACGGCGGCATCGGCGAAACCACTGGCCCGGAACAGGGCCAGTACTTCGTCTGCGGCATCAGGTGCACAGGCCGCCAGCAGACCACCACTGGTTTGCGGATCGACCAACAAATTATGTTGCCAGCCTGGCAGGCCTTCAGGTTCGCTGACTTCATGACCATAGCTGGCCCAGTTGCGACCGGCGGCACCGGTGTTAAATCCGGCTTCGGCCAGACCTTTGGCCGTTGGCAGTAAAGGCACATCATCGAACCTGACTTCTGCCGCAAGGTTGGAGCCACGACAGACTTCCAGCAAGTGCCCCATCAGGCCAAAGCCCGTCACATCTGTCAGGGCATGAACACTGTCCAGTTCGGCCAGATCGGCACCGACGGTGTTCAGTTTGGTGGTCGCCGCAATCATCTCCGCATAACCGGCATGATCAAGCTCTCCCTTTTGCAGGGCAGCACTCAGGATGCCGACACCCAGGGGCTTACCCAATATCAGGACATCGCCGTCCTGGGCTGTGTCATTGCGTTTGATTTTGGCCGGGTCAACAAGGCCAAGGGCGACAAGACCATAGATAGGTTCAGGTGCATCAATCGAATGACCCCCGGCAACCATGATGCCAACGGACTGGCAGACTTCTGCGCCACCGGCCAGGATTTGCTGCATCTGTTCGATGGGCAACTTGTCCAGCGGCATGCCGACCAGGGCCAGGGCCATGAAGGGTTTGCCGCCCACGGCATAGACGTCCGATAAGGCATTGGTTGCAGCGATGCGGCCAAAGTCAAAGGCGTCGTCGACAATCGGCATGAAAAAGTCAGTGGTTGCAACCACGGCCTGATTGTCATTGATCCGGTAAACAGCGGCATCGTCGCCATTTTCACGACCCACCAGCAGGTTCGGGTCCATCAAACCTTGCGGCAGTGCCGATAACATATCACTGAGGACAGCCGGCGCGATTTTACATCCGCAGCCGCCACCATGGGAAAGCGTTGTCAGTCGAATATTCTGAGCATCCATCGATAAAAATCCCTGGCGCAAATCCGAAAATGCAACTGCACTTGTGGTCAGATATTGCGCGAAACAAATAGTTGGAAGAGTTTCACTGACAGACGTTCAAATGAAACGGTTCCGGTTCGGGTGTAATTTCCGGGACTATCCGGAATTCTGCCTCTTTAGGCAAGAGCAGTTGGATGAACTTTCTGTGCGTTTCCGGGTTTCACGGAAGCGCAGCGTTGCCTCTAACCCAAGGTGTGCGCCAAAAAATGAAGCAGAAGCGGTTCCGCTTGAACCGAAATAGCCCTGGTTACTTCATGCCATTGGCGCTCTGAACCTTGCGCACATAGGCAATAATGGCGGTGACATCATCGTCGCTGACACCTTTAACACTTGGCATATTGCCATAGGGCCAATGATGAGCCTGGACACCTCTTTTAACGGCATTATAGAACGAGGCATCCACGTGATGGTCTTTTGCATAGACCTTGTGGACAAAGGGTGGGCCTTTTTCGCTGCCGGCGGCATTGGGTCCGTGGCAACTGGCACAATTGGCGGCAAACAATTCACTGCCCTTGACTTCAAGACCCTGTAATTTCGGCGCAAAAACTTCCAGATGTACCGTCGACGTCTCCGGATCGGATTGCAGGAACAGAACACCCCCACCAAGGATCATCACGGCAACAAACCCATAGAGCCAGAGTTTTGCGGAGATTATGCCTTTGGGCGTTTGTGCCGTGGCGGGCGGAGACTTTTTGCGGGGCTTTTGTGATTGCGGCATGGGAACTTCCGGAACAGTCAGAGGGGGACAGGAGATATATATCGCAAAGGTCGCCCTGTGGGGAGAGGCAAAATACGATCTTGATCGTGTTAAAATCCAGAGTGTTATTGCCAGCGGAGGCCATTTGCAAATTGCAGCTTCCGGACATAGGCGACAATTGCCGCAGTTTCGCCTTCCTTTATCCCGTCAATTGCTGGCATATCGCCAAAATTCCAGTGGTGGCTGTACGCGCCATGACGGATCGCGTCATAAAACGTGCTGTCACCATGCAGGTTCGGCTCATAAAAGCTGTGTATCAAGGTTGGGCCCGAGTTGCTGCCGCGGGCATGTTCTCCGTGACAACTTTCACAATGTGCGGCAAATAATCCGGCCCCTTGTTGTTCCAGGATGTTGAAAGCCGGCACAACGATCTCTCGTGGCGCCCTGGATTGCCAATAGACCAGGTTCCCGGCTGCGACCAAAACAATAACAAAGACGATCAGCCAGAAGACGCCGTCGTTGACTTTTCCCGGTTTCTGCGGTGCTTCAGGTTTTGCTGGCTCAGACATTCAAACAAACCCGCGCATTATTCCAGCCAGACACGATACTGCTTCTCACCATTATCAAATTCAAAGACTTCCTGCGGGCGCAGACCGGTATCTTCAAGGCGTTGCCTGATCGCCTTCATATCGATTTCTCCCGCAGCCGTGATCTGTTCCAGAACATCCTCCGGCATCAGGTTTTGTATGTTGCGGGCGGCACGACCGGGCATGGTTATTTCAACGACCTTTTCACCGTCCCGAATGACTACGACCCTTAAATGTTCAGCAGCACCAGAAGGTGTATTTGTGGTCATGGTGAGATTTGCCATTTCCGGCGGCAGGGGGGAAAGCGGTACGTTGACGGCCAGCGTGCGTGTTTCGGGGCTGACACTGGAGTCCAGGATTTGCCACCAGTTGATCTTGACCTGCAATTGCTCCAGTTGCTGCACCAGTCCCTGGAAAGCGCGCAACAGAAGCAATAATGTAGGTGGTCCGGCAGAACGAAACCACCAGCGATTTTCACCCAGCAGGGCTTCAAACCGGTCTTTCAGATCCCAGGTTGCAAGGTCAAATTCTTCGTCCTTCAGGAACGGTTGCAACAAGGCGTTCGCCACAGCGGCCAGGGGCTCAGCGATCAGGGCAAGTTTTTCGGCTTCAAAACCCATGGCGGCAAATACCTGCAAGACATTGACTGACTGACCGCTTCGCAAGGCCATGATCAGCTTTAACAAGGACAAACGCGCGCTGTCCTCCACGTCGACGATGCAACCAAAGTCCATCAGGACAACTTCAACTTCGCCGCGGCTGGTTTTGCGGAAATAGGTGTTGCCGGGATGGGGGTCACCATGTACCCGCCCGGCTTCGAACAGGCTGGTCAGCAAGGTACCCAGCAATATTCGGGCGACTTCCTTGCGGTCTTTTTCCACCCAACCCGAAATATCCGACAGACGCAGACCCGATTGCCAGTCCTGGACCAGCACCCCGTCCGACAATATCTCGTCAACAACGCCCGGCACGATCAGACCCGGAACCTGTACCCGGCTGGCAAAGTCCTGTTGGCGCGCAGCTTCACTGACGTAATCCAGTTCCCGGTCCATGTTGGTCTTCAGGGATGTTTTGTATCCATCCAGATCAAAACCCCACTTCTTGACCGGTCCCAGGCCCGGCATCAAACCGGCCAGTTTCAGTTCAGCATTCACAGCATCCGCAATGCCGGGGTAGCGCACTTTTACGGCCACTTCACGACCATCGGTCAGATACGCCTTGTGAACCTGGCCGAGGGATGCAGCCGCCCGGGATTCTTCAATGTCAGAAAATATCTCATCCACATCCCGATCCAGGCTTTCACCGATCAGGGGACGAATTTGGGACAAGGGCAGGGGCTCAATTGATGTGACCAATTCAGCAAATTCATTGTCAGCGCTCTGACCCGCCAGCAACTGGCCCACCTTCATGGTGACGCCCTTTGCGTCCGCGAACAGAGCCGCCAGGGCCTCGCGCGCCTGGGACTTGTCCGAGGCAGTGCGGGCTTTGGCAATGCGTCGGGCGGCCAGTCCGATTTTGGCAACTTGCAGGGCCTTTTTTCCGAAATTCACGAGAGGCTAGTCCTGCACTGACCGTTCAAGCGGTGCCACGTGCTCGACATGGAAGGGTGTGTTGGAAAGCGGCCAGCGACGGGGACCGAAATAGTCGATATAGCGTGAGGTCCAGTGATCCCAGAGTTTATCTGCATCATGCGCCCAGTCGTGCGAAAGACGTCCCAGTTCCACATACAATGTTGCCGCAGGAGCCGACGTCGAAGCGTCGACAGTGCTCTCCCAAAGTGGTGGCTTGATGCCACGGTAGGGATCAACAAAGATGCGTAAACGGGAAAGTGCTCCAATTGAGCTGCCGTCAACCGGTGCTTCGACAATCAGGTCGAGCCGGTCACGATAGCGACGCTCGTTCTTGCGGCCGAAACTCAGGGTCGCCCCTTCAAACCTCTGGCCCTCTTCCTCGAATTCATGCACGAAGACAAAACCCATCAATTCCGGATCTGACAACAGCTCCTGAATAAAGCTGTCAGCATTTTCCGGCATATCAGGACAGTCGGTATCCAGTACCGCACGGGCCAGGTCAATCAAGACGCCGTCGGCTGGAAACCGCAGCTTGAAGCTTTGAAAGGTGTTAATGCCGTATTTATTCCATGGCCGGGACCAGCCAATGCGCCGGGCCTGGCGATAGGCCTCGAAGGCCCCCATCAGCACTCGTAGTACCACAGGTGCGCGATTTTGCTTGTTCAGCGTCGCCATGGCCAGGCGATAGCCAGCTTCATCCTTGATATCAGTGACTTCAGGTGCTTCGGACATTCACACATTTCCACAAAAGAATACGACCAGATTTACAATATGATCCTTGCATATTGAACAGGATAACGCATTCACTCAGATTGAAATCTTATTCAGCCTGGCGTTGATAATCCTTGACGTCAGAGAACGTGACATCGGGCCAGCGATCAATTTCATAGTTCAGCATGAACGGGCTTTCTGACATGAAAACCGGCGCGCCGTCGAGGTCTTTGGCCATGGACGCCTTTTGACGTTCGGTAAAGCGATCCAGTTCGGCCGGGTCATTGGCTTCCACCCAGCGCGCCACATTAAACCGCGACATTTCGAAATTGATGGGCAGGTTATATTCAGCCTTCATGCGTTCGATCAGGACATCCAGCTGCAAGGATCCAACCACCCCGATAATGGTGGGCGAGCCATCCAGTGGCGTAAACACCTGAACCACACCTTCTTCTGCCATTTGTTGCATGGCTTCGCGCATTTTCTTGGACTTCATGGCGTCTTGCAGGCGCACCCGGCGCAAAATTTCCGGTGCAAAACTTGGTACGCCGCGAAAGACCAGGTCCTCGCCGCCCGTCAATGTATCGCCGATCCGCAAGGTGCCGTGGTTGGGAATGCCCACGACGTCACCGGCCAGGGCTTCTTCCGCCAGGGAACGATCCTGGGCAAAAAAGAATTGCGGTGTATTGATGCTCATGGGTTTGCCGGTGCGCATCAGCTTGGCGCGCATGCCCCGCGTCAGTTTGCCGGAACAAACCCGCAGGAAGGCAATGCGGTCCCGGTGATTGGGGTCCATGTTGGCTTGTATCTTGAAGACAAAGCCGGTCATTCCCTTTTCGTCCGGCTGCACGACGCGCACGTCGGCCTTCTGCGGCTGTGGCGGTGGGGCGATTTCAGCCAGGGTATCGATCAGGTCACGCACCCCAAAGTCCCGCAAGGCACTGCCGAACAGCACCGGCGATAAATGACCTTCGTTAAAGGCATCCAGGTCAAAGGGCAGGCAGGCCTCCTTGGCCAGCATCAGTTCTTCCAGCAGTTCGTCTTTTTCCGGCACGTCAAGCAAAGCTGAAACCCGCTCGTCATCCGGGCCGTCGACGATAAATCCGTCCGGGTCGGCATCCAGCTGGCGCACGCGATTGCTGGCCAGGTCATAAACACCGGCAAAGGATCGTCCGCGCCCGACGGGCCAGTTAATCGGGGCCGTATCCAGGGCCAGGGTCTGTTCAATTTCCTGCAACAATTCAAACGGGTCACGGCCTTCGCGATCCATCTTGTTGATAAAGGTAATGATCGGAATATCGCGCAAGCGGCAAACTTCGAACAGTTTCTGGGTCCGGGCCTCGATACCCTTGGCAGCATCGATCACCATGACAGCACTGTCGACGGCACTTAAAGTCCGATAGGTATCTTCCGAAAAGTCTTCGTGGCCTGGTGTATCCAGCAGGTTAAAAACACAGCCGCCATAATTAAACGTCATCACCGAGGTCATCACGGAGATACCGCGATCTGCCTCGATATTCATCCAGTCCGAACGCGTATTGCGCTGGCTCGCCTTCGCCTTCACAGCGCCCGCCAGCTGAATGGCACCACCAAACAACAGCATTTTCTCCGTTAATGTCGTTTTACCGGCATCCGGGTGAGAAATAATGGCAAAGCTGCGCCGCGGCGCCGTGGAGTGATCGGTCTGGTTCATGGAATCGCAGATTTGAGAAATGGAATAGCCTGTGACTTATCCGAGACAGGGGTAAAAGTCGAGGAAAACGGCGAAAATCAAGCCGGATTGGGCAAAATCGACGAAGTTGTTAGACTGTTCTCAAATTTCAATGCAGGGAGCTGATGTAATGGCAAGCCAGGAAATCAAATTCGAAGACCAGATCGGCCAGTTGTGGGGCTATATCAAGGGCTTTCACGCGGTGCATGTGGTCAGTACCGGTGACAAGCTGGGTCTGTTTGCCAGCCTGAAAGCGGCTGACAATGGCTTCAGCGCCGAGGAACTTGCCACCCAGCACGATCTGCATGCGCCCTATGTGCTGGGTTGGTGTCGGACGGCAGCGTCCTTTGGTTTTCTGGACGGGGACGACAGCACCGACCCGGTAACCTGGAAGCTGGCGCCCTTTTTTGATTTGATCCTGGCCAGTCCGGGGGACCCCCGGCATCTGGCGAATTACTGCACGACGACAACGGATCACTTCCATGCCGATCTGGACCGCCATCCTGATTTTTTCAAATCCGGCGAAGTCTTTACATATCAGGAACACGGCGCGGACTTTACCGCGTCTATTGCCGACCTCACGGGCGGGCTGCAAACGGTTCTGGTGCATAATGTTCTGCCGAAGCTGCCGGATATCGGACCGCGATTGCAGGAAGACCTCAAGGTGCTGGACATGGGGTGCGGTGCGGGTGGCCTGATGTTGCGCCTGGCCAAGGCCTACCCGGCCATGACCTGTGTCGGCGTTGACGTCGATGCCCATGGCATTGAACAGGCTGCCCTGGAGATTGACCGGGCCGGCATGGCGGGGCGGGTGTCGGCAGAGCTTGTGGATGGCGGAGATATTGGTCACGCCGGCGAATTTGATCTGGTTACCATGTTCGAGGTTTTGCACGAGCTGCCGTTGATTGTGCGCCCGCAAGTCATGGCCAATTGCGCCCGGGCCCTGAAGCCTGGCGGCAAGTTACTAATCATTGACGAAACCTATCCCTCAAAATCCGGAGATTTACGCAAGCCGGAGTATTTCTTCCCGGTTCTGACCGGCTATAACGAAATGACCTGGGGCAATGTGGTTCCGACGCGTGCCGAACAGGATCAATTGATTCGGGACGCTGGCCTGGTCGAAATCCACCGCGACATGATCGGCGGCATGTTTACAGTCATGCTGATCGAAAAACCGATGGATTGATCGGGCGTTGGCTTGATCCTTGCGTCGAATTTCAGACAAAAATCAGAAAATCGTCTGAAATCCGACGGGAGAATTGCGTGCAGATCGGGAATAGTTTTTTAGATTCAATCTTTTACAAGCCGGTCGCCGTCAAAACCGATAGCGTGACTGTCGATCTGTCGGCAGGGCTGCAGACGGCAGAAGTTACCGATACGACCCATGAAATAGCGGCAAAATTTGACCTTCGGAACATTTCCCCCCGTGAAATTGACTTGATGGCCAAAGAATTGCGGCTGCATGACATGATTTCTGACATCGATGTGTTCGAATTGTTGACTTACGGTGCTGATTATCTGTCGAACCAGCCGAACAGCCTCTACAGCGAGGAAATGCTGGATACCAAAATTGATCTGCTGGGCAAGCTGGAACAAGAGATTGCGAATGAAAAGGCCGCCAACAACCCGGTGGAAGCGCACAAAAACGTGCTCGAATTCATTCAGAAGATGGAAGCCCGTGCTCGCATGCCGGTCGCGGGGATTATTGCCTGACATCCCAAGCCGCGACTATGAAGCTCTGGCCTGATGTGCTATTGCCTTGAGATACGACCCAGGAGCAATTTCAGGGAAAACAGGGTCACTGTTTTCGCAAAAATTGTGCAATCTCAACATGCGGGACGTTTTCAATGATTTAAGGATCAATGAAAACGCACTTGCGGCGTATCAGACCGGCAAAGAGTTCATGACAGTTGATATTTCTGTAATTGCACCCACCCTGAATGAACGGGAAAATGTTCCCCGATTGATCGAATTGCTGGACGCCACATTGGATGGCCGAAAGTGGGAAGTGATTTTTGTCGATGATAATTCGACGGACGGCACACAAGCCGAGGTCATGGCCTGCGCTGCCCTCGACCCCAGGGTGCGCCTGATCGAACGTGTCGGTCGCCGGGGATTGTCGTCTGCATGCATCGAAGGATTCATGTCTTCCTCTGCCGAGCATGTCGCGGTTATCGATGCCGACCTGCAGCATGACGAGCGATTATTGCCACAAATGCTGGATGCCTTCGCTGAAGATACAGGCCTTGATATTGTTGTCGGCAGTCGTTTTGTCGAAGGCGGAGGCCTTGGCGATTGGGGCAAGATGCGGATCGCTGCCAGCAATTTCGCCAAAAGCCTGAGTTACATGGTTGTGCCGCAAAAAGTCACCGACCCCATGAGCGGGTTTTTTATGGTGCGCCGGACGTCGTTCCGCGAAGTCGTGCCAAACCTGTCGGGCCGGGGCTTCAAGATATTGCTGGATATTTTGTGCACGGCTGGCAAGGACTTCAAAATGAAGGAATTGCCCTACGAGTTTAAAACCCGACAATGGGGTGAGAGCAAACTGAACAGCACGGTCATGGTCGAGTATGTCGCCTTGCTGGCTGACAAAAGCTTCGGCAAGATTTTACCGCTGCGGTTCATTATGTTCATAATGATGGGCATGGTTGGCGCAGGCGTGAACGTTGCTGTTCTGGCAATCCTGTATGGTGGGGGCATGTTCGGGTTCCTGACCAGCCATATCATTGGGGCCATGGCGGCCATGTCGATCAACTTTTTCCTCAATAATTCGATCACCTATTCAGACAAGAAACTGAAAGGTGTGCGGCTGTTGTCCGGCCTGGCGTTGTTTTATGTGCTGTGTTCCTTTGGCCTGTTCTTTAATGTGCTGGTGGCGGAACGTGTTGTCGATGCTGCCGGATCATGGGTGCTGGCAGGTTTCCTGGGGGCAGTTGTCGGTGCCGTCTGGAACTATGCCACGAACACGACGTTGAACTGGCGGGCCTGAGAGATGTCCGGTTGATGACTGATACCTATGATTATGATGCGATAGATGTTGGTTATTATGATGCGGTATTTCATCGTAATCAGGGCATGCAAAGCAAATGGCATCAGCTGAAATTTGATCGCATTCGCCGGGAACTGGGACAGCCACAAAAACATCTGGATATCGCCTGTGGCCCTGGCACCTTCATCGGATCATTGCCCGAGACTATTTCTTCGACCGGAGTCGATATTGCCGCCAGCCAGATAGAGTACGCCCAGCGTACCTATGCTCGCCCGAACGCAGATTTTCAGCACATCGCAGAAGGTGGTCTGCCTTACGACGAGGCGGCATTTGATAGCGTTACCAGCATTGAATTGATTGAACATCTGGAGCAAGACGCCGTCGCAGCTTTGCTGGCAGATGCCTGTCGGGTCATGACACCGGGCGGGCGGATCATTGTTTCAACTCCGGATTACGGTGGCGTCTGGCCTGCCGTTGAATGGTTGCTGAACCGGCTCGGTGATGTCTCTTACGAAGATCAACATATCAACAAATTTACCAAACAGCGCCTGAGAGAAACGCTTGCAGCGGCTGGATTTCAGAATGTCGATGTTCGGTCCTATCTGTTTGCCGCCCCTTTTGCTGCTGCTTTGGGCTGGGGATTTGCGGACTTGATCGAAAAACTGGAACCGGCGTTTATTGTTGATCGTTTTGGATTGTTGCTAATCGCAACAGCAGACGCGCCATGACGGGCCAGGCAATTTATCCGGTTATCCTGTCTGGTGGCTCGGGCTCCCGCCTTTGGCCCATGTCACGGGCGCATTATCCCAAACAGTTTTTACCCCTGGCGGGTGACTTGTCCCTGTTCCAGGAAACTGCCTTGCGCATGAGCCGGGCGCGAAACGCCGCAGCCCCCCTGATCATCACCAACAACGAACACCGATTCATTGTTGATGAACAGCTTAAACAAATCGGTATCGAACCGCTGGCGATCATACTGGAACCAACCGGGCGGAACACAGCACCTGCCGCCGCCGTTGCCGCGCTGAAAGTTGCAGAAGTGGATGCCGACGGGATTGTGGTGCTGTTGCCATCGGACCATCTGATCAGCGGTGAAGATCGCTTTCACAATGATTTGGCGCCTGCAGTTGATGCCGCCGTTGTGGGCAATATGGTGACGTTTGGTATTGCCCCCGGTCATCCCGAAACCGGCTATGGTTATATTCGCAAAGGTGATAATTTCCCGACGGTCGAGAATTGTTTTTGTGTGGATGCCTTTGTTGAAAAACCGGACCTCGAAACGGCCATAAAATATCTGAAGTCCGGAGACTATTTCTGGAACAGCGGCATGTTTGTTTTTTCCGCCGCAAGCTTTCTGGATGAACTGCAAAAGTTCCAGCCCGGACTTTCAACACAATGTCAAAATGCCCTGACAGCTGGCCAATCCGATCTTGGCTTCCTGCGTCTCGACGAAAAGGATTTTGCGGCTTGTCCATCGATTTCAATCGACTATGCCGTGATGGAAAAAACAGACGCTGCCGCCGTGGTCATGGCATCGTTCGGCTGGAGCGATGTTGGTGCCTGGCCGTCCCTGTGGCAGGCCTCCCGGCAGGACGAACAAGGTAACGCAGTGTCCGGCGATACCATGCTGCGGGATGTGCAAAACAGTTACGTGCGCAGTGAAGGGAAACAATTACTCACCGTGATCGGCGTCAAGGACATGGTCATTGTCTCAACGGATGACGCGGTGCTGGTGGCACCAAAGGAACGTGCGGCGGAAACCAAAGACCTGGTCGATGCGCTGTCCGAAGCCCGTCGTTCGGAAGTTGTGCATCACCCCAAGGTGCACCGGCCCTGGGGCTCGTACGAAGACATAGACCAGGACGAACGCTTCCGGGTCAAACGCATTATCGTCAAGCCAGGTGCTGCCTTGTCGCTGCAGAAACACAGTCAGCGGTCTGAGCACTGGGTCGTGGTCAAGGGGCGGGCCAGAATAACACGCGATTCGGACGTGTTCGAGCTTGAGGAAAACCAGTCAACCTATATACCTGCCGGTATGATACACCGCCTTGAAAATCCGGGAGACGATCCGTTGCATCTCATTGAAATTCAGTCCGGTGGCTATCTGGGTGAAGACGACATTATTCGTCTGGAAGACAATTACGGACGAACCAAATGACCGCACAATCCATGACCGCTCAGCAAGGCCAAAAGGCGCGCTTGCCTGGCATTTTATTCATGATACTGGCACTGGCCAAGGTCTCAGGCCTGATGTTCTTTGGCCCGTTGCAACAGCCGGATTCAATTGCCTATCTGTCCTATGCCCACACCATCCTGACCGACACAGGCTGGTTATCTGACGGGGCCATGAATGACTTTGCAGTACCACAAACGGTTTTCAGGACCTTTGGTTACCCGGCCTTGATCGCGGCGGCCGGATTTATCACCGGCAAAAGTGGCGTGGCGCTCTATGTGGTGGTTGCCATCCAGCTCGTGGTCTCTTTGTTTGCCACCGTCATGGTCTACCGGCTGGGCCTGGTGTTGTTGCGGAATATGAACCTGGCCTTGCTGGCTGCTGCGGCCCATGCCTTGTCAGTCACCATTACCTATGATCAGCATATTCTGACAGACAGCCTGTTTAATGCCCTGTGTGTCATTGGCTTTACCACTCCGATCATCGGCTTTCTTCAGAAACGACCACCCGGTCCCTGGCTGCTGCTGGGACTTGGCATCATGCTGGGCTATGCCTGTCTGGTTCGGGGGATCGGCCTTTATGTGCTGGTCTTTTTTGCCCCTGCCTATATTGCCTGGTTTGTCGTCGCCCATGAACAAACCGCGAAGACCATGCGCGGCGTTCTCTTGCTGGTACTGCCGCTGGCGATTGTGATTGGCGGTGTGATGAGCTGGAACACATGGCGCACGGGATACACCTTTTTTACCACCGGCGCGCAATATGTTCTGATCCAGCCTCTGGTCAAGATCGAAGGACGCGGCACCAAAGTCTTTGACGGTGACACCCCGCTGGACAAACTGGCGCAAAAATATCTCAAGACCTATGAATACAAGGAAGCGGTGCAAATCACCGAGGCATTGTTCACGGAATATGGCATCAATGCATATGATTCTGCGAAAATGCACAGCCAGAAATACTTCTCCACCCTGGCCAGCCAGCCCGGTGCTGTGCTGTATCACGGTGTGCGCAATTATGAGGAAGGCCTTGTGCACCAGTTCTTCAATGTGCTGGATAACGCCAAGATCTATTTTAAGTTTGCGACCGGCGTCAAACCCTGGCCCGGGACCAAAGAGCTTTGGCAACGCGCCAGAGACGAGCGCAACCCGCTGGATATCGTCCTGATCCTTGGTCTGGCGATTTTACGCCTGGTAGCGTGGTCATCGTTCCTGGTGTTGTTGATCGGCGTACCGGTTGTGGTGATCCGGGCCCTGCGCAACGGAATTTCACTTCCCGCCGATGTCCTCGCGATTTTTTACTGCTGGGGGCTTTATTTCGCTTATTCCTTCGGCCTCAGCATGATCCATATGGTTGACCGCTTCTTACCCGCCGTCCTCGCAGCCGGTCTGGTGGGATCGCTGTTCGTTTGGCAGCAAATTTGGCGGATTTTCAGGAAAAATAGCCACTGATACCTTCAATTCAGGTGCAATCTGCTCTAAACAAGGCACCAGCAAGCGATCAGAGTACGTCACTCTGATTCGGATAATTCAGAGATACACAGAAGGATCAGCGGCAGATGAGTGAAAGACCCGTCATTCGACCCGTAACCGAAGAGGAAGTTGCCAACTTTCCCAAGGACATCATAATTGCGCAAAAAGATTCTTTTGATGACGAGCGGGGCTCAATCATTCCACTGGTCGACACGACCATGGAAAGTGCCGTCATGATTGTCTCCAAAAAAGGGACTGTCCGTGCCAACCATTATCACAAGACCGACTGGCATTATTGTTATGTCATCGATGGTGAAATCGATTACTACTACCGTCCGACCGGCAGTGATCAGGAAGCTGAAAAAGTAACCGTCAAAAAAGGTGAATTGTTTTTCACACCACCCATGGTCGATCACGCCATGCACTTTAATGTCGATACAACCTTCCTGACTCTGGGGCGGAATTCCCGTGAACAGGCCGTATACGAAGCCGATGTCGAGCGCATTGCCCTGTTTGATCCTGACAATCCGTAGGGGCTGGCGAGACAGTGTCTACTGGCGAGGTTTCATTTTATCATCGTGACAATTGTCGCCTGTGTATTTCGACAGACCTTGCGAAAGTTTTGTCGATCCCGGCGACACCACCTGCCAACGCCTTCGTCGATGCGGATCAACTGAACCAAAACCAACAATCCTTCCCGCTGGATTTGTGGTACTGCGCAGCCTGCGGTCATTTGCAGTTGCTGGATGTGGTTGACCCGTCGGTTCTGTTTGAAAATTACGTTTATGTCTCCGGAACTTCTCCGGCATTTGTGAAGCATTTCCGGGAATATGCAGAACATATCGTTCAAGCTCGCGGCTTGCGTCCGGGTGCACTGGTTGTGGACATTGGCTCCAACGACGGCACTTTGTTGTCCCAGTTCAAAGATCTGGATATGCGGGTGCTGGGCATAGACCCGGCCCGTGATATTGCCGCTGCTGCCACAGCCTCGGGCATTGAGACGCTGAACAGGTTTTTCGACTCTGAACTGGCGGACGAAATTCGCCAAACCCATGGCGAAGCGCAGTGCATTACCGCAAACAATGTCTTTGCGCATATCGATGACCTGACCGAAATCGTCAAGGGTATCCGGCATTTACTGACCGAAGACGGTGTTTTCGCCTTTGAGGTTTCTTACCGCCTTGATGTGCTGGAAGACACATTGTTCGATACGATCTACCACGAACACCTTGATTACCACGCGGTCAAACCGTTGCAGGCTTTTTTTGCGCGCAACGGTATGACCCTGATCGACGTCGAACGGGTGCCGACCCATGGTGGCAGCCTGCGGGGTTTTGCCCAGCGTGCGGATGGCTCTGGCGCAGTCTCTGAGTCTGTCGCCAGTCAAATTGCTGTTGAAGAAACTGCTGGTCTCTACGAAATCAGCCGTTATCAGGAATTTTCAAGCCAGATTGATCAACTCGGTGCTGATCTCAGGAAGCTACTTGATGGATTGAAAGCAGAGGGAAATACGGTTGCCGGTTTCGGGGCCCCTGCCAAAGCGACAACACTGATGTATCGTTTTGGCCTCGATCAATCTGATATCGCCTACATAGTCGACGACAGCCCGCTCAAACAGGGCCTGTATTCACCTGGCTTGCATATTCCCGTGGTTTCGAAAGAGCATCTGGAACAGCATCCAGTGGACTATTTGCTGATCCTGGCGTGGAATTTTGCCGAACCCATCATCAAGAACAATCATCAGGTGCTGGATAATGGCGGACATTTTATTGTTCCTGTGCCAGATCTGAAAATCATATAACTGAAATACGGACGGACGATCATATGACCACTTCTCCCTGCCTGCCACGGGACGCCAAGGAAATCGCTGAAATGCTTGGCGATGTCGCCAACGACTTTTCAGGCAAAACCGTTTTGATGGCCGGTGGCATGGGCTTCCTTGGTCGATACTTCCAGGGCGTGTTTGAATATCTGAACCATAATGTCCTGGCGGAACCGTGTCGTTTGATCATCGCCGATAACATGATCACGGCGGGTAAAGCAGGCGAGGCCCTGACGGATTCCGGGAACTTCGAATTCAGCCAGGTGGATGTCTCCGGCGGCTTCGAGGTCGAAGGCCCTGTTGACTTTGTGATCAATCTGGCCGGTATCGCCAGTCCCTATTATTATCGGGCCTATCCTGTTGAAACCCTGGATGTTGCCGTCAATGGCACACGTCATTTGCTGGACCTGGCGCGTGACAAGGGAGCCCGTTTTACCTTTTTCAGTTCCAGTGAAATATATGGTGACCCCGACGCCAAACATATCCCGACGCCCGAAAGCTATCGCGGCAATGTATCCTGTCGTGGCCCCCGCGCCTGTTATGACGAAAGTAAACGTCTGGGTGAGACCCTGTGTTACATTTACCACGATACATACGGGACGCCGACCAACACCATCCGGCCCTTCAATGTTTATGGTCCCGGTATGCAGGAAGCCGATTACCGGGTGCTGCCAAACTTCGCCAGTTGCATCAAGGGCAGTCGAACGCTCAAGGTATACGGAACCGGTAATCAGACCCGTACTTTTTGTTACGTGACGGATGCCATTAACGGGTTCTTGCGCGTTGTGGCGCGTGGAGTGCCGGGCGAAGCCTATAACATTGGCAATCCAACGCCGGAGATTTCGGTGTTTGAACTGGTTGAAGAAATTGAAAAAGTCCTTGGCAAGTCGATAGACAAGGAAGTCATCGAGTATCCTGACAGCTATCCGGCGGATGAGCCAAACCGTCGCTGCCCTGATATCGTCAAGGCACGCCGGCAACTGGACTACAATCCGCAAGTCACCATTGCCGACGGCCTGAAAAGGTTTTTTGAATGGACGGACGAAACCTATGTGGGCGAGGAATAGAACCTGACAGGATCTGCCATGCAGGCAAATGAGCAAATCAGACTTGGACTTGTCGGTACCGGTGCCTGGGGGTTGAAATATCTTCCGGCGACTGAAGAAGCGACAGGTGTCGTCCTGACCCATGTCGCCAGTCCGAACGCCCGACAAAAAACGTTTCCTGCATCTGTCGAAGTACATGAAGACTGGCGCGATCTTTTGAACCTGGGCCTTGATGGTCTGATCGTGGCAACGCCTCCTGATACTCATGCCGGGATAACACGTGCTGCCCTCGAAGCAGGGCTGGCGGTGCTGGTGGAAAAGCCGGTGACATCCAACGCCGATGATGCCCGGGCCTTGCTTGATATGGCCCGATCAAAGAAGGCTATCCTGCAAGTCGGGCACATTGATCTACAAAATCCGGCATTAGTGGCCGTGCTGGATCAATTGCCGCAGCACCAGGACATTAAACAGGTCGCAGGGGGCTGGTCCAATGCGGGCCCCTGGCGTGATGATGCAGAGCCATTGTGGGACTGGGGTCCACATCCACTGGCCTGTGCGCTGCGGGTGACGGATTTTGATAATACCCAAATGACAGCCAGCATTGAAGAAGTGGGGCAGGGCAGGCTGTATCACATGCAGGGCGATTTCGGAGGTGTGGATGTCGATTTGACATTTGGCAATGGCAGTACAAAACGTCAGCGCTGGATGGAAATTTCGACGGTGGATCATGTCTTTCGTTATGACGATGACGTCGACGACAAGGCGAAGTGCGATGACAAGTCGCTGGATTACGCCAAAACACCTGCACTGACGGCCCAGGTTGAACGTTTTGCCGATAGCATTCGACAGGGTGGGCAAGATACCTTGGATGCCGAACTGGCCCTGGAAGTGATTAAATTGCTGGAGCGGATCGAAAAATTAACGATTTGAGCGATTGCCAGAGACCGGGCGGGTTTGTCATGATGCGCGTCGAGCAATTTTAATGTGCAAGGAATATAGCATGAGCATTACCCGTATCAATTCCGGTCCCCGCATGAGTCAGTGCGTTGTGCACGGTGACACCATCTACACAGCAGGCCAGGTAGCCGACGACAGGGACGCCGATGTGGCGGGCCAGACATCGCAAATCCTCGCCAAGCTGGATGCTTTGTTGGCTGAAGCTGGCAGCGACAAATCAAAAATCCTGTCCGCGACAATCTGGATGTCTGATATCTCTGCTTTCAATGAAATGAACGGCGTCTGGGATGCCTGGGTCGATACTGACAATCCGCCAGCCCGCGCTTGCGTCGAAAGCAAACTCGCCTTGCCAGCCTTCAAGGTTGAAATCGGCATCATTGCCGCGAAGTAAAATTGTTTCGTCATGGCTGTGTTTTGCACAGCCATGACGGAATTTCTATTTCCTTGGCAACTCAAGACCCGCCCGCGCGGCATAGATTTTGGCGACAGCGGCATCGTCTTCCTTGCCAAAACCTGAGCCGCTGGCCATGACGAATTGATCAAGGGCGGTTGAGGCCAGGGGAGCTTCAAATTCCTGTTTGCGGGCCGCTTCGGTGACAATGCCCAGGTCTTTTACAAAAATGTCGACTGCGGAACGCGGCGCGTAGTCGTCTTCCAGAATATGCGGCACCCGGTTTTCAAACATCCAGGATGTGCCTGCACATTTGCTGATCACGTCATAGCAGGATTGTGCATCAATACCCTGCGACAGACCAAAAGTGACGGCTTCTGCTGCGGCGGCAATATGCACTCCGGCCAACAACTGGTTCACAACTTTCATGGCTGAACCAGGTCCTGCCTGATCTCCCAACCGGAAAACTGTTTCGGCCATGGCTTCCAAAGCCGGGGCCGACGCCTCAAAGGCAGCCGCTGTACCCGACGCCATGATGCTCAGGTCCCCAGTCGCTGCTTTGACCGCACCGCCGCTGATGGGGCAATCCAGATACAGCACGCCCGTTTCTGCCAACCGTGCCTCCATGGCCCGGGCAAAGTCAGGATCGACGGTGGTGCAAGCCATGACCACGGCACCTGGCTTCAGGTCAGCTGCGATACCTTCTTCGCCAAACAGGACATCTTCGGTTTGCGCCGCATTCACAACCACAATGACCACGATATCGATTTCTGCGGCAGTTTCTTTTCGACTTCCAGGGTCCTTGCCACCCTGTTCCTTGAAGCGTTTTTCCTGATCCGGTGAAATATCATACCCGACAGTCGGCAGCTGTGCCTGCAACAGGGAACTGGCCATGCCGTATCCCATGGAACCAAGGCCAAAGACAGCGACGGTGGGGCGGGATGAAGGTGAAGGTGTCATTGTGAATAATTACCTGACGCAACAAGAGATAAGGACAAAGCCGTCAGCGGGACCGGGGCCAACGTGCGCCATTAACCACTGTTGGCAACATTGTTTCAATAGTTTCAATGGTTTCAGTTGTTTCAGCCTGGTTGTGTTCCTGCTTTCCCACCCTTACGTGGTGGACAGGGACGGCAAGCCAGCCGTCTTTTCTGAACCTAGGGGAATTATTATGGGTAAGTATTTTTCATTGATTTTTGGGGGCGTTTGTTATGTTGCAGCCGTTGCATCTGTTGGCTATGCGATCGGATTTGAAGAGAACCTCATCGTACCCAAGTCGGTTGATACCGCGACCGTCGGCACAGTCTTCGCCGCGATTTTCACAAATGTCATTTTCCTCTCACTCTTTGTCGTCCAGCACACGATCATGGCGCGACCTGCTTTCAAAAGATGGCTCACAGGCTTTGTGCCAAAGCATCTGGAGCGCACGATCTTTATTCTGGCCTCGACCGTTGCCCTGAGCCTGATCCTCTATTTCTGGAAGCCGATCCCCGGCGAAGTCTGGGATGTGCGGGGTACGATGTTCGGCAATGTGCTGATGGTGATCAATTTTGTCGGCTGGGCAATCTTCTTATGGGCGACCTTTCTGATCAATCATTTTGAACTGTTTGGATTGCAACAGGTCTGGAATAACTTCCGCGGCACCAGCGCCCCGAAAATGGCTTTCAAGACACCAGCCATGTACAAATTGTGCCGCCATCCCATGATGTTCGGTTTTATGGTCGCCTTCTGGGCCACACAGCACATGTCCGTCAGTCACCTTTTTCTGACGGTTGCGATTACAGCTTATATCTTTATCGGCATGTGGTTCGAGGAACGCGATCTGGTTGTCGCCCTGGGCGAGCGTTACAAGGCCTATCAGCAACAGGTGCCAAAAATCCTGCCGCTGGGACCACGTCGTAATAAGACTTATGTACTTGAAGATTAATGCGGAAACATTGCTGAAATCGGAACGCGGAACTATGTTGAACCCAACGTAAATTAATTCCGGTTTCAGTTATGAGCATTCTTTCCTGGCGGGACCTTGAAGTCGATTATACCGACAATGGACAAGGTCCCGCCGTTATTTTGATCCACGGGGGCGCCAGCAATAATCGTCAGTGGGAACCCCTGATCGACCAGTTGCAGGATCGCTATCGGGTTCTGGCCGTTAATCTGCGTGGCACCGGCAAGACTTCGACCTGGCCACCTGGCAAGCCGCAACCGCTGTCGGCACAGACCCAATTGATCGAAGCCCTGGCTGAATTTGTCGGCGGACCTGTGTCACTGGTTGGGCACTCCTACGGTGGCACCATTGCCATGAAGGTCGCGCAAACGACAGCCGTGCACATCAGCAAGATGATTCTGATCGAGCCCAATCCGTTTTTCCTGCTCAACCGTCCAGGTTATGAAGACGGGCGGGCTGATATTGATATTATGGCTGAACCCTTTCAACGTCTGGCCGCGGAGGATCGGTGGTCAGAGATCGGCGTGCATTTTATCGATTACTGGTTTGGCACTGGCAGCTGGCAGGCCATGGGGGAAAAACGACGGATGAGCATTTCAGCCATGATGCCGACCATTCGCAGTGCCTGGGACGGATTGATGCATGATCCGGTGCCCATCGAAACCTGGGCCGATATCGCCACACGCACGTTGTTGATCACCTCGGCCGATACCCGCCTGTCCGTCAAATGCATTCGCGACCAGATGCGGGATCACTTGCCGGGCCTTTCATATGCCGAAACACCTGAAGGTGGTCACATGGCGATTGTCAGCAAACCTGATCTGGTGAACCCGGATATCATCCGTTTTCTGGATCAGACCTGAAGACGTCTGCCAACAGTTCATAAGATCTGGCCCGAGCTGCATAATCGTGGGTGATGGTCACGACAACGGCTTCCTCAACGCGGTACTTCGCCAAAACTTCTTCCAGGCCTTTTTTGACTTGCTCGGGCGCGCCAACAATGTTGCGACGGCGGTGATAATCCCGGCGCTGTAATTCTAAGTCACTATATTCATAGGCCAGGGCTTCCTCGACCGTGGGCACCGGGCCGATCTGACCAAGGTCCAGACGCACCCGCCACAAGTCGCGGCTTGCACTCAGACGAACGGCTTCTTCTTCGGTGTCGGCGCAGATCACAAAGACACCAATGCTGCCCCGCGGTTTTGCCAATAATTCAGACGGCTGAAAGCGCATCTGATAGGACCGCATCATCGCCGGTCCACTTTCATCGGTGATGAAATGGGCAAAGGAATAAGGCACCCCGAAATGCGCCGCCAGTTGTGCCGACTGGTCACTGGAGCCCAACATCCAAAGCTGTGGCGTGCGGTCCAGTTGCGGCGAGGCATGAATACCCGTGAAGGGATGATCTGCTGGCAGGCCATCACCCAGCAAGGCAATCAGGTCCTGCACCTGGTTTGGGTAAATGTCGGGACCGCGCGGTTGCTGGCCATAGGCCAGGGCCTGGGCCGTGCGCTGGTCACTGCCAGGGGCGCGGCCAATGCCAAGATCAATGCGTCCGGGATAAAAAGTTTCCAGCAGACGAAAGCTTTCCGCGACTTTCAAAGGCGAATAATGAGACAGCATCACGCCGCCGGTACCAACCCGGATATTGTCTGTTCTCGCTGCAATCTGTCCCACCAGCATCTCGGGTGCCGCACCTGCCAGACCGTCAGAGGCATGGTGCTCAGCAACCCAATAGCGATGGTATCCCAGTTTGTCCGCCAGTTGCGCCAGCTTGATGGTTTCCAGAATTGCCGTTTCAGGCGTGCCACCGGACTGTACCGGCGATTGATCCAATACTGAAAGGATAGTCATAAAAGGCCATTGTCCTTCGTCTTGGTGAAGATTGATTGCGCGAATACCAGATTAGCTATGCATTTATTGCAATTGTCTGTTTCGCTTGACTTGAAGCAGAAAACCAACGATACAGCACGCTTCCCGCTGGCGCGATTGTTGTCGTGACTTTTGGCGGGATTTTTTTGTAACGTGTTCCGTCGTGAAAGGCATGGCCGATTTATCGGGTATGTTCAGGGTATCAAGGCCCGACGTCATTGCGGAATTCGGATGGACCTCAAGTCCATCCCATAACCGCAAGGGTAACGACATGACAACGTTTGCCGCACTTGATTTGTGCGCTCCGCTTCTATCCGCCATTGATAAACAGGGCTTTACAGCCCCGACCGACATTCAGTCCACAGCCATTCCATCCTTGATGGAAGGCAATGACCTTATGGGTGCGGCGCAAACAGGTGGCGGCAAGACCGCTGCGTTCCTGCTGCCGATCCTGCACAAGTTGATCGAAGAGAACGAACGCCCTGAACCTGGTTCACCCAAAGTTCTGATCCTGGCCCCGACCCGCGAACTGGCCCAGCAAATCGGTGATACCGTCCGCGCCTTCAAGCAAGGCTCAAAACTTTTTTACACCGTCATTTATGGTGGTGCGCCGTACAACAAACAGCTGTTTGACCTGCGTCGTGGTGTGCATATCGTCATCGCCACACCAGGCCGTATGCATGACCACATTGATCGCGGCTCACTGCGCATGGACAAGGTCACAACTTTTGTTCTGGACGAATGTGATCGCATGCTGGACATGGGCTTTGTCGATGAAGTGCGCAAAGTAGCAGCTTCCATGCCGAAGCAACGCCAGACCATTATGTTTTCGGCGACCATGAACCCCGGCGTCAAAAAGCTGTCCGCAAGTTTGCTGAACAACCCGGTCTTTGTCGAAGTGGCAAGGGAAAATTCAGTTGCCGAAGAAATCGATCACCGGGTTGTCCGTTGCAAGCACGGCGACAAGAGAAAATTGCTGACGCATTTGCTGGAGCGCGAAGAATTTAGCCGCGCCCTGATTTTTGTCCGCACCAAATCCATGACCGAAACCATCGCCGAGGAATTACAGGAAGCGGGTTACAAGGCCGACTCAATCCATGGGGATCGTAAACAAAATATCCGCCAGAAAATGCTGCGCAATTTCACCAATGGCAAGATCGATGTTCTGGTCGCGACTGATGTTGCCGCGCGTGGCCTGGATGTAAAAGACATCTCCCATGTGATCAATTTTGATATGCCTATGGAAGCTGATGCTTATATTCACCGCGTTGGCCGTACCGGTCGCGCCGGTGCCAAGGGCCGGGCTTTCTCCATCTGCAGCAATACAGACGTCAACTTGCTGCGCGGTGTTGAACGCCTGCTCAGCCAAAAAGTTGCTGTCGATATTGACCATCCCTATCATGACGAAAGTGGTTCGTGGTCGGACAGAAATAGCAAAAAGAACAAGGGCAAGCCAGGTCGCAAGTTCTCTGGTAAATCCTTCGGCAGGCATGAGCCTTCGACAGGTAACAGCTATAACCCGAACCGCAAGTTTGCAGGCGAGTTGCCAAAGTCCGACGCGGCGAGTGCGCCAGCGCCAGCCGAGGGTCGCAAGCCGGGCCGCAAGTTTCGCCCCGAAGGACCGGCGAAAGAATTTGCTGCCAATAAATATGATGCACCAAAAGCCAACAAATATGACGCCTCAAAAGCCAAGGTCGATGCGCCTAAAGCCAAGAAGCGTAAAGGCCCGCGGAATTTCGACGAAGTGTTTGACGTCGATCCCATGGCTATCAACAGCCTGAAGGCCAAAGTTGCCAACGCCAAGGCACCGTCCAAAGACGACAAGCCCGCCAAGGCCAAAAAGACCGGCAAACCTTTCACCGAAAAGGGTGCCAAGTTCAGCAAACCTGGCAAAGGCGGCAAGTTTGACAAGTCAGGCAAGCCAACCCGCAAGCTTGGTCCCCGTCGTTTCAAGGGCCAGAAGAAAAAACAGGCTGCCTGATTTCCGGTTTGCTGACGAGATCGTCAGACATCAGGTCAGATATTGATCATGTCAGGATATGCGGTACATTTGACCGGATATCCTGACCAAGATTGATACTGGTACTGATTATGAAGTTCTGTCGATTTGACGATAATAAACTGGGCCTGGTGGATAAAAACCGGGTCCTTGATGTTACTGCAGCCGCCGACATTTTGCCGGATCTGCGCTGGCCCCTGCCGCGGGGTGATGCCTTCATTGCCAATCTGGAGCTGGTGACAGCTGAGATGATGCGCCTGCGTGATGGGGCAAAAGAATATGCCTTGTCTGACATCTGTTTGCTTTCCCCTATTGCCAACCCCGGCAAGATCATCGGCGCACCGGTAAATTATCTGCTGCATCAGGCCGAAGCTAACAACGACGATGAAATCACCTTCGGCATGCCGGTCAAAACGGTTGACGATCTGGGATTGTTCCTGAAAGCAGGCAGTGCCCTGGTGGGACCTGGTCAAGGCGTCGTCGCGGAACGATCCGACAAACGCACAGATCACGAAATCGAACTGGCGCTGGTAATCGGTATGGGCGGTCGCAATATTTCAGAAGATCAGGCCCATAGTCATATCGCCGGATATTGTATCGGTCTTGATATGACGATCCGGGGCACCGAAGATCGTAGCTTGCGAAAATCCCTCGACAGTTTTGCTGTTCTGGGACCCTGGTTCGCCAGTGCTGACGAAATTCCTGACCCCGACAATCTGGCGCTTGAGCTGAAGGTCAACGGTGAGGTCCGGCAGAAATCCGCCACCAGCGCCCTGATCTATGATGTGGCCCGGCTGATATCCTATGCCTCAAGTCATTACACCCTTGATCCGGGCGATGTGATCCTGACCGGCACACCCGAAGGCGTAGGCCCCGTGGTGCCCGGTGACAAGCTGGATTGCCGGATCGAAGGGATCGGCGATATGACTGTGATGGTGCGGGGGTCAGACGCTTGATCTGACTTAAGGTTCAAGCCGTCTCAAGCCAGCTGGAGATTTCATCAATAAAGGCCGACGAGAACTTTTTCAGCTTGGCATCACCAACCCCATGAACGCCGGCAAAGTCAGAAACAGATATCGGCTTTTTGGTTGCCATATCGATCAGGGACTTGTCGGGAAAAATGACATAAGCCGGTACTTTTTGCTCGGCAGCCAGGCGGCGGCGACAACGCTTTAAAGCGTCGTAAAGGCCAATATCCTCGTCCGGCAATTCGATATCTGCGCGCGCAGTTTTGGCTTTGGCCTTGCGGCCCCTGGCCCCTTCGCCAACAGAATCTTTCCGATAATAAAAGTCCTCGGACCCCTGCAGCAGGTTCCAGCCCTTTGCTGTCAGGCTCAGGCCGCCGTGACCTGCAACATCCAGGACCAGGAAACCGGCGGCCACCAGTTGCCGGATCAGACTGCGCCAGTCATCCAGTGACCAGACCTTGCCTTGCCCGTAACTGCCAACATCCTGATGATTGAACTTGCGGACTTTTTCGGTGTCCGCCCCGCGCAGGACGTCAATGATATGGGCGGCACCAAAGACCTGGCCGGTGGCATTGACGGTATCGCAGGCCTGACGGGCAAGCTCGCTGCCCTCCACAAGTTCCGGCGGGTTGATGCAAACATCACAATTGCCGCACGGTTCGGGGTTTTCCCCAAAATAGGCCAGCAATGACTGACGCCTGCATTCCGGCGTTTCGCAATAGGCGATCAGGGTATCCAGGCGTTTGTGTTCCCGGCGCTTGTGATCGGCGCTGCCATTTTCCTGATCGATAAACATGCGCCGCAAACGCAAATCATCGAGCCCATAGAGCATTGAGGCTTCAGCAGGCTGACCATCACGACCAGCGCGCCCGATTTCCTGATAATAGGCTTCCATGGAGGCCGGCAGATTGGTGTGGAAAACATAGCGCACATCCGGCTTGTCGATGCCCATGCCAAAGGCAATGGTCGCCACCATGATCACGTTGTTGTCCATCATGAACGTGTCCTGATTGGACCGACGGGTGCCGGCATCCATACCTGCATGATAGGGCAGGGCGTTAAAGCCGTTTTCACACAACAGCTTTGCTGTTTCCTCGGTCTTCTTGCGCGACAGGCAATAGACGATACCGCTCTGGTCGCTGCGGGCTTCGACAAAGGACAGCAGTTGTTTTTTCCAGGTGGCCCGCGGTGTTACGGCGAGGCGGATATTGGGGCGGTCAAAGCCGGTGACATAGACATTACCGTCACCGCCAAACAGCTTGTCATGAATATCGTTGCGGGTGGCCTCGTCTGCAGTTGCGGTCAGGGCCGCCATCGGCACTTCGGGAAAATGACTGCGCAGGCTGCCAAGATTTTCATAGTCCGGCCGGAACGATGGTCCCCAGCGCGAGATGCAATGGGCCTCGTCAACGGCGATCATGGTCACCGGCAGTTTGCGCAAGGCACTGATCATGCGATCGGTCATCAGGCGTTCGGGTGCAATATACAAAAGCCTGACCACGCCAGCGGCGACATCGCGCCAGGTATTTACATTGTCTTCCCGGTGTCGCGAGGAATTAATGGTGCCTGCTTCGATCCCGGCCAGACGCAGGGCAGCCACCTGGTCTTCCATCAGCGCGACCAGTGGCGAGACGACAACCGTCAGGCCGTCGCGGATCAGGGCGGGGATTTGAAAACACATGGATTTTCCCGACCCCGTCGGCATCACGGCGAGCACATTCCGGCCCCCCAGCAACGACGAAATCACGTCTTCCTGACCAGGGCGAAAGCTGTCATAGCCAAATTTTGACTTCAGCAAATGCAGGACTTCGGGGCCGGTCGAGGTCAAATTTCAGGTCCACGGGGGAGGGAAATGTCAGGCCTCAATATCTAGCGGTTTTGGGGGGCAGGCACAAGATATTGTCCTGATTCAGCGCTAAATCGGCATATTTATGGGCAAGTTATTGATCTCCCTAACCACAAACACTCCGTCACCCCGGACTTGATCCGGGGTCTACGCGGTCATTTATTCAGGGTGTAATGAACATTATGAAAGAAGCATGGATGCCGCATCAAGTGCGGCATGACGGCGTGGAAATTGGTTAATATCTGTCCTGCAGGGCCTTTACCTGTTCATCCGTCAGGAAGCGGGTCTTGTGGTCTTTCAGCATCAGGAACAGTCGCGCGGTTTCTTCCAGTTCTTCGGTGGCATAGACAGCATCTTCCAGAGATTTTCCGGCAACAACCGGGCCGTGGTTGGCCAGCAACACGGCGTGGTGATCCGAGGCCATTTCCCGCACGGCCTTTGCCAGGTCCAGATCACCCGGCGGGAAATAGGGCACCAGAGGCAACTTGCCGATTTTCATAACGTAATAGGCCGTGATCGGCGGCAACACATTGGTCGGGTCAATATCCGCCAGGCAACTGACTGCGACGGAATGGGTGGAATGTAAATGGACAACGGCACCGGTTGCCGGGCGTTCCTCGTACATGGCGACATGCAGGAAGGTTTCCTTGGTTGGCTTGTCCCCGGAGATATGCTGGCCGTCCTTGTCCAGTTTCGAGATGCGCGCCGGATCAATGTTACCCATGGTGGACCCGGTCGGCGTCATCAACCAGCCGTCTTCCATACGCACACTGATATTGCCGGAAGACCCAAAGGTCAGGCCGCGATCAAAGATTGATTTGGCCAGGCGGGCGATATTGTCGCGGGTTTTTGTCTCTTCACTCATGGCAACAGATCCAAAGCGCGTTTGAAGAAATCAACGTCACCAAAATTACCGGACTTCAGGGCAAGTGCCAATTCCTTGTCACCGACCGCCGTCGTCCACGGCACGCCGGGATCAATTTCAGGACCAATACGCAAGGCTTTAACTTCAAGGGCACTGACAACAGCACCTGAGGTTTCACCCCCCGCAACGACCATTTTGCGCACACCTTGTTCGACCAGGCCTTGCGCAATGCGACCAAGCGTATCTTCAACCATGGACCCGGCGTCTTCCCGGCCCAGTTCTTCCTGCACGCGGGTGACGTCCGCCGGGTCAGCTGAGGAATAGATCAAGACCGGTCCATCTGTGATCCTGTCAGCGGCCCAGCTCAGGGCGTTGCCAACCACGTCATCGCCTTTTGAAATGGCAAAGGGATCAATCTCCAGGGCGGGGCTATGCGTTTTCCAGGCGGCAACCTGCTCGCGTGTGCGGATTGAACAACTGCCTGCGAGGACCGCTGCACTGCCTTTAACGTTGGGCCATTGCGGAGCAGTACCCTCCTGCAAGGTTCCCTGTTTGCGAAAGTTTTCCGGCAGACCAATAGCGATGCCTGATCCGCCGGTTATCAGTTTCACGTCTGCCAGAGCTACGCCTATTTGCATCAGGTCGTCATCATTGATGGCGTCGACAATGGCATGTCGGTGTCCAGATTGTGCCAGATCATCAAAGGCCTGACGGATTGCCGCCGGGCCCTGGATCACTGTTTCTTCTGCCACCAGGCCAACCTTGTGCGGCGTCTGGCTGGACAACACCGAAACCAGATTGGCATCCGTCATCGGTGTCAGCGGATGGTTTTGCAAACCGGACTGGTTCAACAAAACATCTCCAACAAACAGGTGACCCTTGAACACGGTACGGGCATTTGTCGGGAAAGCCGGGCAGGCGACGGTAAAATCACTGCCCAATGCATCCAGCAAGGCATCTGCCACCGGACCGATATTGCCTTTTGCCGTCGAATCAAATGTTGAACAGTATTTGAAGAAGAACTGTTGTGTGCCGTGCGATTGCAGCCATGCCAGCGCCGCCAGGGATTGCGTCACAGCCTCAGCCGCCGGAATGGTGCGCGATTTCAGGGCAATAATAACGGCGTCTGCATCGGGTACCGGCGTATCCGCATCGGGGACACCGATTAACTGGGTTGTCTGCATGCCCTGTTTGACCAGATTGTTGGCAAGGTCTGTGGCGCCGGTGAAATCATCGGCAATGGCACCCAGCAAAATTGACATAGACTAAATTCCCCCCACAAGTTCCGTGTCCGACAGAACCGGCATCATAGAAAGCTCAGTCGTCCTTGAACAGGGCGCTGGCTTTGCCGCCCAGATTTGGCCGCAAGCTTTGGGCGGCATCAACCAGGTCGAGGCTGCCACGCTGGCCAAAGGACATCTCCAACCGACCGGCCTTCAGATCGAACGTCAGGCGGGAACGGTTGGGGGCGACCCAGCTGACGCGCAGATTGCCGGGTTCTTCATCCACATGACCACCGTGCTTTTCCTCGATGTCTTCCAGCCGATCCACCAGATCATCATAATCCAGATCTGTGGCATCGGTCTCAAACACCAGGCGTTCATAATCTTCTGCAAATATCAGATCGATGGCTTCGCGCTGTTTGCGCCAACCCTTTTTCAGCTCAAGCCTGCGAACGATTTCATAGCGGGCCGGGTTTTCCGGGCTTTGACGGGTATGCACGGAATAGCGAAACTTTGGCGCATCCAGATCACCATCACCGAATTCCGTGCCGACCTGCATGTCCCGGCGACGCAGACGCGTGGCCTTTTTACTGCGCTTGTAAAAATCTTCCAGCTCGGATTGCACATCGTCAGTCATCAGGCGATTAACAAAGGCGCTGTTCTTGTCGCTGAAAACATCCGGCACCTTGTGCACGCCGCGTTGAAAGGCCGTCAGACTGCGGATTGTGCCGGTCTCGATACCTTCCAGATATTCCTGTCGCAGGGAAAAAAAGACATCAGCCAGGGGCGACAACTTTTCGTCGTCTGCATCTGCCTCACTTGTTTTGCCCGTCATGATTTAGTCGTCATGCCTTGTCTGTCACGCCTTTTTCCCTGATTCTGGTCTGCCTGGGCGATTATAACAACGCCCACGTTCGGGGTCATGCAAATACAAGGAAAAACGTGTCCGATTTCAAGACGTTGTTGCCACAAATAGCCAGGTCACTGGTCATCGGCCTGGTCGGGGGTATTGTCGCCAACGCCATCGATTTCCCCCTGGCCTGGATGCTGGGGCCAATGGTGGCCAATCTGGTGGCGGCCCTTGCGCGGGTCAAGGTGGCCGTGCCGATGAACATCCGCACCGTGATGTTGTCGGTGATCGGTATCTATCTGGGCACAGCCTTTCAGCCAGACTTGCTGGATAACGCTGGTTTGTGGCCGATCAGTCTGGTGGCCGTATTGTTGTATGTACCGGTCGTGACCTTGCTGGTGATGGTCTATTACCGCCGGGTGGCAGGGTTTGATCGGGTTACCTCGGTCTTTTCTTCGGCGCCGGGTGGGCTGACGACGCTGACGATCCTTGGTACCGCAGCCGGTGGTGACGAACAAAAGATCGCCCTTGTACACAGTCTGCGTATCATGTTGCTGGTTTTCACAATTCCCCTGATCATCGCTGCTGTGACAGGAATTGTGCCCACGCGCACAGCGCCCGAAGGGGTTGCGGCCAATGACCTTCGCGAAGCTCTGATGTTGGTGGGTTGTGCGGTTGTGGGGCCGCTGGTTGCCAGACGACTGAACATGCCATCGCCTTATATGACGGGGGCGATGTTTGCGGCAGCAGCGCTTTATATGACGGGTGTTGTTCAGGGCCTGCCGCCGCCGTGGTTGTTGAATGTGGCACTGGTGGTTCTGGGCTCGTCCATCGGCAGCCGTTTTTCCCGCGTCTCACCACGTGAAATTGGCCGGATTGCGATCTATGCCCTGGGTGCAGTTGCCATCATTATTGCTTTTTCCGCCGTGTCAGCTTTCGCCGTGGCAAACGTCACAGGCCTTGATTTTCTTTCCGTGATGTTGGCCTTTGCCCCTGGCGGTGTCGCGGAAATGAGTTTGATTGCCATCGCTATGGATGTGGATCCAGGTTTTGTCGCCCTGCATCACATCGCCCGGATTTTCGAAATAATAATTCTGGCACCCTTTGTCGCCAGGTGGCTAACTGCCAAATCAGGTTAAGGCCAGAATCTCCTCAAGGCTGGCATAGCTGGGCATGGCACCGGGTTTGGTGCAGGCAAGGGCCGCACCGATACAGGCGCGTTTCATGGCGGCCTCAAGGGGTAATCCGTCGGCCATTGCCGCAACCAAAGTGCCGATAAAGGCATCTCCGGCACCTGTCGTATCGACGGCTGTAACCGGCAGGGCAGGGACCCGGATGATCTCGTCGCCCGAGGTCGCCAGGGCACCATCCGACCCGAGAGTCACGATGGTCGTCAGGTCATGGGCTTTGCTTAAAGCGCTGGCCATGTCTTCGATATTGTCTGCGGCGAGGGCCTGGGCCACTGTCCGGGCCTCAATTTCATTGACGACCAGATAATCCACCAGCGCCAGGGCGGTATCCGGAACCGGTGCCGCCGGGGCCACATTCAATATCGTCGTCACCCCCGCAGCTTTGGCAATCTCCAGCGCCTGCCAGTTGGCAGCGACATCGACTTCCATTTGCAGAATCAGATAATCGGCCGCGCCCATGCCCACATCTTTCAGGCCATCCGCAGATGCCTTCAGATTGGCACCACTGGCCACGGCGATTGTGTTCTCCCCGTGGGCATCAATCATGATCGAGGCATAGCCGGTTCCGGCATCCCTCGTCCTGTACACACCGGTCACATCGACGCCATAGTCGGCCAGGGCTGTCAGTGGTGTTGCCGCCCATTGGTCATCACCCACCGCGCCATACATGGCAACCGCGCCACCTGACCGGGCCGCCGCTGCTGCCTGGTTCGCGCCCTTGCCACCGGGTGCGGTGAAATAGTCCCCGCCAATGACGGTCTCGCCAGGGGCCGGCAGTTTTTCGACCTGCATAAAGAAGTCGACATTGAGGGAGCCAAATACGTAAATCATTTCAAAATCTTATCAGACCACCAAAGCCTATTCCAACCCACCAAACAAATCCGGGGGGTCGGCCTCTGTGGCCGGGCATAGATCAGCGACGCCGACGCCGATGAGACGGAAGGCGCGGCCGTTGGCTTCTTTTTCGATGAGTTGCCGGGCGGATTGATAGAGGATGTCGGCCCGCTGGGTCGGGTTGGCCAGTTTGCGGTTGCGGGTCAGGGTCTGGAAATCGCCGGTTTTCATTTTGACGACAACGGTACCGCCCGCCAGTTTGCTTTTGTCGAGGCGTCTGGCGACGGTTTCGCACATGGGCTCGATCGCTTCACACAGAACCTGGAACGATGAGGTATCACGGCGGAAGGTATTTTCGGCGGAAATGCTTTTGCTGGCGCGAGAAGGCGTGATCCGGCGGCTGCCGTCTCCTCGGGCATATTGCACCAGGCGATTGCCGAATTTGCCGTAACGCGTCACCAGCTGGGCTTCGGGCAGGGCCTGCAGGTCACCGATGGTGACGATCTTGTCGGCATCCATCTTTTTGGCTGTGGCTTCGCCAACACCATTGATCTTGCGCACGGGCAGGGGGGCCAGGAATTCCATGACGCCCTCGCGGGGGATCACAGAAAAACCGCGCGGCTTTTCCAGGTCTGAGGCCAGCTTGGCGAGAAACCGGTTATAGGACAAACCGATGGAAACGGAGATGCCAACATCTGTTTCAATGCGCCGGGAAATACGGGCCAGGTGCCAGGCCGGGGTCAAACCGTCACCGCGGGTTTCTGCCGACAAATCAAGATAGGCTTCGTCCATGGAGACGGGTTCGATCACCGGGGTGGCTTCGTGGAAAATGGCCCGAATTTGCTGGCTGACTTCCTTGTATTTGGCCATATTTGGTTTGACGACTACGGCGTCGGGGCACATCTCCATGGCCTTGAACATGGGCATGGCAGAACGCGGCCCGAATTTGCGGGCAATATAGCAGGCCGTGGTGACAACACCGCGCCCGCCGGGATGGCCAACGATCAGGGGTTTGTCACGCAGGGACGGATCGTCGCGCTTTTCGACAGAGGCATAAAAAGCGTCACAATCCACATGCGCGATGTCCAGTTCGTCCAGTTCTGCATGGCGGACAAGACGTGCCGAGCCACAGGTGGCGCAGACTTCGGCGTCGGTGTTGATGTGGGTCAGGCAGTCCCGGCAGAGGGTTGGAAGCATGGAATTATCATAGAGGGTTCCGGTTGCGATAGCAAGATAATTTGGAACAAAACATGAACCATAATTTTTGAATTGTCATGCCGGACTTGATCCGGCATCCATGCTTATGCCTCGTGGGGAACTTCTAATTCACAAGCGTGGACCCCGTATCAAGTACGGGGTGACGGTGGGCGTAATTGATTTTTTCTGTCCTCCCCCTATATCCTTTTCGCAATTTCTTCCAGCATGACTTCAGTGGCACCACCGCCGATGGATTGCACACGGGCGTCGCGGGTCATGCGCTCGATCGGGTTTTCGCGCAAATAGCCTGAGCCGCCATGGAACTGCTGGCAGTCATACATCACCTTGTTCACCAGCTCGCCGCAATAGGCTTTGACGGCGGAGACTTCCTTGACGCAATCCAGGCCCTGGGCATCCAGCCAGGCGGCGTGATAGACCAGTTGGCGTCCGGCTTCGACCTCGGCTTGTCGCATGGCGAGGCGCTGGCGGATAGTTTGTTTGTCCCACAAGTTTGCGCCAAACGCCTTGCGGTCCTTGACGTAATCCAGGGTGATATCGATGGCCTTCTGGGCTTCACCCATGGCCATGGCACCGATTACCGTGCGCTCATTTTGGAAGTTTTGCATGATGGCGTAAAAGCCCCGGTTCACCTCGCCGAGAATGTTTTCCGCAGGCACCCGGCAATTATCAAAGACCAGCTCGGCAGTGTCGGAACAACGCCAACCCATTTTGTCCAGGGCCCGGCCAACAGTGAAACCGGGGGTGCCCTTTTCAACGATAAAAATGGTGATGCCGCGCGATCCCTTGACGTCCGGGTCGGTCTTGGCCGCCACAAAATAGACGTCGCCGTACACACCGTTGGTGATGAACATCTTGCTACCATTCAGCACCCAGTCATCACCGTCTTTTACGGCGCGGGTTTTGATTCCGGCTACATCTGATCCTGCGTCAGGTTCGGTTACAGCAACGGCGGTAACAGTGTCACCGGCAATGATGCCCGGCATGTACCGCGCCAGCTGATCTTTATTGCCGGCGTTATTCAGATGGGGGGACGCCATATCTGTATGCACAAGCACGGAAATAGCAAAGCCGCTGAAGGTCGACCGACCCAGTTCTTCTGCAAGCACGGCGGTGGCGACGGTATTCATTTCTGTTCCGCCATATTGTTCTGCATAGCGCAATCCGAGGAAACCAAGGTCACCCATCTTTTTGAAAACCTCCCGTGGGACCTTGCCGGTTTGTTCCCAGGCATCGCCCTGGGGGACGATTTCAGTTTCGATGAACTTGCCCAACTGATCGCGAAACAGGACCAGTTCTTCGGTGTTATAGATGCTGTTTTGCATGGGATCAGCTTTCTGTTTCGGTGAGATCAGGTGTGATATCGACAAGCAGGTCGTGGCCGTTGACGGTTTCGCCTGCGTCGCAATGCACGGCGGTAACCGTGCCGCTGACAGGGGCCGCCAGATTTTGCATCAGTTTCATGGCTTCCAGAACAACGACAGTATCGCCAGCGTGCACCTGGTCGCCGGGTTCCATACGGATTTCACTGATCAGGCCTGGCATGGGCGCGCGAATGCCGGGATCATCCGGATTGCTGGTTGGTTTCCGGTCTGCCAGCAAAACCTGTTCCGGCAACAATATTTCAAAGACGTGATTGCGTGCCCGACCTGCTGTCACGAAAATCTGTCCATCGGACAAAATCCGGACATCGGAAGTATCTCCGTGATGGGCGATTTGCACTTCCACAGGTGCCTCGTCGTTTTCCCTGACATAGACATAACCGGCGTCAGAAGTTTGCTGTGCCGTCAACCGCCAGGAACCCAGCGTTTGCCAGGGGGACGGCGATACGGGACGGTGTGAAAGCCAGGCGGCAACCGCCTTTTGCCGAAGGCTAATCATATCTTCACCGGCGCTCCAGCCGTCCGGGAAAGCGCGATCCAGAAAGGTTGTGTCGATATCAGCATCGCCGAACGTCGGGTGATCGGTGATGTCATACAAGAAGGCCAGATTGTGACCGACGCCCCCTAACCGGTAATCATCCAGCGCCGATAACAAAGTGCGCCGTGCTTCTTCACGGTCGGCACCAAAACCGATCACCTTGGTGATCATGGAATCATACCACGGCGTGATGCTGCTACCTCGTGTCACCCCGCTGTCACAACGGACACCAGGTCCTGAGGGTGGTTCGTAAACCGAGATTGTGCCGGTTTGTGGCATGTAACCTTGCGCCGGATCTTCGGCGGCAACCCGGGCCTCAATGGCCCAGCCCCTGACCTCAATTTGCTCCTGGGTCATGGCCAGGGCTTCACCTGATGCGATCCTGATTTGCTGCTCCACGAGATCAATACCGGTGATCATTTCCGTCACCGGATGTTCGACCTGCAAGCGGGTATTCATTTCGAGGAAATAGATCTCACCGCTGTCCCGGTCGAGGATGAATTCAACGGTGCCAGCAGAGGTGTAATTGATGGCCTTTGCCAGTTTCAGGGCGCTGTCGGTCAGGCGCTGGCGGGTGGCCGGATCAAGGTCCGGGGCCGGGGCTTCTTCAATGACCTTCTGGTGATTGCGTTGAACGGAGCAATCCCGCTCATGCAGATGCAGGACAGTGCCGTGGCTGTCACACAGCACCTGAACTTCAATATGGCGCGGTCGCTCGATATATTTTTCCAACAACACCGCGTCACTGCCAAAGGCAGCCAGGGCTTCTTTTTGCGCCGATTGCAAAGCCGTCAGAAAGTCGCCTTGTTGATCAACCCGACGCATCCCGCGGCCGCCGCCACCTGCACTTGCCTTGATGATCAGGGGCGGGGTAATTTTGGCCGCTTCGGTGGCAAGGGTGCCAGGCGATTGATCCTCGCCATCATAGCCCGGCACCACGGACACACCTGCCAGGCGCGCGATTTTTTTGGCTTCGATCTTGGACCCCATAAGCCGGATGGCTTCGCTGTCCGGTCCGATGAAGGTGATGCCAGCCCCCATGCAGGCCGCAGCGAATTCGGCATTTTCGGACAAAAACCCATAGCCTGGATGAAGAGCCTCGGCTCCGCTTTCACGGGCAGCATTTAGTATGGCTTCGGTGTTGAGGTAGCTCAGGCGTGCTTCTGCCGGACCAATGCACAGGGCGTCATCTGCCATCTGCACAAACAGGGCATTGCGGTCGGCTTCTGAATAAACCGCGATGCTGCGGATACCCATTTCCTTGCAGGTGCGGATGATCCGGCAGGCGATTTCGCCGCGGTTGGCCACTATGATAGATTTGAACATCATCTACATCCTGAACACGGGTGAGTAACCGGTGGGTTCCGGCGTGGTCATCGTGACGGCCAGGCACAGGCCCAGCACATCGCGGGTCCGGGCAGGCTCGATGATGCCATCATCCCACAGCCGCGATGTGGCATAATAAGGATCACTCTGTTCGCCGTACTGGTCACGCACACCTTTTTCGATGCCATCCAGTTCGTCCTGTGATGCGGCCCCGCCTTTCAAACTGGCCTGGCGCAGGGTCAACATGACGTTGGAAGCGATATCGGCGCTCATGGTGGCGCATTCGGCGGTGGGCCAGGCGAACAGGAAGTGCGGCCAGAAACCGCGACCGCACATGCCATAGTTCCCGGCACCGTATGATCCACCAACAATGACGGAAAAGCGCGGCACCCTGGCCGTGGACATGGCATAGACCATTTTGGCGCTGTTTTTGGCGATGCCGCCGCGTTCGGCGTCACGGCCGACCATGAAGCCAGTGATGTTGTGGAGAAACAGCAAGGGGATTTGGCGCTGGTTACAAAGTTCGATGAAGTGGGCCGCTTTCAGGGATGATTCGGAAAACAGTGCGCCGTTGTTGCCCAGAATGCCAACAGCATGGCCATGGATACGGGCTGTGCCGCACACCATGCTCTCACCATAGTCCGGCTTGAATTCCCTGAAGGCGCTGGCGTCAACCATGCGGGCGATGATTTCCCTCACGTCATAGGGAATTTTACGATCCTTGCTGATAATCCCGGCAATGTCGGCAGGATCATATTTCGGGGCCACGACCACTGGCAGGTCTTCGATCTTGCGGCGTTTGTAATTCAGGTTGGCAATAATGTCGCGCAGGATCGCCAGAGCATGGGGCTCGTCTTCTGCCAGATAGTCGGAAACACCGGAGACCTTTGTGTGCATTTCAGCACCGCCCAGACTTTCGCCGTCTATGTCCTCGTTGATGGCGGCCTTGACGATGGAGGGGCCGCCCAGGTGGATGCGGGCATTGCCACGAACCATGACAGTTTCGTCCGACAGGGCAGGGATATAGGCCCCGCCTGCCGTGCAGCCACCAAAGACGGCGGAGATTTGAGGAATGCCGTTGGCAGACATGTTGCATTGGCGATGGAAGGTGTTGCCGAAGTGATCCTTGTCCGGAAAGACCCGGTCCTGTTCCGGCAAATAAGCACCGCCACAGTCGACCAGGTAAATCACAGGCAGGCGGTTCTGTTCGGCGATTTCCTGGGCGCGCACATGTTTTTTGACGGTTTCGTGAAAAAACGATCCACCCTTGACCGTGGCATCATTGGCGATCATCACACACAGCGTGTCACACACAGTGCCGATGCCGGTGACAATGCCGGCGCCGGGCACTTCATTGCCATATTGCCCCCAGGCAGCGAGGGTTGAAAATTCAAGAAACGCGGTGCCAGGATCGACCAGGCGATCAATACGTTCCCGCGCCAGTAATTTGCCGCGCTTGTGGTGGCGCTCAATCAGAGCCTCGCGACCACCACCTGCAACCACAGCCAGGCGTTCGCGCAAGGTCTGGTTCAGGCCTTCGACATAATCGCGATTGTCGGCAAATGTCTCGCTGTCCGGATCAGCGGCACTGGTAAAGATGCTCATGTCATGAATTCTCCGGTTTTATCAGAATGCCGTTCAGAATATTGTCGGCGAATTGCGCTGCAAGTTTGTCCGCTGTGCCACGTTTGGGGTCAAACCATTCCAGGGTGGCATTCATGGTGCCGATCAGCATCAGGCGCACGATATGCAGGTCAGTTTTCTTGTTGATGGCACCGGCCTTTTGGGCTGCTGCCAATATATCGCTCCAGCATTCTTCATAGGCCCGGCGCACTTTCAGATTGGCTTTTTGAACGGCTTTCGGCACCTGACCAAAGATACGCACATTGGCCGAGGTATAATCGCTGTGTTCCAGCAAGGCCTGGAGGTGCGCTTCCATGGCGGTGCGAATGCGGGTGTCATGGGATGCTGTCGGGGGCAGGGCAGCCAGGGCATCATCAACGGCCCGGTGCACGATTTCGATGCCGATATTCAGGACATCGGTGATGATCTCTTCCTTGGACCGGAAGTGATAATAAAGGCTACCGCCCTGCATTTTTTCCGCTGCTGCAATGCCCCGCAAAGACACCGCCGCATAGCCGTTCTGTCGGAACAGTCGAGCGGCGGTATCGAGTATTCGCAGGCGCGTGGCTTCGGCTTTTTTCATGCGATCATATCTATATGTAATCAATCATTGATGTTTTCTAACAAACGTTAGATAGAAAATAGACAAATTGCAAGTTTGATGTTCTGACTTGCAGCTGGATCGGGGCACATCCTACAATTCCTTGTTGTAAGTTGGGTAAGCCCAGGGATCATCAGGGGATCAGATATGCCAAAATCAACCACGCCCAAGTCCAAAGGGGGCGGGTCAAATCGGGGGCCGGCCCTGATCGCCGATCTGGCTGCGATCATCGAGGAGCTGGATACATCCGGACGCCTGGTTCGGGTGAAAACGGAAGTCGACGCGAAACACGATCTGGTCGGCATTGCCAACCAGTTTCATGGTCAGGGCAAGGCTGTGTTGTTTGAAAATGTGCGCGGACAGGAACATCCTGTGTTTATGGGGCTGTATTGGTCGCGGGAGCTGCTGGGCGATATTTTCATGCGCGACGAATTTGAATTGCCGCAATATATTTCCGACTGCATTACAAACTGGCAGGCCCATCCAATGGATCCTGTTCTGGTCAAATCCGGCCCTGTGATGGACGTCAGTGAACGTAGTGTCAACCTGATGAAACTGCCAATTCCAACCCATGCTCTGGGTGATGCCGGACCCTATTTTGATGCGGCTGTTGTCATTGCCAAAGACCCTGAAACCGGTGTGCGAAACGCCTCGATCCAACGTTTTCTGGTCGTGAACAAAAACACCCTGGCGGTCAATATTGATGCCGGACGACATCTTGAACTGTACCTGAACAAGGCCGCCAGTCTGGGCAAAAAGCTGCCGATCACGATAAATGTGGGTGTTGGGCCGGGATTACATTTTGCGGCTGCCACGCCTTCGGAAGCCGCACCCGCCCATCTCGATGAACTGGGCATTGCCAGCGAAATTCACGGCGCGCCGCTGGAACTGGTGGCGGGGACCAGGTCAGATGTGGAGATGGTCGCCAACGCCATGTGGGCGCTGGAGTGTGAGATGACCCCCGGTGAAAACCTGCCCGAAGGCCCTTTTGCTGAAGTCACGGGATATTATGCCAAACGAGAGCCCCGCCCCAAGGTAAAGGTGTTGAAAATCCATCGCCGCGAAAACCCGGTCTTTCATTCCATTCTGTCCGGCAAGGAGGTCTTCAATTCCGTTGGGTTATTGGGCGAAGCCAACGTCCTGAACACCCTCAAGAAACAGATCCCCGGCGTGACGGATGTCTATTTCAGCCACGGCGGTTGTGGGTTTTATCATTGTATTGTGCAGATATCCCAGATCCGGGCGGGCTGGGGAAAACAGGCCATCATGGCGGCTTTCGCGGCTTTCGCGCCCCTGAAAATGGTGACGGTTGTCGATGACGACGTTGATATTCGCAACGCCGAAGATATCGAATGGGCTATGGCCACACGGCTTGATGCCAAGGCAGGCATATTGCAGATCGAAAATGTTTTCGGGCACGGACTGAACCCGTCTTTCCCGGATTATCTTGGCTCGAAAGTTGGCTTCGACGCGACCAGGCCGTTCCCTTTTACGGCCGAATATGACCGGGCCACAGTCAAGGATATGACACTGGAAGGGGTGCAGATTGAAGGCGCTGGAAACTGATATCAATCCTGTGTCAGATAACCTGACTTTGTTGCTTTATCCTGATCCGCAAAAATTGCCATTGCCGTGGTCATGCGCCGGAAACCAAATTTATTGTAAAATGCTTCCTTGCCCGGCACAGCATAGAGAATGATCTTTTTGTGACCCTGTGACGCTTTTGTCAGCCTTGAAATGATCTCTTTACCAAGGCCTGTGCCTTGAAAATCAGGGTGAACGGCGACATCGCAGATGTATGAGCAATCTGCCCCATCCGCCAGGGCCCTGCCGACGCCGACAAGTTTGCCGTCCTGGTAGGCAAAAAACTTGTACATGCTGTTGGAAAATGAAGTTTCCAGCTCAACCGGGTCTTTTTCCCCCAGGGGTGCAATTCTGTATAAATCACACAGCTCAATCCAGCTGACGCCGTCCAGTGAAGTTTGCCACTTCAGGTTCACGTTGCTTCCTCCTGGAATAAATTGACTGCCACTGCTTTAGCGCTGAAAACGTTGGAATTCAACATGCTCTGCCCGGTTTCGCCATGCTGACGACGTGGGCCGCTAATATAAAGTAGAAAATAAATAATATTTAATTGCCAATAATATCATATTATATTACTAATATATCCAGTTATTAATAACGCTGTCTGGCTTGCATCTGCGGGTTGGAAAATTCAGGAAAACACGATGAACAAAAAGACATTCAGATCTTCGAAATGGTTTGGCCCCAAGGACAAGGATGGTTTCCTGAAACGCTCCTGGCTGCGCAATCGCGGGGTGCCGGATGAATATTTTGATGGCCGGCCGGTTATTGGTATCTGCAATACCTATTCTGAACTAACGCCCTGTAATGCCCATTTCCGCGACCTGGCCGAACGGGTCAAGCGCGGGGTTTACGAAGCTGGTGGTTATCCGCTGGAATTCCCGGTCATGAGCCTTGGCGAGAGCGTCATGAAACCATCGCCGATGTTGTTCCGTAATCTGGTCAGCATGGATGTGGAAGAAAGCATTCGCGCCAATCCCATCGACGGTGTTGTCCTGATGGTCGGGTGTGACAAGACCACCCCGGCCCTTGTCATGGGCGCTGCCAGTGTCGACTTGCCGTCGATTGTGGTCTCCGGTGGCCCGATGTTGAACGGGCGCTTCAAGGGACGCACTCTGGGGTCCGGCACTGATGTCTGGCGTTTCGGTGAAGACGTCAAGGCCGGGCGCATGTCGACGGATGATTTATTTGCCGCCGAAAGTGGGATGCATCGCTCCGCCGGGTCCTGCATGACCATGGGTACGGCGTCTTCCATGGCCTGCATGGTTGAAGCCATGGGGCTGGCATTGCCCGGCAACGGATCAGCGCCTGCGCCAGATGCCGAACGCAATATGATTGCGCAAATGGCAGGGCGGCGCATTGTCGATCTGGTCAAGGAAGATGTAAAAATTTCACGAATCCTGACCCGCGAAGCGTTCGAGAATGCTATCCGGACCACAGCGGCTATTGGCGGTTCAACAAACGCTGTGATCCATTTGATAGCCATCGCCCGGCGTTTGGGTGTTCCGCTGGATCTGTCTGATTGGGACAAGTTCGGGCGTGATATTCCGACGGTGGTCAACCTGATGCCGGCGGGTGAGTATTTGATGGAAGACTTTCATTATGCCGGTGGTCTGCAAGCTGTGAACAAGGCTTTACTGGCCAGGGAATTGTTGCACGGTGATCACGTCACGGTAAATGGCCGGACCGTCACCGGGAACTGCGCCGAGGCTGAAAATTATAATGAAGATGTCATCCGTCCCATGGACAAGGCGTTGACCGATGATGGCGGCATTGCCGTTCTGCGCGGCAACCTCGCCCCGGATGGTTGTGTGCTGAAACCATCAGCCGCATCACCGGACCTGATGAAGCACAAGGGCAAGGCAGTGGTCTTCGAAAGTATCGAAGATTATCACGACCGCATCGACGCTCCCGATCTGGATGTCGACAAGAATTCGATCCTGGTATTGAAGGGCTGCGGTCCCAAGGGCTATCCCGGCATGCCGGAGGTCGGCAACATGAGCCTGCCTGCCAAATTGTTGAAAGAAGGTGTGGTGGACATGGTGCGCATTTCCGATGCCCGCATGTCCGGCACAGCCTATGGTACTGTGATCCTGCATGTGGCCCCTGAAGCTGCCGTTGGCGGGCCACTGGCCTTCATTGAAAATGGTGATCAGATCGAACTGGATGTTGATGCCCGCAAACTTGATCTGCTGGTGTCGGACGAAGAACTGGACCGTCGGCGTGCCGCCTGGACACCACCGCCACCACGTATGGAAACGGGTTACCAGCGCCTGTATCACGATCATGTAGAACAGGCTGACAAGGGCGCTGACTGGGGTATATTATCTGGCGTTCGCGGCTCGGAAGTACCCAGAGACTCTCACTGACATCTAACTTGAAATTACAGGACAACAACGATGGCCGAAATACTTGATATCACCGATACCGTATATCCTTCCCTTGAAGGCAAAACCGTTTTGGTCTCTGGCGGTGGCTCTGGCATCGGCTCCAGCATCGTGGCGCATTATTGTGCCCAGAAGGCCAAAGTTGCCTTTGTCGATATCAACGTCGAAGCCTCGGAAGCACTGGTTGATTCCATTGCCGCACTTGGACATCCGGCCCCGCGCTTTTTTCAATGTGATTTACGCGACATTGAAAAATATCAAGGTATCATCAAGACCATCGGCGAAGAAATGGGCAACATTTCTGTACTGATCAACAATGCGGCCCATGACGAACGTCACGACATGCCGGACGTCACCCCGGAATACTGGGATGACCGGGTCGCCGTGAATATGAAACACGTCTTTTTTGCCATCCAGGCTGTGGCCCCGCAAATGGTCGCCGCCGGAGCCGGTTCGATTATCAATTTTGGATCAATTTCATGGATGAACGGTCAGGCGGACCTGCCGGTTTATGCTTCCTCCAAGGCTTCAATCCACGGTCTGACGCGGGGCACTGCGAACTATTATGGCAAGCACGGCATTCGCTGTAACACCATTGTGCCAGGCTGGATTTTCACCGAGCGCCAGAAAGAACTCTGGTACGATGAGGACGGCGAAACCGCTTTACAGGCAAACCAGTTTCTGGACGGCCACATCGAGCCCTGGGAAATTGCGCGCATGGCCTTGTTCCTGGGATCGGACGACAGCAAAATGTGTACAGCGCAAAACTTTGTCGTGGATGGCGGCTGGACGTAAGTCAGAGACTTACCGACATATACGCAGTCACCCCGTACTTGATGCGGGGTCCATGCCTGGCATTTGCGCACAGAGACCGTTTCTCAGGACAACCCCGTAGACCCCGCATCAAGTACGGGGTGACTGCGAAAAGGAATACAGGATGTCAAATAACCACAGAGCAGAAACCGGGGAATATGACTACATCGTCGTAGGCGCAGGCTCAGCCGGTTGCGTCGTCGCCAATCGCCTCAGCGAAGACCCGGATATCAAGGTTCTGCTGCTGGAGGCCGGTGGCAGTGACAATTATCACTGGGTTCATATTCCGGTAGGCTATTTGTTCTGCATGGGCAATCCGCGCACGGACTGGATGATGAAAACGGAATCCGATGCCGGGCTGAACGGCCGCGCTCTCAGTTATCCGCGTGGCAAGGTGCTGGGCGGCTGTTCGTCGATCAATGGCATGATTTATATGCGCGGCCAGGCCCGGGATTACGACCAGTGGCGTCAACTGGGCAATGAAGGCTGGGGCTGGGATGACATCATGCCCTGGTTCCTGAAATCAGAAGATAACTATCGTGGCAAATCCGACGGCCATGGTGCTGGCGGTGAATGGCGGGTGGAACAACAACGCCTCAGCTGGGAAATTCTGGATGCCTTTCGCGATGCCGCCGATGAGGTTGGTATTCCCAAAACCGAGGATTTCAATCTCGGCACCAATGAAGGTTCCGGCTATTTCGAGGTCAACCAGCGCAAGGGCGTTCGCGTAAGTACCGCCAAGGCGTTTCTGAAACCGGCCATGAAACGACCAAACCTGCGGGTGATCACCCATGCCCATACGTCGAAGCTGGTGCTGGATGGCAAGCGTGTCACCGGTGTTGAATTCGACATGAAGGGCAAACCTGCCCGCGCCCGTGCCCGGCGGGAAGTCATCCTGACGGCAGGCTCCATTGGTTCACCCCAGATTATGGAATTATCAGGCATTGGTCGGCCTGAGGTTTTGAAGGGCCATGACATTGATGTCGCCCACGAATTGCCGGGTGTAGGCGAAAACCTGCAGGACCATTTGCAAATTCGCACGGTCTTCAAGGTGCAAAATGCCAAGACACTGAACCAGCGCGCCAACAGTTTATTTGGCAAGGCGGGGATCGCGCTTGAATATCTCCTCAACCGCAGCGGTCCCATGTCCATGGCCCCCAGCCAATTGGGCCTGTTCACGCGCAGCGATAAATCTAAAGAAACACCGGACCTTGAATATCATATCCAGCCCCTGAGCACCGACAAACTGGGTGATCCCCTGCATCCATATCCGGCGATCACGGCATCGGTTTGCAATCTACGTCCCGACAGTCGCGGCGATATCCATATCAAAACACCAAGCCATCGCGACCAACCTGCCATCCGGCCAAATTATCTCTCCGCCCCCACGGATCGCAAGATTGCCGCGATGAGTATCCAGCTCACACGTCGCATCATGGCCGCCAAGGCTGTGGCCAAATACCAACCGGAAGAGATGCTGCCCGGCCCGCAACACAGCTCGGAAGAAGACCTGGCGCGAGAAGCCGGTAATATCGCCACCACCATTTTCCACCCCATCGGCACCTGCAAAATGGGCAGCGACGACATGGCTGTGGTCGATGCGCGCCTGAAGGTCCATGGCATGGAAGGCTTGCGTGTTGTCGATGCCTCCATTATGCCGACGATCACGTCGGGCAATACCAATTCGCCCGTGATTGCCATTGCCGAAAAGGCAAGTGCCATGATTAGGGAAGATCGAAAATCAATATGATCCGCGAGGATCGGAAGACGGGGTAAAGCCCGCCACCACACACGCCGTCACCCCGCACTTGATGCGGGGTCTATGCTGATGTCGTAACTGAACAGCTCATTCCATCAAGAACCACCGCGTGGACCCCGCATCAAGTGCGGGGTGACGGAGCATTTTGATTTCTGACAAACAACAACCACAGGATAACCGACATCATTGACAGCCATCACCAGGTCGGGTATCAGGTTTGCATGGAAAATTCTGCCACCAGAAGCACTGTGATTATTACCACCATTTCATGATTGGTGGGTAAGGGAGCAACTGATTTTCCATTTTCAACCCGCCGCTAGAGGCGGGTTTTTTTGTTCCTGCCTTTTTCACAAGGCTTCAGGATAAGGGAACATTATGTCTACAAATGAACAAACCCTGCATTTTCTTTGCGGCAAGATCGCTGCCGGTAAATCAACGCTGGCCAAAAAGCTTGCGGCGCAACCCATGACCGTTCTTGTCAGTGAGGATCATTGGCTGGGGTACCTCTATCCAGGTGAGATCGAGACACTGGACGATTATGTCCGCTGTTCGAAAAACCTGCGCACTGCCATGGAACCCCATATCGTTTCCCTGCTGGGTGAGGGTCTTTCTGTGGTCCTGGATTTTCCGGCAAATACTTTGCGGCAAAGGCAATGGCTGCGCGGAATAGGTGAAACAGCTGGGATAACCCATAAATTGCATTTTCTGGATGTGCCTGACGACGTCTGCAAGCTGCGCCTGCAAAAGCGTAATGCAGCCGGAGAACATGTCTTTCAAACAAGTGATGACAACTTCGATTTGGTCACCAGCCATTTTGCCCCGCCGACGGCATTAGAGGGATTTAACATCATTCGTCACACACCCCGTCACCCCGCACTTGATGCGGGGTCTGCGCGTTTGTCTCAATGTACATAGTTAACGTTTTCTGGTGACCGCATGGATGCCGGATCTAGTCCGGCATGACGTGGGGAATATATGTGAGCCCTGAAGCTACCGGTTCAGTTCCCGCATGGCTTTATCAAGGCCGTCCAGGGTCAGGCTGTACATACGGCCCTCCATCAACTGGTGGGTCATTTGTACGGACGGGGTGTAATCCCAGTGACGTTCTGGGACCGGGTTCAGCCAGACCGCGTGTTTGTACTGGGCGATAAGCCGTTCCAGCCAGACCTGGCCTGATTCTTCGTTCCAGTGTTCGACGCTGCCGCCGGGATAAACGATCTCATAGGGGCTCATGGTGGCATCACCGACAATGACAACCTTGTAATCGGGGCCGTAGGTGTTGATGACCTCAGATGTCGACAGCTTGTCGGAATGGCGGCGATAGTTGTCTTTCCAGACACCTTCATAAAGGAAGTTATGGAAGTAAAAATATTCCATATGTTTGAATTCGGCGGTGGCGGCAGAAAACAGTTCCTCGCAGGTACGGATGTGATCATCCATGGAGCCACCGATATCAAAGAAGATCAAAACCTTGATCTTGTTGCGGCGCTCAGGGACCATTTTGATTTCCAGGAAACCGGCATTGTTGGCCGTCGATTTGATGGTATCGGGCATGTCCAGTTCGAGGTCAGCGCCATCACGGGCAAAGCGCCGCAGCCGCCGCAGGGCGACCTTGATGTTGCGCGTGCCGAGGACAACAGAATCATCCAGGTTTTTATATTCGCGTTTGTCCCAGACCTTTACGGCGCGACGATGGCGGGATTTGTCCTGGCCAATGCGCACGCCTTCCGGATTATAGCCGTGCGCACCGTATGGTGAGGTGCCTGCAGTACCGATCCATTTGCTGCCGCCCTGGTGGCGCTTTTCCTGCTCTTCGAGGCGCTTTTTCAGCTCCTCCATCAGCTTTTCCCAGCCACCCATGGCTTCGATCTGGGCTTTTTCATGCTCGGTCATGGTCAGCTCGGCGAGCTTTTGTAGCCACTCTTCGGGGATTTCAGCCTCGACACCTTCGCCGAGGTTTTCCAGTCCCTTGAAGGTTTCGGCGAACACCCTGTCGAACTTGTCGATGTTGCGCTCGTCCTTCACCAGGGCCGAGCGCGACAGGTAATAAAAATCCTCAACCTTGTAGGCCGGAATTCCAGCCTCCATGGCCTCCAGCAACATCAGGTATTCCTTGAGGGATACCGGAACCTTGCCTGTACGAAGATCATAAAAGAATTGCGTGAACATTAGCTCGCTCGTTTAGTGCCAAAATTCGTTTCGAATTTTGATATGCGCCGGGCCGCCCGCTCCCCCTCCCGACCACCCATGCGATCATACTGGTGGGTGGTCG
>JABILA010000092.1 GCA_018654745.1 Alphaproteobacteria bacterium
GACACCTGCGTCACCTGTATTTTTACTTGCTTCGCGGCAAATGAATTCACTTATTTTGGTTGAAACATTTCCATTTTGACACGGAATATCCTGTATCCATCCCGCGTCGGCGTTTGAAGTTCTCGCAAGAATAATGAGGCCCTTCCCGAATTTATTTGCCACATCAATGAATGGCATCACCGTTTCAGGACCTAGAAAAGGGTTTACAGTCATACAATCAACTTCCAGATCGGAACCGGATGTCGGATTCAGATAAGCATTTGCGTAAGCTTCTGACGTTGCTCCTATGTCACCTCTTTTGGCATCCAGGACAACCAGTAAACTTCTTGATTTTGCTAACTTAATTATCTCTGAGAGGACTTTCAAACCTTCGGACCCATATGCTTCAAAGTAGGCGGATTGAGGTTTGATGAACCCAACAAGATTGCCGACATGTTCAATCATGAACCGGCAATAGTTTCGCAAAGCCTCACATCTAGACAGGTTGTCCTGTTTGAAGGAATTCGGAATATTTTCCCAAGCCGGATCAATGCCCACACACAAAGGCCCCCGCTCAAGTGTCTTCGCTGTGGCGAGATCACCCCAATGATTGTTCATATTCTTCCTTGTTAGGTACGTTAGGATTTCCCTATTCTTCAGAGAAGATAACTTCTAATACGCGAAATTGTTCCCGCCATTAATCTGTTAACGTGTCTAAGTTTATTTTCGAAATACAGGAATTCATCTGAATATCAAAAATCGATGCAAATCTAAACGAGGCGTTTCAGATCGAACTAAACAGGTCCTACAACATATCCAGATATATCATCAATAAAGCGAGCCCCGTCCCGGATTTTACCCCGGGCGGGGCTCGCATTTATTTGGCACTGTGGCCTTGGCCCAACTGATAAGCCGGACGCTTCATAGCGGACAGCTCAATACTGTCCGTCGTGTTTAGTTATATGTATGTGGGGCGACCAATATTGAAAATAATCGAAAAATTTCACGCCGAAAAATCAGGCAAAATCTCACAACTTTTCGCTTTGTACTGGCTCGCCTACCGTTCTCCCTCGACAGAGAGAGAACGCCAACTGTCTGGTGGATCCATGCAGATACCTGTCCTCCCAGTTGATCGATATCGTTACTGATATCTATGAAATAACACTAGCACAAATCAGCTATCGCCCGTAGCAAATTCTGATCACTGCAATACTTTGTGATCGGAGAAGCCTGCAAAATTCAGTCGCCGGGCTGCCACCATTCCAGTGTCCCGGCAATCCCCGCGACCTTGCCAATCACGATAAGACAGGGCGGCCCCAACTTCGCATTTGCGACATCGCCGACGGCATCTTTCAGTGTTGTGATACAGTGACGTTGTTGCGGTGTGGTGCCGCGTTCAACAGCTGCAACCGGTGTATCTGCGGACAGGCCGGCAGCAACTAACCGATCTGAAATGGCTCCCAGATTTGCAAGGCCCATATAGACGACAAGTGTCGTATCGGGGTCAGCGAGGTTTTCCCAATCAAGATCAAGTTCTTCTTCCTGGGTATGGCCAGTGACATAGCGCACACCGGTCGCCAGGCCACGATGGGTCAGCGGCACGCCCAGATAGGCACTGCACCCGGACGCAGCACTGATACCCGGAACAATCTGGAAAGGCACGCTATGTTCTGCCAGATGAATCGCTTCTTCACTGCCACGGCCGAAAATAAACGGATCGCCCCCTTTCAAACGAACAACTGTTTGATGTTCGTGTGATAGTGACACCAACAAGGCATTGATATCCGGCTGTGGCATGGAATGATTTTTGGACGCCTTGCCCGCATAGATTAGCGGTGAATCTTCTGGAACCAGGTCCATCACTGCGTCTGACACAAGCCGGTCGTAGACAACGACATCAGCCATCGACAAAAGCCGTGCTGCTTTCACCGTCAACAAGTCCGGATCACCAGGTCCTGCACCAATTAAATAAACTGTTCCCGCTACAGATTTGTCACTCGTCGTCTGATCGCTCACGCGTTTACTCTTTTTTCTGAAGTCACAGTATTTGATTGTTTGACTTGATGGACAAAATTTACAAACCGGTCTGTCCAATGGTTGTCTCTGACATCGCGAAAATGGGCATAACTGGCCAGCAGATTCCGATAGACAATGCCATCATTGGCACCATCGACACCTGTACCGCGCTTTACCTTATAGGCGTAGCGAATGCCAGGGTCGAGGTTTACCAGGCGCGAATAGTGAAATTCATGTGCTGGTATTTCAATTTCTGGAGCCGACGGATTCCGTGGCCAAAGGCCGTTTTCAGTTTCTGTCAAACGTACATAACCACGCCCAACCGGTCGATCCTCCATCACAACATCTGCACCTATGACGCCAACCATCTGCGAAGTCTCGCCGCGCCAGGTAATACGCCTGGCAAGATACATCAGGCCGCCACATTCCGCGTAGGCAGGCATGCCATTTTCAATTGCTGTGGCGATTTCCGCCCTGAGAGTCGTGTTTGCCTCCAGTGCCTGCATCCGGGTTTCTGGAAAACCACCACTGAAGACCAACCCATCGACATCAGGCAAGTGGGCATCATTCAAGGCATCGAAGAAAACGAGTTCCGCGCCGGCATTCTCAAGAGCCTGCAGATCGGCTTCATAATAGAATCCGAACGCAGCATCACGGGCAACGCCAAGACGTACTTTGCCAGAGGTTTTCAAGGAGCCTGTTGTGGTTGTCGGCACAGGTGCAATTTTCGGATATTCTGACTTGAGGTCCCGTGTGATGGACAACAACAGCCCCAAGTCAACATGTTCGGAAATATGATCGGAAATTTGACGAATGCGGCGGTCTGCTTCTTCATCTTCATTGGTCGGTGTCAGCCCGATGTGGCGCTCTTCAATTTGCAAGTGGCGAGAGCGATGGACGGCCCCCAATACAGGAATATCTGTGTAATGCCCGACGGCCGCATGGAGTTTGCCTTCGTGACGGTCGCCCGCAACCTTGTTCAGGATAACACCGGCAATCTTGAGTGACGGATCAAATGCCTGGTAGCCAAGGATCAAAGGTGCCACACCTCTGGTGATCCCTTGCGTATCAATAACCAGAACAACAGGCAGCCCAAGATGATCAGCAAGTGCGCCTGTTGAATCGCTGCCTGCCGGGTCCATGCCGTCATAGAGGCCCTTGTTACCTTCAACAATTGTAACATCTGCATCTGCAGATGCCTGTGCATAGACTTCACTGATTTCTGCATGCGACTGGGTGTAAAAATCCAGATTGTGACAGGCGCGACCAGCGGCCCTTCCCAACCACATCGGATCGATATAGTCCGGTCCTTTCTTGAAGGGTTGCACGATGCGACCACGCGCTGCAAAAGCGGCGCACAGGCCCAGCGATATCGTCGTCTTTCCGGAGGACTTGTGCGCTGCTGATACCAGGAAGTGTGTCATACCGGAAAATTCATTTATCAGGCAGCAGCGCCGAGCTGTCCGCGGTTCCGGGCCAGCCACATAGCCGTAGCTTGCGCCTGTGCATCCGCAGGGTCTGATGTCCGTCCCATCGTCGCCAGGGCGAGGGCAACCGTTCCAGTGACAGCCGCTACGGCATAGTCATCTTCCAGTTCATCCCGCCAGACAGCGCCAAGGCGTGCCGTATCCATTTCGTCATCATGCGGTTGGCGCGATTCAGGCAACAAAGGCGGCCATTCATGTTCAGACATAACACCATCGTGCAGGGATTTAACGACAAGTGGCTTGTTGGGCCGACGTTCTATTTCACCGCCCTCACCCTTGAAAACAGACATGTGCTGCAGGCCGATCAACTTCGCGGCCCCTTGATGAGTATCTGTGTAACCCGGATGGAAGACCCCCTGGATCATGGCAGACGCATTCAACGGATTGATCATGCGGGCGATGGTATGAACCGGCGAGCGTAAACCCAGCACGGGCCGCAAATCAATAATTCGCCTCAGGACCGGCAGCAAGCCCTCCAGCGGCACATAACCAAAATTACTCCTGGCGATGTGTTGACCGGCTTCTGTCAGGGTCGTCGCAACGGGCAAACCCATGAATTCAAGCGTTTCCCGCGTATACATACGGCCTGGCGTATGACCTTCGGTACCATGCATGAAGATCTTCACACCACTTTGTGCCAACAATAATGCTGCAAGGATGAACCAGGGTAGTTGCCGACGCTTGCCAGCATAAGATGACCAGTCGAGATCAACTTTGATCCCCTCAGGCACCTCCAGAGCGTCACGACAAGCCTGGACAAACCCGGCGACCTCTTCCGCGGTTTCTTCCTTGTAACGCATCAACATCAGAAATGCGCCGAGCTGAATATCTTCAACTTCCCCAGCCAGGATCATACGCATGGCATCGTAGGCTTCTTGCTGGGTCAAAGCACGTGAGATCGTGCGGCCGCGGGCAAGAATGCGCACATATGCAGCAAAAGGATGTTCTTCTCGGTTCGTTGTCATCTTGAAACCTTGCAAATTTGGAACGTATCAGCGGGCCCCTTTATCGCGGACCAGTATGATTTATGTAGGGTCTGTCTCTGCGTCTGCCAGTGTTCGTGGCAAAAGGGCAAGGATTTTAACCGCCATTGCAACAATCACCAAGGCCAACGCTACGCCGCCAATACCGAGGCCAATTTCTGGTAAACTGGGGCTGTAGCTGGCAATAGAGCCGTCCGCAAAACTGCTGCTGACAATCTTGCCGGGGAACAAGACAAGTGGAAATGCCTGACCGCCTATAATAATGACATATAGCTGCGCCATGCCTCCAGCGATTACAGATAGAGCTGCCAGGGCAATCGCTTCGCGGCTATCGGCAAAAAGCGGTGTGAATAACAGCACCAGCGGCAATGCACCACCAATGATGATTTGACCGACCCAGAACAAGGTTGTGTAGATACCGCCATCCAACAGAATAAATCGCTCAACCGCATGATGTTCTGCAGCATAAATATTTGTCAGATGCTGAACGATGGTAAAATAGAGTACGGCCCCGACAAAAATACCTAACAGGTTTTTCAAACGCCGGACCATGGCTTCACCGAGTTCACGACCGGTTCCACCAGACGTGAACATAATTACCAGGATGAAGATTGCCAGACCAAAGGCAAATGACATGGCAATGAACAGAGGTGCCATAACGGCTGCGTCATACGCCTGACGGGCCACCAGAAATCCGAAGATTGATCCGGTACCCGTGGTTAATGCTAGGCGCCAGATAAAGGCCACCATGCCAGCAGGCTTACTGAATCTATTCAGGGATCGTTCCATCATCAGCCAGAGATAAACACCAGCGATGGCAATGAAACCCACATAAAGATAGATATTCCAGGCAAAGATGGAACGGAAATTATAGGTTGTCATGGCGACGATCAAGCGATCAGGTCGACCCAGATCCAGCACAAGGACACTTAGTCCCCCGACCAATAACGCAATCGCCAGGACGACTGACAGCCGGGATAAAGGCTTATAGGCTGTGCGTCCGAATACGGATGAAATTGACGCTACATTCAGGGCACCGGACGCTGCGACAATCAGGAACACAGCAAAAACATGCGGCATGCCCCAGACGATACGGTTGCTCATGCCGGTAATAACGTGGCCATTATGCTCCATGGTCCAGGCTGAACCCATGCCCAACAGCACCAGAATTCCCAATCCCGCAATCAGAGCCAGAAAGGCAGGGCTTCGACCTTCAATACGTTTGTGAATTTCGCGGCTCATGTGTCCAGCCCCAAATAACGTACACCCGGTTTCAAACCCAGATCAGACCGGATGGCTTGTGTCGGGTATGTCGCAATTTTTTTGGATATCTCACTTTCAGAATCATTCAGGTCGCCAAATGTCAGAGCACCCCGTTTCGTTCCACCGCAGGCTTCAACACAGGCTGGCTGCTGTCCTTCATCAACCCGGTGAACGCAAAAAGTGCAGCTTTCAACCGTACCTTTGCCGCGTGGGGCATGGGTCCGTTGACCGCTGACAGGCTCATGTACAAATGACCTCGCCTGATAGGGACATGCCATCATGCAATACCGGCAACCTATACAGCTATGCTTATCGACCAGCACAATTCCATCCGCCCGTTTCATGGAAGCACCGGTTGGACAAACGTCAACACAAGGCGGTTCTTCGCAGTGCTGACACATCATGGGCAGGGACTGACTTTTACCTGTACCTGGGTCTGTCACTTTTACCTTGCGTATCCATTGCGCATCTGTTGCGGGATTACCTTCGCCCTGCCAGCCGTTTTCATCTGCGCAGGCGTCAACGCAAGCGGTGCAACCATCGTCGCACTTGTTGGCATCAACGAGCATACCCCAGCGAACTTTCGAAGAAGCTGCTTCGCCTTTACCACGCGCCCTGGCCTGGGCTGGTGAAAACAAGGTAACTCCTGGCGCCAGGGTCAATCCCGCAGTCGCACCGGCAGCACTGGCTGCCATGGACGTCAGAAAACCACGCCGTGATGTAGTATTGCTGTTGCAGCTATTTCCACAAGACATGAGCTACCCTCCCTCGCAAGTTTGAGCGGATAGATCGCGCCAGGACGATAATACATTTGTTGGCGGGTGTTTCTTCGGCAGTTCATTCGCCTGGCGCTTTTTGTCAGGCGTGGACGCATGGCATTCAAAACAATCAAGCTTTACAGCGACATAGGCATGACAGGTTCGACAGAAATGCTCAGGGTTTTCGTAGGTTACAGGCTTGGCGTCTTTTCCATCGACAGCATGGCAAGCTACACATTCCTTGAGACTGAATTCATTACCACGTATGCCCTTGCGCAATGTATCGTCGCGCTGATGCTTCAGCAATGACGGGTGGTTCTTGCGCATAAATGAGGTGTCAGCGACGCACTGGTCGCCTTTGCCTTTTGCAGGTTCAGGAATAGTCACCCGGCCTGCAGCCTCAGCAGACGAAGAAATTGCCACGAATACAAATGTCGCAACCAGTACCGATATGATGGTGCGCAATGTCACGCCCTATTCTCCCATACCCATTTCAATATAACCCGACGGGCAGACGTCAGCACATATGTGACAGCCAATGCACTTGCCGTAATCCGTATCCACGTAGCGACCAAACACACGTTCGTCCTTGCGATTGCGGAAAACAGCATCCTGTGGGCAATAAACGACGCAATTGTCACATTCGAAGCACATGCCGCAACTCATACAACGTTCTGCTTCGGCCCTGGCCTGATCTGTCTCCAGAACATCGATGCGTTCATCAAAATGACCCAGAACAGCATCTGGTCCAATATGCTTTTCCGGACGACGATGACGTGCTTCGTAGGCCCAGTGGCCAAGATACAAACGATCTGCCGGGATAATTTCGTGGGCCGAGCGATCCTCATAATTATGGACCGCAAAATTGTCATGATCAGTGCCCCGCACTTGTTCATGATTGTATTCTTCTGGCGCCCTGCCGTTGTCCTGAAGTTTGTGCAACAGGTTAAAACGATGCACATCGACCTTGGGTCGCCGACCAGGATCTTCACCTTTCAGGAACTGATCAATGCTCTCCACGGCAACGGCTGCGTGGCCGATCGCCGTTGTCAGCAAATGCGGCTTTATGATATCGCCAGCGACAAAATATCCCGGTTTGTTGGGAATTTCGTAGTTCTTGCCTGCTGTGACCAGGCCCTTGCCATTGTCGAGGTCTTCCATTCCGGCGAAGTCACCTTGCTGGCCTATGGCACCGACAATGAGGTCACATTCGATATTGAATTCACTGCCTTCAACAACCGTCATCTGGTTCCCCTCCCAGTTGACTTCTTGCACACGCAAGGCTGTGGCGCGACCATCATCCCCAACGATAACCTCAATCGGGATCAGACTGCCACGAATGTTCACACCTTCCTGTGTAACGTGTTCGACTTCCATCTTGGTAGCAGGCATTTTTTCCACAGGCCGGCGATAGACTACAGTGACATCTGCGCCCTGGCGTTTGGCTGCTGTCGCAACATCATGCGCGGTATGCCCCAGCACAATCATTTCGGGGCGGTCTTTTTCTGAAGTATGCGTGATGTGGCCCAAACGACGGGCAACCGCTGCCACGTCCATCGCGGTATCTCCGCCGCCAATGACAAGAACCCGTTGAGAGCCAAATTGCAGGCGACCCTGATTGAAGGCTTCCAGGAAGGCGACACCTGAAATGCAGTTACTGGCCTTGTCAGCCCCTGGATAGGGCAAAGCGGAGCCTTGTTTGGCACCAATCGCAATGACGATAGCGTCGTAATCATCTTCAATCTTCTGCATGGGAATATCCACTCCCACCCGGGTGTTCAAGATAACTTTCACCCCCATATCCGTGATGCGTTTAACTTCGCCATCGAGGACATCCCGAGGTGTGCGATAGCCAGGGATGCCGTAACGCATCATGCCCCCCAGGCTATCGTGATCATCGAAAATAACAGCCCCGTGGCCAAGGCGGCGCAACTGATACGCTGCGGCCAGCCCGGCCGGGCCCCCACCTATGATGGCAACCTTCTTGCCGGTGTCCTTGCCAATGTCTTCAAATGTCAATTTTTGACCAAGAGCATAATCTCCCACAAAATGCTCTATGGAATTTATGCCAACATGCTCTTCAACTTCGTTGCGATTACAACCGTCTTCGCACGGAGCCGGACAGACCCGCCCCATAATTGCCGGCAACGGATTGGCGTCCGTCATGCGACGGAAAGCATATTCCTCCCAAGGGATGTCAGGGTTTTCCGGCTTTTCAACGCCACGCGCGATACTCAGCCAGCCGCGGATGTCTTCACCCGCCGGGCAGCTGCCCTGACAAGGGGGCGTACGGTGAACGTAGGTCGGACATTTATAACTTTCGTCGGCGTCAAAAATCTCTTTTACGAACGGCAGTTGTTCGTCATCACCATCCTTGTAGCGCCGGGTTGTTAATCTGGTTTTGTCCGTATCGTCTGTCGAAATAGTCATAATATACGTCCGCCTCCTTTAGCCGTCGATAGCTGCGACTTCATCCTCTGCTTCCAGACTTTCGCCTGCTTCGTCGTCTTCTCCTGTACCGTCGAGTTCTTCTTCCTGAATGCTGCCTTCGAGAACAATCGCGTTGCTTACCAGCTGGTGCAAACTGACGATGGCATCCATCTCAAGTCCGTAATACGGCATGACTTTGGAGAACTGACTTTTGCAAATCGCACAGATGGCTGCCATGTGCGTTACACCGTGGTCTTCGACCACAGCATTTAAAGCCTGCATACGTGGCTTGGCCCCTTTGACGCGCAATTCGGTCAGATCGTCAGTTAGCAAGCCGCCGCCGCCACCACAACAAAATGTGGCTTCGTGAATGGTATCATCTGCCATGTCATGAAAATTATTGCAGACCGCTTTGATCACGGCACGGGGAATTTCAAACTGCCCGCCAGGTCTGCCACCCATACTGGTTGCCCGGGCGACATTACAGCTGTCATGAAATGTCAGAGTCATCTCATCATTTGCGGCCTTGTTCAGGCGCAACTTTTCCCGGTTGATCAAATCGTCCGTATATTCGCAAATATGCATGGGCATCGGATACGCCGGATCAAGAAAGTCAAAAGGCCCGACAAGTGTGTCCCAGAAGCTGTATGCCACCCGCCAGGCATGACCACATTCACCAAGAATGATGCGTTTAACGCCAAGGTCTCGGGCGGCCTGCCAAATGCGCTGGGCGACTTCCCGCATTTGTTCCTGGCTACCGATGAACATGGCGAAGTTGGCCGCTTCTGAAGCATAGGAACTAATCGTCCAACTGGCTCCGGCCGCGTGAAAAACCTTCGCGTAGCCTATCAACCCATCAACATGGGGTTCGGCAAAAAAATCAGCACTTGGCGTAACCAGCAAAATTTCAGCGCCCTGAACATCCAATGGAAGCTTTACGGCAATGCCGGTTTCTTCTTCGATGTCCTCTTCCAGACCTTCCAGGGTATTTGCAAGGGCGGGTTCAGGCAGTCCGAGATTGTTTCCAATTTTGTGTAGCTTGCCGATGATCTCGTTGGAATATTTTTGACCAATGCCGATGTGATCCATAATGTCACGGGCCGCCATGGAGATTTCGGCGGTATCAATTCCGTAAGGGCAATAAACAGAACAGCGACGACATTGCGAGCACTGGTGAAAATAGCTGTACCAGTCATCCAGAGTTTCTTCCGTCAGGTCTTCGGCACCCACCAGCCACGGCACATATTTGCCTGCTGTGGTAAAGTTGCGTCGATACACTTTACGAAATAAATCCTGACGGGCGACCGGCATGTTCTTGGGATCACCGGTACCCAGAAAATAGTGACATTTATCAGTGCAGGCACCGCACTTCACACAACTGTCCAGATAAACCCGCAAGGCACGATTTGTGTCCAGCAACTCACCCATGCGATCAATGGCTTTTTCTTGCCAGTTCTCAACCAGCTCACCTGGGAAACCAAGGGCTTCCTGGTGAACTGGTGCTGCGACAAATGGCTTGGAATGTTCCATAGACCCTGGACACAAAGCAGGCGTCTCAAGAAAATCCTTCAATTCAGGTGTGTCAAAGTCCGCCATTACGCCCCCCGCGCCTGGTTCTCGGCTTCAAAGGCGCCGGGATGGCGTTTCATGCGCACATCATCAGGTTGATTGCGTGACGGACTGAAAAACAAGCCAGGCGCATGCAGCAGTTTACTGAACGGGAAAATGATCATCAGACTGATCACAAGGCCAAGATGAATGAGCAAGTTTGCATCTTCAGGCAAGGGCTGCCAATCAAAATACATCAGGCCCAGCATAAATGCCTTGAGGCCAATGATGTCGGTCGGCGACACAAATTTCATCGAAAGTCCGGTAGCGCCAATGGCCAGAAGCAAAAGCAGGAACAGAATGTCAGAAGGACTGGTGATGTAGCGCACACGTGCAACAACAAACCGCCGCACCAGTAATCCAGCCAGGCCCAGCATCATGGCAAATCCGGCATAAACACCAAAGGGCTGGATCAGCACGACCCACCCCCACACAGGTTCCGTGAAATAACGTAAATGCCGCAACAGGGCGACAGCCATAGCGGCATGAAATACCCAGCCAAAAATCCAGATCCATTTATTGGATTTGAACAGGCTTTCAAAAATGACTACTTCGCGCAGCATACGCACAACCACCCCTGACCCGTTCATAGGGGCGGGCGTCGTTGGTATTTTCAGTGGCTGAGGCGTTCGCCAATACTGTCGAATCTTGAACCCCAGACCGACAATCAGGATTGCGGTCGCAACATAAAACAACAGGGCATATATAACAGTAACCGTTGGCATCAGGCGCGAGTCCCTCATCGAGGGGGCGGTTGGCAATATAAAATACCGCCCGCCCCCTTCAGATGTTCAGCTTGAATTAGCGCTTTAGATACAACCGGTAGGTTTCGGCAGACCGGCGATTTTACAGGCTTGTTTGGCTGGACCATAAGGGAACAGAGAATAGAGATATTTGTTGTTACCCTTTTCCTTGCCGAATTTCTTGCCAATTGCCTTGGTCAGAACACGCACGGCAGGTGCAATCTGGTATTCGTCATAATATTCGCGGAGGAAATTTACGACTTCCCAGTGTTCTTCAGTCATCTCGATTTTTTCGTCGAGGGCAATCAGGTCCGCCAGGCCTTCATTCCAGGAGCCAATGTCCGTGATGTATCCTTCTTCATCGGCATCAAACGTCTCGCCGTTAATTTCGTAAGCCATGTATATTCTCCTTCAAGTCTGTTCAGTTATTCAACTTTAGCGCAAACCTTGCGCAAATTCAGATATTTCTACAACCAGGAATGCACCGCGTCATGTGCCTCCGCGAGGTCAACAAATCCACCATAATCAACGACAGAAACACCATCAGCAATGCGATCCTCGGCCATGCCGCGTGCGGCAAGATCAGGCCCCAGGACATAAACCTTGAGGCGCGAGGATGCGTCGGCAATTCTGGCAGCAACATCACCACCGGCAACGGCCGCATAAACACCATCTTCGATCAACAAGACTGCACTACCATCTTCGGCAAGCGTCAGACAGCTGTCAAAACTGTTTTTATCGAAAGGTGACTTATTCACGGTGTGCAATTTGCTCATGATGTAATGACCACTTCCTGTTCTGCCATCAGAGCCGACAGGGCCGCATGGTCCAACACTTCCACATCAACCAAAAAATCATCCGTGGTCAAACCGCGTTCTTCCATCGATTCCTTGGAGACATAGAGTTTTTCTACGTCATACCCTTCCAGTGCCCGATAAGTCTTGGAAAAGTTCTTCATACCAGCAGCTTCAGGTGCCTGTTCAGACTTGATCTGATAAACGCCGTCGTCCATGAAAACAACACTGACATCCTGGTCAAAAGCCGCAGCAATCAAAACCATCTCAAGGCTTTCCAGCGCATAGACAGTTCCGTAAGGCGCTTTGCGATTTACGTAACAGAATTTTTTGACAACTCCGAATTCGTCTTCATCATCAGGGGGAATGGGGGGTAAATCTGACATTCATCAATCTCCAAAGGTTACCAGACGATCGGCCTGGATTCCGGCTTCGATCAATTGCCCCAGCCCGGAAATACGAAATCCCGGTGCCAGAATATCATCATTCAATCCACGGCGCAGAGCCGCTGCGACACAGACCACCAGATCAACGCCATGCTCCTCCGCCAATGCTGACCAGTTGGCCGTCAGATTGCGGTCATCCGAAGGTGGTTCAGCCAGTTTGTTGGCATTGTTGACACCATCGTAATAAAAGAACACGCGAAATATCTCGTGACCCTTCTCCAGCGCCGCCTTCGTAAACTGGTAGGCGCTGTCGGAACACTGATGGGTAAACGGACCTTCGTTTACAAGAACACCAAACTTCATGGAACTATCTCTCCAGTCGTTACGAACTACATGCGAACGTGGGTTGAGGCATTGAATGAACTCCGTGCACCACGCCAGTCATCGATGTGATATTTGGTAAACGGCAAGCCCGTCAGTTCAAAGAAACGTGGCCAGCCGACACGTTCGATCCATTCGCCAACACGCTCCCAATCGCGGGCGTCTTCCTTGTAGACGCGCAAGATCGTCTTGACGATTTCACTGGCTTCTGGCCAGCGTGGTGCATTGTTTGGAATGCCTGCCGCCACAAGTTTGTGGAACGTTGGCTTGGAACGCGCATTGGAATGTTTGCCGCCGACAAAAATGGCCAGCTTGGTGTATTCCGGATCATTGATTTGCATTGGTGGGCACGGTGGATAACAGGCACCACAGCACATGCATTTCTTTTCATCAACTTCCAGCGACGGCTTGCCGTTTACCAGCGCTGGACGGATCGCCGCAACCGGGCAGCGCGCAACAACAGATGGACGCTCGCAAGTGTTGGCAACCAGATCATGGTTGATCATAGGTGGTTTGGTATGCTGAATATTGATGGCGATATCGCCTTGACCACCGCAGTTGATCTGGCAACAAGATGTTGTCAAGCGAACCCGGTTGGGCATCTCTTCGCGCTTGAATTCGACGATAAGGTCGTCCATCAAGGCCTTTACAACGCCGGAGGCATCCGTGCCTGGAATGTCACAGTGCAGCCAACCCTGAGTGTGCGAAATCGTTGAAACTGAATTTCCGGTTCCACCAACTGGATAGGTAGCATCTTCCAATGCCTCAATCAGTGGGCCCACTTTGGCTTCATCTGCAACCATATATTCGATGTTGGACCGTGTCGTAAAACGAACGTGACCATCGGCATATTTGTCGCCGATATCGCACAATAGGCGAATGGCATATGTGTCCAGTTGGCGTGGCGTACCTGCCCGGACTGTCCAGATTTCATCGCCACTGTGCGCCACATGATGCAGCACACCAGGACGCGGACGATCATGCCATTTCCAGTTTCCATAATTCTCACGCATCGTTGGATGCATAAGCGGAAATGGGTCCGGGACTCCACTTTCAATCGGTTCACGCATATCGGACATAAAGACCTCCGAGGTATTTGCTTTTTGGTTGAGAGGCGATGCCGAAGCACCCCCTCAGGTCAATTTCATAACTCAAACACTGACCAGTGATTTTCTTATTGCCAGACTTTCACAAAGCTATTCCGCTGCTTCCGAAGCGGCGTCACCCTTGCGGGCGTGCCACTTGGCGGCTTCTTCGTCCCAGCCATCAGTACGGACATAGGAATTGGTACGCGGATGAGCAATCATGTTCGGATCAATATCCAGACCAACGGCTTCGAGGTAATTTACCAGCCCGATCCTGTCTATTGTTTCGCCAATCCGCTCATGCTCCAGGGCGTTTTCTGCAAAAAAGTCGACCGTGTCCTGTGCCAGTTCCAAAAGACGATCGAAATCTTCGTCTTTATCCAGGCGCATGAACGGGATAATCACCGACCCCATCAGATCACCAATTTTCAACGAGCGTTTGCCTCCAAGACAAATTGTAACGCCGCGATCCTTGCCAGGTGACAACGCCTTGTTCATGACATTGATGCAGTGCATGCAACGCACACAGCTGTTGTCATCAATTTCCATAGTGTCGTCATCATTGAGGGTAATGGCATTGGTCGGGCAGTTCATCTGAACGGATTCAGTGAAATATTTGCGACCAACATCTTCCAGATAAAGTTTGACTTCATCCTGATCAATCTGGATCTCATCTGCCCAGGTACCGATGACCGCCATATCAGCGCGATGGATAGCGTTGACGCAGTCATTTGGGCAACCGGAGAACTTGAACTTGAACTTGTAAGGTAGGGCTGGGCGATGCATTTCATCGATCAGATCATTGATAATCATGCGATGGGCCCGGACTTCGTCATAGCAGGACTGTTCACAACGCGCGTGGCCAACACAGCTCATGGAGGTCCGCAGAGCCGGTCCGGCACCACCCATATCAAAGCCATTTTCATTCAGTTCATCAAATGCAGGCTGAACATTTTCGCTCGATACACCCTGAAACATGATGTCACCGCTTTGGCCATGCAAAGCAATCAAACCTGAGCCATGCTTTTCCCAGATGTCACACATCTTGCGCAGGGTCGCGGTGTCGTAGTGCATGCCAGCAGGTGGCTGAATTCGCAAAGTGTGGAATTCTTTCGAATCGGGATAATCCTCAGCAACTTCAGAAAACCGGGGAATAACACCACCGCCGTATCCATAGACACCAACAGTACCGCCCTTCCAGAAACCCTTGCGGGTTTCATAGGAATGCTCCAGCTGCCCCAACAGATCTTTCATCATATCTGCGTGCGGTTTTGTTTCATCTGTCGCCAGACGCTTGAGCCCGGTAACAAAACTGGGCCACGGTCCATTTTCCAATTCATCAAGCATTGGAGTTTCGCGAATTTTCTTGGTCATCTATCCCTCCCTTAGAGATCGCCTGCACGTGTGCTGCACAATTTTGCCAGCTCATTGCACCTGAATTGTCCGGGTTTGATCCCTGATCGAAAGCGGCGCATATGTCACACACAGGTGACCTTCCATATTTCGTACATTATAATATGCTCATATTCAAACAGATGGCCAGAAGATTCTTAAATGAAATAGCGATTTATATTTCTTAGAATTATTCTAATCAAAGAAATAACCATGTAACTCTATGCGTATAACAGCTTTTTCTTATATACATATTCCATTAGGTTGATCCAACAAATATGTCTTTCACCCTCACTTTCCCCCTCTGGCAACTCCAATCATTGGATATGACATGACAAAAAACAGTTCTGATGGCTCCAATCGAAACGAATATCAGTGGAGTGGAAACCCATTTGATGCTGACAATGACACGGCTTACAGGGCCTGGCGACACTGGAAACTGGAAGTTGTCAGCAAATCGTCAGAGCAGAGTCCGATCATTGAGATCACCGATCCTGTCAATCCGAACCAGACGACAATCGACCAGATATATGCGGCCTGCGAAGCCAATAACATGTCCTTGTTCCGTACATCAGAAAACCAGCTTGCTGACCGCGGAACTTTCCGGCGTTTCATGTCCGCCATGGGTTTCAGAAACCTTCGAGGTCACATGTTGTCTGACGATGACGATATTTCGACAATCACGCCTTCCGAACGTAATACGGTCAAGGGCGAATATATTCCCTACACCGGCAAGGCATTGAGCTGGCATACAGACGGCTATTACCACGAAGCTGATAACCCGATCAGATCCATGACTTTGTATTGTGCCCACCAGGCAGAAAGTGGCGGCGAAAGTGCTTTTATCGATCACGATATGATCTACATGCGTTTGCGCGACCAAAACCCGGACTTTGTACGCGCCTTGATGCGGCCTGATGCCATGACTGTGCCTGCTAATACACTGGGCGGAAAGGAAATCCGGCCGGCCCGAACGGGCCCTGTATTTATGGTGGACCCCGCCAGCGGCTTTCTGTCCATGCGCTATACGGCCCGAAAAATAAGCATTGAATGGCCAGGCGATGATCAAATGATCAAGGCACGCTCCGCCCTTGAAGCACTTTTGTCCGATACAAGTGATGATAGCCTGATCACAAGAAGACGCTTGTCAGCGGGCGAAGGGATCATATGTAACAATGTGCTTCATCTGAGGGGCGGCTTTGAAGATCCTTCACGTGTTCTCTACAGAGGTCGCTTTAGCAATCGGGTCGGCAAGTAGAGTTTTGAAAACAGGAAGAATGATATGGTATTAATCAGCCAGGTATTGAAGTTTCACCCGGAGATCAAATCCTTTGACGAATTTGTCCCGATTATCCGGGCACTGGGCGAGCAAGGTGAGATCCTGATTTCCATGGACGAACGTCCGGGCTTTCCCAACACACCGGCCAATTGGGAGTTTGTTCTTGAAAACGCCTTTACGTTCGGGCGCGGATAATGGCCGGGGAATTTGAAGAGGCCGTTAACGATCTTGGTAAGTTTGATCTGCCATATGGCCGGGAAGTCCGCATGGAAGAAGTCGTTTATGAAGGTGGCATGAAATTGCTGCGGCTGCGGCTGCGTGAAGGTAACCGTCACACAGTCATTGAACTTGATCCTGCAAGTGCAGCGGAGTGGGCTGGCGTTCTCGGTCCCTGGGCCAAAGACAACTCAGCTAATTTAGATTGATCTTGCGTTCCAGCGGGGCATTGTTGCGAGCAGTCCAGTCAGCCAGTGATCCGTCATACATGCGAATATTCTTGCCGCCCAGCAATTCACTTGTGACAAACCAGGTAATTGAGGCCCAGTGGCCTGTATTGCAAAAAACAAACAATGGACCGCCATTCACAAGACCAGCAGAAGTTGCCAGTTTTTTCAGACTGGATATTCCCCGAAAATATCCGCCACCATTTTCCGTCAACCATTGCCCTGGCAGGCTGACCGCCCCCGGCAGTGTACCAGCAGATCGAACGGCACCGCTTTTTTGAAGTCCCAGATATTGCATGGTTGGTCGGGCGTCCAGGGACACCTCGCCCCTCGCCCGAGCCGATTTGACGGCTTCCATATCCATCAACATTGTCTTTCTCAAGGCGGGAACAAAGATGCGTGCAGAATTTTTCTCAACGCCACTTCGAACAGGATTCAAAGGTGTTTTCCCGCCCGGTTTTCGCATGCTTTGCCAGGCCGCCATGCCACCATCCAGAATTGAGACCCTGTCATGACCCAGGACTTTGAAACTCCAGTAGAGGCGTGTGGCCATGCCCATATCCCCGGCACTCCAGCCTGGGGCAATCAAGACAACATGTGACTGGTTCCCAATTCCCAGTTGTCCTATTTTCCGGACCAACTGCTTAAGACCTGGACCGTCAGTGGGAAGTAAGCCGGGAACATTCCTGATCGTCTGACGCCAGCCATCATTGCCATAATCTGAATGAACCGCACCCGGAATATGGCTTGTCGAATAACTGCGAAGATCCCGAAGGTCGATTAACACGCGGTCATTCGTTGCCGGATTTTGGTGCAGCCATTCAACACTGACCAATGGTGTCACGACAGTTTGCGCGGCAGCATCAAAGGCACCCGCCACGAGAAGTACAGACAAAATAAATCTCGCAATATGTATGGTGGATTGGCGAAACATGTAGCCTCCGGCGATAGTCAAACAGAACTGATAGTATCAGACAGCCGGGAACCGAAGGCCATGTCAACAATGCTCACAATGGAGTGAGAAGGCATTTCAGAAATAACTCGGAAGCCAGATAATTATCTGGCACCGTTATTCATCACTCTTTGATCTTTGGATTTTGTCATGACCGGAAAACAGAAAATCGCGGGCTTTTGCCTGTCCGTGTTCCTCAGCTGGACAACCGCACATGCGCAAGCCGCAAACCAAAACGGTATGGTCCGGCAGGAAATGGGTGTCGCCTGGCACGAGGCGTGGCCAAAACTGAAAACTGCAATCCAGAAGAACCAGATGGGCATCGTTTCGCGAGCCAGTGCAAGCGCCGGTGCCAAAGGCAGAGGCGTCATCATCCCCGGCAACATGGTGATCGGCGTCTTTCGCAACGACTTTGCCGTACGTATGCTGGCGGCCAGCGTTGATGCCGGTATCGAGGCACCACTGAGGTTTTACCTGACGGAAACGCTGTCAGGTAATGTGCAGCTGAGTTATCGAAAACCCGTTGTCACTTTTGCGCCTTACGGTGCGGGTGACCTCGCCGTTCTGGCGCGCGAACTGGACGAAATATTCGCGCGCATCGCCAGTGACGCCGTGAAATAGTCGTTCGCAGATATGATGATAATTTCAGATTCTCCAGATAACCGTACTGCTCCCATACAAATGCGCGTGGTTATTGCAGCGACTATCATACTGGCTGGGGGTCTCTGGCTGATTCAATTGCAGGGTTGGCACCAGGCAAGGCTTTATGGCGTTGGCGTCGCAATGGGTCTGGTGCTTTATCATGCTGCCTTTGGTTTCACCGGCGCCTGGCGTCAAATGCTGGTTCACCGGCAAACGACTGGTGTAGAAGCGCAGTTGCTGATGTTGGCGGTTGCAACATTGATTTTCGCACCGGCACTTGCGAACGGTGAATTGTGGGGAACCCCTGTTAGTGGAGCCGTAGCACCCATCGGAATACAAGTCGCTGTGGGTGCCTTCCTGTTTGGGCTCGGCATGCAGTTGGGTGGCGGGTGTGGTTCGGGCACCCTGTTCACTGTAGGCGGCGGCAGTACCCGCATGGTTCTTACCCTGGTCACATTTTGCGCAGGTTCCTTCTGGGCTAGCCTTGATATGCAATGGTGGGTCAATACACCCCGGCTACCGGGTATCGCGTTGGGCGATATCTGGGGCTGGCCTCTGGCAGCTCTCGCCCAATTAGCTGTACTGGGCGTCCTGTTCCTGATGCTAAAGCGCTGGCGGCGACCTGTACGGGTCAGTGACCATGGCCCTTTTTCGTGGCATAGCTTGTATCAAGGCCCGTGGTTGCTGGGCTGGGGTGCCGTTGCCCTCGCCTTGTTGAACTGGATCACACTTGGGTTGTCCGGACACCCGTGGACGATCACCTGGGCTTTTACACTGTGGGGTGCAAAGGCGGCGACATTTGCCGGCTGGACACTGTCAAACACCTGGTTCTGGACTGGTGGTTTCACTGAAAATGCGCTGTCCAGTCCCGTGTTGGCGGACGAAACCTCGGTGATGAACATCGGCATCATCATCGGTGCATTTTTGGCCGCGGGTCTTGCGGGTCGGTTCGCACCAGACTTTCGAATACCCTTGCGAAGTTTGGCCGCCGCAGTCATTGGCGGGCTAATGATGGGCTATGGTGCCCGCATAGGCTTTGGCTGCAATATTGGAGCTTTATTTTCAGGTATTGCTTCAACCAGTTTACATGGCTGGATGTGGGCCCTGTTTGCGCTCGGCGGCTCATGGATTGGCGTAAGATTTCGGCCTGCGTTTGACCTTCAAAATTAGCGCTGATCAAACCAAACCGGTTTAGCGATCTGTTTTTCCGATCCTCAATTCACCCCGGTCCCAGTTGCGAGACAGTGCAATAATAATAACAAATCCTGTGCCTGACATTGCAGCCATGGCATAGAAAGCCTCCCCTCCAAACATGCTGTAGAGGATACCAGCGGAAGGCATGGCAATCGCAAAAATCAACCCAAGTGAAACGGAGGAATACAAGCTCTGGGCACTTGCCGACAGCCCGGCCGGTATAGCCTTTGCAAGAAAGAACATTGCACCCAGATGGGCAGCACCAAAGGTAATTCCATGCAGGGCCTGCAGGAAGAATAGAAAGCCAAGGTTGTCGGCCGAACCGGTAAATGTCCAGCGAAGAACCCCTGCCCCGGCACCAAGCAAGAGCAATCCGACAGGGTCAATTTTTTTCAAGGTCACCGTGGCGAAGGCAAACAGAATAATTTCGGCAACGACACCAATTGCCCAGAGATAACCAATAATCTCTCTGCTGATTCCAATGGATTGCCAGTAAATTGTGCTGAAACCATAGAACATCACATGCGATCCCTGGGCCAGACCAGCACCCAGCAAAAACATCCAGAATACCGTGTTGCGTAACAAGGGGAGCAAAGGTTGGGACTTCGTGTGAACGGTTTTTTTGCTCACTTTGGGTAGCAGGAAAGCAGAGGCCAGGATCAACGCCGTCGTACCAAAGACCAGCCACAAAATCCAGTCTTCATCTCTGCCATGCAACCACATCCCACCAAGAATCGCGGCCAATGCATAAGAGACAGATCCCCATAAACGCACTCGCCCATAGTCGACTTGTCCCGTGGCTGAAGCCATCAGAGTCAGATTGTCGGTCAACGGGCCAATGGGACTGAAAAAGAAGGCCAGCATGATCGTTGCCGCCAGCAAAGCCAGATAGCCTTCGGCAACAAAAAAAACACCGACTGACAACAGGCTGAACAGAGAAAGCAACAATATGGCTCGCTGGCGATTGCCGTTGCGATCTACCAGACGCGCAATAATCGGACTACCAATTATTTTAAGAATCGTACCGCTGCCCAGCAACAGGCCGATATCCCCGGCACTCAGCCCTTTGCTTTGCAGCCATACCGGCCAAAAAGGCACAAAAACGCCGATGGACAAAAACAGAAAGCCATAAAATACTGAAAGTCGCGCCGTCAATTCTGCCCCCGAAAATGTAATGAGGTTGTCTTTGGACGAAGTCTCCAGATATCGCAGGAACAGAAAACTGGAGCGGGCGAAGAGAATCGAACTCTCGTCTTAAGCTTGGGAAGCTCCTGCTCTACCATTGAGCTACGCCCGCCTGCCTGACACGACATATTCTTAATGCCTGTAATCAATGTTCAATTAAAGCCCGGCAGAGAAATTGTCCAGATGCGAGGGTCAGGAATTTCCCATCAAATCTGTGAGTGCGTGCTGCAGTTGGCTCATGGTAAAGGGCTTTTCCAATAGAGGTACGACCAGGCCACTGGCTTCATTACCTGATCGAAATTCATCGGGATAGCCTGAAACCAGGAGAACCAGGGGCGAGCCTTCTTTAGCGGATAGTTCTCTGGCGAGGTCATACCCACTTCTTCCACCTGGCATAACGACATCACTCAGTAGGATATCAATATCAGAACGGGACCCCAGGATTTCGAGAGCTTCTGCGCCGTCTCGCGCTTCGAGAACAGTCCAACCAAGCTTCTTTAACATCATACAAGTGGTTACCCGAACATCGGGATTGTCTTCTGTTACAAGGATGAGGCCATTTACATTACCAATATCGTTCATATTTCCTGCATCTTCCAAATTGTGCGTCTTGTTACAATTTTGTCGCAGCACGCCGCGATATAGTCTTCGGCAAGATCAGTAAAATGATTGTAGCTTTTTCGGACACCTAATATCAATCACCGCGTTTTTGCCCCGGTTTTCCCTCCTCTCATTACTTCACACCTTGGTGATAAACCCGCGCGCGTGTTGACTTTAACCAACTTCAAACTGATTTTACATAATAACAAGATTCAAGTATGAACCGGAGTTTGAATGTCTTTAACCGCTGAAGTGTTGCGACCGACACCGAACAAGTTTTCCGATCCCGAGACAACGGCCAAAGGTGAAAAGAGGGCCATTGTTTCCATGAAGGCATTGGAAACTCTTTGGTTTAACACCGGTACGATTTGCAATCTGGCTTGCTCACATTGTTATATTGAATCCAGCCCCGAAAATGATGACCTGATTTATCTACGAACTGAAGAAGTCGTCCGCTATCTGGATGAGTTGGAAGAGTTGGATGCTGGGCAGATCGAAATAGGATTTACCGGCGGTGAGCCTTTCATGAATCCGTCTTTCCCCGAGATGTTGGAGGCATGCCTGCAACGTGGGCATCGTGTTCTGGTATTAACCAATGCGATGCGACCGATGATGAAACAGTCTGATCATTTACAGAACTTGCAGCGACGTTGGGGAGAACAGTTGACGCTGCGTATTTCGCTGGACCATTACACACAGTCTTTGCACGACGAAGAACGCGGTGAATTCGCCTGGCAGAAAACCATGCCTGGTGTTCAATGGCTGGTGGAGCGCGGTTTCAGTTTGCAAGTCGCGGGTCGAACATGCTGGCCGGAAAGCGAAGAAGAAATCCGTCAGGGTTTTGCCAATCTGTTTGAACAGCTTGATCTGCAACTGGATGCCGATAACCCTGCCCACCTTGTGCTGTTTCCTGAAATGGACGAAGGCCGCGACGTACCAGAAATTACGGACGCTTGCTGGGGTATCCTGGATGTTTCACCAGACAACATGATGTGCGCTACATCACGTATGATTGTACATCGCAAAGGTGAACCAGAAGCCAGAATTGCGGCCTGCACGCTGTTGCCTTATGACCCTCAGTTTGACCTTGGCTCTTCTCTTGGCCGGGCTAATACTTCAGTCAGCTTAAACCATCCTTTCTGCTCGGAATTTTGTGTTCTTGGCGGAGCATCCTGCAGTGCCTGATAAAGCGGCGGGAAAAACGTCGGTCCTCAACCTGGGAGAAATCAACGAACCAATCCTGGTCTTTGGTGGTCCCTACAGCAATTTGCAGGCAACCGCAGCCATGATGCAATGTGCCCGTGACCTCGGCATACCGCCCGGGCGGATCATATGCACTGGCGACATTGTTGCCTATTGTGGAAATCCTGAAGATACCACAGACATTGTTCGCAACGCTGGCATTCATGTTGTTCAGGGTAATTGTGAAATCTCTTTTGGCAATGATGCCGACAGCTGCGGCTGCGGTTTTGATGCAGGAACGACGTGCGATCGATTATCAGTGCAATGGTACGACTTTGCAAAACAACGATTGAGCCGTGAAGCTGCAACCTGGATGTCTGCATTGCCAACACAAATCCGATTTCAGATGGGTGGTAAGAGCCTTGCTGTCGTGCATGGTGCACCTTCATCAGTCAATCAGTTTATTTTTCCATCCACCCCGGTTGAACCCAAACTTTCCGAGATTTCAGCGACTGGTTGCGATGGCATCATTTGTGGACATTCGGGTTTGCCCTTCACCCAGATAATTGATGGTTTGCTTTGGCACAATGCCGGAGCGATCGGACTGCCAGCAAACGATGGTACCCGCCGAACCTGGTTCAGCGTGATCACGCCTGATGAACAGGGATTACGATTTGAGCATTTGCCTCTCGAATATGACGCTGAGGGTGCTTCAGACGAAATGTTAGCGGTGGGGTTGCCAAATGAATATGCGAACGCGCTGACCAGCGGATGGTGGGACAATTGCGATATTCTCCCAGACGAAGAAACAAAACAGCAAGGTATTCCTTTGTCATTTGAGTCAACTTACTGGTCTTCATTGCGCCACACAGCAGAATAGTCAGGTCAGCTGCGGCTTGACCGAAACCGGCACGGGGTATATATCTCGAACTTCGTCGTGGTGATTTGAGCCGGCCGGCTTGCAGCCACGTTAATCATATAGCTAAAAGGTCGGGGCGAATAAAACCCTGGCTATCCTGGCCGGGGATTTTTTTTGCTCCCTGGTCTTGAGATATCGTAGAGGACCGGACTGTGAGCAACAAAGTAGATCAGAAGACCTGGCGAAGTGCTACCAAAGCCGTTCGAGGTGCAACCATGCGCAGCGGATTTGGCGAAACCAGCGAAGCCATATTCATGACATCAGGTTATGTCTATGACACGGCGGAAGCCGCGGAAGCCCGATTTAAAGGTGAAGAAGAAGGCTTCATCTATTCCAGATATGCCAATCCTACCGTTGCTATGTTTGAACAACGCATGGCCTTGCTTGAAGGTGCAGAAGCCGCAGCCGCGACAGCCAGTGGCATGGCAGCAATCAATGCCGCGTTGCTCAGCCAGGTAGCTGGCGGCGACAGGGTTGTCGCTTCTCGCGCATTATTTGGCTCTTCACTCTATATACTTGAGGACATGCTGCCTGGCTTTGGAGTCGATGTCACTATTGTAGATGGCACGGATATCGACCAATGGCGTACAGCTCTGGCACCGGGTGCCAAATGCGTTTTGATGGAAACCCCTGCCAATCCCACGCTGGAAGTGATCGACATAGCCGCCGTAAGTGAACTTGCTCACATGGCCGGTGCCAAAGTAATCGTCGACAACGCATTTGCCACGCCCGTTTTGCAACATCCGCTGGAACTTGGTGCAGACATTGTCATGTATTCCGCAACCAAACATATAGACGGGCACGGTCGCTGTATGGGTGGCGTTGTTCTCGGTACCGAGGAGTTTATTACCGAGACCATCGGCCCTTTTATGAAACATACCGGCCCCAGCCTGAGCCCTTTTAATGCCTGGGTCATGTTGAAGGGACTTGAGAGCCTGGACTTGCGTGTTCACAAACAAACTGAAAATGCAGCCAAAGTTGCGCGTTTTCTGGCTGATCATGGACAAACCGGACAGGTTTTGTATCCGTCGCACGCCGATCATCCACAGCACGAAATCGCCATGAAACAAATGTCGGAAGGGGGCAACATGATTGCCTTTGAACTTCTGGATAGTGCCGGGAAGCAAACCAAGGAAGCTGCATTTGCATTCCTTAATGCATTGAATTTGGTTGATATTTCGAACAATCTAGGGGATTCAAAAAGCCTGATAACCCACCCCGAAACGACAACGCACCAGCGCCTGACGCCGGAAGCCCGTGAAGTATTGGGGATCGGGTCCGGACTGGTCAGGTTGTCTGTAGGACTGGAAGATCCCGACGATTTGATCGAAGATATGGGCGCTGCGCTAGAGCAAACAAAAGACTGACAAAGCCTTGCGGATCGGCCTTGAAATTGCTGGTTGGACTGGACTTATGGACCAGGAAGCACGATATAGTTTCGAGGTTGTTGCAAATGAATAGCAATTGCCGACATTCATACTTCCGGGATATCCTGATTTAGCGTTTGAACGAAAAAAAAGCGACAATGTACAGCCAGACAACAAATTCAATCCAGGTAACGGTCGAACCAACCTATCTGGACGATCAATCCAGCCCTGACGAAGATCATTACGTCTGGGCCTATTCGGTTCGCATTGAGAATCAGGGACCGAAGATCGTTCAACTGAAAAACCGTTATTGGCATATTACCGATGCCCGCGGTCACATTCAGGAAGTCCGTGGTCCGGGTGTTATTGGCGAGCAACCGGTTTTGAAGCCGGGTGAATCCTTTGAATATACGAGTGGTACACCTTTGGGTACGCCGTCGGGTATCATGTTGGGTACCTATGAGATGACAACTGACGACGGCGAACAATTTGATGTGGATGTTCCGGCATTTTCTCTGGACAGCCCGTTTCAGCAACGCTCACTTCATTAGGGGATCAGGCTATGAATTATCAGGGACCGGAAGGCTCAGTTGCTGATACTGGAAAACCCAGCCGTGAAGAAGCTGAAGATGCTATCCGCACCCTGATTAGATGGGCCGGAGACGATCCCTCTCGCGAAGGTTTGCTGGGAACACCTGACAGGGTTGCCCGCGCCTACGAAGAACATTTCGCCGGATATAGTGACGACCCCGTCGCCTATCTGCAGCGCACGTTTGAAGAAGTCGAAGGCTATGACGAAATGGTCGTGCTGCGCGACATTCGTTTCGAATCCCACTGCGAACATCATATGTTACCTATCATAGGCCACGCCCATATTGCCTATTTACCCAACAAACGTGTCGTCGGCATCAGCAAGCTCGCGCGCCTGGTGGAAGTGTTTGGCAAGAGACTGCAAATTCAGGAAAAACTGACAGCTCAGATTGGTGGCTCCCTGAACGAAGTTTTGGCGCCGAAGGGTGTTGGTGTTGTCATTGAGGCTACACACCAGTGTATGACAACCCGAGGAGTGCGCAAACCTGGTGTGTCCATGGTAACCAGCACGATGTTGGGTGCTTTCCGGGATGATCCCATGACACGGCGGGAATTCCTGGCAATCATCAACAGCCCATCGAATTTCGCCAACGTTTAAGGTCTGCGGCGTTTCGCCTCTGCGAACGTCTCGGCAATAACAACAATCAGCACATGGACAATCCAGGCCGGGACAACGATAATCCGCCCAACAAATGACCTGGAATGAACAAATATCGTGATTGAATCCGGTGATTGAATTTCGCCCCATCTTTTTTGTTATCGGCATCCTGCTGTCCATGCTGGGTATGGCGATGCTGGTCCCCGCCATTGCGGATGCTGCAACCGACAATCCGGATTGGGCTGTTTTCCTGGCTTCAGCATTTGTGACATTGTTTGTCGGTGGCACCCTGATCCTGACAACCAGAGCCAAATTCAGCAATCTTGTCGTCAGACAAGCCTTTATTCTGACGACTGCAGCGTGGGTCGCGCTGGCAGCATTTGGGGCATTGCCCTTCGCCTTTTCGAATCTTGGCCTGAGTTATACTGACGCTTTTTTTGAAGCCATGTCGGGCATTACAACGACGGGCTCCACCGTCATTACCGGTCTGGATACGGCCCCTCCCGGCATCCTGCTTTGGCGGGCGCTGCTGCAATGGCTGGGCGGCATTGGTATCATCGTGATGGCGATATCAATTTTGCCACTGCTGCAGGTCGGTGGAATGCAACTGTTCCGCATGGAATCTTCAGACAGTTCAGACAAGGCATTTCCCAGAGTCGCACAAATTTCGGCAGCCACGGCGATCATCTATACAATTCTGACACTGGTTTGTGCCGTAGCTATGTGGGGTGCAGGCATGACACCATTTGAGGCAGCAGCCCACAGCATGACGACAATCGCAACGGGAGGTTTTTCAACGTCAGATGCGTCCATTGGACATTTTGACAGCGCCTTGATGGACTGGATTGTGATCGTCTTTATGATCCTGGGTAGCCTGCCCTTTGTCTTGTATTTTGCCATGATCCGCGGCAACCCGCGTGCTCTTGTGCGAGATACGCAAGTGCAGTGGTTTTTAATCACAGTTGCCGTTTCAATCCTGTTGGTTGCGTTCTGGCTGGTGTCCAAGAACGACATCGAGCTGCTGCGCGCTATCCGTTTGTCGTCATTTAATGTCGTTTCCATTATCACGGGCACTGGATATGCCAGCGCAGACTACAATGCCTGGGGCTTGCTGCCTGTGACAGCTTTTTTCTTCTTTATGTTTGTCGGTGGCTGTGCCGGATCGACGTCCTGCGGCATCAAGATTTTTCGTTATCAAATTCTGTTCGCCAACACCCGGGTCCAGTTTCGGCGCATGTGGCAGCCCAACGTCGTATATTCACCGCGCTATAATCACAAACCCATACCTGAATCAGTTACTGACGCGGTGATGAGTTTCTTTTTCATGTTCGCGCTGATCTTTGGTGTTCTGGCCCTGGCGCTTAGCCTGATCGGCCTTGACTTCGTCACCGCCGTATCAGGTGCCGCAACGGCTATTGCGAATGTTGGACCAGCCCTCGGGCCGACCATCGGACCCTCCGGCACTTTTGCGCCCTTGCCTGACGCTGCCAAGTGGGTGTTGAGCATCGGCATGCTGTTGGGCCGCCTGGAGTTGTTTACGGTGTTGGTGTTATTCAGCCCGGCGTTCTGGCGAGCCTGATGTTTATTCTGCTGGCGCAGGCAAGACCGGTTTCCTGATCTTCCCCAATAATTGGCTGCGCAGGTTCGCAATGTCTCCCTGCATGGCCATCAAAGACGGGACCACAATCAGCACTAACGCCGTTGCCACGCCAAGGCCAAACACCAGGGTTATGGCCATGGGAATGATAAACTGTGCCTGCAAACTTGTTTCAAACATCAACGGCAACAACCCGCCAATCGTCGTCAATGAGGTCAACAGAACAGCGCGCACCCGGTCTTTCGAGCCTCCGATTATTGCCGTCAAATAATCTTCACCATCGGCGATGCGTTCTTCGATCGTACTGACAAGAATAATGGAGTTGTTTACCAGAATACCTGCAAGTCCCATCAGGGAAATCAGACTGAGCATGCTGAGGCTGTAACCCATTATCAGGTGTCCCATGATCGCTCCGACAATGCCGAAAGGAATAATAGCCATGACAACGAAGGGCCGCGTGTAACTGGCGAAAACCCATGCCAGCACAATATAGATTGCTCCCAGACCGACGATTGCACCTGTCCGGGCCTCTCCAAGCGTACGGGCCTCTTCTTCGGATTTTCCTTTGAACGTATAGTCCACGCCATGACGCCTGGCGATATCGGCCAGGCCGCTGTTCTCAAGTGCCTCTATGGTCTGTGAAGACGTTGTAACGGCTTCATCGACTTCGGCCACAACAGAAACTTCCCGTGCGCCGTCTTCCCGTTTGATCCGGGCAAAGCCGCGTGACTCGGAAGTTTCGACGACTTCGGACAATGGGACTTCGACGCCACCGGGTCCTCTCAAATAGAGGTCGCTCAGGGCACCCCTGCCAATTTCACCGCGAGGTAACTGTACCCTGACCGTTACTTCTTCGTCCCCTCGAGCGAAGCGTTTTGCGATGTATCCCTGAAAGGCGTCACGGACCTGGCGACCAACATTTTGTGTTGTGAAACCCAGGGCTTTACCGTGAGGTGTCACTTTCAGAATCACTTCGCTTTTCCCATAGGGCAAATCGTCAATCACATCTGAAATTCCCGGCAGCCTTTTGAGTAATGCCTGGACTTCTTCAGAAGCAGCTTTGAGCGCTTTGGTGTCGCCATTGGATAGACGGACATCAATTTCTTTACCTGGAGGTCCGACAGATGGCGCTGAAAGAGAAACCCGATCTATGCCAGGGAGTGGCGTGATTTCCTTGCGCCAAGCTTCAAGAAAATCATTTGTGCGAATGGAGCGTAGATCAGATGCAACCAGTTCAACATGAATGCCACCGAGGTGGTCACCTGATACAGAGCCAAAGTCAGCGGCCTGGGATTGCCCGATTTTGGCAAAACTGGCCGTAATCAATCCACCCTTGCCATCTGTCACTTTTTGCTCCGCCCGCCGCATGCCTGCTTCCAGATTTCGGATCATACGTTCGGTTTGAGTTCGTGGTGTTCCCGGGGCGAAAACAACATTGGCAAAAATTGTATCGGCTTCTGGTGTCGGAAAAAAATTAAACGGCAAGCGTCCGCCTGCAACAATCCCGATGGAAATGATTAGCATCGACACAGTCGTGGCCAGAGTGACGTATCGATAGTGAACACACAAAGTCACAAGACGTTGGAACGGACCTTCCCTGAAGGCCGCAAATCTGTCATCGAACCAGCTGCGAAAACGTCCGGGCGCTTCATCTACGCGCGGCAAAGCCTCTCGCAAGTGGCCAGGCAATACCAGAAAGCACTCAACCAGACTGGCAACCAGAACGGCAATAACAACAAAGGGGATGGCAGAAATAATCTGACCAATAATGCTCGAGATCATGAAAATTGGCATAAATGCTGCGATGGTTGTCAGCGACGAACTGAGGACCGGTGCCAACATTCGGACAGCACCGGCTTCTGCGGCTTCAACGGGTTTCATGCCCCGTGCCCGACGGGTCGCAGCATGTTCACCGACAACGATCGCATCATCAACAATGATACCGAGGGTCATGATCAGGGCGAACAGACTGATCATATTGATTGTCTGGCCACTGACAAGCATCACGCCCATTGTCGCAAACAGCGCTGTCGGGATCCCAACGGCTACCCAGAAGGCAAGACGACCGCTGAGGAACAGGAACAGCACCGCCAACACCAGAACAAGACCACCAGCGCCATTGCGTAAAAGCAGCGAAATACGATCCCTGATCAACTCGGATTGCACATTGTATTGCATTAATTCCAGGCCCTTAGGCAAAGTAGGCCGGGTGCGTTCGATATATTCATCAACAATTTTAGACTGTTCCAGCGCGTCGGCATCTTCGGCCCGGCTGATCAGAAGACTGATGGCTTGTTTACCCTGGCGCAAACCTTTGATGCCCCCGTCTTCAAAGGCATCGCTGATAGTAGCGACGTCGCTAAGCAAGACTTTCTCACCGTTTTCCAGAGATCTGACTTCAATATCCGCGATGGTATCGGCCTGTTTGGCCAGACCAAGGCTACGGATTTGCATTTCAGCATCGCCCTCCAGGGTCCCCGACGGCATATCCTGGGAACTGGAGGCAATGCGTGCACCAATATCCCCCAGAGAGAGATCAAAGCGTCGCAGTGCCTGGGGCGAAACTTCTACCCAGACTTCTTCATCTCTGGCACCGGTTAAACTGACCTTCGCAATACCGAGATTCAGCAATTCATCTCGCATTTTCTTGGCCATGACTTTCAAGGAAGCTTCAGAAAATGGTCCGGATAGTGAAACGCGGGAAATTGTATCGTAGCGCACGACACGGGCAATGACCGGTCGCTCGCTGCCCTCGGGCAGTGTTGTGATACGGGCAACCGCAGATTCAACATTGGATAATGCCGACTGCATATCTGCGCCATCAACATATTCCAGCACAAGCGTGCCAACTCCTTCGCTGGCGAAGGAAGAGACCTTGTTTACAGAATCAAGGAACCTGACTTCCGGTTCGATGGGGGCAATAATATTGCCTTCTACATCTTCCGCCGAAGCACCTGACCACGGGACGGAGATGGTAATAATATCAAGGCCAATGGTGGGGAAAAATTGCGTGTTGATTTTGAGCATTGAAAAAACACCAATGCCCAGCATGATGATCATCAGCAAATTCGAAGCGTTGCGATGCCGTGCAAACAGGGAAATGAGCTCCTTGAGAAACATGTCAGCGCACCTCGATTTTCATGCCTGGTCCCATTTCAGCAAATCTGGTCACGACAATCTTCTCACCCTCGACTATCGGGCCACGTAACAATGCATCTTCACCAGCACGACCGACCACGGTTACCTTTCGAGGATCAAGACGGCCATCTTTTGCCACATATACGGTGTCGGTATGTACGGCTGTTTGGGCGACCCGGATAACTTGTTTGTAATTGAAGTCTTTCAGCGAAACTTCGACAAAGGCACCCGGACGGAGGGGTTGGTCAATCCCGGATCCTTTCAGAATGGCATATACGTCGACACCACCGCTGGCGGCCTGAATGCTGGCACCCGCACGATCCACGATGGCCTGGTATCTGAATGTGCGATCACCTGCTCTCCAGACGACTTCAGCCTTACGACCTTTCAATCCACCACCAGCAACCAGTCTGCCATATTGGCTGCTGGATACATGGAACCTGGCCTGCATGTTGTCGGCTTCAACCAATTTCACAATCGGATCGTTCAGCGACAAACGCTTGCCAACTTCCGCGTTTTTGGTCAAGAGAAAACCGCTGAAGGGTGCCCTTAGTTTCGTCCTCGCAAGATCTCGTCTGGCCCGCCGCACCCCGACCTCCAGGCGTTTGGTTGCCGCCTTTTGTTGATCAATTTGTGCAGAAAAAGCGGTGATGTTATTCTTGCGTGTGGAAACCAGCTGGCTTTGACGGCTTTCGGCAATGCGCGAATCATCAAATCGTTTATTGGAGACAGTGCCTTTTTTTTGCAGCTTCTTGATGCGTTCGTAGTCTTTCATCGTTAGATCAAGCTGCTTCTGATCCTGTTTCAGGGATTCAATTTCCGAAGTATGGCGAGCCGTAATTTCCATCATTCGGGCCCTGGCTTCGGCGAGTTGTGCCTGACGCTCATCAAGGACGGCGCGATAATCAAAGGGGTCGATCACCAGCAACAGTTCACCGGATTTGACCGTGCCACCTTCAACAAAGTTTTCACCTGTTCTGATCACTGGTCCAACGACCAATGCACGCAGTTCCGTTTCCCGACCAGCGACTAATTGCCCGAACAGCTTCAGATCAGGCGCATAGTCTTCAATGGCCACAGTCGTGGCGGCCACTGTCCAGATTTTTTCCCTCGCGGCCTCCGGTTTTACGACAGGACGGGACGAAACCAGCATCGCAGCACTGGACACAGCGACTGCCAAAATCACAAAGGGAAGCAATGTCTTGATCATCTTTTTCTTCATGTTTCAGCTCTCATCAGAATTGGTGTCGTTGTCGGGCAGGCCGAGCAAACGCAAGATCGAGGTCGTTGTCAGTTTGACAACAGTGTCAGCATTGTCCGCTGAATAGGAAGACCAGCCCATGCGAGACAGAACAACTGGCCGCATGACCCCCAGCATCAACACCTGACTGGTCACGGACATTCCAAGCAGACGTACTTGCGGGTTATCTTCATCAAGATCAAGTGCTACTGCAGCCAACCTGGCGATGGCGTCTTGCACTGGATTGATATGATGTTTGATCACCTCATCAAAGGCGTCTGTTGGGTGGTGCAACTCACGCATTAGAAGCCTGATCGTTGTCACCGGAAAATCGTCTTGTACAAGGACAGTGAAAAAAGCCCTGACAAATGTTCGGATTGCTTCAGCCAGGGCCGTACGATCCCCCCTGGTTTCCTGCAAAACAGTTTCCAGGGTGTTTATTATGGCCTGCCGACGTGGGGCAAGTTCATTAATGGCTTCGCGAATTGCTGCGACATACAATTGATCCTTGCCACCAAAATGATAAGTAATCGCCGACAGGTTAACGCCTGCGGTCTGGGCCAGTTGACGCGTCGATATGCTGTCCGGTCCCTGTTCGGAAAACAGCGCTGTGGCGGCGACCAGAAGCTTGTCGCGCCCTTCAGCCGCATTGCCTCTGGGCGGACGCCCACGACGCATTGGTGGGTCTTTCACGTCAGGGGACGAGTTACCGTCAGTGCCATTCGGAGAGCTCACATCAAAGCCTGTCAATTAATTAGGTCAATCGTTTGATTAATATAATTGGATATAGAGAGGCGCAATTTCAATATCAAGTAAATTCTGATTTTTTGACCGCTGGACGGGCCAGTATCCCCCCTGTATCGTGCGCAAAATCCAGAAGGACTGCGGATGCCTGACCAGACATATTCAACAACTGCCATGATCGAACGCCTGATTGCGTTTGATACGACCAGCCGGAATTCCAACCTGGAACTGATTCATTTTGTCAGAGACTATTTGGCCGGGCACGGTATTGAAAGCGATCTGATCCACGACGAATCCGGTCACAAAGCAAATTTGTATGCGACCATCGGCCCGGTTTGCGACGGTGGTATCGTGCTTTCAGGACATACAGATGTTGTGCCTGTTGACGGCCAGAGCTGGGATTCCTCACCTTTCACGGCACGTATCGAAGATGACCGAATCTATGGCCGTGGCACGTCGGATATGAAAAGCTTTATTGCGATCGTTTTGGCTCTGGTGCCTGAGATGAAAAACCGCAAATTCTCCATTCCCTTGCATCTGGCCTTTTCCTATGACGAGGAAGTTGGTTGCCTCGGTGCCCATGGACTTGTGCCCAGCATCAGCATTCCGGGGGCGCGCCCCAAAGCTGCAATTGTCGGCGAACCCACCAGCATGCGTGTGGTTAATGCCCACAAAGGTATCAATTCATTTGTCACCAAAGTCACCGGATTTGAAGCACATTCCAGTGCCACCCATCAGGGTGTAAATGCCATTGTCTATGCCGCTGAACTAATCGGATTCCTCAATCAGCTTGCAGAAGAGTTCAAGGCCAATCCGGAACCTGACAGCCGATTTGATCCTCCCTACACATCAGTGCAAATCGGCACGATAGACGGCGGTACGGCGCTGAATATCATCCCCCGTGAATGCACATTTGTATGGGAGTTTCGGGACATCCCTGGCACGGATACCCAGGCGATCGTCGATCGGTTCAATGATTTTGCGGAAAACACTGTGTTACCCAAAATGAAACTTGTATCCGACGAAGCTGACATAAATACTCAGGTCAGAGCTAAAGTGCGTGGACTGGTTCCGGAAAATGGCTCTGCCGCAGAAACACTGGTTATGGCCCTGGCCCGCGCCAATCAAACCTATACGGCCGCCTATGGTACCGAAGCTGGCATATTTCAGGAAGCCGGCGTGCCAACCGTTGTCTGTGGCCCGGGCGACATAGCTCAGGCACACAAGCCCAACGAATTCATTGCCTTGTCACAGATCAACGAATGCACAGATTTTCTGCGTCGCCTGATGGATCATGCAGAGGGTGCTTAACAAGAATTAACGATGAACATTCAAGACATCATACAATCCACAGCCAACGACCAGGACCTTGAAAGACTGAAACAGCTGCCCTGCGCAGAGGATATTTTTGCAACCTTGTTGCGGGTCATTCCTTTTGAACGGCACGAAGTCATTTCCGTTGCTGATTTGGGTTCTGCAGACGGGTTTCTGTCCGCTCTTGTATTAAGCCAGTTCCCCGAAGCACACATCACCTTGATCGAAGCCAATGAGGAGCGCCTGAATAATTCCAGGGAGCGCTTTATTGAAAATGAACACAGAATCACGTGTTTGCACAACGATTTTGCCAGATCTGATCCACCTGAAAAGTATGATTTGATCGTTTCTGCTTTTTCGATTCACAATCTGAACGGAATCGAAAAACGGGCACTGTACCGCACACTCTATTCCCACGTACGCCCCAACGGCTTGTTTGTGATTGCAGATCGGGTCAAGGCACCGACTGAAAAATTGCAGGATAATTACCGTCACAGCTGGGCGGAGGAAAGTCTCGCTGCTGGTGCCAGCGAAGCGGATATTTCAGAGACCCGGGCGCGCATGTTTGAAGATCACGAATCAGAAATAGAAGACCAGTTGGAGTGGATCAGAAATGCTGGATTCCGAAATGTAGACGTCTATTACAAGAATCTGATGTTTGCCGTATATGGTGGTCATCGGCCAGACTATTGATGCAAGAAATTGATCTGGCTAGAGGTCCAGCGCTTCCCTGAATGCTGTGGGCGTGGAGCCGGTTCCGGCCCGAAAATCCCGACTAAAATGGGCGCTGTCAGAAAAGCCCGCACAAAATCCGATCAGGGCGAGTGAAGTATCTGCCTCTTGAAATAATCGACAGACTTCCTGGATACGTAATCCGCGAACCAGATTTGAGAAACTCAGATCAGCCTCACTCAGGCGGCGTTGGAAAGATCGTTCCGACATGCCAAGTTCTCCCGCAAGTTCCCCTACTTTCCATTGGCGCAGAAAATCGGCAGACAGGCACTTTGCAGCACGAACAACGGTACTTCTGGTTTTTGAATTGCAGTCTGCTGGTACAGGAACCGTTGTTTTAGGCTTGTCTGCAGCGATATCTTCTGGTCGGGGTTCAAAGGTTTTCCAGTATATTTTCCAGTATTTTGTGTCCAGTTCTTCTCCGCGCTTATCCGGAACGTTGAACGTACCTCCCTCATAGATCAAATACGTTTTACCATTGACCCCTGGCATCTTACACCTGAGATCACGACAGCCAATTATTTCCAGCAAAGTAATGATCACACCGCAGATCAAAAGATTTTCAGCCGGTTGCGGTGGATTAGCGTTCGCCACTGCGTAGCGGCGACAATCTATTTCGACAGCACCGACCCTCTTCAATTCCAGTCTGTTGGCAGAGTGGGCGTAGCCTTCCAACCGCCGCCATCCGTTAAGCAATTGATCCGGGTTGGCGGCTCTTGAGGCTGCTTGCCAAAGTGGATCAAAATCACCATCCCTCAATCCCTGACCGATAGACAACAGGGCTGCAGCGCCGACGGTGTCCAAAATCTGATTTATCAAGTGACGTTTGTCACCCGCTGGAACAGTAGCGTTGCGCAAATTGTCGATAGGCTTCAATGGGCCTGGTAGCAGCTCGGGATAGCACCGTGCGACTTCCCGCCTGACAAGGTTAACGATACTGGCACGTGCGAAGTCTTCGATGGTGTCTCTCCCCTCTTCCTGAAAATCTTTATTGGATTTGAAGGCTATCATAATCAAATGGAAGTTGCCGGGGCCGTTTACCAGTAGCTGCAAAAGCAGCGTTCGCGATGGCCGCAACAGCCGGGGCAAAGGCCGATTCACCGACAGCAACCGGTGGTGCCCCCGGCGTTTCCACAAGTTCGATGAAGGTTCGCGGGGCTTCTACATGACGCAGAACTTCATAGGAATCAAAATTCAGTTGCCCGGGTGCCCCTTCGTTGAAGGTCAGTTTTTCCTTCAGGGCCATACCACACCCCCAGATCAGGTTGCCCAACACTTGATTCTCAACCTGATCCGGATTGACCACCAGGCCACAATCCTGGGCGCACCATAGGCTTGTCACAGAAATCTGCTCCCTCTGTTGATCAATACGAACTTCCGCCACGACCGCAACAAATGTCTGATCCTTGTATACAGCTGCAGCGACGCCTAGTCCGAGGTTCTTATCAACAGATTTTCCCCAGTCGGCCATTTTGCCAACACGACGCAAAACCTCCGACAACCGTTTGGAATTGCCGCCATTGTTTTCAAGCTGCGACAATCGAAAAGCCAGAGGGTCTTTTCCAGCAGAATAGGCAAGTTCGTCCATCGTGCTTTCTATGGCAAACGTATTAGGGGCAGCTCCGAGGCCACGCCAGGCACCTGTCGGAATACCTGTCCGAATATCGGAATACCGCACACGCTTGTGCTCACTCACGTCATAAGGCATGTCAGCACCTCTGGCTGTCCCTTCGTCGGCAACAAAGGCATCCAGTATTGAGGCAAAAGGAGAAGGCACCAATCCAAAGATGATGGGAGATGAGACAAAATCGTGCCGCCAGAACGCAATATGACCTGCTTCATCCAGGCCACTATCAATTGCATGAGAGAATTTTGGCTGGAAATAATTATGCTGAAATTCCGTTTCCCGATCCCATTGCACCCTGACAGGCATACCTACTCTTGCCGATAACACGGCGGCCTCTTCCGCCGGTTGACAAAGGACACGTCCACCGAACCCGCCTCCCATACGCAGAGGATGAACAACAACTTCTTTCTGATCACGTTTCAGCAAAGCTGCGACACGGCCTCGTACAAAATAGGGGTCCTGGCAACCACACCAGATTTCCACTTCTTCTTCCCTGACCCAGGCAACGGCTGCACGTGGCTCCATAGCTGCGTGAGCCATATAGGATGTGGTGTAGTTTGCACTGGTTACAGCTATCGCTGCCTTGTCTGCCGATCGGGCGCTACCTTCATCCATAAGGGAATGTTCAAAATCTCCTCTGGTACGGTAGAGCGACACATCGAGTATATCATCCGGGATCTCATCGGGTGATGATTGCCAGGTTGTTTCAATTTTCTCAAGTGCATCTGCAAGGACAAAGGGCGATTTTGCAACGACAGCCACCAGGTCATTGGCTTCGTCGATTACAACACTGACTACACCAGGCAAAGTTTCTGCTCCTCTGTTGATCGCTTCTTTCAAAGTTGCCCCATAACGAGGAGGCCGGACGATGTCACCATAAAGCATGTCCGGCACAGCAATATCCCGGCTGTATATGGTTTGCCCCGTCACGATATTTTTGAGCTCGGGAGACTTCCAGCTCTTGCCAATTGCTCTTGAATTTCCGTTACGATCAGCAAAACGGGGAACAACATCCGCCCGATACTCGGCGCCGATAATTCTGGCCTGATCCGGTACCAACTCGCCATAGCCAATAAAGTTTCCTGCCGCTGTGAAGCCGCCAGCTGCATCTTCGATCTGATCAAAAGGCAGGAGGACTTTATCTGCCGCCAGTTGTCGAAAATGTTCCCGCAAACCCGCTGCACCCATGGCAACAGGCCCGGAAAAGCGCGCAATACCTTCACTGCCAACCGTCATCTTGAATGGGCCAAGCTGATCGCTATCAGGGGCCAGACATTCAATCTGATCCTGGGTAACACCAAGTTCCTCAGCGACGATCTGGCTCAACCCAATGGTCGCTCCCTGACCCATTTCCATCCGGGGGCATAGAAATCGAACACGCCCGTCGGCAAGTATCTGAATCCATGACGAACCATCCTCATCCTTTGGGTTTGCCGTTGTTGGCAAGACCGGGATCAAGCCACTGCACGACGTAAGCGCTGTTACACCTGCGGCCAGCCATCCTGTTTTTATCAGGAACCGGCGACGGCTATGATCAAGTGTTTGAGGTGTATAAGTCATGACTGGTCCTCCCGGGCCGCACGTGCAACAGCACGATGAATTCGTTCGTAAGTACCGCAACGACAAATATTACCGTTCATGCCAGCACGTATTTGATCGGCATCTGGCTGGGGCTTTTCACGCAACAATGCTGCGGCAGTCATGATCTGACCAGGCTGGCAATAACCGCACTGGGGAACCGCTTCAGCGATCCAGGCTTTTTGTACAGGATGAAGATCATCAGAACCGGTTTCGCCGGAAGTTCCTGCCAGACCTTCGATGGTCGTCACCTCGTGACCAACAGCATCGGCGACATTCAGCTGGCAGGCGCGCCGGGCTATACCGTCCAGATGGATCGTACAGGCACCACACAGACCCTGCCCACAGCCATATTTTGTACCCTTCAACAGAACCTGATCGCGAATAAAATCAAGCAAGGAAATTTCGTAAAGATCTTTGGATACTGGAACCTGTTTACCATTCAGTTTTATCATTTCGTTTCTCCCGTCACTTCCGCCAGAATGCAGCGCGGATACAAATATATGTCGTCGGCAAGACGACAATAGGCGAGGGAGCAGAGCGCACGGTATGATGATCACGCCAAAAAATATTGAACTTGAAGTCGTGAAATTGGCAATATGTTGCCATTCAATACGATCCGGATTGCTACACTTCATATCGCAAACCCGTTAGACTTTGCCCAATGAACACTCCGGAAATACGTGCCCACGGGCTGATGATAATGGCTTCAGTGCTGATCGCCACATCCTTTCCTGTAGGTGCCGCGATAACAAATGACCTAGATGCGATTGTGTTGACGCTGCTCAGATTCAGTCTGGCTGCCTTGCTGTTTGCACCCCTTGTTGCCTGGCGTTACGGACTTCCATGGCCCGGTTGGCGGGGGTTGGTACGCTACAGCATCATCAGTGCCTTCATGGTCGGTTTCTTCTGGGGCATGTTCGTCGCCTTGCGCTACACGTCCGTTCTGAATACTGCGACAATTTTTACACTGGCACCTGCCATTACAGCGATCGTTTCGGCTGTGTTGTTGCGTGAACGTCTTGCGGGGGCGGCCAAACTGGCGCTGCCTGTCGGCATCGTCGGCGCAGTCTGGGTGGTTTTTCGGGGAGATCTGGATGCACTCCTGGCTCTGGACCTTGGCAAAGGTGACGCCATATTTCTGGCTGCCATTATCTCCTTCGGGTGTTACCCGGCTGCACTAAAACTGTTACTTCGGGGGGAACCCATGGCGCGGGTGACATTCTGGACGCTGGCGACCGGTGCTGGCTGGTTGCTGTTGCTATCGTTGATCAACGCCGCACCTGTCGTGTGGGCTGACATTCCAATGAAAGTTTACGGTGGCATCGCCTATCTAGCTGTTTTTACGACGTTAATTACGTTCTTCATTTATCAGAACAGTGTGCCTTTGATCGGCCCGACCCGGGTGATGTCATATACCTACCTGAATCCCGCCCTGGTTCTGATCATTGGCCTGGCATTTGGCGAACCCTTGCCGCCGCTTGAAACCTATCCAGGTCTTGCCCTGATTATTGGAGCAACTTTTATCCTGCAGCGCATGCGGAACGTCTCGGCGGGAGGCAATTAGGTCTTTCACTCACGACGATCATCCGGTCATCTGCCTGGAAATCAGGACGTATCGCACCTATATTTCCATGCAATGATCATTTCACGAGAGAACAGGCATGGCTGAGTATCGCAAAAGCCAGGACGTCATTTCAAAACTGACGCCCGAGCAACATTATGTAACCCAGGAAAGCGGCACCGAGCGTCCAGGGACCGGGGCCTATCTCGACAACCATGCGCCGGGTATCTATGTGGACATTGTCTCTGGAGAACCGTTATTTGCGTCATCAGACAAGTTTGACTCGCATTGCGGATGGCCAAGTTTTACCAAAGCGATAAAACCTGCTCATGTACAGGAACTGCGAGACGACACCCACGGTATGGTTCGCATCGAGGTCCGTTCGACATATGGTGACAGCCATCTAGGACACGTTTTCCCCGATGGTCCGGTTGATCGAGGTGGTTTACGTTATTGTATCAACTCGGCCTCGCTGCACTTCATTCCCAAAAGCGATATGACGGCAAAAGGTTATGGCGATTTTGTTGATCAAGTGGAGGATATCTGATGACACAGGATAAAATCACAGAGCGGGCTGTCCTTGCCGGGGGATGTTTCTGGGGCATGCAAGACCTGATCCGAAAATTACCTGGCGTGCTTTCTACACGGGTGGGATATACAGGTGGTGAAGTGCCCAATGCCACTTATCGTAATCACGGCAATCATGCGGAAGGCATCGAAATTGTTTTTGATCCAAGCCAAACCGGTTTTCGTACAATGCTGGAATTTTTCTTCCAGATTCACGACCCCTCAACCCCCAACCGCCAGGGCAATGACAGGGGTCCAAGCTATCGTTCGGCTATTTATTATGTTGATGAGATGCAGAAACGTGTGGCCGAAGAGACCATTGCAGATGTTGATGCTTCAGGTCTGTGGCCCGGCAAAACAGTTACAGAAGTTGTTCCCGTTGGCGATTTCTGGGAAGCCGAAGCAGAACACCAGGACTACCTGGAACATTTCCCCAACGGTTATACCTGCCATTATATCCGGCCAAACTGGAAATTGCCGAGGCGTGCTGATGTTGCTTGATTGTTTGGAGGCGTTGGATTGAAATGGATGATAGCATTGAAGTCTATAACGCCTTGCCAGAGAATTTTAAGCACGACTGCAATAAGTGTCAGTCCCTGTGCTGCATTGCTCTGAAGATCGACTGGGGAGAGTTCCAAAAGCCACAGGACGTCCGCTGTGATTTTCTGACAGATGATTTTAAATGTTCCTCCTGGGACACGCTTGGGGAGGTCGGTCGGGAAAGTTGCTATAATTTCTTTTGCATGAATACCGGACCGGCTGTCAGTACACCTCTGTTTAATGCCGGAACCGACTGGCAAGAGACACCTGCTATTGCGACGGTTCTATTCGAACAATTTCGAAAAGCTTATATCGTAACCTTTAAACAGGTCTTCAACGTCGATCCGGAAATATGACACCTGTAATTAGCTGAGACGATCCGGCGCGGCAGGGTTTGAGCCCGGAATGTCGAAGCGCATTACTCCAGATCACCACCCATGTGCTTACGGATTTCCAGTTCCATGCGGACATTGAAATCAGTCATCAAAGCTTCGAGCAGGTTGAAATAAATCTTGTCCAGCGCGTTGGGCGAAGTTTCCTCTGGTACGGTGCGAGAGCGATTAACGCGGGCGCGGGCACTGGACTTTACAAATCCACGATCATCGCGAACTTCAATCATGGCTTCCAGTGTTGCGTCAATCCGAAATGCCTGTTCCTTGTAAAACAAGCCTTTGATACCGTCCTTTGTTTTCAAAGGAACACCAACGACACTTGCATCCAGAATAGTCATGCGAACCCTGCGCAACGTGTCGTCGGTGGCATTGATGCGATCAACCGTCCAGCGCTGCAGAGAAGCTTCCGGTGTAATGGGAAACTCATGATCCAGATTTGGTGACTTCAACGGCGCCACATAGTTATCAGCGATTTCGACGCTGCCTGCCTTGAAGCTGATCGGGGTCAAATGGTTCCAGGTCAATTCAGGATAAGTCGGCATAAGTGTCGGAGTTTCGCAAGCGCTAAGAAACCCGAGGGCCAGAACGACCAAAGTGGCTCGGATATATCCTGAAGTCATATCTGTTTCCCTATCCGTTTTTTTCGTCGCCCGTTTCTTCTCTTTCGGGAAGATTATCAGGATCAAAATTATAGACAGCATTACAAAATTCGCAGGTTGCCGTGATTTGACCATCAACGACCATGGACTGTAAATCTTCTTCGCTGAATGAAGCCAACACTGTCTCCATGCGCTCAGCACTGCAACGGCATTTAGCCTGCAATGTTGCCGGATCATAAACACGTACGCCGTCTTCATTGAACAGTCGATACAATAAGGCACCGCCAGAGAGATCAGAATCCAGAACTTCTTCCGATTTCACACTACCCAACAGGGCAAGTGCTCGCCGCCAGTCATCTTCTGCATCTTCTTCAGTGCGGCCGTCAGCCGGCGCGCCAGCCAATTGTTCCAGCATAATGGCACCACCCCGCCAATTGCCCTCAACCTTGCCAACTTCAACCCGGACAGCCGCAGCGAGTTGTTCGGACTGACGCAAATATTCATGCGCACAATCTGCCAGCGTCGCGCCTTCAACGGCGACGACACCCTGATAACTTTCCATGTCAGCGCCCTGATCAACGGTGAAGGCCAGGTGCCCGGCTCCCATCAAACGCGGCACGGGTGCGGAGATGGCCATGTCCTTTTCTGCCTGAGCCACAGCCTCAGCATCAAAGCGGGCATATCCTCGCAAAGATCCATCAGTTGTGAAATCAGCAATCAGCAGGCTGATCGGACCGTCTGTTGAGGCTTGCAGGACAAATCGCCCATCGAACTTGAACGTACCTGCGATCGTCGCTGAAAGGATCAATGCTTCACCCAGCAGCTGGGCTACGGCATCCGGGTAATCATGGGCCTTGAGAACAGTATCGAGCGCTGGACCGAGGCGCGCCAGACGACCACGGATATCTGCACCATCAAACTTGAATGGCAAGATCAGGTCGTCGCCGTCCCCCATATTTGCGGCAGCTGCGGTTGTTTCATTCGTCATTTATCAAACATTTCATCAATCTGGGTCTGGCTTATTTGTGTACCCGGGCAACCATTTTCAAACGCTTATTTGTCAAAACACCAGGCCAGCACGCCCTTTTGAGCATGCAGTCGGTTTTCAGCCTCATCCCAGATCACGGATTGCGGTCCATCCATAACTTCGTCCGTTACTTCTTCATTGCGATGTGCCGGAAGGCAATGCATGAAAACAGCGTCCCTATCCGCCAATGACATCAGATGTTTATTGACCTGATAGGGTTGCAACATATTGTGACGGGCAGTGGCTTCTTCGTCGCCCATGGATACCCAGGTATCCGCAATCACGCACGCGCTGTCTGCGACGGCTGCCTCAACATCTTCCGTCAAGACCACGTTCGCACCCTGGGATTTCGCCCAGGCCATTACTTTTTCCGGTGGGTTCAGTTGTTCGGGGCAAGCCAGACGTAACTCAAAATCCAATTTCGCCGCGGCATGGATCCATGAAACCGCCATATTATTACCATCTCCACACCAGGTGACCGTGCGACCGGCGATAGGCCCCTGCTTTTCTTCGAATGTCAGCACATCGGCCATCACCTGACAGGGATGCGAGTCATCTGTCAGGCCATTGATCACCGGCACCGACGCATATTCAGCAAGTTCCAGAAGTTTGTTGTGATCGTCGGTACGTATCATGATTGCATCGACGTAACGCGATAATACCCGAGCTGTATCAGGCACAGTTTCACCGCGCCCGAGTTGCGAATCCCGACCGGACAACATCAAAGCAGTACCGCCCAGCTGGCGAATGGCAATTTCGAAGGAAACGCGCGTGCGGGTCGATGGTTTTTCAAAAATCATCGCCAACACATGACCGTCCAGGGGGCGACCTGCATCAACAGTACCCTTTGGTTGGCCGAGGCGAGCAGCTTTCAGTTCCGCCGAGCGTGACAGAATGGCGCGCAAGCCGTCCTGGCTTACAGCGTCAATATCAAGAAAATGTTTGGGATTTGCCATATCCATGCTCCCTCGTCAGCCCGCTTTTTCCAGCTTTTCACAAGCGCGGTCCAAAGCGGCCATGGCTTCGTCAATTTGCGACTCATCAATAATCAACGGTGGGATCAACCGCACAATATTGTCAGCAGCGCCGACCGTCAGCAAACCTTCGTCACGCAAGGCGTCAACAAGATCGCCGTTTGTCACTTTGCACTTCAGGCCAATTAGCAGACCCTGACCCCGGACACTTTCAATGATCTCCGGATGAGCATCTATGACACCCGAAATCCGTTGCATCATATGACCGGAAATACCTTTGACATGGTCCATGAAGCCATCTTCCAGCATCACGTCCAGCACGGCGTTGGCCGCAGCAACTGCAAGCGGATTGCCGCCATAGGTCGAACCATGCGTCCCAGGCGTCATGCCTACTGCAGCGCTTTCTGTGGCAAGGATAGCGCCGATCGGCATACCGTTTCCCAGCGCCTTGGCAAGGCCCATGATGTCAGGCGTCACACCTTCCCATTCATAGGCAAACAAAGTGCCGGTCCGACCCATACCAGTCTGGACCTCGTCCATCATCATCAAGATTTCATTGTCGTCACATAATTTACGCAAAGCCTTCAGATAGGTGGTGTCCATGACATTGACACCACCTTCACCCTGGACAGCTTCAACAAAAATTGCTGCCGTCTCAGGACCAATGGCCGCTTCCATCGCTGCAAGATCACCGGCGGGTACATGGTCAAAACCTTCAACAACAGGGCCGAATCCATCCAGATGCTCTGGCTTGCCGCCAGCGGCCAATGTCGCAAGCGTCCGGCCATGAAAGGCACCGTCAATTGTGATGATCCGATAGCGTTCGGGGTGACCCGTAGCAGACTGATACTTCCGCGCCATCTTGATGCAACCTTCCGAAGCCTCTGCCCCTGAATTGCAAAAGAACACCTGATCCGCGAAGGAGTTTTCCACCAGTCGTTCGGCAAGACGTTCCTGACCCGGTATCCGGAACAGGTTTGACGTGTGCCAGACTTTGCCGGCTTGTTCTGTCAACGCTTCAACAAGATGTGGGTGGCAATGGCCCAGCGACGCTGTGGCAATTCCGGTACAAAAATCCAGGTAGCGATTGCCCTGATCATCAAACAGGTAAGCGCCTTCGCCTTTTTCAAATGATATTTCTACCCGACCATATGTCGGCATTACTTTCGAATTCACGGGTCTTCTCCGATTACTTTCAGGGTTACCCTGCAACGCTTGAAATTTGGGAATATCGCGTTCCCGCCGCACTGCAACGTCAGTTCCTGATTAACCTAAGGGGAAAGCCGCGCAGTATGGTTTTCTGCGGGGCCAGTGTCAACGCTGGCGCTATTCGACAGTTTCCTGCAGAAATATGCTGAGGCCAGCTTCAGGCTTTGATTTTGTACCCTCGTCGGAACAATTCAAAAGCAATCCAGCCAAGTGCTGCATTCATGCCCAGCATAACAACAACACCAAGAACCGGTGAGTCATCAGCTGCACCTATGAAACCATAACGAAAGCCATCAATCATATAGAAAAATGGATCAAAGCTGCTGATCGTGCGCCAAATTCCAGGCAATTTTTCAACCGAGTAAAAAGTCCCTGATAAAAATGCCAGCGGCGTAATCACAAAATTGGTTATCACGGCCATATGATCAAATTTGTCAGCCCATACGCCTGCAATCAAACCCATCAAAGACAACATCAATGAGCCAGACACAGCAAAGAACAGAACGGCCCAGAAATGGACAATTTCCAGCGGTACAAAAAATGACATGGCCAATGTGACAGAAATACCGACGACCAGGCCACGGGTCATACCGCCAAGCGCAAAAGCCGTCACCAGTTCAAGAGATGTCAATGGTGGCATCAGGACGTCAACGATCACGGCCTGTATTTTTGCGACCATGATTGTGGAGGACGTATTGGCAAACGAGTTTTGAACAATGGCCATCATTATCAAACCCGGAGCCAGAAACTGTACAAAGGGAATATCACCAACCGTACGAACGGCCCCGCCCAACGCAAGTGTAAAGATCGCCAGAAACAACAGCATGGTAACCATGGGCGCAAACACAGTTTGTCCCCAGACTTTGAGGAAGCGTCTGACTTCCTTGGAATAAAGCGTCCAGAATCCAATCCAGTTCACCGCACCAATGTGGCGAACAGACAAGGGATGGGGCTGTATTCTCGACTCAGACATCAATATATCGCTTGTTATGCGGGGTGCATTCCTGCACGAGGCGGTCTGTTTAAACTACTTTGTATCGAAATCAAAGCCCTCCGCCATCGCCACCATCGTCGTTGGCGTCCCGATGCTCTTTATCTACTGCCAGCGGTTTTGCATCCGACTTTTGGGGTTTTGCCAAAACTTCCGCAATTTTTTGTTTATCTGCGGCTTCGATCTTCATCGACGGTGCGCCACCGTTTTTGTCTTCACCAAAATAAATGGTTTGATGTGGATACGGAATTTCAATGCCACGTTCGTCAAAGCGCCGCTTCACCAGATCGTTGAATATTCGTTTGATCCGCCACTGGCTGCCTGGTCTGGTTTTCAGCCGCGCCCGGACTATCACTGCCGAATCGGCCAGGGTGTCAACACCGTCAATTGTGATCGGCTCAAGAACATCGACGCCATAGGCTGGATCAGCTTGCAATTCAGCGCCGATATCGCGAAGGGCGTCATAAACTTCGTCAATATTTTCGCGATAGGCAACACCAACTTCTGCCACATGATAGGCGAAGTCCTTGGTCATATTGGTTACAGTATCAACAGAGCTGAAGGGTACTGTGTGCACTGTACCGCGCGAGTCTCTCAGGCGAATTGTACGGATCGTCATGGTTTCAACGGTACCGGACAATCCACCAACAGTCACAAAATCACCCAAAGCAATAGAATCTTCAATCAGGATAAAAGCACCCGTGATGATGTCCTTGACCAGGGTCTGGGCACCAAAACCAATTGCAAGACCGATTACGCCAGCACCAGCTAGCAAGGGCCCGATATTTACACCCAGCTCACTCAGCGTCGTCAAAACCGCCATTGTTAAAATGACAACCAATAAGGCGTTGCGCGCCAATGGCAACAAGGTTCGCACACGCGCACTGCGTTCAACCTGATGCCCCTCATCATCAGTTTTATCAAGATATACTGTAATAAGAGTACTGATCCCCTCCCACACGGCGAGGGCAAGACCCAATATGAGTACTATGTTCAGAGCGCGAGAGACGATCATGCGTCCGAGATCACTGACAAGCCAGGCGCCAACATCAAACTGCCAGGCGCTTAACACCATTAAGGCCGCAGCAAACCAGATAAGAACGGATACGATTTTCTGGGCCGCTGGAAGGTATTTATTGGCTCGAACTTCCAGCACCGGATATCGCCGACGGATTTCGTCAGAGACGCTGAAGAGGCGTTGCAATCCACCAGATGCCAACATCCGGGCGCCAGACGCAAGGACAAGCACAACAATTGTACCGGCTGTTCCGGTCGCAACAAAGGCAAAGCCCCCTTCTATTTCCAATGCCCAGATTACAAAGGCAGTCAGTACATAAAGCCCTGCAAAAAAATGCCAGACATCGGCAACCCGTTTGCGAATTCTGTCCAGCGTTGAAATTTTTCCTGTTACTTCGCCTGCCTGCGTAGCCAATGAAGAAGCGACTGTATCTTTCAATTGCAAGATCAGAACGAGAAGCAAAACCGTCTCTGTCAAACCGACAAGTTTGATGACAACAGAATAGGCATCTGAGGGTAGCCCAACGGCAAGTGCAATCTGAGCGGCAAAAAAACCGTAGACGGGAATTTTGATCAGGCGCTTCAGCCAGACATAAATATAGGCGGCAGTTTCATCTGCCAGCGAGACAAGTCGAAGAGACGTGTTGAAGGGCGTAACCATGGCACCTGCAAATGCCGTCAAAACACGTACCGCAACAATCGCATGAACGATAGAAAGGACGATGCCATAAACAATATGCTGAGGGCCACTGAAAGTCAGGGCCGTGTAGGCCGTCACCATCAAGGCCACCGAAGGTACGATTTCAAGAAATGTTCGTGCCAGCAACAGCGTTGCACGTACGTACCAAACTGCGTCTCCGCGACTTTCAAGAAATATTCGTGGTCGCCTTAATATGCGGCGAACAATCCAGGCGACGACAAAACCAGATCCGACAACCAATACGACATGTAGCAGAACGCTCAACCAAAGATCACGACGGTCAGCATTTGTTGCCTGCCTTGTCGCCCACTTGAAAATATCAGCGGGATTGCCAGCTTGCTGTGTGATGACAGCGATACTGTCTCCTGCGGTGGCCAAATAGTCTGCAATATTTTCAAGAACGCCGCTGAGAACATCAGGCGCATCTGCGCTGTTTTCTCCCCGAGACTTGCTGATCGCCTGGCGGAGGGACTTCAGATCTCCGATCAGGCGATCCCGGTCTTCAACGTTTTCAAGGCGTTCAATCAAACCTTCGATTGCTGCTTCTGACGGCAAATCACCACTTTGTTCTGCTTTGACGTCAGAAATGCCCAGAATCAGAAAAAGGCCGAAAGCGACAAAAATGCTGATTAATTTTGGAGTTTTACTGTTTATTTTCATCATCTTACCAATTTCGCGCCCTGTTACGGCTGGTTGTCCAGTCAAACTGATCATATTGCGAGAATTCCAAATTCGCCATCGACTCATTGGACCTTCACACGATATTCTAAAAGGTCCGAGGCGTTAATTTAAAGGCAACTGGTCCGATATGTTGATCTGAATGCCAACAAAATCAAGGAGCAACAGAGGCACAATGTCAGCAGAGTCAGGTTCGGTCACTATTTTGCATAATCCACGCTGCAGCAAGTCTCGTCAGACACTCGCCTTGCTTGAAGAACGGGGTATCTCGCCGACTGTAGTGGAGTATCTGAAAGAGCCTCCAAAAGTTGCAGATATTGGGGAGATTCTTGACTTGCTGGAAATGGAGCCGAGAGAATTAATGCGGCGTAAGGAAGCGCCTTACGTTGAAAACAACCTCGATGATCAGTCCCTCGACAGAAACAGCCTGATCGAGGCGATGCACAATAACCCTGTCCTGATTGAACGGCCAATTGTTCTGGCAAATGGTAAGGCAGCGGTAGGGCGTCCACCGGGAGATGTTCTGAAGATTTTGTAGTTTAGGTAAAAAAGCAGGTATTTGAGGTTTTATGTCTTCTGGTCTTTAACCTTCGTTAACCAAGTTCGCGTTCAATCAGTTGCGATGAAACATGTAGTTCTTCTGGTAACAAGTTGAGTTTTCTATGTTTTCTCTTTATTAACTTTTTGGGATCGATACGTATTAATGGCCGACAAGATGGCAAAAGACTGGCTGAAAGATATCAGAAAGCCGCTCACGCCGATGTATCGCGAAATCGCTGTGATTTCGCTGTTCATCAATGCGCTTGCGCTTGCTGTGCCGGTATTTGTCTTGCAGATTTACGATCGGGTCATCAATTCAGGTAATATCAGCACCCTTCAAGGCCTCTTGATCGGCGTTGGCTTTGTTTTCGCTTTTGACTACATCCTGCGCCAGTCCCGCTCCCGCCTTATGCAGCGCGCGGCGCTGAATATTGATGTGACCCTTGGCCGGGACCTGTTCAACAAGATCATGGCCTTGCCACTGTCTATTCTTGAGGCCCGGACCTCTGCTTATTGGCATGCCCTTTTCAAGGATGGTGATACGGTCCGCAATACCTTGTCGGGTCCCAGCGCATTATTGATCGTTGACCTGCCATTTGCGGTGATGTTTATCGCCGTCATTTATCTAATCGCATCGCCCATTATCTGGGTGTTATTGCTTATCCTGCCAACATTTGTATTGCTGGCGTGGCGGTCGGCATCGTCTGTCAGCGCGGCCGCCGGCGAAGAACGCAAGGCCGGGTTCAGTCGCGATACGTTGCTTTCAGAAATTGTTGCTGGTCGTAACACAGTGAAAGCGCTGTCGCTGGAAGAGGACCTGAAGCCCCTTTGGGAAGATCGCCAGGCAGACAGCATCAAACGCTCAATCATGCGCGGCAACAGGTCGGACAAATATTCAAATCTGGGCGCAGGGCTGGCAGCAGCTGCTACTGTCGCCATGACCTCTGCCGGTGCATTTGCCATTATGGCAGGCGATATGTCCGTTGGTTCGCTGATTGCCGCCAACATGCTGAGTAACAAGGTTATTGGACCCTTTAACCAATTGGTCGGGTCCTGGCGTGCCTATGCCGGGTTCAAACAGGCCGTTGAACGCCTGACAGACGCCTTCGCCATGCCGCAGGAGCGCACAGAGATAAGCATTGCTCACGAGCGCCCTCGTGGTCGCATCAATCTTGAACACGTGCATTTCAAGTATGCGGAGGACAGTCCATCCATCATTAATGGCGTCCGCCTGCAAGTTGACCCGGGTGGTGTTATCGCTGTTGTCGGCACAAACGGTTCCGGGAAAACGACACTGATCAAGATGCTTCAGGGTCTTTACCGACCGACGCAAGGACGTGTCTTGCTGGATGGTGCTGATATCAACCAGTTTACGCGTCAGGAAATGGCGCAATGGATTGGCTATGTCCCCCAGGAGACATTTTTGTTTACGGGTACAGTCCGCGACAACCTCGTCAAGGGCCGCCCCGAAGCGACTGATGATGAACTGGTAGAAGCCGCAAAAAAGTCCGGCCTGCATGATCTTGTTATTGATTTCCCGGACGGATATGCCACAGATATTGGCGAAGCTGGTGCCAGGCTGTCTGGTGGAATGCGCCAGAGATTATCAATTGCACGTGCCCTGCTGGGTGATCCACCAGTGCTGTTACTGGATGAGCCTTCATCAAACCTGGATCGTGAAGGCGAAATGGAGTTGATGGAAACGCTGAACGGCTTGGCAGAAAATCACACGATTATGGTTATCAGTCATGCCCCTGGCGTACTCTCACAGTGTCGGCAGGTCCTGGTCATGCAAAAGGGTCGTATTGTCCGCAGCGGCCGTCCATTGGATGTTCTGCCGCACCTTTTGGGTACCAACAGCGCACCACCAATCTATCAACGCCAAGCGTAAGCTTTGGTCTACAGTACTTGCAATTTTTCGTGACAAGTCACATTTGGTTAACGGATAATGTCTAGTTTTGGTATTATTCAAGTGATTTACCGCAGAAAGCAGCTTTTGAAGCCATGACCGACATTCCAGCCGGTTCACAAAACCCACTCGACGACCTGGTTCGGGAAAACCCGATCAAGGTCAGTCACAAACTCGTCTGGGCTGTGATGATCTTGCTGGCCTCCTCCGTTGCCTGGTCCTATTTTATTACATTGCCGGAGTATGCAGTCGCAATTGGGTCAATCGTCCCGCAAAGCCAGATCAAGATTGTGCAGCACCTGGAAGGTGGCATCGTTCAGGAGATATTTGTTGTTGACGGTGATTCCGTACGCAAAGGCGACCCCTTAATTCAACTTAAACTGGGAAGTTCCGGCTTGAACCGGGAAGACCTCCAGGTTCGCCTCGACGGTTTCATATTAACCCGCGCTCGTTTGACAGCTGAATCCAAAGGACGTGACATGATCATGCCCAAGGAAGAATCAGAACGTCACCCTGAACTGGCATCTTCAGAACTGAACCAGCTTGATTCCAGACGTAGCGAGCTTGACAGTACCATGACCGTGCAAAAGCGCCAGGTTGAGCAAGCAAAACTTGCCATCAAGGCGCTTACAACACAGAAATCAACATTGGAAAAAGACCTGGGGGTCTCAAAGAAAAAACTGGCTACATCTGCCAGTTTGCTTGCGATCCGCCTGGTGACCAAGACGTCCCATCAGGAACTGGAAAGCGCTGTGATCCAATTGCAGGGCCAGGTGGATTCCATCGGCGTGGAAATTCCCAAAGCTCGCTCTGCCCTGCAGGAATCAAAGGATCGAGTTACCGAATTAACACTCAAATTCCGGCGTGAAGCAGCCGGTCAAATGAGTGAATTGCAGCAAAAAATTGCCAATGTCCGGCAATTGATTTCGCAAGCCAGTGAACAACGTTTGCGGACAGAAATTGTCAGCCCGATTGATGGCGTCATCAAAAATCTGGCTTTCAATACTGTTGGTGGTGTGGTCAAAGCCGGTGAGCCGATTATGCAAGTCGTGCCAACCGAAGCGACACTGGTAATCGAAGTTCACCTGGCGCCCGAAGACAGGGGCTATGTCAAGGTCGGTCAGAAGGCATTGGTAAAAGTAACAAGTTACGACTTCATCAGATACGGTGGACTTGACGGCCATGTAACTCAAATTTCGCCAGACAGTGATCTTGATGAACAGGGCTCCCCCTATTTCCTCGTCAAAGTGGCGACCGACAGATCCTATCTGGGCACCAAAGAAGGTGACCTTCCGATTACTCCCGGCATGCAGGCGAGCGTTGACATCAAGACCGGCGACAAATCCGTCATGGAATATTTGATCCGCCCGGTATTAAAGATCCGCTACGAAGCCTTCCACGAACGCTGATTTGCCAATCTGCCGATACTAGTAATATCGTGCACTTGGTTGCAATTGCCTTCAACTCATTCAGTGCTAAATTGAACACTCCTTTGACCCAAGTCCGGGAGTATTCAAACTGTGTCCATTTTACCAGACCATGAAATCCGTCGTCTCGCGGTAGAGCAAGAGATGATTGCGCCGTTCAGCGAAACCCTGAAACAGGAAGGCGTGATATCACATGGACTTTCTTCTTTTGGCTATGATTCGCGGGTTGCACCTGAGTTCAAGATATTCACCAACCCCGGTGGCGTGTTGATTGACCCCAAGAACTTTGATGATAGTTGCCTGGTCACAAAGGTCTCTGAAGACGCTATCGTTTTGCCCGCCAATTCCTTTGCTCTGGCCCGTACCGTCGAATATTTCAAAATACCGGACGATATCCTGGTTATTTGCCTCGGCAAATCAAGCTATGCAAGGTGTGGTATTATCGTCAATGTGACGCCGCTTGAACCGGGCTGGGAAGGTCATGTCACTTTGGAATTTTCCAATACGACGCCAACAGATGCCCTGATCTATCCGAATGAAGGAGCCTGTCAGTTTCTGTTTTTCCGTGGCGAAAGTGCCTGCGAAGTGACCTACGCTATGCGGGGTGGCAAATACCAGGGGCAAACAGGCATCACCCTGCCTCGTATCAAAAAAACAATCGACGCAGCAGAATAACCAGATTCTATTTCGACGTTGCGACGAAGACGCCGTCCCAGTCGGCAGCCGGGGGTGTGGCTTCGTAATCGCTGATACGTTCATCATACATGTCGTAGAGCACGTCCAGTGGCTTTTCGAGGAAGTCGTCCAGTTCGCGGCACTCGACGACCAGGGTGCGAGCCTCGGTCCATTGCTGGCCACGATAGGCTTCGAGCATCGCGGCATTCTTTGTCGCAAGGGCTTTGAACGCTGGCGTTTCAGCCATGTCCGGGCGACCCTGCAAACAGTAGATGTGTACGCCTTCTGTTTTGCCTTTGACCGCAATGAAATCCATTTCCAGCATCGCGTAACCGGGTGCACCCTTATATGTCTCATTACCGATGACGATACCGACGCCGTAGTTCTTTGACTGGCTCTCCAGGCGCGCACCCAGGTTGATCGTATCGCCCAGCACTGAATAATCGAACCGCTGGCTGGAACCCATGTTGCCGACGCAGGCCTCTCCGGAATTCAGGCCGATGCCGATGATGATCGGCAGGAAAAACTCGCCCGCCGCATCGCGTTCAGCCTTGATATCGGCATTCAGACCTTCCAGGGCCGAGAACATGGCCAGGGCCGAATCGCATGCATGTGTGACATGATCTGCATCATCCAAAGGCGCATTCCAGAATGCCATGATGCAGTCGCCCATGTATTTGTCGATGGTGCCCTGGCGAGCCAGAATCATATCCGTCATCGGCGTCAGGAAGCGGTTGATAAGATTGGTAAGCCCTTGTGGATCTGTCTTGAACTGTTCCGAGATGGCCGTAAAACCACGGATGTCAGCGAACAGCACCGTCATATCCCTCATCTCACCACCCAACGTTAATCGCTCAGGTTCGTCGGCGAGTTGCTCGACCAGGGCTGGCGACAAGTACTGCGCAAAAGCACCACGGACCTGTTTCCGTTCGGCAGCAGACTTGGCGTAACTGGAGTAGGTTAGAAACGTATAAAGAATAAAGGTCGATGCCGCCGGATAGGTCGCATCAATGAGGTTCAAATTGGCTTTTTCTCCCCAGGTAAACAGCCCGAAAACATTGCCGGAATATTCCCACCAGGAATAACCAACCATAGCTGTAATCAAACCAAATACGAGAACCGCAGTGAATGCCGCACCCAGATTAGGCACCAGCCAAATCATCAGCAATCCACAAAACAGGGCAACAACAAGCTCATTCCCCAAAGAATTGACCGGTCGCTTGAGATAGCTGTGTGCGAGAATCGTCTCGAGAAGATTGGCGTGCACCTCTACACCCGGCAGGGCATCATCAATAGGGCTGGTTCGAATATCTTTCAAACCCTCTGCACTGGTGCCGAACAAGATTGCTCGGCCACGAACACGCTCTTTGTCAAAAGTACCATTAAAAACATCTACAGCAGGAATATAGAGGCCGGGGTCATAAGGTCGAAAATGCACGGGAACTCGCCCCAAACCGTCAGTGGGTATTACAAAGTTCTTGGGCTTGCTTCGTAATTTGATCTTGGCCAGACCAACCAATCCTGATTTTGGATGCGCTGCCTCCGCGATGTATCCTTTCTGTCCATAGGCAAGGCGCAACATCTCCAATGTAAGCGATGGGTACAATTTCTTTCCGACTTGCAAAACCATGGATACACGTCGAACAATGCCATCACCTTCCGGATTAATAGTCACCATGCCGTGACCTCTGGCGGCTTCAGACAAGATTTTCGTGTTGCCCGTCAACCCATTGAAATTTTCCAGCAACTCCTTCGGATCACCATTTAGTTCTGCGTAACGTGTAGGTTTTGGTAATTCTGCCCGTCCCGCAATAACTTCATGAATAGCGGCTTGTCCCAGCACTGTATTTGTCTGGCGCAAAACGTTCGCAAATATTTCGTCGTTATTTGGCATTTTTGCCAATGCCGCCGCGACATTTTTCGGCATATGAGGCATTGATTGGGCATACAGATTTGGCGACAAACGGTCTGGTTCAGTAAAGAATACGTCAAACCCGATAACAGCAGCACCGGCATTCGCCAGGTTAACGACGATCTGGGCAATAATATTTCTCGGCCAGGGCCACTGGCCCAGTTCTGTCAGTGATTTTTCGTCAAGATCGACAATTGAAACGGGATCCCCTGTTTTTACTCGCGGTTTTAGTCGCTGATAAAGATCAAATGTCTTCACCCTCAGCGGCTCAATTGGGGGTAGGTCCAGCGTCCTCACTACGCCCAATGAAAGCAACAAAGCTATTGCAATCAAGCGACTTGGGCTGAACCAGGATTTGAAACGCTGACGCCAGGTTCGGCGTTTGCGGTTGTGCCATTTTTCCAGCAGACGCGCCCCAAAACCGGGACCATCATCGGTTTCACTACTTCGCACTGTCGTATCAGCCATATTTCCCCCGGCCAGACGAGCCAATCTTTGGCAAACAGCATAGCACAGTGCGCTGAAATTCCACAAAAATTCCTGAATCCGCCAAAAAACATCTAAAGACAAGGCTGTCAAAGACGATGTATAGTCCAGGAGCGGAACTAAGGGTTATTTGTATGGTGAATAAAAACCAGGCTCCGCGCAGATCTGCGCCATTTGGCCTTCCTGTAAAAGGGGAGGACTGGTGGGGTATGCCTTGTTGCCATTGTCGAATGGCAAGGCAGCTGAACGACGTGTGTGCAAGTATTCCAGGTCTCTCGAGGCCAATCAATTTGATACGGGAACCAGTTTGATTGTAAGGCGCTACAGGGTGGAACAGTTAAAGGCGGCAGCTTTGAGAGTTGCAGCGCGTTTTCACACGCCTGTACACCTTGTTGCCGCATTTGCATTTGTTGTTGGTACCTTCAGTTACGTTCCGCAGGCCACGGCTGCAAATTTGAAAGAGGAATTGTTACTGTTATTGCAACAACACCCACAGCTGAAGGCAGGCAAAGATAATGTCGCGGCAGCAAGCGAAGGTGTTAACTTTGCAAGTTCTCTGTTCCTGCCAACAGTCAGCTTGAACGGTGATAGCGGTTACAAGATAATTGACAATCCGACGAGCCGCGCTGCCGGTAAAAATTTCGGCCGGGGTTTTGAAAAACTGACCCTGACAGTCACACAGAATATTTTCGATGGTAGCCGCAAGAACCATGACAAGAACACGGCTGAACTGAACCAGGAAGCTGTTGCAGGTTCTTTCGAAGAAACCCGGCAATCGCTTTTGTTGCAAGCTGCGAACATCTATGTCGATGTCTTGCGCCAAATAGCGCTCACACGCCTTGCCCGGAAAAGTGAATCGGCCATCGCCTTTCAGCTGGACCTTGAAGACGAACGCGTCAAACGTGGTGGCGGTACAGCGGTTGATGTCCTGTTATCGAAAACACGGCTTCAGCGTTCGAAAGAGCAACGGATTGTATTTGAGGGCAATTTGCGAGATGCGGTTACCAGGTACACACAACTGTTCGGACATCCGCCCGATCTGAAAACTCTTGAAACACCAAAGCTTGATTATGTGCTTGTCCCAACTGATATCGATGCCGCCGTTTCGGCTGCACTTGCGGCGAACCCACTGATCGCCAACAGCAATCGCCAGATTGACATTGCGCGCATGCGACAGAGGTCGGCACAATCTGACTATTTCCCTCGTGTCGATGTTGTTGGGTCTGCCAACTATGAAGACGACCGTGAAGGCACTGTAGGAAACCGTCGGGATTATTCGGTTACATTGCAGGCAACCTGGAATCTGTTTTCCGGTTTTTCAACTCGTTCCTCGGTTGCTGAAGCGGCCCATAGCTATTCTGCTACTATTAACAATCACTTGTTCGTTAACCGGCGCATCGAAGAAGAAGTGCGACTGGCCTGGCAAAGTATGCTGACTGCCTGCGATCGCAGATTATTGCTGGTTAATGCCGTGCTGATCTCTGCCGAGGTTCATGCCTCCAGGGTGCGCCTGCAGGAAGCTGGCCAGGAAACAACAATCAACGTGCTGGACGCCGAAGGAGAAGTCTTCAACGCTGAGATCAACGAAGTAGCAGCCGTTTATGACGAGGTGTTGGCCATTTACCGGCTGGCATCAGCACAGGGCTTGAACCTTGTCGATATTCTGGACCTGGAATATTCGCCTGAGGTCAATGCCAAAGCCAAAGAACATTACGAAGACCGTTGCATAGGCAGACTTCAAACCGTCGCTCATCGAACAACAGAAGATGCTGCTCAAAAAGGCGCCGCGAATCCATTCGGAACACCTGCCAAAGGCGAAGACGGCGACGAAGCTGCAAACCCCTTTGCTGCACCGGCGGAAGAAGATGGCGAAGACGATGAAGACGAGAATAGTGATGAAAAGGCGGCAAATCCATTTGCCGCACCTTCAAATGAAGATGAAAGTGAAGAAGCAGAAGATGGCGCATCCGCTAATCCATTTGCGGCAAAAAGCCAGGATGATGTCGAAACAGAAGATGATGGCGAAGCTTCCACTTCCAATCCATTTGCTGAAAAGAGCGGGGACGATGAAAATGGTACGGATGACGATGACGGCCTGTCTTTGAAAAAGAAGACCGATGTACTGAAGAAAAGTTCAATCGAAGATGAAATTGAAGAAGATGATGACGACAGCATAAGTCGCAACAATCCTGTGGATGACGAAGAGAGTGAAAACGAAGCGGTAAGGGAACTTGAGACCGAAGAAGATGACGAACCTGTTACGGACGACAAGGTTTCGACACTGGTCCTGCCCCAATCACAAAAAACGGCAACAGAAAAGACTGATACCGAATGGGACGACGACTTAAAGAAAACGACGCAATAAACCTTTGTGCTGCCCGACCATTCAGGTGGCGGACGGTACTGATGACTGTTGGCACGTTTGTACTGATCCTGTCAGGCGGTCTAACTGCATCTGATATCGCACTTGCCGCTTCCGCGAAAGTTGGGGAAACTTTCAAGGATTGTAAAAAGTGCCCGAAGATGGTCGTCATTCCTGGTGGAAAATTCTTGATGGGGGACGACAAGGGAAAAAAGAACCAGCGCCCGGCACATGAAGTTACTATCAAGGGCCCCCTGGCGATCAGCATCTACGAAGTCACATGGATTGAATGGCAAGCCTGCAAAAAAGCAGGAGCTTGTAAACGCGATCTGGACAGCCACAAATGGGGCAAAGGCAAGCGGCCCGTAATTAATATGTCATGGAACGAGACGCAGGATTACACCAAATGGTTGGCAAAAAAAACCGGCCGCCCTTATCGTCTGCTGAGTGAGGCTGAATGGGAATATGCGGCACGAGCTGGATCAACAACAGCCTATTGGTGGGGTGACAAGCTCAAGAAAAAATATGCCAATTGCCGTAAATGTGGCACGAAATGGAGCGGCAAAAAGTCTGCACCTGTAGGATCGTTCAAACCGAACCAATGGGGTATTTACGATATGCACGCAAATATCTGGGAATGGACCCTGGACTGTCACAACAAAACCCACGCCTTTGCACCAAAGAATCAGACACCACGTACAGACGGGAACTGCGATCGTCGCACAGTACGCGGCGGGTCCTGGTACTATTTCCCACAAATCGCCAAATCAGTTTCAAGAGACAGTCATCCACAGCATTTGTGGAGCTATAACATCGGCATTCGTCTGGGACTGCCGCTTTATTGAAGAATTTGAGCGCTTCCGGGTTTAGCCTGGCTCAGGCCTCGGGGGGCACCGAAAAATGTGCCCAGCGCTCACGACCGCCCCGATTTTCAATGTAATTAACCAGGGCTGCCACAGGCCGGCGGCTGAATTCCTTGCCCCCAAGGCCAACGAGAATGCCACAAGCCTTTTCGAATTCCATGCCGGCACGGTAAGGCCGGGCACTGGCCATACCGACAAATGCATTGGCAACGGCAACAATACAGGCGCTGATCTCCAGGTCTTCTCCCAACATGCCCTTGGGTCCGGAACCATCCCATTTTTCCTGCACTTGACGGATGGTATCCACAACGGGTCCATCAAAATCAACTTCCTGCAACAGATCAGCACTGACCTGGACACTGTCACGCACAATTTGCATTTCTTCGTCGGTCAAGGCACCTTCCTTGGAGAGGATTTCAACTGGTACCAGGGTCTTGCCAAGATTCATCAGCTTTCCGGAAATACCGGACGTTTGAACGGCCTGATCTTCCAGTTCCATCTCCTTGGCAATACATTCAGCCACATCAGAAACACGCAAGGCATGATCTGCCGTAAAAGGGTCACGCCGCCCGACGACGGTCAGCAATGTAGACACCAATTGATTCATTATCAGGCTACGTCGTTCGCGTTGCTCAACCAGTTCGCTGATGTCATCCAGAATCATCAGACAGCCAGGCGGGAAGTCTCGATCTGGTCGCAATGGTATGTGATAGGACCGGATAATATGGCGACCGCGTTCGTCCTCAAATGTCTTCTCGTTCGATACACGTCCGTCACCCGCCAGGATTTCTTCACGATTGCGAATGATCTCGGCGTTATAATCGAGAAAATATTTACCCTTTATCGGACCGATCACACTGGACAGGGATTTCCCCAGCATTTCTTCATGGGTGATCCCAGTGCCAACCGACGCCTGGTAATTGGCGAAAGTGATTACACCGGCATCTGTTACCGCCATGATTGATGTTGGCTGACCATCCGTTACAACTTTCAGGAATTTTGACAAGTTGCCAAATCGTTCAGCAGCAATCCTGAACCCTTCTGCAGCTTCTGCAGCCCGGATACTTGTGCCGTGTCGCCAGACCGCAATCAAGGTGACAGCCATGCCGCCAATCAGCATCAGGAATACGACCAGCATTGTCGTCAGGCGTGTATCCGTATCTGCGAGGGCTTCTGCCGTTGTGACTTTGCGAACCAATGTCCATGGAACAGCGGTTAATGGTCGCCCCGTGACCAGGACTTCAGCCCCGTCATAGTCGCGCTTGATACCAAAGCCACCCGCTGTATCCAGAACAAATGCGGATGCCAGATCAGGTGTATTCAGGGCAAGACGACGCTTAAGAGGCCTCGTTCCATCCTTGAGAGGTGAGACATATTCAACATTCGGCTTAGCTGACCTGACCAAGTAGGTTTCCGCGGTTTGCTCAATTTCACCCGGCTGTTCGAGATTTTCAAAAAGATCATCGCCAACGATCCGAACGCCGATAATCAAGCCAATAAAGTCACTGCCACCGCTGCCGCCCTGCACCGCATATACCGGTGTAATAAAGGCCATGGTCGGCAACCCGGTCAGGCCAACGTAGATATCAACAAATCCAGGATCGCCCTCGGACATGGCAGCTACAGCTGCCCTGAGCCTTCCGGTAATGGGTGGCATGGCGGGTGTTGCAACCAGCGTCTCGCCATTTTCATCGGTCAATGCCAATCCGGCAACACCGGCCTTTTCGACATTGGCACTGACTTCACCAGCAGACGTGGGAGCTGAAAATCCGGCGCGATCTGCTGATGCGACCAGCAAATTACGCAAATAACCTGCCTGGGCCGGCTCGTCCGTTATCTGGCTGCGATCCCCCTCGCTCAGCATCAATTCAGTCATATAAAGCTGCAGCGACGCATTTTCGGACATCTCACGCAGTACCGAATATTGCGCATCTACCCACTCGGTAACCGCAGCAGCCCGGCTATCTGCAACGATCCCGAGGCGTACTTGCCAAGCCTGGTGATCACGAGCACGCTCGCTTTCGATAAACCAGAAAACGCCCGCAACGCCGCCAATGGCCAAAGCAACAAGAACAATTGCTGTGATCAGCACAACCTTGTTAACGCCCCGTTTGACGGTTTCTTTCTCGACGCCACCACCACCGGAAGCTTGTTCAGGTTCGCTTTTTTCTGTCGCTGTCTCTGTGTCGTTTTCGTCGGTCATTCCGTTTCCCGCGCCTGGGTTTTCTTTCATCCGGGCTGTTCTAACGCATCGTGCATCAGAACTGTAGGTGAAAGGTTAATTTGAGCGCAAGCCTGAATGCAAAATCATCAAAAGTCACCACTTCACGAAACACTCAATTTTATGTAATTTCAAAACGATAGTTGCCGCAAATGCGGACAAAATGTGGTAAATTCAGTTTATGTCTACCGAAGTTCAAAATTACCCGATTTCAATCCGTCGAATTTCCCGACGAAGATTGTTGTGCACTGCCAGCATACTCATAGGTTCTGCCGGGGTAGGTGCGATAGGATTAGTATTGGCAGATGACGCGGAAGCTGCCATCAAGGGCAAACCCGGCATTTTCAATACAATTGAAATAAAGAAAAAGGGGTTAAAGCCGTTTCCTAAGTGGACTGGCGCCATGAAACGGTTCCTCAACGAAAAGCAGAAGAACGACGGCAAATGCAAGCCAACGGCCCGTAAGAAGTGTTATTACCAAACCTGGGCCAATATGATTGATGACCTGAGGGACAAAGGCCCCTGGAAACAAATCCTTGGGGTCAACAAATTTATGAACCGGGCACCATATGTCGTCGACAAGATGAATTGGGGCGTTAAGGATTATTGGTCAACACCGGGTCAGTTCTTTGCAAAATACGGTGACTGCGAAGATTACGCCATTGTCAAATTTCTCTCATTGCGGGCGTTGGGTATTCCCTCCAAGTCCATGAGAATTGTTGTTGTGCAGGATTTGAACCTAAAAATTGCCCACGCTGTTTTGGCGATTTATGTGAAGGGCAAGGTTCTGGTTCTGGATAACCAGATTAAGAAAGTGGTGGAATCAAAAACCATCCGCCACTACAGGCCCATATTTTCGCTCAACGAAGAGGGTTGGTGGCTTCACCGTAAAGCCTGATCTCCCTGAACGAACCCCTGATACCAGCAGACAAAAAAGAACGGACACTCCCGAAGGAGTGCCCGTCTAATTTACACTAACTAAACTCAACTACTCATTTACCACACATTTACCACTCGGTTACTAAACGTAATTTCGTTTATTCGATCTTGATTTCATTGGCATCGATATCGCCGTCTTCAATATTGGCGACAAGGGAATAGCCCTGACCAGATCCACTTTGGTCGTAATACAATTCATCCGTAGATGTATCGAAGACAAAGGCTGCATCGCCCGAAGCCGTCTCACCGGCTGAGCTATCGATTTCTTCAAATTCAGAAGCATCCAGCATGCCGGTGCTCGCATCGAAGCTGACATTAAATGCATCACTGTCGAACGACAGTTCATCGTCACCGGCTTTGTAATCTGTGATGGTGTCACCAAGATCATCCAGTGATTCAAAGCGGAAAGTATCGTCACCCTTCCCACCCTTCAGTGTGTCTGCACCACTACCACCGACGATGTAATCATTGCCATCGCCGCCATTGATGTTGTCATCGCCAGCGCCGCCATAAATGAAGTCATCTCCACTATCGCCTCTGATCGTGTCATTGCCAGCGCCGCCATACAATTGATCTGCGCCCGACCCGCCTTTGAGGGTATCAGCACCATCTCCGCCAAAGAGGATATCGGCACCACTTTCACCTTTCAGCGTGTCGTCGCCATCACCACCGGTCAGAGTATTGTCATTTCCATCACCCTTGATGTAATCGTCAAATGCCGAACCTGTGACATTTTCGATGTCATCCAGATCGTCATAGAAGGATGAACCATTTCGATCTTCTCCGTAGTCGTCGTTCAACTTCACTTTGACTGCAACACCACTAGCAGAATAATCGACGGTATCGATTCCACTTCCGCCATCGATTTCGTTATACCCGGTACCACCAAACAGTGTGTCATCACCGGCACCACCAGACAGATCATCATCACCAGCACCGCCATACAGCATGTCATTGCCATCACCACCAGACAGGGTATCGTCTCCAGCACCCGACCAGATGATATCGTCACCATCTTCGCCATTTATTGTAACGTCTCCGTAGGCGTAGATATTGCTGGTCAAATCGACCAGGTCGTTTCCAGCGCCAGCGTTGATGGTCTCTACATTAACAATTTGCGCGCCCTCGCCATCCGGGAAGACGCTGTAGCGGTCATCCAGGAAGATTGCGTCATCGCCGACAGACAGACTGAGAACGTCAGTTCCGGAGCCGCCATCAAATACATCTTCAGACTTGTTATAGCCATCCAGATTAACGACTTCCTCGGTTTCAACGTTGTACGCCGCTGCACTGCTGGTCCAGGTACCATCTGCAGAGTAGTTCAGTTCATCGTCATCATCTCCACCCGACAAGTAATCCGAGCCTGTGCCGCCGGACAGGGTGTCGTCACCATCACCGCCGTAGATCATGTCGTTGCCACCAAGGGCATCGATGCTATCGTCACCGGATGTTCCGGTCAGATTGTCATCACCTTCTGTGCCCGAAATTGGTTGAACACCATTGTCTGTAACATCAACAACGAAGGAGGTTGTTGACGTAGCCTCGGTACCGTCCTCGGAGGTGGTTGCGGTAACGGTCAGGGTGAAGTCAGCCATATCGATGTCGCCCTCGCCGCCTTCTCCGCCTTCTCCGCCTTCTCCACCTTCTCCGCCTTCACCACCTTCTTCGCCGGAACTTGCATCCAGAGTGATTTGCAGGTTTTCCAACTGATCCTGGGTCAGGGTCCATGTCGTGGTCCCATCACCTGCATCCGAAGATGTACCGGCACTCAGGGTTGCGCCATCCGGCACACCGCTGATTTCAACAGTCATGCTTTCTGATTCATCCATATCAACGAAAGCAGAAGTAATATCCAGGTCAAATGATGTCCCTTGATCACCCGATACATCAACAGCCGTTACAGTCGCGGCGTCAGCAACACCTGAGACATCGACAAACAAGCTATCATTTGTTGTGCCGTCGTCGTTTGTGGCTGTAACAACCAGATTAAAATCATCATCCGAGTGTTCCGGAGGCGTAATCGTCAGGTTGGACAAGTCCCAACCAGTGATATCAACCGAGCCGCCACCTTCAGGGGCAGTGTAGCTATCCGTACCAGATGTCAGGGTCGCCCCTGCAGGAATGCCGCCGATGGCAAGAGCCACGCCTACACCGGCTGCAGATACATTCAGGGCTATGGCGCTATCTTCCGCGCCTTCAGAATCACCCAATGTCAGAACTGGTGGCTCAGCTTCCGGATCGATCGATACGACAATATTGCCAAAGGTCGAAGCCGTATCACTTCCGTCGGTTTCGGTTGAAGTCGCCGTTACGGTCAACGGAATATCAGCTTCCGAATCCACTGGTGGTGTGATCTGCAGGGTGGTCAAATCCCAACCTGTCACATCTACAGTGCCACCACCTGCCGGAGCAGTATAGGTATCCGTGCCAGATGTCAGCGTCGCACCTTCCGGGATGCCGCTAATACTCAAGCTCAGGCTTTCCGAACCGTCGGTATCGGTCAGACCCGCTGTGATATCCGGCAGGTCAATCGCCGTATTTTCGTCACCGCTGGCTGTTGTATCCATGGTCAGGGTAGGTGCATCAGCATCTGCTGCAACAGATACCGTCATGCTGCCTGTCGTTGAGGCGGCATCAGATCCATCCGTTGATGTTGCTGTCACACCCAAATTGAAGTCTGCATCAGAGTCAGCTGACGGTGTGATCTGCAGGCCGGTCAAATCCCAACCCGTCACATCAACTGAGCCACCACCTTCAGGAGCTGTATAGGTATCCGTACCTGAGGTCAGTGTGGCACCAGCAGGAATTCCATCGATCGTTACCGACAAAGTTTCCGAGGCATCCGTCAATGTCGCTGAGATATCAGGCAATGCAATGGCTGTATCTTCTGCGCCAGCTGCCGGATCACCGGTAATATCTAATGTCGGAGCATCCGCATAGTCTGCAACATCAACAATTACACTCGCTTCAACCGTGTTTGTATCCCCATCATTTTCTGTTGCAGTCGCCGAAACCGAGATTTCGAAATCATTACTACCTTGTGGCACCGTCACGCTCAAGTCGGTCAAATCGCCACTGGTCAATGTCCAGGTGCCATCCTCGTTGTCAGTGCCAGCAGAAAGCACAGCGCCCTCAGGCAGACCGCTAACAACCAGAGACAAGCTTTCAGAGCCATCTGTATCCGTCAGGTTGGAAGTTATATCCAGCGGATATTCGACAGAGCCAGCATCTCCTTCAGAGGTCTCAAATTCGATTGAGTTAATCAGGAAATCATCACCAGCGCCTGGGGCTGAAAAGACGATCTGATCAAAGGCGCTACCATCATCCGCGGTGATAGAGACCGCTGGATCAATACCATCGCTACCGCCAACGACAGTTCCTTCGCCGACCTTTACACCGTCTTGATAAAGTTCATAAGTTGCATCTTCACCGGAATGTTTCCAGGCAAAAGCCACATCCACTGATGTGACTTCCTGATCAAACTCAATGAGCATTTCTTCAGAAACATCGTGCTCTGAATTGTAACCCAATTCTGAATCAGCACCTGAGGCCGAACCACTAACACCAAATCCTTGTGGGTAACCTGACTGGATGCTGATACTGTCACTTGAAGCGTCAGTCAGGTCACCATTCGCATCAACTGTCCGGCCAGAAACAGTAAACCCGTTTTCGCTATTCAGAACATTGCCTGAATCGATGGTGACATCCACCGTTTCACCTGTACCGGCAATTACTTCGCCCTCACCGACTGAAACGGTCAAGGTTGGTGCATCCGCAACACCCGCAACCTCAACTGTCATTTGATCCGTAGTGGTTGTGGTCGAGTTACCGTCCGTCGAAGTGACAGATACAGACAGGTCGAAGTCTGCATCAGAGTCCTCGGCAGGGGTGACTGTCAGGCCGGTCAGATCGGCTTCCGACAGGGTCCAGGTCGTCACACCGTCCACAACACTGGAGGTACCGGCACTCAGGGTCGCACCTTCCGGTACACCCGTAATGGTGATACCCGA
>JABILA010000021.1 GCA_018654745.1 Alphaproteobacteria bacterium
ACGCTTCCCAAAAATGGACGATGCCACTGCAAAACTGGAATTTGACATTGTCCCAACTCTCAATCTATTTTGAAGGCAGATTAGACGACGTGTTGGATATTTAAACTATGCCAGTGACACGGAATTCTGAACACCCTCATCAAATCTGGTTTGGTCATCGTGCATTGTCATTTTCTTCTTTCCTTCTTCGATTTCCGGGATCGTTTGGTGGTACCGGATTCCGCTTTGTCAGGCGGTGTGTTGTCTGACATTTTGTCTTGCTCTTCCATTCTGATTTGCTGTTCGAAGTCTTCCAGAACAGCTCTGTCGTCAGGTGACAGACTGGATTCCTTTTCGGAGCCGCCGGTATCCAGAAGCTTCTCCATTAATCCAAAGATTATCCCTGCCGACCTGGTGTCTCCGTTCATGGCCTTTTGCAGCATGGTTTTGACCAGTGTCCGTTGCTTCGACAGCTTTACCTTTTTTCCGCCGATGTTAACTGGCAGGCGCTCTCCCAGTTCTTCAGTCAGATCCGTCGCCAGGTTCTTTGAACCCGGCGGGCGGCCTCTGGGATTGCCGCTTTGTCCCGGTTTGAACTGTGTGTGTTTGGGTGGTTTGCCGTTTCCTACCAGGTAGTTATTGTCTTTGCTCATGGTACCCTCCTGACCGGTTGCGCTCCGGCATCCGGATTGCGTCGTTCCTCGATTTCCTGAAAGGTTTCACCGGTGGTGGTAAGACGGGCTTCCTGACCTGTGAAGTTTTGCCATCGACGGATGGCGGTATCGACGTAGCCTGGCGCCAGTTCCATGGCATAACAAATGCGACCGGTTTTCTCGGCTGCCAGAATGGTGGTGCCTGAACCGACAAATGGATCCAGAACAATGTCTTTGCGGTGCGAACAATCCAGAATGGCATCTGCCACAAGCGCCAGCGGCTTGACAGTCGGATGAGCCTCAAGTGCTTCATCTCGCCCGCTGCCAAAAGAATTAGCACCCGCATATGCCCAGACGTTGCTGCGATTACGACCGCTTTTGCCCAGTTGGACATTATTTACATGTCGAGCCGTGCCGTTCTTGAAGATAGCGACAAGTTCATGCTGGCTGCGGTACAGACTGCCCATTCCAGCGTTGTTTTTCGTCCATACCGCGATGTTCAAAAGCCCGGAATAGATCTCCCGGCTAGCGGCCAGCAAGGTTTCGATGTGGCGCCAATCCATGCAGATGTCGTGCACGGAGCCATTATTACTGTGGGCGGCCATCAGGCGCAGCACCCGTTCCAGAAACATATGGAACTGGGGTTCCGTCATTTCCCCGGAAGCCATGGCGAACTCGTCGTGACGGGACTTGCCTTTGCCACTGACATGACCGTTGATGGGAACATTGTAAGGTGGGTCCGAGAAGACGAATGTTGCTCTGTCGCCCTCCATTAGTGCCTCATAATCTTGGCTTGAGGTTGCGTCACCACACAGCAGACGATGGTTCCCGAGAAACCACAGATCACCTTCCTTGCTGATTAGGTGCTCTGTGGCCGAAGGTATGGGGGAATCGTCGAGGAAAGAGTTGCCGGTTCCGTCAGCAGTTTCGGGATTGAGCAGAATGTCAATTTCCGGCGCGTCAAAACCTGTTATCTCAAGATCGAACGACAGTTCGCCTTCGCTCATGATCTGGAAGACTTCTGACAAGGTCCCGGGATTCCAGTCGGCATTTTCCGTGAGCTTGTTGTCGGCAATGATAAATGCCAGCTTTTCAGGCTCTGACAGGTGACTGGCGATGATGGCGGGAACAGTCTTCCAGCCGAGCTGGCGGGCTGCTTCAACACGGGCGTGACCGGCAAGGATCCGGTTCTGGTCGTCGATGACAACGACACCAATAAAGCCGAATTTCTTGAGGCTGCGGCAAACCTGTCTTATTTGTGCATCCGTATGGACGCGTGGGTTCTTGGGGTGCGGCTTCAGATTCGTTATAGTCGTTTCGAATATCTTGTTTTTTCTCATGTCCAGCTCCATATAAATGTGGTCGATGTGACCATCCGGATTTGGATAATGTATGGACCGGTTTTGCAGCGCCTTCACCAGGGGTGCAAAATAAGCGGAGACGAAATGACCCAAAGCGAGACCAATGTAGCTTCAAATGCCTGCATTCAGGGCAGAATTGAGGAACTGTGGATTCTGTTTGAATCTGCAGGCTATTCGAATTCCGAGCTGCCGGACCCAGAGGGCTGGTTACCAACTGCGGTGACTTCCGGACATGTGTATGGTCAAATTGCTATCAGGGATCAAGTGAACCAGATCGCTACAGAAGTGACCGGGCGAAACCGTCCTTATTCAGATCAGCAGGCGAGGAATATCGCCAGAGAAAGTGGTGTGTGGTCACGATGCCGTTGGCTAGTCGACGGCATTCCAATTGTAGAAGAGCCGGTGCTGCATCAATTGGTCCGGACTGGTGTCGAGAAAAAGAAAAGAAGAAATTGATTACGGTAAGGATTTTTTGAATTAGCCGGGTGTGGTTTTTCAAAGTTTTCAATTTTTCAGGCTCATAACCTGAAGGTCGTCAGTTCAAATCTGGCCCCCGCAACCAAATTTCTCTTTGTATTACAAAGGGTTACGAAAACAGAAAACCGTCCCATTGGGGCGGTTTTTTGCTATGTGTACTAATAATGCACTAAATGTGGAGCGAAACCCTTATAATTAAAGAGAAAATCAGTTTCTGGAAATCTGCTGGTTAATCAAAATTGGCTCTATCAAGTAGATCTATAAACTTACGCTTTCTCTCATGCCTAGCTCGGAGAGCGGCAAGGTGGGTTCTGAATATTGTTTTTCTTTTTCCGTTTTTGGAACGTTTGGATAAATCGAGAAGCAAGTCCGTTGCCTGGTTATAAGCTGGAGAGTTGCAGTGGAGAATGAGCTTCTCGATTTCCCGCCAGACGGATTTTTCCTGACGCGCAGACATGGCCGATTGAGGTTTGGGGGTTTTTGTCGCCTTGACCTTCGCCATGCTCTTTTCTGTAAGAGGCGGGGCTGTTCTCTTTTGTGTCCCTAATTTTCTTTTAAGCAGGTTCTTTTTGCCCTTTATCACTTGTTTGTCTGTTGCCACATCTAGTCCGTCAGCACTGACTTCAGCCATATCCAAGCCGAACAGCGCGGATAGGTCGTCGGCCTCGAGTACCTTATCAGCATCAGGGGCGTTCTTTGCCAAAGGCAAGGCGGTATCGACATGGGCTACCAGGTCTTTCTCATCTACCGCTCGCAAGTGGAACAGCAATTCCGGTTTTTTGTCTAATCGGGAACCGATACCGTATAGCACTGCGGCAACGTGTTTACACATTGAAGCGTAATCGGGACAACTGCACGAAAATTCAATCTCTGATGGCTTTGGAAATAGTCCCTTATCCTGGCGGCAGAGACGTTCCATGACTCCCTTGCTAAAGCGCCCTTGCAACAACTCTACCAGGGAGTCTATGCCTCCCGCGCAATCTTTGCATATCGATTTCCATTGGGCTTTTGGTACAGAAGCAATGCCGACTGATACTTTATAAATCGATGATCCGCTGACCATTGCCTGCACTTTCGTCTCTGAGATTTGCAGATCAATCACAGAGCCATTGCGCACATAGGTGCGACCGCGCGGCAACCGGTTTTCAAAGTCATGATAGTTTTCAAGATTGTCGCACCACGATTTACCCCAGAAGGTGGTTGTGATTTTACGCCCTTCGATTTCTATCGGCGCAACTATATGCCCTTTCTTGCGCAACTTTTTAACTTCGCGGGCGGCTTTCTTACGTCGCTCTGCGACAGAGACATAGGGTGCCCATCCTCCGTAATTAGGTGGCATCGTTTCATTCCTTCATTGTGCTGCTAAGATCAAGGGTGACGAGACGTAGCAATGCATCATCCTTCATCTCGGTTAGATTAATTTCACCTGATCCTGTCAGCAAATCATCGGACAGGCTCTTCTTTGCTTCAATCATGGCGTCAATTTTTTCCTCAACCGTTCCTTGGCAGACAAACTTGTGTACCAGCACGTTTTTTTTCTGGCCTATACGGAAGGCTCGGTCTGTTGCTTGGTTCTCTACAGCAGGATTCCACCAACGGTCAAAGTGTACGACGTGTGATGCCGCAGTCAGGTTCAAGCCTGAGCCTCCCGCTTTCAGCGACAGGATAAAAAATGGAACGGTTTCATCCTCTTGGAATGTTCGCACCATGTCTTTGCGTTTCTTTACCGCCGTTCCGCCATGCAAAACCAGGCCTGAGCGGCCAAAAATCATTCCTAAAAACGCTTCCAAAGGGCCCGTAGTTTCCTTGAACTGGGTGAATACCAGCATCTTCTCCTGGCGCGCAGCAACTACCTCGGCTATTTCGCGTAAACGAGCGAACTTTCCGCTATCGTCCTCCGACCAAATGCCATCTTTTAGCCACTGAGACGGATGATTGCATATTTGCTTCAGGCGCATCAGGGTCGCTAGGACGATGCCCTTGCGCTGTATCCCCCCGGTCCTTTCAAGCGCATCAGCCAAGTCCGATACAGTTTGCTCATAAAGAGCCCCTTGCTTGCGGCTTAAGATGCAATGCGCTTTGATCTCGGTTTTGTCTGGCAAGTCGGTGATGACTGACTTATCGGTTTTCATTCGCCGCAGGATGTAGGGGTGCACCAGATCACGCAGTGGGCCGTAAGGATTGTGGGCCCGATCAGCTAGACCCTTGGCGTAATTTGTGAACTGCTTGGACGTTCCAAGAAGGCCTGGATTAATGAAGTCGAAGATAGACCACAGGTCGCCTAGGTGGTTCTCGACCGGAGTTCCGGTCAACGCGATCCGCGCTTTGGCTTTAATGGACTTGGCTGCCCTTGTTTGCTTGGCTTTCGGGTTTTTGATTGCCTGGGCCTCATCAAGGACAAGTAGTCGCCAATTCGTATTTGTTAGAGCCGTTGACCGCAGAAGCGTGCCATAGCTGGTAATTGCCAGATCGAAACCAGCGAACTGATCGGAGGTTAATTGTTTCATCCGTTCTGCCGTCATGGCTGAAGGGTGAACAACCAAGGCCTTTAGACTGGGGGAAAAACGCTCAATTTCCAGCATCCAGTTGGCGAGCAACGAGGCAGGCGCGACCAACAGGCTTGGTTGCTTGTCCTTGCCTTTCTGTCCTAGAACCAACAGAAGCGACAACACCTGGATTGTCTTTCCGAGACCCATGTCATCGGCAAGGCAGGCCCCCAGTCCAAGCCCGCTCAGAAGATGCAGCCATTGCACCCCTGCCTTTTGATAGGGACGAAGCGTTCCCTTGAGCGCCGGACCAGGGTTAATGTCTTTGCCGTCAGGGCTACGTAATGTTTTTAATGTCTTGGCAAGAAAAGGTCCTGCTGTCACATGGGACCAGCTGGCGACGTCATTGTCTCCGCCGCCGTCGGTGATAGTGGCCCCGGCAAGCATGCGCATAGCCTGGGCAAAAGTGAGACCGTTCTCTGCCGCAAGATGTTCCGCCTCCTTGAATTGCCGCATCGCAAGTTCCATGCGTTCGCGGTCAACCTCCACCCATTGACCTCGCAGCATGACCAGTGACTCGGTCCCAGCAAGTAGTGCTGTTATCTCCTCATCGCTGAGTGGTTCCCCTTCCAGCATTACCTCCACCTGGTAATCAAGCAGCCCATCCAGCCCCACAGCGGATGGCACACCCGTACCAACCGTTGCTGTTACTTTTGGACGTGAGGGGCGATTGGCGCGCCAGGCGGCGGGCATGCGTACGACGACGCCTGCATGTTCCAACTCGGGAACGCTGGCGAGGAACCGTGACGCTTCGGCTACTTCCCAGCGCAGGGGATGAAATATTTCACCTGCGTCAACCATTGCTTTCAGCCATGGAAAGGTTTCGGCGGCACGCTGCACCGGTATCAGTAGAGACAGCAGTTTGTCGCGGTTGGCTGTACCGGAGTATTCGCTCAACGCTTGGCCAAGCGGCACATGTTGGGCCGTGGCCTTTGCTGATAGTCCCGTGGTGTAGGTCGCGAGGAAAGCAAAGGGCAGGTCGGGATCGCGCCGGTTCTCAGCCAGATTGAAATGCACACGCCCGATCATGTTCCAAGCGGGATTCAGACTCTTCAGAAACGTTTGAATATCCATTTTAGAGGCAGCAAGAGATAAGTCGAAAGCCGCACTCAATTCTTTCCAGAGTGCCTTCAAAATATCTTGGTTCAGATACTCCGCACCCGGCATCATGGGGGCCGTCAGCACCATGGTGGCGAGTTCACTGTCGTTCGGCAGCGGTACCGTGAAAGCAGTATCCGAAGATCGAAGGCACAACCCCTCTACATAACGTACTGCGAAGTCGCGCCACCAGCCGAGGATGGGTGGTAAAGACTGCCCCACAGCTTCCGCTCCCAGCCACATTAAGCCGTGTCCTGAACCTTTGCCGAAGCTTTCGTTAAGTCGCTCTGAAACGGTGTCTTTCAGAACGGGAAAGTCCTCGGCCTCTTCGGGGACAAGATGACCATGTGGGGTCAGGCGGAGGCCAAGGCGGCAGCCGGTTGCTGATGACATGCCGCTTTCCTATCGTTTTAATTGGGCGGATTGTTTATCGGCCCCTGTAAATTGGTCGTAAGTATCTAGCTCTTCTGGTTCCTCAAGGTCCTTGTCCCATTTACCTGGTGCGTCATCAGGATAGAGAAGAAGCGAGATCGACATTTGGCCCTGTTTCGAGAACGTAGTCATCTCGCGAACTTCTTCATTACCAACCCATATATCTTTTGGGTGTACGACGCCGGTTCGGTTGTCGATCAGCAGATCACCCCTAGCGGCAAGGGAAGCATCAGGGAGGGCTGTTAAATTCTGGCGCGCTTTGTAAAATATACCAGACTTTAGTAATGACTTGCTGCACCAAGCCCAGTCGATAAATCCATCCTTTCCGATAACAATCATCGCTCGCTTTGGGGTCATGTCGAGCCATTTCAGAATGGCCGCAGTCAACGATACGTCGTATCTATCGGCAAGGTGACTCATGAGATCTAGGTCGACAGAATTGCCATTCACTTGCTCACGAACATCATCCAACGGCATCAGCAAAAATGAGGCAAAGGTGTTGGCTTGTGCTTCAATGCGCCCATGCTCGGAATTCCAGTTGAGCATATCGCGTCCGCTGCATTGCATACCTTTGGGAGATAGTTGCCGATGCAGGAGATAGTGGCCAAGCTCATGGGCCAGAGTGAAATTGATCCGGCCTTTTGAGGAGATAGACTTGTTGTAAATGATACCCCATTCGCCGTGGCCATTAGGATGGGGAAGCAATGCGCCCTCAAACTTTTGAGACAAGTCCATTCCCTCAACCATGGTGATAGGTTCGTTCGGGAATATCTGTTTAGAATACTCGGCTGCAATGCTAGCCACGTTAATAGGGAAGCGCTGTAGCCCATGTGCCTCATGAAAGTGTTTGATTATCTTGCTGAGGTTGATTGCCCACTTTTCTGGCGTATTCGGTAGGCTCATTCCTCCCCGCCCCACATGTCGACCATTTGCTCGATCTTTTTCTTGTCCTCATCCTCAAGCTTGCTGAATTTTCTGAAGAATGCTTCTTGGAGAACTTTCTCGTCAGGGCTCGCCGATTCATCTAGGAGGTAGTCAGTCGTCACCGATAAAGCTTGGGCGATTAGGGTAAGTTTCTCACCGGAAGGTTTCCTGGTGCCTCGGTTTTCTATTTCCCAAATATATCCTTTGCTGGATTCGCATTTCTTTGCCAGCTGCTCAAGAGTTAGCTTCTTGGCCGTCCTTAGGGCTTTAATCTTCTCACCTAAATTCATTGACATGTATGGTCTCTCCCAAAAAATCACCAAGTTCTAGATAGCGTTACAAAAAGATATTGACAAGAGTAATCT
>JABILA010000020.1 GCA_018654745.1 Alphaproteobacteria bacterium
CGTCAAAATGCCGTCCTTGCCTGTCAGCTTCTGGCCATCTTGCAGGGCAGAAAGAGCTGTATCAAAATCAAAATCATTTCGCATGTGTCATTCCTTTTCTTCAGTTTAAAGAAATGACACGGAATTTCTAACGCTCCCATACCACTTTCTATACCAGAGCGAATTGTGGAATCAATTTCCGATGAACCCATTCCAGTCATCGCTCCAAAAAACTCAAGCATCGCTTCGACCGATGTTCGTTCGAGCAGACCGTGGCCGATTAGTTGTCCCAGGGAATAGGCTGAGCGATTGAGTTGATCGTTTCTGCTCCCCTCTTTGGTCCGCATCAGAGTACTCATCTCATCAATCAGAACAGCTTTGATATACCTTTCGACATCAGCAGGCTTTTCACCAAATGATTGGGTATTTACTGCCTCTGCAAAAACCCATTCGGGCAGTTCAGCAATTTCCTCCTCGTCCAAACCAACTTCCCACTTATAGGATATTGAATCACCGCCGTTCATTGCTCTCACCGATGGTGGGGCGACAACGTAGCCACCGTCACCCCTGATATCCATACCACCTAGCAAGCCCGTAGCATTCTGGGTTCGTTGACCAGGATGTTTGTAATAATAGTGGCGGCCTCTCGGGGTTTTCACTATTGGAGTTTTCGGAAGTCCAAGCTCATTTGCTTCGGCTTCTGCTTCTTCAGTGTCGAAATCAAGAACAACAATTCCGCTCACTTGACCGGTCACTATCCCCCAGTTGCTATTCCTGTAATCTTGAACCCATAACTTTATTCGTCCGATGCCAGCCGCTTTTCTTTGGAATTGTTCCCAAAGCACCAGCGGAGATTTTCTTCCGTTTTCAATGGGGAAGATGCTAAATCCGTGGTCGAGATATGATTGAAGCCCGAGAGGCAATTCTGCTTTCATAAAGTCGGTCATTACACACCCCCCTGGCTGGCGTTACTGGTCGATTCGCGGCGACAGGATTCCGTCCATTTTTCCAGGTCGGCTATATTGTAGCGAACGCAACTTCCGAATTTATGGAAAGCTGGGCCATATCCTGTTACCCGGAATTTCTGGAGCGTTCTCTTTGACAGACCGAGTCGTGCTGCCGCAGATTGCTCCCTGATAAAAGATGTTTCATTAACGTCCAAATTACTCATATTCAATCTCCTGTTTTAGGGTCCCGTTCCAACAGAAATGCTGTCTGTTTGATCGAGGAAGACGGCTCAAAAGGCGCGCTTTTTGTGGACCTGTATATAAGGAGTTTCGACACAAATTGCAAGCAAATAATTGTTGTATTTCAATAGGTTAGCTTTAAAGACGGTAATTTTTCATTCCTTATCTCATTATTGGGAGCCACTTGTGTGCCGGGAGATTCGCAACGGGCTTGTACGGCTTTCTGAGGGGCTTCTTTGGGCCACCCTGGAGTGCAAAATAAAATGGGTCAGTGGGCGAGAAAGTTTGCTGCTGGACGACGGCATTCGCGTGGTCGGGCTGAACTGGGGCAATATGGGGCACTGGACGGGGTCTAATGGGGCTGGAGGCACTCGGTGACCCTGTGCCCGATAGGGCGTTTCTGGGGGTGGCGTTCAGGTGGATGGCTACCGGGAACTGGCTGTTCGCTTAGCCCTGGAGAGGACTGGGTCCAGTTTTGCTCACTGTATTGCCCTATTTGAAATATCTGTGGACGAGAATAATGAGACACAGGACCGCCACCCCCAGTCCCGCCGCGAAGAGTGGTCAGTCCTTATTTGATTTGGACACCATATGACCGGAAACAAGACTGGCAGCTTCCTTCAATGCTTCATCTGCTGCGTGAGCATACCTTTGCGTGGTGCTGGCTTGAGAATGTCCGAGGAGCTTACCAATCATTGGCAAAGAGAGACCAAGACCGGTTGCTGTTGCACCCACCGTATGTCGAATGTCGTGGATGCGAACGTCTTGAAGGCCACAGCGGGCACGGATACGTCGCCAGGCTTTCTGTACGTTTACGAACGCTTCTTCAGGATCACTTTTGGAAGGAATAACCCAATCACTTTCCCTAATATATTTGATGCCGGATAAGCCTTCCAGACACTCCAGAGCCTCTTGCCCTAATATTCGAGTTGACGGGCCTGTTTTTGTTTTCGGCAATCGCAAGAGTCCCTTTTCCAGGTCCACGAATTTCCACTGCAAAGTCCGGATCTCATTCAACCTACAACCTGTATACATTAGCAGACGAAAGAATGCTGTAATTTGTGGCAACTCGACCCCCTCTAAGTCACTCATCGTTACCAAATCTTGATTTTTCTTTTCCTTATTCTTATTGGAATTTCTTTTTGTTTCGAGCATTTGATATCGGCTGTCAGATTTATCAAGCTCATCAAAAAGGAGGATTATTTCATCATCGCTCAAGTAACGATGGCGGTTTTCTTCTTTGAACTTATTCAAGTAGCGGGTGGGATTCGTCCCATAATCGCGCAGGCCCCATTGTTCGGCCAGTCCAAACATTTTCGAAAGCAACGCAACTAGACGATTAGCCCGATGAGGCATGTGTTTGAGGCCACTGTGCAATCGGTCTATGTCCAAAGTCGAAACTGAGGAGACTCTGTCGTCTCCCATGGCTGGTAGAATGTAATTGCGGATCATCGCTGCATCTTCCGAAATGCTTTTTTCTGCCTTGTGTATTTCCGCGTAATCACACATGTATCTGGCGCACAGTTCCTCCATGGAAGGAGCAGATTTGAGTGCCTGAAGGGCTGCGGCAGGGTCTTCGCCTTTCTGGACAGCACCCAGCATCACCTTCGCTTGGTCCCTCGCCTGCTGCACAGTAAAAATACCGTGGTCACCAATTTTGGGTCGCCTCTCCCTACCGTCCTTTGTCCGGTAGTAGACTTGGTAGGATCGCCGTCCCGCTGGTGTAATCTTTGCCTGAAACCCTTTCACCTCAGTGTCATGGAGGATTATGTCCTTGGCCTGTGGAGTTTGAGATTCGACTGCTGTTTTGGTTAACTTGAATTTCGGCATTTCCATCCCCTTCCCCAGTTCTAAGTCGCATATAGGTCGCACAAGAGAGCCAACCGTGGCGTATCGGAGGGTAAAGATAGTTTGCGAATGTGTCTAAATTATGTTTATAATCAGTACTATGTGGTAGTACAGGGTACTGTAGAGTATCGGGCGATTGAGTGGGAAACCTGATTTGTAATCAGGGGGTCCCGGGTTCAAATCCTGGTGCCAGCACCATTTAAATCAAGGACCTGGCAAAATACTGTCAGGTCCTTGTTTTGTTTCAGGGACCACCAAGCGAAGGCAATTGATTTCGTAATCTCCCCATTCTAGATTTTTATCAAGGTCGCAGGATATTCCGGACCTGGATCGTTGAGAGGGTCACAGGTTCATGAAAGCAGCTGTTTGTCGGGAATTCGGGAAACCACTTTCCATCGAGGATGTTGATATTGCGGCCCCTGGCCCCGGAGAAATCCTGGTCAAACTGGCGGCCTGTGCCATATGCCACAGCGACATAATGTTTATGGATGGCGCCTGGGGTGGTCAGTTACCGGCTGTGTTTGGTCACGAGGCCTCGGGTGTCGTTGTATCTGTTGGCGAAGGCGTCACCGACGTAGCAACGGCGGACCATGTTGTCGTCACCCTGATCCGATCCTGTGGGCACTGTCACTATTGTGCCCAGGGCGTCTCGACTGCCTGCGAAACAACATTTGATCTTGATAGAAACAGCCCTCTCAGCGCCATTACTGGTGAATCCCTGCTTCAAGGACTTCGTACAGGTGCTTTTGCCGAGTATGTCCTGGTGCATGCCTCACAGGCAGTTGCCATTGATTGTAGCATCCCTCTCGATGCAGCGAGCCTCCTGGCTTGCGGCGTAATTACCGGTTACGGCGCAGTCGTTAATACGGCACAGGTTCGCGCAGGCAGCAATGTCGTCGTCATCGGCACGGGGGGCGTTGGCCTTAATTCGGTTCAAGGAGCCGCGATCAGCGGGGCAAACCGGGTAATTGCCGTTGATGTGGCAGAGGATAAACTGGCGGCTGCCAAAACATTCGGGGCAACGGATGGTCTATTGGCATCAGACCCGGACTTGCCTGGCAGCATCAAAAAACTGACGGATGGCAGGGGAGCGGATTTTGTCTTTGTAACTGTTGGGGCAAAATCAGCTATCGACAGCGCCTATGATTTGATGGCCCCGACCGGTGCCGTTGTCCTCGTAGGCATGCCGGCAACCGGCGTTATGTCAGAATACGAGCCAGGCAATGTTGCAGCTTACGGACAGCGAATATTAGGATCGAAAATGGGTTCGGGCCGCGTTCCTGTGGATATTCCAAACCTTGCCTCTTTGTACCAGCAAGGACGGTTAAAGCTGGATGAGTTGATTTCAGGTCGCTACGCGCTTGATGAGATCAATGAGGCCATCGCATCCACAAAAAGCGGCAGCGCCCTCAGAAATGTAATAGTGTTTTGATATGAAAATAGTTGATGTAAAGACATTTGTTGTTGGCAACCCACCACCCCATTTTGGCGGACGCTACTTCATATTCCTGAAACTGGTCACGGACACCGGCATAGAAGGCGTAGGTGAGGTTTATTCCGCAACCTTTGGCCCACACGTCATTGCCGAGATGATCAAGGATGTTTGCGAACGGCATGTCATCGGGCACGATCCGTCACGGATCGAGGCTTTGTGGCGCAATGTCTATGGCGCCGGATATACATTACGTCCCGATGTCTCTGTCATGGGTATTCTGAGCGGTATCGAGATGGCCTGTTGGGATATTGTCGGCAAAGAAGTCAACAAACCTGTTTATGAATTGCTGGGTGGACGCGTTCACGAATCATTACGCTCATACACCTACCTGTATCCGGATGCGAATGAAGACGCTGATGCCTTTTATGCTGACCCTGTCAGGTCTGCCGAACGAGCTGTGGAATATGTCGACCAGGGTTTTACGGCCATCAAATTTGATCCGGCTGGCCCTTACACGGTTTATGACCCTCATATGCCAACCCTCGAAGATATCGCCCGTTCTGTCGAGTTTGTCAAAACGATCCGGGAGGCAGTTGGAACGAAAGCTGATTTATTGTTCGGGACCCACGGCCAGTTCACGACTTCGGCTGCTATCCGCCTCGCCCGCCAGCTCGAACCCTGGGACCCTTTGTGGTTTGAAGAACCCACGCCGCCGGAAAATCCGCGCGAGATGGCCAGGGTTGCAAGGCAAACTTCAATCCCCATTGCCACCGGTGAGCGACTGACCACCAAATATGAATTTGCACGTGTATTGGAAAACCAGGCCGCGTCAATCTTACAAATGGCCCTGGGTCGTGTTGGTGGTTTGCTGGAGGCCAAAAAAATTGCAGGCATGGCAGAAACCTATTACGCCCAGATCGCACCACATTTGTATTGTGGGCCCATCGAGGGTGCTGCCAATATCCAGATCAGCACCTGCTCTCCCAACTTTCTAATTCTCGAAAGTATTCAGCAATGGGGCGACTTCCATACTGAAATTCTGAAAAAGCCGATTCAGTGGCAAGACGGTCGCGTGATCCCGCCAACAGCACCGGGCCTGGGTGTCGAACTCAATGAAGAAGTTGCGCTTGCACATCCCTATGAAGGCAAACACTTGCACCTTGAGATGCTGGAAGAGCCCAGATATTAGGGCTGATCCATTTAACCTGATTGGACCTGGGTCAAAGTCGACGGCTATCCCCGCATTCTCGCGCCGTCCGGGTCAAATAGCGGTGTATTATTGATGACGGCCGGGCGCATGTCACCAAGAATTTCGATCTCGAAAGCGGCCCCCTCCTCGATCATTTCAACAGGAACAAATCCTATCGCCACACTTTTTTCCGAGGCATGGGCATAACCTCCTGAGGTCACAAAGCCGACGACATCACCTTTATGGAAAATTGGCTCGTCTCCTTGTACATCAGCATTGTCTGCATCAACCATCATTGTCACCAAACGCCGGGACGCTCCTGCGTCCCTGGCTGCAATGGCGGCATCCCGCCCAATGAAGTCCGGTTTTTGATAGCGTACAAAACGATCCAGGCCCGTTTCAACAGGTGTGTAATCCGGCTTGTATTCCCTGAGCCACGATCCAAAACTTTTTTCCAGACGAAGCGACATCATGGCGCGCATACCAAAGGGTTTCAGACCCAGGTCCTGACCGGCGTCGGCCAAAGTTGAATAAAGTGCGCGTTGATTAGCAGCGGGTACATAGATTTCATAGCCAAGGTCACCTGTATAGGAGACCCGACAAACCGTCGCGGGAGATAAGCCCACTTCCATCTGTCGGGTATGCAGAAACGGGAAGGCTTCGTTTGAAACATCGGCCCGGGTTGTACGCGACAGCAGTTCTCTGGCGCTGGGGCCAGCAATCTGGAATCCGATCCGATCCAGTGAAACATTGCGCAGCGTCACACCTTCATCCGGTAAGTGCTGCAGGAACCAGCGCATGTGATAGTCCTGAGCGCTATATGAACCCACGACCTGATAGGTTTCGGGCGCGAGACAGGAAATCGTCAGATCACCAATTATCACACCGGAGGGAGCGAGTAGAGGTGACAAGGCCATGCGACCGGGTTGTGGCATTTTGTTGGCGAGCAGATAATTCAGCCAGTCCTCGGCACCGGGGCCAGTGACTTCATATTTGCCAAAATTATGAATTTCGTTGATGCCAACTGCGTTGCGCACCGCCCGACACTCAGCCCCCACGGCTTCAAAGGCATTTGAGCGCCGATAGCTTGGTGTCTCGTATCTTTTTTCGCCCTCCGGCGCAAAATAGTTCACATGTTCGAGGCCATATCCAGCACCGAAGACGGCATTTTGTTGATCCCAGATGCCATAGGCTGGCGTGGTCTGGAAGGGTCTGGCAACAGGTAATTCCTGATTTGGATAGGTAATGGAGAACCGCCGCTGGTAATTCTCCCTGACCTTGTCACGCGTGTAGGCGTTGGTGGTCCAGTCACCAAAACGCGCCACGTCCATGGCAAATACATCTGACGAAGTTTCGCCATGAACCATCCATTCAGCCAATGCTAGTCCGACACCACCGCCCTGACTGAATCCGGCCATCACAGCACACGCTGCCCAATATCCCGGCACACCTGGTACCGGCCCCACCAGCGGATTGCCATCAGGCGCAAAGGTAAAAGGCCCATTGATCACGGTCTTGATGCCAGCTTCACCAAGGCAAGGATAGCGTTTGAAAGCTTGTTCCAGAGGATCGGAAATACGTTCAAGATTATTTGGTAACAGTTCAGCCGCGAAATCCCACGGCGTACCGTCAACAGCCCATGAATCACAATCCTGCTCGTATATGCCAATGCAGAGACCGCGTCCTTCCTGGCGAAAATAGGTCTCCCCCGCCGGGTCCATGATATGCGGTAATTCATTATCACGTTCATAAACTTCGGGGATATCTTCGGTAATCAGATACTGGTGTTCCATGGGGTGCAGGGGGTGATAGACGCCAACCATGGCACCAACTTCCCGCGCCCACAAACCGCCCGCATTGACAATATTTTCTGTATTTATGGTGCCCTGTTCCGTCACCACGTCCCAGCTACCGTCGGACTTCGGGTTCAACTCCAGCACACGATTGCGCAAGTATATTTCTGCACCCTGCTGTCTCGCTGCCTTGGCGTAGGCATGGGTTGTGCCGGACGGATCGAGATGGCCGTCCAGCGGATCATAAAGTCCACCAATGACACCTTCGATGCTGATAACCGGGCACAGTTTTCCAATTTCCTCAGGCGTCACAAGGTGGGTATCCAGATCCATGTATCGGTGTTTCGCCCGTTCCGCTGTCAGGAAATCCATCCGCTCCTGATCACAGGCCAGCGTCACTCCACCCACATGATGCAAACCACAGGACTGACCACTTATTTCTTCCAGTTCCTTGTACAGGCCGATGGTATAGCCTTGCAGCGCGGCGATATTTGGATCTGAATTTAACGTATGAAATCCACCAGCCGCATGCCACGTAGACCCCGATGTGAGTTCTGAACGTTCGACCAGCACGACATCTTTCCACCCCAGTTTGGTCAGATGAAACAGGACGCTGCAACCGACAACGCCCCCGCCAATGACAACGACTTGTGCATGACTTTTCATTTCTTTTCCTCGTAGCTATAGGGGTCCTGACCACCCTCTGCGATGCGACGATCTACAAAGGCATCCAGTTCCTCAATCATGGCCGGGTCTGCAGGCGGCGGCACATAGTCCGCGAGCAATTGTTTATAGATTTTATGTGCCCGCACCGTCGAGTCAGGACTGCCATCTTCTTCCCAGGATTCGAAATTTCGCCAGTCTGACAGCATGGGTGCATAAAACGCTGTCTCGTAACGTTCCATGGTATGTGCCGCACCAAAATAGTGCCCTCCCGGCCCGACTTCCTTGATGGCATCGAGGCCAAATTCATCAGGACTAAAATCAACAGGCCTCATGACTTCGGAAATCATCTGCAACATTTCAGCATCAAGGATGGTCTTTTCGAACGAGGCGCACAATCCGCCCTCCAGCCAACCAACCGCGTGCTTGACCAGATTGCAATGGGCCAACATGCAAGGCCAGATCGACATTTGCGATTCGTACGCTGCCTGCGCATCCGGCGCATTGGATGCGTTGACGTTGGAGGAGCGATAGGGGATGCCATATTTTCGCGTCAGTTGCCCGCCGATCAGTACAGCCTTGGAATATTCCGGCGTACCAAAGGCCGGTGCACCGGACTTCATATCAACATTGGAGGTAAACCCACCGTACCAGGCTGGCGTTCCCGGATTAACAGCTTGCATGAAAGCGATACCGGCCAGTGCTTCGGCATTTTGTTGAGCAAGGGCACCGGCGAGGGTAACAGGGGCCATGGCCCCCGCCAGTGTAAAGGGTGTGACGTTGACCGGTTGCCCCATCTTCGCCATTTCGATCATGCCAATCAGCATGGGGACATCATATTGCAAAGGTGAATTGGCGTTGACGGTCGTCATGATGGACGGTTCTGTCCGCATCTGCTCGTAGCTGATGCCACGGGAAATCCGCGCCATCTCCATGGAATCATGAATGCGGTGATAACCCAGGGAATAACCAAAAGCGCCCTTGTCAGAGAGCTTGATCGTTTCGCTTTCCGCCTTCAGATGGCGGATATTGGCGGGCACGTCCGCAGGCTCACACGGGTAACCGCCAATCATGTGAACAATATTGAGGCTTTGTCCAAGGCGAATCAGATCACAATAATCCTTCATGTTACCCTGACGCCGGCCTCCCTCGATGTCGCTGACGTTCGGTGGACTGGCGACCAGGGCAAAGTTGATATTGTTGCCGCCGTAATGGACATTATGCGCCGGGTTACGGGCATACATGCTGAATTCCGCCGGGGCCCTGGAGACCAATTCCTCAACCATCACCCGGTCGAAGCGCACCCGCGCGTCGCCTTGGGTAACATCGGCACCGGCTGCTTTCAGAATGTCTCGCGCCTCGGGCAACAGGAAGTTAATGCCAACCTGTTCCAGGACGTCCATGGACGCTGAATGTATTGCCTGGAGTTCGTCCTCAGACACAATATCATAAGGCTGATAGGGTATTTTGAGATTTTGATAAGGCAGCTGCTGGAGGCCACCCGCAGCCTCCTTACGCGCCCTGCCCTTGCCTTTCTCGCGTCCTCGTCTCGCCATTTAGCCCCCGGTCTTTATCGAAGCCTTGTAGGTATGCACGCCTTGGGACAACCCCTATTCAGCGGCAGCCGTTTCCTTGAGGGTAATGACAGGTTCCACTTTCCGCAACTCATTCATATCGATATGACAGGCAATGCCATGACGATCTGCATTAAACTGAACTTCGGGCACTCTTGTGTCACAAATTTCACCAAGGTGACGCGGACAGCGGGTAGAGAACGGGCAACCCTTCGGTGGATCCATAACACTGGGCAAGTTGCCTTCCAGCACTATCCTGCGTTTGTTGACAGAAGGATCAGCTATGGGAACTGCTGACAACAAAGCTTCTGTATAGGGATGATATGGCGGACTGAAAACTTCGTCCGTCGTTCCACGTTCCATGATCTGGCCCAGATACATGACCACAACACGGTCGGCCAGATAACGAACCGCAGACAAATCGTGGCTGATGAACAGTAACGTGGTTTTGCTTTCGCGCTGGATATCCATCAACAGTTCAGTGACGGCCGCGGCCACAGACACATCAAGGGCAGAAATTGGTTCATCAGCGATGACCATTGACGGATTGCCGGCAAAGGCACGCGCGATACCTACGCGCTGCTTTTGACCACCTGACAATTGACGTGGCTTACGCCATTCAAATTCCCGTGGCAGTTTGACGGTATCGAGAAGTTTCAGAACAAGTTCGCGAACTTTGACGGGATCACTTTCAACACCAAACTTGCGGATGACCCGGCTGATTTGCGAGCCAATCGTCAAGGATGGGTTCAGGGTATCATTCGGATTCTGGAACACCATCTGTAGCGAGCCGAGCTGCTGCGGTGAGCGATCCTTGACAGCCATACCGCCAATTTCCTTGCCTGCATGCCGGACGTTGCCATCTGTCGCAGTTTCCAGGCCCATAAGAACCTTGGCGAATGTTGACTTGCCACAGCCGGATTCACCGACAATGGCAACCGTTTCACCCTCGCGCGCCTTGAAGTTTAATTCTTCATTGGCTTTGACATATTTGACACTGCCACCGGTAAACATCGCTTTCACAGAGGTGTCATGCACTTCGTAATATTTCTGCATGCTATCGATTTCAAGCACAAAGTCACCCAGTTCCACAGGCGCATGTTCCGGTCCTTTGGGAATGACAGCTTCGTGGTCAAGATCACTCCAACGCTTGCAACGAACCTGATGGGCATCGTCATCGTCCGTATCCACTGCCTCCATAGCAATTTGCGCTGTGTTACAAACACCTTCTTCAAAGAAGTTACAACGGGGGCCAAAATTACAGCCCGTCGGTCTTTCGTGAGGCAAGGGCAGCTGCCCTGGTATAGCCACCAAAGGCCGGGCGTTTTTGTCGGCATGTGGCAGCGGGATACAGCCGAACAAACCGTGGGTATATGGATGCTTCGGCCATTCGAAAATTGAATCAATATGGCCGCTTTCGACAACTTCACCAGAATACATCACGCCAATGCGGTCGCAGACTTCCAGCATCAATCCAAGGTTATGAGAGATATAAAGCAAGGACGTATTGAACTTGCGGCTGAGTTCAGCAATCAGTTCAACAATGCCTGCTTCAACCGTTACGTCCAGCGCTGTTGTCGGCTCATCCAGCAACAGCAAGGCCGGTTCACCCAGCAAAGCCATGGCAATTACCACACGCTGTTGTTGTCCACCGGATATCTGGTGTGGATAGGCATCCATAACCCGTTCGGGATCCGGCAAATGCACATCTGCCAGCATCTGTATGGCCAACTTGCGAGCTTCTGCAGGCAAAGCGTCTTTGTGGATCATCGGCACTTCCATCAACTGCTTGCCGATGGTGACAGATGGGTTCAAAGCGGCCATAGGTTCCTGGTAGATCATGGCAATTTGGGAGCCACGCAACTGGCGCAGTTCCTCCTCGCTCATTTCCGCCATATCACGGCCCTTGAACTTGACCGTACCGCCAACGATGCCACCGTTGCTGCCCATGTAGCGCATTATCGCCAGGGCAACTGTGGATTTGCCACAGCCGGATTCGCCCACCAGGCCGACACTTTCACCCGGTGCCAGCGTTAGCGAAAAATCCACAACCGCAGGGATTTCTCCCGAGCGGACAAAGTAGGAAATGCAAAGTCCGTCAATTTCGAGAACCGGACCTTCCCATGTATCCTGCGTATTGGCGTCATTACTCATGTGCAGTTTCCTCAATCCCTGAGAGAGATTTCGCGCAAGCCATCGGCCAACAGGTTAAAGCCGAGAACCAGTGACGATATGGCAATACATGGCATGATAGTCATATGGGGGAAGATCATGGCCATCTTGCGGCCTTCGTTGATCATACCACCCCAGTCTGGATCGGGTGGTGGCAGGCCAAGGCCCAGAAAACCCAACACCCCAATCGTGATAATAACGTAACCCAAACGGACACAGGCATCGACGATCAGCGGCCCTCGTGCATTTGGCAGGATTTCCACCAACATTACATACAGGGCTGATTCGCCCCGTGTCTGCGCCGCCGCAACATAGTCCCGGTTACGCAAATCAAGCACAAGGCCACGAACAATCCGCATGATGCCCGGCGCACTGGCGAAGGTAATGGCGATCACAATGTTAAAGCCGGACGCACCAAAGGTAGCGATGACGATGATGTACAGGATCAAAACCGGGAAGGACAAAACGATGTCGCCAATCCGTGACAGGATCGTATCCCACCAGCCACGGTGATATCCGGCTGCCAGGCCCATCATGATACCAACCACATACGCCGTAAATGTCGCAAGGGGTGCATAGATCAGAACAGTGCGTGATCCCCAGATAATACGAGACAGAATATCGCGGCCCAGATTATCGCCGCCCAACCACATGGTAACGCCTGATTTGGCATCAACAGTGGCGATCTTGGCAAATGGTTTGATAATTGCCAGAGGATCGAAAGGCGCGATCAAGGGGGCAAAGATTGCGACCAGAATCCAGAACGCAACCAGTCCGGCACCGACCATAGCAATCGGGCTTTCCTTCAACAACGTGAAGGATTTGAGTGCGCGCATAAAGGCTGTTCCAGTCGATTCAGCAGGGGTAATTGTTTTTGATAATTCGGTCATGGCCATTCCCCTACTGGAACCGGATACGCGGATTGAGGTAGGTGTAACCAATATCTGCCAGGGTCTGAGTACTGACCGCGACAAAAACGGCAACCATGGAGCAGGCCTCAATCACAAAGATATCCTGATTGAGTGACGCCTCCAGCAGCAAGGCCCCGAAGCCTTTGTACGCAAAGGCAAATTCAACCACGATCACGCCTGACAACAGCCAGTTGATCTGCAACATGATCACCGTAAAGGGTGCAATCAGGGCATTTCTCAAGGCGTGATCCAGAATAACCTTGTGCCGCGGCAAACCCTTCAGGACCGCCGTGCGCACATAATGGGTTGTCATAACTTCCGCCATAGACGCCCTGGTCATACGCGTAACATAGCCAAAGTCATAAATAAGCAGAACAAGTACCGGCAAAACCAACTGTTTGAATTCAAACCCGCCGATCATGCCTGATGTGCCCGGAAGCAACTTCAGGCCGAACACAAAGATGGCGGACAGGAAAACGGCACTGGCAAATTCAGGGATCGACGTGGTGATGATGCTGGTAACCGAAATGGTCCGGTCCAGCTTGGATCCTTCACGCATGCCAGCCAGCACACCCAAAGCCAGGGAGATCGGGATCAGCAGCGCGAAAGTCCAGAAGCCGAGGATGGCTGTGTTCCATAAACGCGGCCAGAGAATATCAGCCACCGGTGCCTTGTACCGGTGAGAGATACCCAGATCACCGGTAATGAAATTACTGGCCCAGGCAAAATAGCGATACCAAACGGGCTCAAAATAGCCCCTTTGTTCCAGCCAAAGGTTTTTTTGTTCTTCCGAAGCAAACTGCCCCAGCACTTTGGTTGCCACACTGCCCGGTGAAAATTCCAGAAGCAGGAACAACAGCAACGAAACGGCGAACATGGTTAAAACCATGATCCCAAGTCGTTTGCCTATGAGTACTATCATAACGCCGCCGTGCCCCCTCGCGTCGCAACTACCAATAAAGAAAAAGGGGAGCCGTTATCGGGCTCCCCTTGTCGTTAGTTTGATCAGGAATCAATCCAAACCTTGTTCCACTGATGATAATTGGTCGGATGCATTTTGATATCCTTGACCTTGTTTGATGCCGCTAGCATCACAGACCGGAAGAATGGCTGCACCATGATGGCATCATCCTGTAACCGCTTTTCAATCTTCGCCATGATCTTGCGACGCTCGACAATATCCACTGTTGCTTCGGCCTTGCTAAGCAATGTGTCAAATTCCTTGCTGCTATAATTGGTCTCGTTCCATGGCACACCGGAACGATAGGCAAGACCAAGCAACATGGTTGCCAGTGGGCGGTGGGTCCAGACTGTGATCGAGAATACCGCAGATTTCCAGACTTCCCAATATTGAGTGGCCGGCATGACATTCACCGTCACGTCAATGCCAACTTCAGCCAGGTTTTGCTTAAGAACAACAAGCGAATCTGTTTCCCAGGTACCGTTGGTATTACCCACGTTACAAGTGACTTTCAGACCATTTGCATGCCCGGCCTCCGCCAGCAATTTTTTGGCTTTTGCTATATTTCGTGGCACGATCGGCAAGGGCGCATAGTCAGGTTGAATCTTACTGACATGGTGGTTTTCAGCGACCTGGCCGCGACCACGGTGGGCTGTATCCAGATTTTGTTTGTTATCTGAAGCCAGTAGAATTGCTGTGCGAACACGAATGTCATCGAATGGTGCGACATCAATATGCATCCGGATTACACCGGTTTGCGCCGTTGTGGCTTCGTGGATGAGAATACCAGGTACAGCTTCGGCCACTTCGATGGCATCCAGCGGTAGATCATAAATTGCATCTACCTGCCCCGAAGCCAAAGCTGCCATGGCCGCTGATTTGTCTTCACCGGTGTCGTAATAGTGGATTTCGGCCAGCAACGGCTCGTCACCCCAATACTTCATCTTGCGCCGCTTGAGGATTGCCTTTTCACCCAGCTTGAATTCCGTCAGGGTGAATGGGCCAGTGCCAAGATCAGGGTTTTTGCTGATGTCAGCACCTTTGTCACCAAAGCTGCGATGCACAATAGCACCTGGATAGTGATAAAGTTTCTCAGGCATGGCCAGATCAGGCGAATTCAGATTGAACTGCACCGTATATTTGTCGATCTTCTTGATCGCACCCGGTGTCATGCTCTTGATTTTGATGGCTTTGCCGTCCTTGTCTTTGCCATCTTTGGTGTCGACCATGGAATTGAACAAACCCAGCATGGAAGAACCAGTCGCCGGATCGAGCCAACGCTTGACGTTATACACAACATCATCGGCTGTAAGTTCATCACCATTACCGAACTTGACGCCCTGGCGGATCTTGATTGTCCAGGTTTTGAGGTCATCCGACGGTTGCCAGCTTTCGGCAAGGTAAGGACGCGTGACGTTGTCTGTGCCCGTAATCGTCAGATATTCACACATCTGACGGTTTACGTTGGCTTTTTCAGCCCAGCTATAGGTATGAGGATCGGCCATTTCCTGAACCGGCATGGCCATGCGAATGGTACCACCCATTTTCCCGGCGGCCCTTGCTTCCGGAATGATTTCAGTGCCTGCCATAGCGTAGGCTGCACCGGCTGAAACGCCTAGTAAAGTAACGGTTCGCAGGAATTCACGGCGGTCGACTTTGCCCGCTTTGAGTTGCGCCTGAAGCCCGGGCACATCCGGGTGAATGTATCCTGTTTCGTTCTCGTCAAATTTTGTGTCAGCCATGTCGCGTAATCCCTCCCAGAATTTTCGGTCTGTACCTGTTTTGTCACCATAGCAATTCTCCAAAGGCTAATTCTTTTTCGAATTGGCCAGAATTGTAGGTTCCTGTCTTTTGGTATTAACAAGATCAAACCACACCTGCTTTTTTATTGCAAATCAATGTCATTAAAAGGCACATAAACGTGAGACTGGAGACTTTGAAATATCGCGTGTTGGCGCTTGATTTTATACCTTTTTCATCGCTTCCGGCGATAACCTGATTGGAAATTCCGAGCGCAACAAGACATCTGTCTCAGCCGTCAAATGATTCGGAAAATAGGTGTCGAGGATTTTTCGCTTCTCCTCTATCGCCCGATCCAGAATATCGACACGGCCTAGTTCGGCCCAGATTTTCGGTGTCGTCCGATCACCAAAGGCTGGATACAGGTATTCGGTTTCCATAAGTTTCATTGTCTGGTTATGCCCCAGATAATGGCCAGGTCCCTCCAGACAAACTTCCCGGATCGTTTCGATGGACACAGTATCTTCGTTCACCTCAATCCCGCGCACACATCGCAAGCCCTGCCCGATCATGTCATTATCAATGATCAAACTTTCGAGGCAAAACCCCATCAATGAGCCATGCATGCCAACTGATTCGTATACCAGATTTACGCCTGCCAACCCTGCCATGACAGTCGAGATGCCTTTTTCATAACCTGATTGGGCATCCGGCAACTTGGCATCGGCCATACCTGCGGCTGAACCACCCGGCAAATCATAAAATTGTGCCATTTGTCCGCAGGCAGCTGTAATCAAAGCTTGTTCCCCTGAACCGCCAGACATTGCCCCGGTACGCAGGTCCGAGACAAAAGGCCAGGTTCCAAAGATGGCCGGATGGCCGGGCGCAATTGAATTGACATACACGACACCCGCCAGACATTCCGCCACGGCCTGTGCCAAAGTACCGGCAATTGCCGCCGGGGCCGTAGCTCCGGCCTGTCCCGCTGATAAAAGCAAAACCGGCATACCGCCCCGAATACAAGCTTCCATGACTTCGCAGGCTTCAGTTGCGAACTTCATGGGAGGGACCACAAAACAATTGGAATTGGAGACAAATGGCCGTGCCCGCCAGGCTGCTTCGTCGCCACTGGCGATATGAAGCATATCCAGAACCTGATGGACATTTTCCACGGATATAAAGCTGGCTCCGATATGCTTTGTAGTACCAGCCATGGCGGCATAGACCGTATTGATATCCAGCTCCAGCGTGGTTTCCAGGTCACGGGCAACCATTGGTCGCTGGAAAAAATGTACATTATCCAGGGTTTCAACTATCCGGGCCGCATCATAGATATCAGCCAAAGTCGATTCGCGATATTCTCTCTTTTCCACGTCGACAACATGGACAGCAGCCCCTGCGGTGCCGTAATGCACGCGTGATCCCCCTGGATGCAAGTCGTACTTCGGATTCTGAGCACAAAGGGGAAAGTTTCGTCCCGCTTTCGCCAACATGTCTTCGACCAGCGCAGGAGAAAAGCGTAACCGCCCATCATCACCCAACTGGGCTCCTGCAGCTGTCATCGCATCTATGCCCGATTGTGGTGCATCAGCGAGGCCTATTTCCTCCAGAATTTGCAATGCAGCCTGATGGATGCGCTTTACCCCAGCCTCATCCAGCGGTTTATACTGCCCTCCTTGCATACCACTTCGAACTGGTCTTTTTTCCTCAGCCAGTGGTGCCGCGCGAAGCGCTTGCCTGGCATTGCGACCGCCAGATCGACGTGGTTTGGGTTGGGCAAGAGGCTCGGACATCTTCAACTCCCTTTGTCAGGAACGAACACGATCAGATTTGGGGTCATAAAGCGGTACCAGCGAAGCTGTGGCGGCATAACGCTTGCCAGCAACTTCAATTTCATAATCAGAGGCGAGAATAGTGGCTGCAGCTTCTCCCGGCTCTGTCGGGACATAACCTAGTCCGATCGCGCCACCCAGCCAGTGCCCGTAACTTCCCGACGAGATGTAACCAACGATCTCGCCATCTCTCAATATTGGCTCGGTGTGATAAAGCAGCGGGTCCGGATCAATCAATTGGAATTGCAAAAGACGACGGCTGAGGCCGGTCTCCCTTTTGGACAACACGGCATCACGTCCGATGAAGTGACCGAACGCACCAACCGGTTTGTCAGTCTTGACCGCAAACCCAAATCCTGCCTCAAGGACGTGGTCTTCGTCCGTTATATCGTGGCCAAAGTGGCGATAGGCTTTTTCAATTCGACAACTATCAAGAACGTGCAATCCACAAAGCTTGAGATTAAATGCCTCACCTTTTTCCATCAGCTGCTCAAAGACATAGGCGGCCATATCGGTCGCTACATATATTTCCCACCCCAGTTCACCAACATAGGAAACTCTGTGGGCGCGCACCGGAGCCATCCCCAGTTCAATAGGCTGGGCAGTACCAAATGGAAAGTCTTCGTTCGACAGAGACACTGTCGTCAGCGTTGCCAGCAGATCGCGGGACCTGGGTCCCATGACGCAAATTACAGCCTCCATGGATGTCACGTCCGTAACAATAGATTGCGCATCCTTTGGCATTTGGCGTTCCAGCCAGGCGAGGTCACGCACGACTGTTGCCCCTGGTGTGACGATCAGGTAGGCAGTTTCGGAAAGTCGGGTGACGGTCAGATCTGCTTCTATGCCACCTCGTTGATTGAGCCATTGGGTATAGACAATGCCCCCAACTTCAACCGCGACATCGTTGGCACAAATATATTGCAATACATCTTCAGCATCAGGCCCTTCAATGCGGAATTTACCGAACGAAGACATGTCAAAAAGCCCGACATCATTTCGGACGGCAAGGTGTTCGATCCTGGCGTATTCAAACCAGTTTTGCCGTTTCCAGGAATATTGGTATTCGGCTTTTTCACCCCTCTCAGCGGCATCAGCGGGAAGAAACCAGTTTGCCCGCTCCCAACCAGCCACTTCGCCGAAACAGGCACCAGCTGCTTTGAGATGTTCGTGTAGCGCGGAGCGGCGCAAGCCCCGTGCCGTCGCAAACTGGCGATAGGGAAAATGATCGGCATACAAGAGTCCCAATGTCTCTTTTGAGCGTTCGACCAAATAGGTTCGCGAATTCTGAAAGGGTTGCATGCGCCGGATGTCAACATCCCACAAGTCAAAGGGTGCCTCTCCACCATCCATCCATTGCGCAAGAGCCATACCTGCGCCACCCGCGGACTGGATACCAACCGAATTAAATCCAGCCGCAACGAAGAAGTTTTTCAGCTCAGGTGCTTCACCCAACAAGTATCGGTCATCAGGTGTAAAACTTTCCGGTCCATTGAAAAATGTATGTATGCCTGCCGTCGCCAGAATTGGAAGTCGGTTCACCGCTGCTTCCAGAATGGGTTCAAAATGATCGATATCTTCCGGCAACTGGTCGAAGCAGAAATTGTCCGGGATACCGTCCATACCCCAGGGCTTCGCATTCAGCTCAAATGCACCTACCAGAAACTTCCCGGCGTCCTCCTTGTAATACGTGCATTCGTCGGGCACCCGTAGCACCGGCTGCTTTGTCAGACCTTCGATGGCTTCTGTGACGATATAAAAATGTTCGCATGCCTGTAGAGGAACACTGACGCCAGCCATTTTTCCCAGTTCACGCCCCCACATCCCGGCACAGTTAACGACAAACTCGGCCTCGATATCGCCTTGTTCCGTTTGAACACCGGTAACCCTGCCTCCATCCTGACTGACTCCGGTGACTTTCACATTTTCAAATATTTTTGCGCCATTCTGACGCGCCCCCTTTGCCAGGGCGAGCGTAATATTTGTCGGATCACCCTGCCCGTCTTTTGGCAAATAGACGCCACCAATAACGTCTTCCGTGTTCAGGTAATCATAGCAGCTCTTGATTTCGGCTGGATCGATCTCATCGATTTCAACACCGAAAGCGCGAGCCATTGAAGCACTGCGCTGCAGTTCCTCAAGGCGCTCACTGTTCAGTGCAACTGTCATCGAGCCTACGCGCCGGAACCCGGTGGCCAACCCGGTCTCTTCTTCCAGTTCGTAGTAGAGCTCCTGACTGTATTTCGCGAGGCGCGTCATGTTGCTGGTCGCCCGTAATTGGGCAATCAATCCGGCAGCATGCCAGGTGGTGCCGCTGGTTAGTTGCTTTCGTTCCAGAAGAACAACATCTTTCCAGCCCAGTTTCGCCAGATGATAAGCGACCGAACAGCCAACAATACCGCCGCCAACAATGACCGCACGTGCTTTGGATGGGAGTTCAGTCATTATCAGGCCTTTAGTCTTTCGTTGTCTGCGTCATAAAGGACTTCCGGGCCAACCACGGCTGGCACACGTTGTCCAAAAACTTCTACCTCAAGGGCTTCGCCCGGCACACACAAATCAGCCCGGATCGTCGACAAGGCAATGGACCGTTCGATGCGATAGCCATACCCCCCCGAAGTCACCAGGCCAACGCGGTCGTTGCCCTTCCAGACCGTTGCAAGATACGGCGCGTCTTCTTCGCCTGCCTCGACCAGTAAAGGTGCAAAACGTTCTTCACTCCCGGCTTGCATCTCAGCCTGCAGAGCAGATTTACCGATGAACTCAGGCTTGTCGAATTTGACAAACCGGTCCAGGGCGCCTGCCAACATGGTGTAATCTGTTGAAAGATCTGCCTTCCAGGATCGATAACATTTTTCCAGTCTGAGGGAGTTCATGGCGTACATGCCAAAATGCCTGAGACCGAACTGTTCGCCTGCCGCGACGATGTCGATATAGGCGGCTTCCAGACAGGCAATTGGCAAATGTATTTCCCAACCCAGTTCACCGACATAAGAAACGCGGATAATCGTTCCTGTCCCTCCTGACAGTTCGACCGGTTGATGGCTGAGCCACGGGAATTCCTTGCTTCCAAGTTCGTTGCTCACCAGTGAAGACAGCAAATCCCGACTTTTTGGACCGGAAACTACCAGGGTTCCCCAGTCCTCGGTGACATTTTCGATGTTGATTGATCCGCCCTCGGGCAGATGCGATTTCAGATAATCACCATCGTGCCATTCAGCCCCGGCAGCGGTCAGCAACTGAAAACTGTCTTCCGAGAATCTGGTCAGTGTCATTTCCGTCAGAATACGGCCGCCAGGTGTCGCGAAATAGACCAAACCGATCCGGCCTGCTTTGGGAACGGCACCGGTTATCAGAGTACCCAGCCAATGTGCCGCCCCCTTGCCCGACACATTGAACCGCGAAAAACCGGGCAAATCACAAATGCCAACGGCATCACGGACGGCCATACATTCTTCCTGCACAGCTTCCGCCCAGGGTCCATTCCGACAGAATGTTTCGCACGAATTAATATCCGTATCGTCACCCGGTCGCGCATACCAGGCTGCCCGTTCCCAACCTGCACTGGCAGTAAATTGTGCTCCCTGTTCCGTGAGTAAATCGTAAAGTGGCGAGAGGCGTTTTTCACGTGCAGCAGGCCATTCATAATGTGGAAAATTGATGGCATATTCGTGGCTATATATTTCGATCGCTTTTTTCACGGCGTAATCATTGTCGACGTAGCCTGTGTAGCGGCGCGGATCGATAGACCACATATCCCATTCTGTCTCCCCTTCTGTGACCCACTCCGCCAGCACTTTTCCAGCACCGCCGCCCTGGACAATGCCAAACGTAAAGACGCAGGCTTCAAAGGCATTTGGAACACCCGGCATCGGCCCCAACAGCGGATTTCCATCCGGTGCATAGGGTATGGGACCGTTCACAATTTGCTTCAGACCCACCGAGCCAAGAATTGGCACGCGGGCGCAGGCGTCTTCCAGATACCAATCCAGACGATCTAGGTCATCCGGGTAGAGTTGAAAGGAGAAATCGTCTGGCATCGGATCATCAGGCGTTTGCCAATGAGCCTTGCAGTTTCTTTCATATGGCCCAAGCAAAAAGCCGTTTTTTTCCTGCCGCAAATAGTAGGAACTGTCCGGGTCTCGCAATAACGGCAGTTTTTTATCGTAGTTCTCCAGTTCAGAGATTTCGTCCGTCACCAGATACTGATGCGCCAATGACACGCAGGGAATGTCGCGGCCAAACATCCGACCAACTTCGGCCGCATAGTACCCCGCTGCATTGACGACATACTCGCAACGAATTTCGCCCTTGGATGTTTCGATAACCCATTCGCCATTTTCACGACGCACATTGTTTACGGGGCAAAAGCGAATAATTTTTGCGCCCATTTGCCGGGCCCCGGCGGCAAGCGCCTGGGTAAGCTGGGCCGGATCAATATCACCGTCGAGCGGATCCCATATTCCACCGACCAGGTCATGTGTTTCAAGAAAAGGGTAAACTTCTTTCATGTCGTCGTTCGACATCATTTCAAAATCGATGCCCTGGTAACGCGCCATGGACCGGACATGCTCAAACTCCTGCATGCGCTCCTTCGTATGCGCGAGACGAATTGAACCCGTGACGTGATAGTTCATGGGGTAGTCGACTTCATCACCAAGTCGCTGGTACAGCTGGATCGAATAATTCTGCATTTTCATGATCGACCACGATCCTGAAAAATTCGGGCAGTTCCCTGCGGCGTGCCAGGTGGACCCGGAGGTTAGTTCATTTTTTTCCAGCAAGACGCAATCTGACCAACCTGCTTTCGCCAAGTGGTACAGGCAGGAGGAGCCGACAACGCCGCCGCCGATGATCACTACTCTTGCTGTGCCGGGCAAATCTGCCACCTGATCGCTCCTGTGAATTCTAATAAACCGGTGGTGAGATCACCCAAATAACGACCGCTGCTACTTCACCGGGATTGCGCCAGCGATAGGGAATCTCGTTCAAACGGAAACTGTCTCCAGCCTCAAGGTGAAAAAGTTGCTTGCCTATCCAGATGTCCAGAACACCCGAGACGACATAACCCGCCTCTTCGGTTTGACGCATCTCGAAATCACCCAGTTCTGCACCTGCTTCAAAAGTACTGCGTACCATCTCAAAACTTCCGCCGAGATCAGGAGACAGCAATTCCTCTGTCAAACCATCGGTTTGATTACCCAGCGCATGTCTGGATCGTCCGCGAACGACTTTTCCGCGTTCTTCTTCCGGAGCGTCTTCGTTGTGGAAAAACAGGCCGATAGGCACTTCAAATGCCTCAGCGATAAGCCGAAGGTCAGAAATTGAGATATCTGAAATTCCTCGCTCAATTTGCGATATCCAGCCCTGGGAACGACCGACGATGATCGCAATTTCGGCCAGCGTGAGGCCACGAGACTTTCGCAATGTCCGCAATGCAGTCCCTATCGTTGTATCGGGCCTGGCAAATGTTTGAACGTCAGGAGACTTCAATTTCTTCTCGCTTCTATCCAATAGTGAAAAAAATCACAATTTCTTCACTATTGAACGGATATTTCTGAAAAACGCAAGAATAATTGTGCAGTCTGGAGGAAATCCCTAAATTGAGGCCCGACCGACAGGGACAACTTCGTATCCAGGGGCCTCAGGTTCGTCATCTGTCATTTCAGGCGGGAAGCCCGGGGCCTGGATTTCTATACCGCACGTATCTTCCAGGCGCTTAATGATATTCGGCGACAATTCACGCCCACCATATCGCGACATTCCATCCTTGAATATTTCGATCAGAAGCGGTGAAACCTCCAGCGGTATGCCCGCCCTGTCCGCAACCTCCTGAAACAGGCTGATATCCTTGACGACCAGATCCATGGTGAAATTGATGTCACGCGACCCGTTCAGGATCACCTGGCTTTCAGTTTCGTGTACAAACGAATTCCCGGAGGAAATCTTGATCGCCTCAAAGGTGGTGTTGAGATCCATGCCAGCGGACTTCGAGGTCACCAATGCTTCGCATAACGTCACCAGATTTGCTGTGGCCAAATAGTTTGTCATGACTTTCAACACTGAGGCTGAGCCCAGTTCGCCAGTATGTAATATCCTTCTGCCCAACGCAGTCAGAATTGGCAGCACTTTTTCAAACGCATCACGGGAACCTCCACAGAAAATGGCGATATTCCCTGTTGCTGCCCGATGACATCCACCAGAAACGGGACAATCAACGGCATCAGCACCACGCGCCATTACCAGGGCACCCAGTCGTTTTACTTCGGCTTCGTCTGTTGTCGACATTTCCGCCCATACCTTGCCTTCTGAAAGTCCGGATAGTACGCCGTCATCGCCTTCGACAACTGCTGCGGATGCCGCAGGGCTGGGCAAGCATGTGATCACCATGTCGCATGCTTCAGCCATTTCCCGTGGCGTATCAGCCCATTTGGCACCTTGCTCCAGGAAAGGTTCCGCAACCTTGTGGTCGAGATCACGTACTGTCAGGTCGAAGCCATTACGCAGAAGACTGCCTGCCAGTTTTCCGCCCACGTTACCCAGTCCAATAAACCCAATTTTCATCGTTTTGTTCCCTGATAATCAAGCTGTGACGGTCTTTAAATCCAGATAGTCTTCAAGACCATAGATGCCGTTTTCACGACCATTCCCCGACTGTTTCATGCCACCAAAGGGCGCATCATAATCAAGGGCAGCCCCATTGATCGATATTGTTCCGGCCCGCAACTTTCGTGCAACACGATCAGCACGTACTGGATCAGAGGTCTGTATGCAGGCACCTAGTCCATAATCTGTATCGTTCCCCAAACGAATAGCTTCGTCTTCAGTATCGAACGGCATCATGCAAAGGACGGGGCCAAATATTTCCTGTTTGTTGATCGTCATGTCGTTGTCGACATCGGCAAAAAGGGTCGGTTTGACATAATAGCCGACCTCCCTGTCATCAGCCCGACCAGTGCCACCAGCAAGAAGGTTGGCACCTTCGTCGATACCCTGCTGGATCAGACGTTGGATATTATCGTATTGTCTTGCATTGACGACAGGACCGATATGATCGCCAGCCACTGACGGGTCACCGACTTTTGTGGCTTGTGCGATACGGGTCGCAATCTCCTTGGCCTGCTCATAAACTGATCGCTCGACTAGTAATCTAGTGGGTGCGTCACAGGTTTGTCCTGCGTTCGAAAAGCAAGCTTCAACACTCCAGGAAACCGCAGATACAAGATCGGCATCTGCGAACAGCAAATTCGGTGATTTTCCACCCAATTCCAGTGTCACACGCTTGACCGTATCTGCAGCGGTTTTAGCGACAGCAATTCCTGCGCGTGTAGACCCGGTGAAAGACACCATGTCGACATCCGGGTGTGCCGCCAGTGCCGCCCCAGCCAACAGGCCTGAGCCGTTTATCAGACTAAATGCACCTGCCGGAAATCCTGCTTCATCAATCATTTCGGCGAAGATCATGGCCGACAAAGGCGATTCTTCACTCGGCTTCAATATGCAGGTGCAACCCGCTGCCAATGCAGGCAAGACCTTTACAACAACCTGATTAACGGGCCAGTTCCAGGGCGTTATCAGTGCAGCAACACCTACCGGTTCATGAAGTACGCGGCTGCCGCCTCTGGGTGACAAAGTATCAAACTCAAATCCTGCCAACACTTCCATGATTACTTCTATGTGGCCGTCACCGCAGGGCGTTTGAACTTCTTCTGTAAAGCTCAGCGGCGATCCCATTTCTGTACACATGGCTTGCGTGATTTCCGGGGCACGTCGGCGATAAATTTCGAGCAGCCGGGAGAACCAGCCCAGGCGCTGTTCTACTGTTGTCGCCATATATTCAGGGAAAGCGCTTCTCGCGGCCTGGACAGCAAGCTCTACATCAGCCGTTCCTGCCATTGAAATCTTGGCCGCAGACCGTTCGGTTGCCGGGTTAATGACATCGAAAGTCTCTTGTTCGAGAGGGTTGACCCAGGAACCATTGATATAAAACTGACCGGTGTTCATTGGCGGATGTTCCTCAGGGAAGTTAAAATATTGCCGCAGACCTTAGAATGCTTTGAAGCCTCCATGCAATCCTCTCAGTCTTTCCAGACGTGCTCCCGGGCTACATAATTCCCTGTTGCCTGAGATCAAATGCTCTATCTTGATTGAGGATGGAAACCAAATGGATGATGCAGGCAGTATTGTTGGCTGGCGCAACCGCGGCTTGCCTGTTTCCTGCTCGAGGATACGGCGCCGAGACCGTGACAGTTGAACTCGAACTTTTGCTCGCCGTCGATGTATCCTCAAGTGTTAGTTCCGAAGAATATGCCCTTCAGGTGCAAGGTCTGGCAAAAGCGCTGACTGATCCAACGGTATTGTCCGCCATACAAGGAACGGGCCGATTGGGTATCGCTGTGTCCGTTGCCCAATGGGCAAATGCTGCAAATCAGGTGATCGCCATCGATTGGATGAATATTTCCGGTTCCGACAGTGTTTTCCGACTTGCCCGGCAAATTCAACATATGCGGAGACATTTTGTTGGCGGAGACACACGCATCGGTGATGCCATCAGGTTCGCGGCATCAGAATTAACGGGCAATTCAATTGAGTCACGGCGCATGGTGATTGATATCGCCGGGGACGGCGGTATCGAAAACATGGGGATCGCTGCAGCTGCCAGGGATGATGCAACGGATCAGGGCATAACGATCAACGGCCTTGCCATCGAAAACGAGATTAGCGAACTGGCGGGATTTTTCCGTGAGAATGTCATCGGCGGCGAAGATGCCTTTGTCATACGCACAACAAGTTATGCCCATTTCGCGGTAGCTATGCGACGTAAACTCTTTCGTGAAATAACCAACAGTCCTCTCGCTATGCTGCAAGATCGTTAGAAACACTTTGGCGCGCTTTTGCTTTACCCAACCAATTGGCGACTGCTCGCAGGACATAATTCTTTTTTTGGTGCAATTCAGAAATGATCAAGTATCATATGCGTTGTAACAAATGCAGGTGACGACATGGAAAATTTGATCAGTGTTGCGAAGGCATCAAAGCTGCTTGGAATGAAACGTTCTGAATTGAACGATCAATTGCGCGCCGCTGATATTCCAACGTTCGAAGGCAATGTCGATTTTGAAGCTGTGCGCGCCATCGCACCTGCAATCAGTTTGTGCGAATCAGAAATTCTCGACAGGGTTCGCTATATCCGCGAAAACGGCCAGAAAACAGATCGCCACGAACTTGATGATCGCTCAAAGCAAGAGCTGGTGGCTGAAGTCAGCAAGCTGCGAACCGATTTAATGGTTGAGCAGCGAACTGCAGATCATTACGAACGAATTCTTGTTGATCTGGCGCGCAGATTGGGGGAATTGCAGTCCTCGGAAAACGAAGAAACCAAAACGACTGCCTTTGGCCTGTGCGAATGGCTTCGTGAAAATATACGTGCCTGAACCTGTGTCGGATATCCTGGTTGTTGACACTGTTACGAAGCTTGATAATTCTCATTCCGGAAAAGTACTGGTTGGTGCTTCTCACTGTGGCATCTATGCAGTTTATCTGGCCGCCAGCGCTGGTGTGCGGGCCCTGATACTGAATAATGCCGGAATCGGACTGGATCAGGCAGGTATTGGTGGCCTTGAATGGGCAGAGCAATACGGCCTGCCCGTTGCCGCAGTAGATCACAATAGCTGCCGTATCGCTGACGGCGAAGACGTCAATGCGAACGGTATTATCAGCCACGTCAACAGGTTAGCGGCAGACCTTGACTGTAAGGCAGGCATGTCGGCAGCGGCGTGTGCTGAAAAAATGCTGGCAGCGCCGGAAATAAAACAATTCCCGCCGTCCTATGGCGAAGCCCGGTTCACTATAGATCACACCGAAATAGATATCCCGATCATCGGCTGCGATTCAATTTCCTTGTTGTTACCCGAGGATGCAGGCAGCTTTGCCGTAACCGCTTCTCATGGCGCACTGCTGGGTGGCAAGGAAGACGATGGTGCAGTTGGCATGGCCCTCGCCGGTGTCACCTTCAATGACGCCGGCATCGGCAAGGAAAAAGCAGGCATTGCCCGGCTTGGCATACTGGATCGACGCAATATTCCGGCTGCTACTGTGGACACCATGACTGCCCGGATTGGTGACGCAATGTCCAATTGGGACACAGGTGTGTTGTCACGTATTAATAACACTGCAAGGGATTTGGGGGTGCTGCCGGGTATCACGACAAAGGCATTCGCCCAAATTGTCGGAAGCAATATTCAGTAAACAATCAGAACGCTTCTATTTCATTTGTAACGGCCAGCAATAAGGATGCGAGTTGAGGATAGCTGTCTTCGATGTCGGACCACTCCCCGGCCTTCCCCGCCTTTTCAAGATCAGCGCAGAGGTCAGCAAGATGTTCCGCACCAACAGATCGCGACGAAGATTTTAGCTTGTGAGCTGCTGCGCCCAGGGCAACGGCATCCCGGCCTTCGAATGCATCATCGATTTCAACGACCGTATCACGAGCTGGATCAACAAAATCCATGAGGATTTCCTTGATCAACTCATCATCATCCCCAAAAGTATCCCGAAGAAACTTTGGCTCGACAGCTTTCGAACCAGTTTCGGAGGTGGATTCTGCAGGGCCCTCCTCTGCGGGAATATTGTTGTTCACGCCAGATTGTTGCGGTGTTGCTTTCACATCTGATTGAGCTATCGGGCTTTTGCCTTCTGGCATCCATTTGCGCAGCATGGCTTTCAAATCGGCCATAGCCAGGGGTTTGGATAAATAGTCATCCATACCAGCGCCAATACAGCGCTCGGCCTCTCCTTCAAGGGCATTGGCCGTCACTGCAATGATAGGCGCACGATCTTCCCTGTCTTCTTCGTCGGCGCGGATAGAGGCTGTCAGTTCAAAGCCATCCATATTCGGCATATGGCAGTCCGTCAGCAGCAAGGCATAATCCCGGTTTCGCCAAGCATCGAGCGCCAGTTTACCATCATCCTCGATCTCGCAAGTGTAGCCCAGTTTGGTCAATTGTCGGCCAATCACTTGCTGGTTTGTCAGGTTATCTTCCGCAAGCAAAATAAGTGTGCCATTTGCGAGGGCGTCATCTATCGACAGTGCTATGGCATCTTCACCTGTGCCATCATCAACGTCAGGTTTGACCAGTGGGCTGGCGCGCCCGGCAGCGACCGCCACAGCAGTAACAAGCTGGGCCTGCCGTAACGGGTTGCCATCCAGGGTCACGCAGTCTGGTCCTTCGATCCGGGCACTTCTGCGCTGTCCGCTAGACAATAATACAAATGTGATCCCTGCTGTTGCCAATTGTTCAGCGGCTGCCTTCTGGCGTTCGGTATTCAAATCGAAATCCAGGATGATGACATCGACGGTTTTGTTCTGTTGAATCAGATCCGCCATATAAGATTCAGCACTAGCTTCATCAACGACGAATGAAACGTCTGCTTGCCAGTGGCTCAGATAACTGTTGATCGCCTCTTCAACTGGTTTGTTATTGGTCACAGCCAAAACCCGCAGACTGGACAGGTTCACTTCCTCTTCATTTGTTCGTTGCACTTCAGTCGCTGCCATCGGCAGTTCAACACTAAAGGTCGATCCGGATCCGATAGCGCTTTCGACCCTGATTTCTCCACCCATTATTTCAGTCAGGTTTTTGACAATCGCCAGTCCCAGTCCGGTACCGCCGAAGCGCCTGGTTGTAGAGCTTTCCGCTTGAGAGAAGGCACCAAACAGTTTGCTTTGTCCTTCTTCAGAAATGCCAATGCCCTTGTCGATAACTGAAATGCGCAACCTCGGCTCACCGCTGGCATCTGTCACCGCTTCTGCCCGGACCACAACGTCACCTTCTTCGGAAAACTTCACTGCATTGCCAGTAAGATTAAAGACGATTTGCCTGATACGTACTGGATCGCCCAGAACCGAAACCGGTATGTCGGGGTCAACGTGCGTGATGATGCGAACACCTTTTTGGCTCGCGTTGGGAGACATCGTTGCCGCTGCGCCTTCAACAACGTCAACGACTGAGAAAGGAACATTTTCGACGTTCAGCTTGCCAGCTTCAATCTTGGAGAAATCCAGAATGTCATTAATGATCGTGAGCAAGGCGTTCCCTGAATCACGCACAGTGTTCAGCATCGTGCGTTGCTCTTCATCCAGACTTGTGTGTGCCAGCAAATCGGTCATCCCGACGATGCCGTTCATGGGCGTCCGGATTTCGTGGCTCATTGAAGCCAGAAACTCCGCCTTCGCCTGGGCACCGGCTTCTGCCTCAAACCTGGCTTTTTTCAGTTCGTCTTCAGCCTCTTTTCGTTCCGTAATATTTTCCTTGATACCAACAAAATTTGTAATTTCGCCCGTCTCATTCCGAAGTGCAGAGAGTAATATGTTCTCCCAATACAGCTCTCCGTTTTTCCTCTTGTTTTCAAGTTCACCCTGCCAAACTCGTCCAGACTTGATTGTCTGCCAAAGGTCTTCCAATACTTCGGCATCGAGTATCCCAGGCTCCAGTACGCGAAAAGGTTTCCCAATGACATCCTCTGCTTCATAACCGCTCAACACAGTAAATGCCGGATTAATATATTCAATATTTCCGTCTGGATCGGTAATCACCATTGCAGCGGAGCTTTGCTCTACGGCACCGGACAATTTGCTGATCTGTTCTTCGGCCCGTTTCTTCGTCGTCACATCCCGGTACGTTGTAACAATACCTCCACCAGGTACCGGTTTACCTCGGACTTCGATAACAGTTCCATCCGGTTTTATGCGCTCAAAATGATGTGCTTCAAACTTGCGAGCAAGTTCCATTCGTTTCTCGACCTGCTCCTCAACATCACCGGGCCCGTACTCGCCCTGCTGGGCGTTGTATCTAAAGCCGTCTTCCAATCTGGCCCCTGGCAACAACAGGCTTTTGGGAACATTTTGCATTTCCGCGACTTGTCCGTTGGCCAAAACAATTGTCAGGTCAGCATCATACATCGTGATGCCCTGATCAATATTCTCCAGCGTGAGATCAAGTGTTTCTTTTTCCTGAGCCAGTGCGTCTTCTGTTTTTTTCCGCTCGGTGATGTCCGAATACGTTCGTACCATGCCGCCTGATGGCAACGGTGTACTTCGAATTTCAAGGGTCGGACCGTCCGGTACGGATAGTTCGAAATTCTCCAATTCATTACGATATGCAAGCTTCATACGACTGGCCACCAGTTCGTCCACGTCACCCGGGCCGTAAAGACCACGCTGCGCGACATTCCGAAACAGGCTCTCGAGTGTCAGAACACTTCGGTCCATATCAGTTGGGAAATTCATCATTTCGAAAAACTTGTCATTTGAGGCGACAAGGACAAAATTCTCATCAAACATGGAAATTCCCTGGTCCATGTTTTCCATTGCCATCGTGCTGACCTGTTGCTCACGAATCAGGTCTTCCGTTGCTCTGGCGACGCGACGTGAAATGACTTGATGTTGCTGAAGCAATAGTCCCACAATCAAGGAAATGGCGAGTACCCCGGCAATCCCCCCATACAGAATGAAGTCAGCCAAACTCTCGGATGGGCCCCCAAGATATCGATTATCAAAGTGCCAGACGATAGATAAATCTGCACCGGCACTTACAGTCCTGGTCGTGACCGAGAACAGGGACTTGTGGGCTTCGGGTTTGCCTCTGAAAGTCAGAGTGGGATGAAGCCCACCCTGTTTGGGGAAACGCCCGCCTATTTCAAGGGCCAATCCTTCAGGTACATGCAGATCAAACAAACCCTTGATCAGTGCATCAAAGTTTACCAGTCCAACGACGATCCCCTCGCCGCTTCTGTCGTATGTTGCGAGAGCAACTGGTGAAACCATTGATTTCGTTTCCGTATCGACAACGGGTTCACCAATTATGTATTCACCCTTACGGACCGTAGCGAGCTCCAGAATATCACGGGTAGCCTGGTCTGGATGGCCTGACAATCCGTCGATAAAAACGCCGACAAAATCAGATGCATATTCAATTTTCCAGGTCTTTGGGTCGGATTTCTCAACCGGACGATAGAGCGCCATAGCATCGAGAAAAAATGCCGTTGCACGAGATTCCATGCCTTCATAGGCATTGAGAAATTCAGTTTCGGTTACGTTAAATGAGTTTTCGACAACTGCAGCAACACCCGAGAGAGGTGCATAGCTTTCCTCCATCCAGCCCAGAAGCGTACCAGAGAGCCACTGTGCTGATTGATTTGCCGCAACTTTCCAGTTGCGCTGCGCCTCGTCCCGAAATATTTCACTGACCAGCCAGTTTCCCCATAGCCCAGCCAGTGCGGCGAGAAGCAACAATATCTGGCGAATTCCAATCATTGGTCGGATACCGGATCGTTGGAATTCACGCCAGCCCCCGGACTACCAGTTGTTGACACTGAAGATTGGTCTGAAACCGCGAGGCGGGAGGCTGGTGGTCGCATCAAATTTCCGAATGTTGTTGCTGTCGACGACAATAACTCTGGGACCAACGTGCTTCAGGAATGGTTTATTCTCCAATACTCTGACCGCCAAATCAACTGACATGCGGGCCTGGACTGCCTGGAGGTCAGTCGGCGCAGCAATAACGTTGCCTCGTCGAATTCCCCGATGAACACCAGGACCGTAATAGTAAGCAAAAACACGAACCTTTTTATCCAGACCGCGACGGCGGAGTATTTCGATCGCTGCCTCTGCTGTGACAGTCGTTCCAGCTATGACGTCAAGATCAGGATGTGCATCCAGGGCCTTACGGATCAGACTTCCCTGTGTCGCCCGACCTGTATCACCTTTGGCAGATACGGTAATTTCAATTGATGAATCTTTGAGTGCGGCCCGAAAACCGGTATCCCCCTGAGCAACCCACGTGGCACCATCGGGTCCCGGGAACCATGCAACCTTTACAGTTTTCCCTGGGTTTATTTCCAGTTTTCGAATGTAACTGCCAATCGCAAATCCCGGGTCAAAAAAATTGACACCTGCCTTCGCCGACATTTTCGTCGACGACATACCATTGATCATGTCGATCACGGGCTTGCCCATCCCGACATATTTTTCGACCAGATCATTGACGCCGTCGGCACTGATGCTGCTGACCAGCAATGCGTCAGCACCACTTGACATACAATCGACAATTTGTTTGCGCTGGTTGGCAAGGTGATCATAGCCACCAGCCTCAACCAATCGCAGACCAACGCCAAGACGCTTGGCCTCGTCAATCAGCCCAAAATTTACAGCCCCCCAGTAAGGGTCTTTGAGATGGGGAATAGACACGCATAATCGCCATTGCCGCGAAGCCTTTTCCAGGGCCACATATTTTGACTTGCGGCGCTTCAGCTCAGTATTGAAGGGCGGGTCCCATACGTCTACTTCAACCGGATACCATATATCCCTGGCCAAAGGCGACGATTGACCGGATCCGTAAACCACCAGAAAAGTTGACAGGACAAGCGTAGCAGTAATGCCGCATCTTAGGAATTGACGTAGAAATATTGTATCCATGGGCCCCTCACGCATAAAACAAGTCCGGTTATTTCAAACTATGCTGTTTCACCTTCATGGCAACTGGCCATTCGAAAGTTGATTAAGAACCAGTTAGTTAAACATCTTTTCGATCCAGGATGTAAGCCATGTAGACCAGGCTTGGTAGAATTCCGCTTGTCAGGGTAATCCCCCCGAAAATTAGTGGTGTTCACGGGTAGAATTTTCTCGGCATTATATCTGAGGAGATTTTGAATGAAAAATGGACGATTTAGCGACACGCAGATTATGGGTATTCTGAAGCAGGCGGAGGGCGGTGTGC
>JABILA010000018.1 GCA_018654745.1 Alphaproteobacteria bacterium
CGTCAAAATGCCGTCCTTGCCTGTCAGCTTCTGGCCATCTTGCAGGGCAGAAAGAGCTGTATCAAAATCAAAATCATTTCGCATGTGTCATTCCTTTTCTTCAGTTTAAAGAAATGACACGGAATTTCTAACGCTCCCAACTTTACCGGTTTTGTTTCTGGGCAGCTCTGAACGCACCTCAAGCAAAAGCGGCTTTTTGTAACTGGCAAGGTGCTTGCAAACCCAGCCCTGGATATCACCCAGAGCAGGAACGTCACCAGAATCAGAAGGCACGATCACGGCTGCAACACCTTCGCCCCATTTCTCATGGGGAAAGCCCACAACGGCCACTTCCTGAATGCCGGAATGTTGTAAAAGAGTTTGTTCGATCTCGACGCAGAAGACATTTTCACCGCCGCTGCGGATTAGGTCCTTTTTGCGATCAACAATCGCTATAAAACCATCTTCATCCTGAGTGACCAGATCCCCGCCACAGAAATAGCCATTTTCGTCGAATGATTCGGCGGTTGCTTCGGGGGCATTCCAATAAGAGCTCATGACGAGCGGCCCGCGAATTCGCATCTCGCCAACCTGTCCGGGCGGCACGATCTGGTTGTCATCATCACAAACAATTACGTCGGCAAACGCGCTAGGCCGACCTACTGTGCCATTTTTGGTACGGATCAGGCCACCTGACATGAAGTTGATGTGAGGCGAACATTCGGTCATCCCCATGCCAAAATTTGGTAACTTCCCCGTCAACAGTTCAAGTTTGTCCAGAAGCTCGTCTTTAATTCTGGCTCCAGCCGTTCTTGGATCAGACATACGGTGCAGCCTTAATTCCGGCAGGTGCACCATCAGGTCTTCCCACTGCTCCGGCATCAAAAAGACCGATGATATATGGTCTTTAGCCATGTCACTGCGTACACGGTCTACATCCCAACTGTTGAGTATCCACGCCTCGCCCCCGCAATACCAGGCGGAAGTCAGTTGCCCGTGCAAAGCTGCCGTGTGATAGAGTGGCAAAGGCACATAGCATACTGTTGTGGTGTCGAGGCCACGCAGCAATGCGCAGTTGGCAGCGCTGGCGACAATGTTGCTGTGGCTTAGTGTTGCGCCTTTGGGCAACCCGGTGGTTCCGGATGTAAACAGGATATTGTTCGGATCGGACGGTTCGGCAAAACAACAAGGTACAGCCTCACCAGACTTACCTGCTTCCTCGATCAGACTTGTCAGTTCAACGCCATTGCGGACATGGTGCATATTGTCCATGTCGGCCACGGTCAGTGGATTACCGATCAGGTTAAGCAGATTCGCGATTTCTTCGGAGTTCAGGCGAAAGTTGATAGGCGCAAACACTGCACCTGCATACATTATCCCGGCATACAGAACGGCCTGGTTCAGACAATTGCCCGATATCACAGCGACGGGCATGCCTTTTTCGACACCCCTTTTGTGCAATATCGCGGCAACCTTGCCGGCCAGGTCATCCAGTTGGCTGTAGGTCAGCGCGCTGTTGTTGTCACGCACTGCAATTGCATCACCGCGTGTGCGGGCATGAAATCCCAAAAGGCTTCCGAAGTTCATAAGATCAGCTCGCTGCAGATTCCCTGTGCCACGTCAACATGGCTTGTTCCTGTCGATCAGCATTGCTGAAGAACTCAATCGCCCGAAGGTTATTCGGGTCAACTTCATCCAGAAGGTCGAGTTCCTTTTGCGTCGGTGGAATACTTGTGGCGATTTCATCAGGGAATTTCACAGTCCACCCTGTCGCTTCCTGAACTTCTTCCTTTGTGACCCAGGGGTGGATTGACTCCACCATTGCGCCTTCAGGTTCAAGTTTGAAGACACAAAGATCGGTGACCAATCTCGAAAACCCACCGGCACCCAATCCTGAGCGCAAGCGATCATTGGTCGGCCCCCTTTGAGTGGTCCAGAGTAAATGTTAGTGCATGACCGGTTTAAGGTCCATCGGGACGATGGCCTCTGGAGCCGGTGGGCGATAGCCCAGCGCACTGTGTGGTCTCTTGGTATTGTAGTGTTTTCGCCA
>JABILA010000039.1 GCA_018654745.1 Alphaproteobacteria bacterium
AGAACAACCCGATCAGTAAAAATCCCGACCGGATAATTTCTGCCGTCAAATCAGCTACTTGGCATAACCCGACAACAAAAAATCGCTGCAAGTCGTTGGCCGTGTTGGCCATGTTCCCTGCGGCGACGAGGGGGGTTATAGGCCAGTCCCCCGGGACTGTAAAGCACAATATCAAAAAAACTTCAGATAATTGTCAAAGAAGCAAAACCCGCCCTATCTCCTTGTGTTTTCACAGCAAATTCAGTTGTAAAGACGTGGATAAACTGACGTTTGAAGTTTGTTTCAGCAGACATGTGAATTCGTGCAGCGAAAGAATTTCATCCCGGATCAATTCATCCCTGAATTACCCGGCCCGCAAGAAATGATCGGCTGCAGGTCTGACCAAATGATGTTGACCATGATTTCCTCTATCAAAACAATCCCGCTTTACTTTCATCATTCAAATTCAGAAAATACCTGCACCCACATTTCAGTGTATTCCACATAATCAGATGGGCGGATTGAACCAGAGGATACATCCTGTGTCGAAATGCGAAGAAAACCTCGAAGTAAAAATCTGGCGCGGTGACTCTTCTGGTGGCGAGTTCATCCGTTACAATGTGCCACGTGAAGAAAGTCAAACCATCCTCGATGTCGTTTACTATGTGCAACGTCACCTTGATCCGCAATTGTCGTATCGATATGCCTGCCGGGTTGGCATGTGTGGTTCTTGCGGGATGATGGTGAATGGAAAACCGCGCTGGACCTGCCGAACCCACGTAGATTCTGTGCTGAATGGCAACAATGTAACAATCGAACCATTACGTAATTTGCCAGTGATCAAGGATCTGGCTTGCGACATGACGGATTTCTTTGACAAATGGCGCAAGGCAAAGGGCATCTTTGAACCAACAAAAACACGTGAGGATGATATTGAGCCGATTTCACCGGAATCCGCAAAACGCAAGATTGTTGCGGCAGCCATCGAGTGCATAAATTGCGCTGTGTGTTATGCAGCCTGTGATGTTGTTGAGAAAAGCCCTGCATATCTCGGCCCAGCCGCGCTCAACAGAGCCTGGACACTGGTAAATGACGTGCGGGATGGTGGTCAGAAGGAGCGCTTGCAAGCTGTTGCCGGTGATGCCGGTTGCCATAACTGTCATTCCCAGCAAGGCTGCATGACCTATTGCCCCAACGACTTGAATCCAACGTTATCCATCGCGGGTTTGAAGCGGGAAACTGTAGCAGCCGCGCTTAAAGGGGAGATTTAGACTGATGGTCGGTGTTCGTCTATATCTGGCCCAAAGGCTTAGTGCGATGATCATGGCGCCGCTGGTTCTCGTCCATCTCGTCGTTGTGATTTATGCGGTTCAGGACGGCATTGACGCCCATGAAATTCTCACCCGCACCCGTGGCAGCGTCTGGTGGGCCACCATGTACGGTTTACTGGTTGCAGCCGCCTCAGTTCATGCTGCGATTGGGCTCAGAGTCATTATTCATGAGCATTCAGAAATTACTGCCCTGCCCCTGAATATCCTGACCTGGATTATCGGCCTTGCATTATTGACCATGGGAAGCCGCGCCGTCATTGCGGTGACATTGTGATGCTGCGCCCTCACCGTCATCAACCACTTTGGTTTGCCTTTATCCTGCATCGTCTGTCGGGCCTGGGCCTGGCCCTGTTTTTACCAGCTCATTTTTATGTGCTGAGCCTGGCGCTAACTAATATTGATGCACTCAACGAAATGCTAAAGTGGACGGAGAATCCGCTGCTCAAATTTGCCGAAGGATGTTTGGTCTTTCTTTTGGCAGTACACATGTTTGGTGGCCTCAGATTGCTTGCCCTCGAATTCCTTCCCTGGTCTCCCCGACAAAAAACCTACGCAGCGGCAGCGACGGCAACTGCGTTCTTCGTTGCCTGTAGCTTTTTACTGAACGCGGTGTAATTGATGCTTGAACGCCATGATACCGATATTCTGATCCTGGGTACTGGCGGCGCTGGCCTTTTTGCAGCCTTGCATGCAGTCAAAGCTGCACCTGATCTGAACGTCACGATTGCCGTCAAGGGCCTGATCGGGAAGTGCGGCTGCACCCGCATGGTGCAGGGAGGATACAACGTGGCCTTGTCACCCGGCGATTCCGTGGAACGCCATTTCATGGACACGATTATTGGCGGCAAATGGCTGCCAGATCAGGATATGGCTTGGAAACTATGCGAGACCGCCGTAACCCGGGTTCGCGAACTGGAAAACGAGATAGGTTGTTTTTTCGACCGCAACGCCGATGGCAGTCTTCATCACAAAGCGTTTGCAGGTCAGACCGCAGACCGCACCGTGCACAAGGGCGACCTGACCGGTATTGAGATTATCAGCCGCCTGATGGAGCAAGTGCTGAAACACCCCATCGAGCGAATGGAAGAACATCGCGCCGTTGCCTTCATTCCAAACAAAAACGGTGATGCACTTGCCGGCGTTTTGCTAATCGACATGCGCAATGGTGTGTTCCGGTTTGTACGGGCCAAAACAGTACTTATGGCTACTGGTGGCGGCCCGACCATGTACCGCTACCACACTCCGTCCGGCGACAAGACCATGGATGGTCAGGCGATGGCCCTGCGACTGGGCCTGCCATTGCGTGATATGGAGATGGTTCAGTTTCACCCGACTGGCCTGCTGGCGGGTCCTGAATCCCGTATGACTGGCACCGTGTTGGAAGAAGGACTGCGCGGCGCCGGCGGCTATTTGTTGGGCGGTGATAACCGACGCTTCATGCTGGACTACGCTGAACGCGGTGAACGGGCAACACGAGATGTTGTCAGCCGCGGCATGTACGATGAAATCCGAAAGGGTAACACCTCCCCGAATGGCGGTGTTTACATTTCCATGAGCCATCTTGGTCCCGATTCCGTTGCGAATAAATTCAGCGGCATGGTCAAACGTTGCGCCGATAGTGGCTTTGATCTGGCAAGTGGCTTGGTCGAAGTGGTGCCAACGGCACATTATTTCATGGGCGGTATCGTTGTGGACACAGACACCCGCACAGAATTGCCAGGTCTGTATGTCGCAGGCGAAGATGCTGGAGGCGCGCACGGCTCCAACCGCTTGGGTGGCAATGGCGTTGCAAACTCAACTGTTTACGGTGGCATTGCCGGTGATGTCATGGCCAGAGATGCTCTGCAAGAAACGTCGTTGCGAGATCCCGACGAAGCTTTGTTAGAGGCAGAAATAGCCCGGGCCCGCTATCCGTTTTCCAAAAAGCCCGGCAATATTCATGACCTCCGCGACAAGCTCAAGGAAATCATGTGGAACGATGTTGGTATCATGCGAACAGCCGAAGGTTTGCAACGGGCAATTTCTGATATTCGCGAATTGCAGGCAGAACTGATGGAAACAGGCCTTGCCGATCACAACATGAATTTCAATTTGACCTGGCATGACTGGATGAACATGCGCAGCCTGGTCGAAATCAGTGAAACCATTGCGACCGCTGCCCTGTCGCGCGAAAATTCACGTGGCGCGCATTTTCGTGAAGACTTCCCTGAAGAAGGCGATCTTCCATCTTCCTATTTCACGCTTACCCGCCAGAAAAATGGAAACCTCGATGTGGTTCGTAAAAACGTAGCCTTCACGATCATCAAACCAGGAGAATCCCTGGTTGAGGATATGTCACCGATTGCGACCGAAGAGCAATAACATGGAGCAAACAATGATTCCCATAGACGTTGTTCATTCAACGGCGATGACGTTGATGGAAAAAGCCGCAATTGAAATTCCAGACGACTATCTGGCTGGGATCAAGTCCGCAGCCGATGCCGAAGAAGGGGATCTTTCATCCTTTGTCCTGCAGTCAATGCTGGAAAATTACGAAACGGCGAAGGATGATCGTCGCGCCATGTGTGGTGATACGGGATGTCCACGGTGGTATGTCAAAATGGGCAATGAAGCCCGGATCGAAGGTGGCCCCGTTTCGCTGGAAACAACACTGCGCAGGGCAACGGCACAGGCCACAAACGAAATTCCGCTTCGCCCCAATCGAGTTCACCCCTTGTGGCGAACTGACCACAACAACAACATCGGCATCCAGGCACCTGAAATTGAATTTGGCTTTGAGCCTGAGGGTGACTGGCTGGATCTTGTTGCTGTCCACAAAGGGGGATTGTTTGGCACTGACTACAGAATGCTGTTTCCGAGTGACGGCATAGAAGGCATCAAAAGGTTTTTCCTCGACTGTCTGATCGCTTTCGGCAAGCGTGGTCTGGCATGTCAGCCAGCCATTCTTGGCATTGGGCTGGGAGGCAACAAGGATGCCTGTATGGTTCACGGAAAACGGGCTGCCTGCCTGCGTGTGGTTGGGGACCGTAATCCCGATTCCGAAATTGCCGAACTGGAACTTGAGCTGACGGAACTGGGTAATTCTATTGGCATGGGTGCCATGGGATTTGTCGGCAACTCTATGGTTATTGATACCCATATTGAAGTTGGCTATTGCCATACTGGCGGCATGCAAATGAGCTTTCATGCCTTTTGTCTATCTTCACGGCGTGCCTGCGCACGAATCTACCCTGATGGTCGTGTGGAGTACCGCACAGATCCCCGATGGTTCACCCCTTACCAGCGTCGGGAGACAGTCGAATGGCCTCTAACATGAAACTGAAGAAAGTAAGTCTGAGCACAACCCCGGACGAATCCGCGCTCAGGTCTCTGGAATTGGGAAACATCGTCTATCTAAATGGTCTTGTTTATTCGGCACGTGAGGGTGCGTATATCAAGGTAGTCGATGAGGGCACGCCCCTGCCCCTTGATTTACCAGAGCTAAGCGCTGCCAATTTTCATTGTTCCCCTGCAGCCGCGAAAAGACCGGATGGCAGTTATGATGTGGGCGCAGTTTCCGCAACAGCGTCGTTTCGCTTCAGAAAATGGATGGACGGCTGGTTCCGTGCTTCTGGCGCTAGGCTGATCATGGGCAAAGGCGGCATGAGTTCCGATGACTACAAACGCTATTTTGTCCCAAACAACGCTATATATTTGACAACGGTTGGGTATGGAACAGGAGCTCTGCTGGGACGCGGCGTGAAACGGGTCCGGGATGTACATTGGCTAAACGAACTGGGTATCGCCCAGGCAATGTGGATCCTCGAAGTTGAAAACCTCGGTCCGTTCATTGTCGAAAGCGACATGAACGGCAACAGTTTGTTCGAGCGGGAAAACGAAAAGATTTCAGCAGGGTTGGCCAAACTTTATGAAGGCACTAAACCAGCAGTTCTGAAAAGGTTTGGCGAAACGGATGACCGCAGCGATGAACTCATTTGATGGGTTTGTAATCAGAGTAGTACTGAGTTCCCTTGGCGAAATCCGGTTTTGTTTTTCCGTGAAAAACACAGCATTCCAACCACTGCGACAACTCGTTCAGACGCTGTACAGGATCAAGGACAGATTCGTCGATACCATATCGCCAGGCCAGATCCGTTCGTTCCGGGTCGCTGTGCAGGGAACGCCAGTCTGCGAGCAAACTTTCTAGGGCATCTGTGTCCCTGAAAGGCTGACTGCCTATAGGGCCATCCTAGTATCGCTGCATGATGGCCGTGATCTCCCCGAGATCAAATTCGGGATGATATTGTACGCCCCAGAACAGATGATTGCCGCGGCGGATTTCAATGGCCTGAACTTCCGACATGGCATTCCCCGCCAGGACTATGGCGTTTTCGGGTAGCCTGGTTACTTCATCGAGATGAATAGAGACGGCATCAAACACCTGGCATTTACCCACTAACATGGGATGGGCAAGGCCTGTTTCATTTACCAGTATCTTGCGGCCAATACCCAGCTCCCTGCCCTTCGGATTAGCTTGAACTTCGCCCCCCAAAGCGACACACATAACTTGCAAGCCCCAGCAGCTGCCAAATACCGGAACACCTGACTCAAAGGCTTGTCGCGCCAATTCAATCTGGACCTGGACTTCGGGCTGATCGTTGTAAGCATTTAGAGCCGACCCGGTTATGGCAATACCGTCATAATCCTTCAGCTGACTGCTTTCGGGCAGGCACTCAAGACCATCTTCAACCGGTCTGGCGATCCGGATATCCAGTGACGGGCACAGCGATTGCAGCGTTCGGGCATAGCCATCGCCCGTCGCCCTTCCGCCACAGGCAATCGTTTGCGCATTCGTCTCAGCTGCGTTTCCGTCAATAATGAGAATTCGGGTTTGCTTCATCTGCGTTCTCTACAAGTTTCCCTGCACGGCTTTCAAAAAAATCTCCGAATATTCTCCGGCAGTCAGGGCAACCGGATTGCCGCCAGCGGATGGATCGTTCCAGGCCATCTCGCCGATGTCTTCAGCCCGGTCGGCGGGAATGCCAATGGCCGCAAGGTCATTAGGGATATCCATGCCTTCACGAAAGTTCAGCACCCATTTCAGAACACCTTCATAATTTGCATCCGGCAAGTCCAGCGTTCGCCCCAGCAATATCATGCGATCTGATATGGCGTCCCGGTTGGCTGCCATCACATAGGGCAACAGGATCGCATTGGCCAAACCATGGTGGGCGTTGTAAACGGCACCAACTGGATGCGCCAGGGCATGCACCCCACCAAGGCCTTTCTGGAAAGCCGTGGCCCCCATGGAAGCCGCAGCCAGCATGTCCGCCCGTGCCTCAATATCATTTCCATTGGCGAAGGCCCTGGGCAACGCGTCCGCAATCAGGCGCATACCTTCCAGCGCGATGCCGTCCGCCATGGGATGATAACCCGGGGCACAAAGGGCCTCAAAGCAATGCACAAAAGCGTCGATGCCTGTTGCTGCTGTTATATGTGGCGGCAAGCCACATGTCAGTTCAGGATCGGAAATGACGATGCCTGGCAACATGGTCGGATGGAAAATGATTTTTTTCTGGTGGAGATCATCGTTGGTGATCACGCTGGCCCGACCAACCTCTGACCCCGTACCGGAAGTCGTGGGCACGGCAACAACAGGAGCTATATGATCGGTGTTGACCCGGGTCCAGTTGTCGCCAACATCCTCAAAATCCCAGAGCGGACGGTCCTGACCCACCATCAGGGCAATCGCCTTGGCCGCATCCAGGGCACTGCCGCCGCCAAAGGCGATGATCCCGTCGTGCTGCCCGGCCTTGCAGGCGGCGACACCTGCATCGACATTGCCCCCGACCGGGTTTCCCTGAACGTCGGCGAACAGACCGGTTGGCATACCCGCCGCTTCATTGGCCTGCAACGCGTTCCGGATCATGGGCAATTCCCTGAGGCCTTCGTCTGTCACCAGCAACGGCCTTGTCATGCCCAGTTCACGACAGGCGTTCGCCAGTTCGTTGATAGCACCAGGGCCGAACTTGATATTGGTAGGATAATTCCAGTTTCCTGTGATTGTCCTGCTCATGATCGTGTCTCCGGATATCGTTGGCTTGTTATACCTTTGTCCGCAAGTGAATGCTTTTGGAGCACTCCTCAAGATGGTTTGTCGTCGGGGTTCTAGATAATTTCAAAATAGCGCTGCATTTCCCAATCTGTAATCGCCTTGCGAAACTCGCGCTCCTCCCACTCCCTTGACTGTGCATAATGTTCGACAAAATCCAACCCGAACAATTCGATTGCGGCATCAGAATGTTTCAGGCGATCGGCCGCTTCCATCAGGGTTTTGGGCAGGCTGTATTCCTCTGCGTGGGTCCTGGCATAGGCATTGCCCTCGACAGGATTGCCGGGTTCGATCTTGTTCTCTATCCCCCACAGGCCTGAACCAATACTGGCGGCAAGCGCGATATAGGGATTGATATCAGCAGCAGAAATCCGGTATTCAACCCGTTGGGATTTCTCCGAACCGGGTATGGCTCGCAGGGCAGTTGTTCGATTATCGATGCCCCAGGTCGCATCTGTCGGTGCCCAGAAGCCAGGGATCAGTCTTGAGTAACTGTTTACAGTACAGGCTATCATCGACAGCAACTCGGGCATCAGGCGCTGTTGTCCCCCAACGAACCAGCGCATCTGATCTGACATGTTGTGGGGCTTCGACGTGTCATGGAAAACAGCGCTGCCGTCTTTCCCCTGCAGGGATATGTGAATATGGCCGGATTGGCCGGGATAATTAGGTGACCACTTCGCCATAAAAGTCGCCATCAGCCCCTGGCGTTGCGCCATGACTTTCATATATGTCTTGAACAACGCAGCCTTGTCTCCGGCGTTCAGGGCCTCGTCATACACAAGGGCGGCTTCAAGCACCCCCGGTCCGGTTTCCGTATGCAGACCTTCAATGGGAAAATCCATCGCTGTACAGAGCTCAAGATAGTCATGATAAATTTTGGCATGCACCGAATTGCGCAACACCGAATATCCAAAATTGCCAGGTGTCACCGTTTTCAGGTCTCTGAAACCCTTCTCGCGCACGCTATCCGGTGTCTCGTCGAACAGGAAGAATTCGAACTCGCAGGCCGCGGACGCCTTGAATCCAAGATCATCGGCACGCTGCAAAACCCTGCGCAATGTGCCACGCGGGCAGATCGTTTCTGCTTTATCTGTAAATTCACAAAGGAAAAACAAGGTATTTTCTTCAAAAGGGATTTCCCGGCAAGTTTCTGGCAGAACTTTTACCCAGGCGTCCGGATAGGCCGTATGCCAACCAGTGTAGGTTGCGCTGTCATAAAGCTGGTCGTCAGAATCCCAACCCAACACCACATCACAAAATCCGAAGCCACCTTCGAGGGCTGAAAAGAATTTGCTGCGGTTGATATACTTACCGCGCAGAATACCGTCCATATCGAAAACACCAAGTTTGATGTAATCGATATTTCGTTCTTCGATCAAAGCCCTGGCATCTGCTGTAGTTTTGACTTGTCTGGGATCCATTGTGTCTTGCCTGATTATTTATACTGGGCGTGGACGTTCCTGAATTTCCGGGTCTGGAATACAAAGTTATAGAAATCGGTATCATGGTGCTCGAAATTGGTCACAATACCCTGTCAAAAAAATACCCGATCTACGAATTTTGTTGAATTATCAGCGCTTTGACTATAGTTCACAACCCGATAGATTCGAATATCGATTTTCATCTTGAGGTGACGAGGTTCTCGTCCTAGATTTCTCATTTGTTTTTGTGTCAGAATCAAAAAACCCGCTAACCTGTTAAGGTTGCGGGTTTATTTTGGTTGCGGGGGCACGCAACAATCAAGAACCTACATTAACAATATTCATTTAAATGTAGGTTAAAATTGGGTAAATGAGCGCGCAGACACCTTTATTGAACAAGAACGAGCCCAGTCCGTATTTCGAGTTTATAACAAAGGCAAATCAGCTTTGTCTCAGGCTGGCAACGGCCTCTTTGATGGGTGTGGGGCCATCCGTCAGTTCGATTATTTCACGGCGGACAGATGGTTGTTCGATTAGCGCGAGGAGGGTGCGCGCAACGGTCCCACGGGCGACGCTGCCGTCCATGATTGCGGGCCCCATCGTCGCAGTGCCCTCGCCTTCCGCGTTCAGCAAGACACCGGGGCGCAGGATGATCCAGTCGAGGCCCGAAGCCGCTACTGCCGCATCGGCACGCTTTTTTTCAGACATATAGTGTTCGAACGAGTCAGCTGTTTCCTTTTGGCGGTATGCTTCGGGAAAGGCAGAGACGAGGTACAGGCGGACGATTCCAAGCAGTTTTGCCGCTTCGATTGCCTTGATCGGTCCGTCGCCGTCAATGGCGGTCGTTCTATCGATCCCGCTACCGGCCGCGCCAGCGGAAAAGACGATCACATCGGCGTCCCGCGCTGCCTCGGCAATCTGTTTCGGGCTCATCTTTATGATGTCACCCTGCACCGGGGAAATGCCGGCCTCGGACAGGTTCGTTGCCTGTTCCAGCTTTCTGTGAAGACCGATCACCTTGTGTCCGGATTGCACAAGAAGCGGCCCCAGTCTACGCCCGACCCCGCCGGTTGCGCCGATGATGAAAACGGTTGCCACGTCAGTTCACCCGCCCGTTCGAAACAGCTTGATGTGCCCGGAAAAGGCTCTTGAAGGCATCCTGAATCGTCATGATTTTTCCCTTAGTCTTGTTTTTTTGAGACCTATCGGCCTATCGCGTTGTTGTTTGCAACAGGGCCACGAACCTTTTGGTATTGTATTTCAGGTTATTTTTATGATTTACGGATGGACGATCACCTTAAAACCGAATGGTGCAGCTGTTTCACAAATCAAATTCCATATAGATTCTGCCCAGGTTACAGGAACAAAAATCAAGAATTTGTCCGCCGACACACGATGGAGCAGGACGCCGACATGATGAATGCCGGTTTGTGCAAAAGTTCCTTCAGGAAATTCCTGTAATGAAAAGTCGAGCGACGCTAGGCGTGCCAATAACGCCTCGACTTCAGACCCTTCAATTTCAATCAGCCAACGAGCATGCGAAAGATCGAGGGTGGGCGAGCTGGCCGGGTTTAAGTTTTCCAGCAGTTCCTTAAACGAGCCCCCGTCGCTATGACGCAGCAGAAGTTTGTCCGGCGCAATGCGATAACATGATACCGGTCCCGCCGTTTGCACCGTCCGAAAATTTCCATGTCCGTCAAACCCCAGAGCCCCTAGCGCTGGGGCCGTGACGGTGGCGAAATCCTGCCAACCTGCAATCTGAATCAACGAACCAGGCGCTCTTTCCGACAGCTGCAAAGCGGCTTTTGCAGCAGATTGTGCACCGTATTCTCCGGGCTCAACGCTTGATGAAAGCGGGGACCTGATCTCAATCATTTTGACGAACTCCCGATGGATCGAAGAAATGAGGTGATACGACCTTAGCTCTCTGCCTCGTCCCTCCGACGAAGTTGACGACCCTAATCGTCTCCCCCAACCGTTCTGGCCCGTTTTGCAATAAACTCAGTGCAATATTTTTTCCAAGTGCCGGAGAGTATGTGGCCGAAGAAACCCAACCCTCCCCATGCCCCTCGGTAGGACCTGTGTCTAAATAAAGCAGTGACCCTGCCTGAGCTCCCTGGTCTCCTTCAATTTCCAATCCGACCAGACATGGTCGTGATTGATGGATTAGTACCGGACGGTTCCTCAACACCGACCCTACAAAAGGTTTTTTGCCAGAGGCCAAACCTTCCAATCCGAGATCTTTCATCGTCGTGCGACCGTCCAGTTCTGGTCCGGCCACATGACCCTTCTCAATTCGCAACGCTCCCATTGCTTCGGTACCGTAGGGGCACAAATTGTAGGGTACTCCGGCAGATATCAGTGCGTCCCACACATGATGGCCGAAACCTGACGGAATATAGACTTCGTAGGCCAGTTCGCCAGAATAGCTCATTCGGTGAATGCGCACCGTCACTCCAGCTATTTCCCCATGGACAAAATGATTGTTGGGCAATGCATCACGACTTAAGTCGGCACCCGATGACACCGCGCCTAAAAGGTCACGCGACTTTGGCCCCGCCACCGCAATCACCGCCCACTGATCCGTTATGGTTGTCAGATGGACCTTTAGATCCTTCCAGGCCGTTTGCAGAAGGTGCTCTCCAAGGGCCAAAACCTTTGCCGCATTGGCCGTCGTCGTCGACATGAAATAGTCATGTTCACCCAACCGGGCCGTGGCGCCATCATCCATGACAATGCCATCCTCGCGTAGCATGACGCCATAACGCAAGCGGCCGACCGGTAGCATCTTCCAGCCATTCACATATACTCGGTTAAGGAATTCGGCTGAATCCGGTCCTTGCACGGCAATCTTACCGAGCGTCGAGACATCTATCATGCCAACGTGTTTGCGGACGTGCGAAGCCTCTCGGATGTAGGCTTCGCGCAGGCCTTCACCTCTCTCGGGATAATACTGAGGCCGCATCCATGCCCCGGCTTCTGACACGATTGCCCCATTGTTAACATGCCAGTCATGTAGGGGCGTCAGTCGGGTGGGGCGAAAATGTGTTCCATGTTCGCGACCGACGATCGCCCCCAATGCTATCGGGGTATACGGTGGACGAAAGACCGTCGTACCGACATCCGATATAGGCACCCCTTGTAGCATTGCCATTTGTGAAAGCGCGTTGAAGTTGGAAAGTTTACCCTGATCAGTCGCCATGCCTGTGGTCGTATAACGTTTCAGGTGTTCAACAGAAACATAACCTTCGCGGTAGGCGAGATCGATGTCGGATTGTTTGATGTCATGCTGCAAGTCGATGAAGGCCTTGCCCCGGGTCTTGCCGTTGTCATCGGTGATCGTATTGATAGAAAGAAGATCACGCCCCCAATCGTCGCCGTGGGACACTTTCGGGGCTATAGGGGCATCACCGGATGAATTTTTCGCCTTTACGTCTATTGCCGCCGTCGCACCGGCTGAAAAACCTTGCGCCACGGCAACAACCGAACCATCCGCCGCCATCGAAGCGCCGGCACATTTCATTGTCTCTATCGCACTGTTTACGGGGACGAAACACGCCTTGGCTGAATTGAAAACAGGCTTATTACCGCGCTGACTCCACAAATGGACAACCGGAGACCAGCCACCTGAAACAGCAAGCAAATCGCACGGGATATGGCGTGCGGTTCCTGTAGCCCGACCATCTGGGGAAATGGTCGTAACGGTAGCAGCCGAAACGCCACCGCGTCCCTTGGCGGTCAACACGCCATGACCAAGGAGAACTTTGACACCCGAAGCTTTCAATGAATCTAATAGTTTTTCAGGAACCTGTGTGCGGGCATCCACAAGCGTTACAGAACTCCCGGCATTTGCCAGGTCCAACGCCGCTGCGTAAGCGCTGTCGTTGTTTGTTGCGACGACAACGCGCCTACCCGGAAGAACCGCGAACCGATTGACATACGTACGCGCCGCGCTCGCCAACATCACACCCGGCTTGTCGTTGCCGCCAAAGACCATATTTCGTTCGATAGCACCGGTTGCCATAACGGCTTGTTTCGTTCGTATTTGCCAGTAGCGTTGGCGTGGTTGGTGGGCAGGGGGAGCAAGGACATGATCCCACACACGCTCAATTACCCCATATACGTTTTGCTCATAGGCACCAAACACTGTTGAACGAGTCAAGATTTGGACATTGTCCATCGCAGTTAATTCAGCCTTCATCTTGTCCAGCCAGGCATCGCCGTCCCCGCCGACAGGTGCCGACAACAAGGACCCGCCAAGTGTTGAATCCTGCTCGACCAGAATAACTTTTGCGCCAGCCCGACCAGCCGCGAGTGCTGCCGAGAGCCCGGCAGGCCCGGAGCCGATCACCAGAACATCGCAGAAGGCGTTAACTTTTTCATAGGTGTCTGGATCGTCAAGCGTCACGCCGCGTCCCATGCCCGCAGCCTGGCGGATGATTTTTTCACAAAGCATCCAGAAACCCGTACCTTTGAACGGGCCGACAAAGGTTTTGTAATAGAACCCGGCGCTCATGAACGGTGACAGCAACTGATTCACGACGCCCACATCCAGGCGTACATTTGGCCAGGCATTTTGACCAAACGCCTCCAGCCCCTCGTAAGCCATAACCGTAGTTGCCGGCGTGTTTGGTTCGGTCCTCGCACCGTAACGAAGTTGAACCAGTGCATTCGGTTCTTCAACACCCGCCGTGTAAATCCCTCGGGCTCGGTGATACTTGAAGCTGCGGGCGATCACATTTTCGTCGTTTGCCAACAAAGCCGAAGCCAGAGTATCGCCTGGATGACCGACAATCGAACGTCCGTCAAAAGTCATTTTCAAAACCGTGCTGCGATCAATCCGACCGCCGGTGCTTAAACGAGACGACGTCATTTTGGCACCTCTCGCGCTAAACGGCAGGCGCCAATCTCATGGGACAAGGTATTTCGTTCCAGCACGAGCCACTGACGGCAGCCCTGAACATGATGCCAATATTCTTTGTGTGGCCCCTTTGGGTCGTCACGATAGAAAACATAATTGAGCCAGTCCTGTGGATTAGTCTCATCCATATCCGGACGCCTCACTATCGCATCGGCGCCATAGGTAAACTCCGTCTCGTCGCGTAAGCCGCAGATGGGGCATTTAATTCTCAGCATTTTTCCCTCTAATGCGCGTTGGGTTGTGGGCCCATGCCTTTTTCGTCGATCTGATATCCGTGTTCAAATCGATTAAGTGTGAATTCACAATTGTCTTCGTGGGGTTCATCCTTGGCGATAGTCCAGGCGAAACACCATCCAGAAGCCGGGGTGGCCTTAAAGCCGCCATAACACCAGCCACCGTTGAGGTAGAGCCCCTCGACAGGGGTTTTGGCGATTATGGGAGAGCCATCCATTGACATGTCCATAACCCCCGCCCATTGGCGTAGTAGCCGCAAGCGCGAAAGCGACGGGATCAATGCCTTGGCGGAACCTAGGGCATGTTCGACAATGGGCAATCCCCCCAGCTGGGCGTAGGAGTTGTACCCCTCCAGATCACCGCCCATGACCAAGCCGCCTTTGTCCGATTGACTGATGTAGAAGTGCGCCGCCCCGAAACTGATGACCGTATCGATCAACGGTTTCAAAGGTTCGGAAACGAAGGCCTGCAAGGCATGGGTCTCTATGGGCAGGCGCAACCCGGCTTTTGATGCCAGATGCCCCGTATGTCCGGCAACCGCCAGGCCTACTTTGCCTGCGCGGATCGGCCCTTTCGTTGTCTCGACGCCAATGATTTTTCCGTCTTCCCACAAATATCCAACAACCTCGCACTGCTGAATAATATCTACGCCCTGTTTATCTGCTGCGCGGGCGTAACCCCATGCCACCGCATCATGGCGCGCCGTGCCGGCGCGGCTTTGAAAGATGGCCCCATGAACAGGAAAGCGACAATTGTCAGAGTAATCCAGATAGGGCAGACGTCGACGTACCTCGTCTCGGTCAAAAAGTTCGGCGTCGATTCCATTGGCCCGCATAACATTCCCACGCCGCCGCGCTGCATCCATTTGGCCCGGAGAATGACAGAGATTGTATTGCCCTCGCTGCGACAGCATCACATTGAAATTCAAATCTTGGCTGAGGTTCTCCCACAATTTCATGGAGCGCTCATAAAACATGGTATTCCCAGGCATCATGTAGTTAGAACGTACGATGGTGGTATTGCGCCCGGTGTTACCTCCACCGAGCCAACCTTTCTCGATCACAGCCACGTTTCGGATGTCATGTTCCTTAGCGAGATAATAAGCCGTGGCCAGGCCATGGCCCCCACCGCCAACAATGAGGACGTCATAGGAAGGTTTCGGATCCGGATCGCGCCATGCACGGCTCCAGTTCTTATTACCGCTTAAGGCATGTCGAAAGATTGAAAAGGCGGAATAATTGCTCACGTTAGAGTCTCACTGGGTTAATTCGAATAATTGAACGCTGTTCCTTGGCGAGCTTGTCGGGGGCTGACGCCATAATATTCTTTGAAGCATTTTGAAAAGTGCGACATCGAGACAAAACCGCAGGCATTCGATATTTCCGATACGCTTAAAGATGTTCCATTCAGAAAACGGTTGGCCCGATTAAGCCGCAAACCCAGGTAAAATGAGCATGGTGTTGAGCCCAGTTTTTTGAATTGTCGCTGTAGCTGTCTCTGTGTCGTTCCAATTTTTTCAGCAATACCTTTCATGGAAACCGGTTGTTCCAGATTATGTTCCATTATTTTTATGGCTTCTTGCAATGGACCGCTTCTGCCACGCAACGCCATACTCCAGGCTCTGGGCGTGACATCACGTTCGTCACGAATTCGATCATTTGCAAAATGGTCCAATATTTTTTCGGCATAACTTTCGTTGTTATATTCAGAAAATTGCTGAACCATGATGTCTAGGGTCGCGGTTCCGCCGATGCACGTGATCACTTTGTTATCCGAGATAAAAAGCGATTTTGATATTTCATGTCCTGGAAAGCGTTCAACAAAGGTATCGCTGTAACGGGCCGCAACGGCACACTTTTTGCCTTTAAGCAGACCCGTTCTAGCAAGGGGAAAAACGCCATTGGACAAAGCGCAAATTCGCACGCCGTGACGTTCCGCCCGGCGAATAATTTTTGCTAAAGCAATTTCATTCGACTCGGAAATATTGTTGGCTCCGACAATGATTAACATGGTCGAATTTTCCACCGCTATTTTCCTTGTCGACGGCGTGATCAATCCTGCCGACGAGCTAACAGCCGCGCCATCGGCTGAATGAAGTGTCCAGCAAAATTTCTGATTGGAACTCACAAGGTTGGCTAACCGCAGCGCATCAAGCGCCAAGGCCAACTCCGAAAGCGTGTATTGGTCTGGGAGGAGAAAACTAATATTCGACATGTCTTCAAAACGGCTGTTCTGATCCGTTTCCTCATCCAGTGTGGCTATGTTAGTCCTGTTTTTTGACATTATTTTTCAACATTTTTGTTGGCCCGGCTTTCCAAAAGCCTATCAAGCCAACTGGCATCCATTTCGGGTACCGAAGATAGAAGCAGTTCCGTGTAGGGGTGATGAGGGGGCGTGAACATTTTTGTTTTGGGGCCGGTCTCTACAACACGTCCCTCTTTCATCACTACAACCTCATCGGCAATCGAACGTACAGTCGCCAGATCATGGGTGATGAACATGTAAGCAAGTCCAAACTTGTCCTGAATTTGATCCAACAGTTTTAAGATGCCTTCGGCGACTAGTTGGTCAAGAGCACTGGTGACCTCATCACAAATGATCACCTGAGGTTCTGCGGCAAGGGCGCGGGCAATCCCGATCCGTTGTTTTTGTCCTCCCGAAAGCTCCGACGGCATTCGATCAATATACTCATCTGGTTCCAGCTCAATCAGGGACAGCAACTCGCGCACCCTCTCTTCCAGCGCCTTGCCTCGCAAACCCAGGTAAAGCTCGGCAGGGCGACCAATCAATTCTCTAATTCTATGTTTCGGGTTAAGGGCCGTATCCGCCATTTGATAAATCATTTGTATCTGGCGCAGTTGATTTTTTGAACGCCGTTTGTATTCAGGCGGCAAACGTTCGCCTTCAAATTTTACGGTTCCGGTTTCCGGTGGCAGCAAACCTGAAATCACGCGGGCCGCCGTTGATTTACCCGAACCGGATTCGCCGACAACGGCAACCGTCTGACGGCGGTGGATATCGAAGCTGGCATCAAATAACACCTGAAGATCACCGTATGATGCCGAAACATTTTCTACGGAAAGAACCGGGGTTTCCTGCGTTGACTGAAGCGGGTGTTCTGGGCGGGCGTAAGTTCGCACAGCCCATAGTGATTTGGTATATTCCTCTTTCGGCGTCTTCAGCATGGTCTTGGTATCAGACTCTTCCACCTCTTCGCCGCGAAGTAGAACTTTTATGCGATCGGCCATCTGGGCAACCACTGCCAGATCATGGGTGATATAAATCGCAGCTGTATTGAATTGACCGACAATATCGCGAATGGCGGAAAGAACTTCAATTTGAGTTGTCACATCAAGTGCGGTGGTCGGTTCGTCAAAAACAATAAGATCGGGACGGCAGGCCATTGCCATCGCGGTCATGGCGCGCTGGAGTTGCCCTCCCGAGACCTGATGCGGGTAGCGAAAACCAATTTCATCGGGAGAAGGTAGTTGCATACGGCGATATAGCTCAATGGCGTCGCTTTCAGCTTTGTCGCGCTCCATTGAACCGTGTAAAACAGGACCTTCACAATATTGATCGATCAACTTGTAAGCGGGATTAAAGCTTGCAGCAGCCGATTGCGCTACGTAGGCAATGCGATTTCCCCTTAATTTACGACGGGCGGATACGCTAGCGGCGCGAAGATCAATTCCATCGAACAGAATTGTTCCATCACTGATACGACAGCCATCCCGGGCGAACCCCATGGCGGCAAGTCCAATTGTTGACTTGCCAGCGCCGGACTCGCCAATGAGCCCGATCACCTCTCCTCGCTCTAAGGTTAAATCTATGCCGTTTACGATGTTCGACCATGACGTACCCGAACGGCCTTCAATGCATAAATTTTTGATCTCAAGCAGATTTTGCGGACCGGTCATTGAATTAATCCTTCAAGCCGCTAGCGCGATGCAGCATCCAATCGACGATGAAGTTCACCGCCACGGTCAGCAAGGCGATGGCCGCCGCAGGCAACAGCGGCGTGATATCACCAAAACTGATAAGGCTGGCGTTTTCACGTACCATGGAGCCCCAATCCGCCGTCGGCGGTTGAATGCCCAACCCCAGAAACGAAAGGGCAGAAATAGCCAAAAACACAAAACAGAAACGAAGCCCGAATTCAGCAACCAGTGGCGCCATAGCGTTAGGTAATATCTCACGTATAATCAGACGCGGAAGTCGTTCACCACGAAGCCGGGCAGCTTCTATATAATCCATCACGACGATGTTCATGGCGACAGAACGGGCTAACCGATAAACGCGTGTAGAATCGATTAGGGCAATAATCAAAACCATATTTACGACCGAAGTACCGAATATGGTGAGTAATAATAGTTTGAAAATCAGAGACGGAATGGCCATCAGGACATCGACTGTACGACTTAACAACTGATCCAACCAACCGCCGACGACCGCCGCCAGCAACCCGAACACCGCCCCGACGACAAACGCCAGGACAGTCGTAACAAATGCAATTCCTACAGTGTTGCGAGCGCCAAAAACCAACCTCGTGAACATATCTCTACCAAGGGCATCCGTGCCGAATATGAACTGGGAATCCCACGCAACGTACTCATCGCCAACGATTTCGCGTTCACCATAAGGGGCGATGAGCGGGGCGAAAATCGCAACGATCAAATATATCGTCACAACAACAAAACCGAACCAGGCCGTCGGTGGAGCGGTGCGGAGTGATTTTATGATTTTCATTACTCTCACTCCTCAACGTTTGTGGATCAAACGCGGGTTTGACAATGTCGAGAGCACATCCGCCGTTAAATTTAGAAGAATGTAGGCGCAAGCAAAAATCAAGCTGACGGCCTGAACCACAGTGATGTCTCGCTTCGAGACGGAATCAACCATCAACTGGCCAAGCCCCGGATAGACAAAGACCACCTCGACAACGACAACACCGGTAATCAAATAAGCCAGGTTCAGCGCCACGACATTAATGATGGGGGCGAAAGCGTTCGGCAAAGCGTGGCGAACGATTACCCACAAGGGGGACACGCCCTTTAATTTCGCCATTTCGATATAAGGTGATGCCAGTAAATTGACAATCGCGGCTCGCGTCATGCGCATCATATGCGCCGTGACAACGAAAGTTAATGTCAGCGCCGGCAGGAAGGTATTGTATATCTTGCCGCTCAGCCCCATTTTTGGCCCAATATTGGACATCGACGGGAACAAACCCGTCTGAGCTAAAAAGAAAATAAGCAAGTAAGCCAGAAAAAACTCTGGAAACGAAATTGACGTCAATGTGGTGATGTTGATTAGGCGATCAAACAATGTGTTCCGATACAAAGCAGCAAGAATGCCAAGCGTTAATGCAATCGGAACGGCGAGAACCGTAGCATACAAAGCCAGAAATAACGTGTTGGGTAACCGCGAGCCGATAAGTTCAGAAATTTCTCGGCCATTGGCCAGGGAACGGCCCAAATTCCCTTGTACCACGTTGCCGAGCCATTCCACATACCGGGTTACAGGTGGCTTATCGAGGCCGATTTCCTTGCGAAAGGCAGCGACGGTTTCCGGCGTTGCCGATTGTCCGAGAATTTCCTCGGCCAGATCACCGGGCAAGAGTTCGATGGCGCCAAAAATCAAGATGGAAATTACGAACATCGTCAGAAGCCCGAGCCCCAGACGATGGGCCACCATTTTCCATACGCTTCCCATTAGGGCTTCTCCCGGTGCGTTCCCATGAGGATCAAACGAACGAACAAGCCGCCGACGTCAATGAGCCGGCGGCTTGATCAAATCAGGAGAACCACCACCGATCGATAGAACGGCCACCATCAAGTTCCCAAGCACCCGACATCTTATTAGGATGACTGACTTTCGAAGACATGGCGAATACATTGTTAGCGAAAACGGGAATAATATTCCCGCCATCATCACGAACCAGTCGTTGCATTTCGGCGTACATTTCGGAACGTTTTGCCTCGTCAAGTTCTGAACGTGCTTCGACTAACAACTTGTCGAAACTGCCATTCTTCCAGGACGTATCGTTCCATTTAGCATCCCCGGCATAAGCCGTTGAGAACATAATGTCGGCTGTCGGACGCGGACTCCAGTAACTTCCAAAAAATGGTTTCTTCATCCATATATTTGAAAAATAACCATCTGAAGGTTCTCTGCTAACAGCCAGATCAATACCGCAGGACGTTAATTGTTCTTTGAAAAGGGTGGCCCCATCTACGGCGCCAGCGTAGAGGAAATCAGAAATACTCAATGATAATCCAGAACCACTATGACCGGATTTTTTCAAATGATGCTTGGCCCTATCAGGGTCGTAGGCCCTCTGTTTCAGACCTGCGGCATAATATTGCATTGTCGGGGCAATTGGATGGTCATTACCAAGTGTGCCATATCCCCGTAGAATTTTTTGCAAAAAGGCTTCGCGGTCTATTCCATACTTTAAAGCTAGTCGAAGATCGTTATTGGCATAAGGGTCGGCCGATGAATTCATGGCGTAGGTGTAGTGCAGCCCCCCTGCCGTGTCGGCAACCTGTACGCCATTGGCTTTTTTCAAAAGCGCCACCGTCTTGAGATCGACCTGATCCACGATATCGATGGATCCTGTCATAAGCGCGTTCTGACGGGCTGTTACATCCGGCATGGTCAGCACTTCTGCACTGTTGAAGAAGGCGCGGTCGCTGCGCCAGAAATTCGGGTTGCGTTCAAGCGTTGCCCGGACACCCGGTTCATATTCTTTGAGAATATAACCACCCGTTCCGGCTTGTTCTTTCCAAAGTATTTTTCCATCTTTGGACGGCATTATCGCCATGCGATAGTCCGCAAAAATATAGGGGAAGTCTGCATTGCCGTTCGCCAGTTCAAAGCGAACCGATAAGTCATCTTGCTTTTTCATGCTGGAAATAGTCTTCAACAGCCCCTTAACGCCCGACTTCGAGGTCTCGGAAAGGTGATGCTGGATGGTTGCAATGACATCATCGGCATTTAATGTTTTTCCATTGTGAAAGGTAATTCCCGCGCGCAAACGGAACACCCAGGTCTTTGCACCGGGTTCCGCATCCCAACTTTCCAGCAATTCCGGTTGTAGGCTGTGATCGGGTGCAATCTCTGTAAGAGTATTGCAGTAGCCGTAGCCAATCGTGCGCATAAAGACGTCAGGCCAAGTTGCCGGATCAAGGGAATCCGTCGTCGAACCACCGCGTACGCCATAGCGGACATGACCGCCACGTTTAGGCGTTGCCGCCATCGAACTTATGGGAGACAACCCGGCGACTGCTCCAACTGCTGCTGAGGTTAGGAGCAGTTTACGACGGGAAATCGGGTAACCCGATTTAGTTTTTGATGACATTTTGAAACCTCCTATTTTATTGGTTCGCAACTGGTTTGCGAAATTTTAAAGTGGTTGTGGAAAACGGGCGAAATCCCCATTCGCATCCTGAGCTAATAAAAAACGCGTGCTACGCAGGATCAATTTGCATGAGAAATTTATTCTGATAGCGAGAGATTTAGCAGCAAGGGAGTTGCGAGAAGTTAAAGTCTCCCCCGTGAAATGCTCAATTCCGTGCAAGACATTTTGTGTCTTGGCTACAGATTCAGAAAACGAGTTCATTTCCCCCTCCCTCGATCTACTGCGCGCGCCCCCCCCTATTAAGGTGAACAATGGAATTCAAAGTGAACAATGAAAATCGAATTGGCTATACAATAAGAGCTATAGTATTTTTGGTATGGGTGTGCGTTTGAGGTGGAATCACCAACTACCCCCTGTTTCGTACTCATCACTGCTTGATTTCTCAACACAGATTACCCACACAGGGGCCGTTAAACACTTCAGATTTAAACTGCCTTAATGATGTTTATTGTCTAAGAGCCAACGGGCGGGTTCACCGTGCTCAATGATGACCTGCTTCAATAATGTCACCGTTTTGCGGACCAGACTGCTGGTCGCATGTTTCCCCGTTGCAACACACAGCCGGCGGCGGATCGGAGGATTGATGATTTTCCGAGCCGTGGCCCTTCCTTCGTCGACTTCTCGCGCAACATTACTATAGGGCAGGATGGTCACTCCTTCACCTTCGGCAACAAATGACAACAAGCCATCAACGGTGTCGAGTTCACGAACGATAGTGGGTGAAAGGCCGATGCTCGAAAACACCTTATCCACATACCCGCGATAATGTGAATGAGGCCCCGGCAGAATTAAAGGCATCTGCGCGACATCGGCCAGGTCAATTGGTTGATCCGTTTTACCCAGTATGTCCGGCTTACCGATCAGATAGAGGTCTTCATTCCCGATTTTATCAATGATTATGCTTGGCGGGCGTGGTGGGTCATAGAACAAACCAATGTCCATTTCCCCCGATACAAGCAATTCCTGACTAACCGGGTTGATATTTTCATAAACGTATATAGCCGCCTTTGGAAAATTTTCGGAAAACCTGCGAACAAGTGGAGCCAGAATTAAACGTCCCACACGCAGGGGGATGGTCACCAGGACCTCGCCATTGATTTCACCACGCAGCTGTTGCATCTCTGACTTGAGGAGTTCAACATCCCGAACAATGCGTAAGGCAAAATCTCGAAACAATCGCCCTGCCTCAGTTAAATCAACCCCTCGACCAGTGCGGATGAACAGCTTGATGTCATGCGATGCTTCCATTTCTCGAATGACCCTGCTCAAACTGGGTTGAGAAAGCGAAAGTCGCGCCGCGGCCCGGGAAAAGCTCCCCGCATCACAAACGGCCAAAAAAATATCCAGATGCCTCGTATTCACGCAATAACTCCCCTCCCCATAGGCTTATATCCGTTTCCTAAATAGGCCAAAATTGTCATATTTTTTTACGGTACCAAGTCCATATTTTTGCCTTGAGTGGTTCAATCCCCTTTAAAAATCCAAGCCGTTAACTTTTTTGGAACTTACATCACCCTGTCTTCAAGGCACCACAACCCATAATAAAAAGTCAATATCTGTTTGTCATATTTTATGCCTGTCGTCAGCGCGACGCTATGTTCACACTCACCCTCTCAAGCCACCCAATTAAATTGACATCTCGGAAAAAACGAGAATTTCAGTGAAATCTGTTGGGTTGCGCGTCTTTGAGAGGACTTTGTTGAAATGAATGCCGGGAAGAACCGCAGACGAGGAGGACGACAACGATCAAGCGCTGAGCCTGTTCGTCAAGAACAGGACTGGATGCCTGCAAAACGCGCGCTGAAACCCGCTGAAGTTTTATCCGCCGATGAAATTGAGAACATTCATAACCGTTCCCTGGAAGTGCTTCGCGATATCGGTATTGAGTTCATGTTACCGGAAGCATTGGACATTCTGGAGCAAGAAGGCGCTCGGGTTGATCGAGAAACCGGAATCGTCAAATTCGATCCCGAGATTGTTGAGAGCTGGATCAAACACGCCCCACCTGATTTTACGATCGTCCCACGCAATGGCGAACGCTCCCTTCACTTTGGCGGAGACGACATCGTTTACGGATCCATCGCCAGTACACCCAACGTCATGGACCTGGACAATGGCCGTCGTCCCGGAAACAAGAAAGATTTTCAAAACCTTGTAAAACTGAGCCACATGATTGGCAGTTGTGGCCTCATGTCCGGCTATCCAGTTGAGCCAATCGACCTTCCGGCCAATCATCGTCATCTTGACTGCGCCTATGACTTTCTGACCCTGACAGACAAAGCCTTTCGGCTCTACGCCATCGGGGAGACACGCACAAAAGATACGCTTGAAATGATCAAAATTGGTCTTGGACTCGACCAAGACCAACTCAAACAAAGCCCCAGAGCATTTGCCGTTCTTAACGTTAACTCTCCGTTACGGGTCGATGCGCCGCTTCTTGAGGGATGCATGGAGCTGACGCGAAATAATCAGGCCGTTATCGTAACCCCGGTCGCCTTCAGCGGCGCCATGTCGCCGATCACCCTTTCCGGAAGCCTGATCCAGCACAATGCCGAATGCCTTGCAGCGATTGCCTTCCTACAGATGGTCAAACCTGGTGCGCCCGTATTTTATGGTTCAATTTTCACCAATATCGACATGAAAACAGGTGCGCCTGCTTTCGGCACTCCCGATTCGCTGGTTGGAATGATCGCAACAGGACAACTGGCCCGACGCTACAATATCCCACAGCGGGTTTTCAATGGATCCACATCAAACGCCGTTGATGCTCAGGCAGCCTATGAGAGCATGTTTTCCCTTTGGGCTGCCTATTTGTGTGGTTCCCATCTTGTGCTTCATGCTCATGGCATGATGGAAGCCGGTTTGACGACCTCGTATGAGAAAGTCTTATTGGATGCCGAAATGATTCAGATGATGAATGCGATGTCGCGCCCGATTGACCTTTCCGATGCTGATGAGGCCGTCGAAGCGATCCGGTCTGTCGGAGCGGGCGGACACTTCCTCGGCACACCGCATACGATGTCCCGGTATAAAACAGCCTTCCATGAGCCTCTCTTATCGGATTGGCGTCCCTACGAGTTCTGGCAAAAGGACGGCTCGCAGGACACCGCTAAGCGCGCCAATACCAAGTGGAAAAAAATGCTGAATGAATACGAAAAACCAGCCATTGATCCGGCGATTAACGAAGAGTTGCATGATTTTGTCAAGCGCCGAAAACATGAGATCGGGACAAACGAAATTTAATGGATAATAAATTATGAGCGCCTACAAATCCCTGATGTCGCCTTTAAAACTGGGCCATGTCACCCTTAAAAACCGAATTGTTAGCGCAGCTCACGCTCCTGGTCTGGCTGAAAACGGAAAGCCGGGCATGCGTTATCAGCTCTATCACGAAGAAAAAGCAAAGGGCGGCTTAGCGATGACGATGTTCGGGGGGTCTTCTAACATCGCCCGTGATTCCGGCTCTATCTATGGACAGATCTACGTCGGGCATGACGATATAATCCCATCGTTCCGCGAATTTTCTGATCGTATTCACAAACATGGTTGCGCCATTATGTGTCAGATTTCGCACATGGGTCGTCGAACTTCGTGGAACAGTGGTGACTGGATACCAACGCTTGCCCCTTCCGTTGTTCGTGACCCGGCCCACCATTCTGTCCCTCGGGAAATGACCAGCCATGATATCAAACGTATCATCAAAAATTTTGGTGACGCGGCTTACCGTTGCCAGGAAGGCGGCCTTGACGGTTGCGAGGTTCTCTCTTCTAGCCATGTTCTGGGTCAATTCCTTTCCCCATTAAGTAATCGCCGAACTGACGCTTACGGAGGCGAACTAGACCGGCGAGCCAGATTCCTTCTTGAAGTTCTCGAAGAAGTCAAAAATCGAGTCAGCGACGATTTTTTGATCAGCGTCCGTTTTGCCGCCGATGAAAGTAACGAAAACGGCATGCCCGCTGAAGAAGGGATCGAAGTCGCCCGCATGATCGCAAAGACCGGAACAGTTGATTTTTTGAATATTAATGGCGCCTACGGGGCAACCACCCACGGTTTAGCGGAATGTTTTCCCGGCATGGCGTACAAAAGCGCCCCCTACATCGAACTTTGCCGTCAAATAAAGGATGCCTCAGGCCTTCCCGTGATGCAAGCTTCGCGGATCAGCGACCCGTCAACCGCAGACCACGCCATTTCCGAAGGGTATTTGGACATGGCGGGAATGGTGCGCCCTTTGATTGCTGATCCACATTTTGCAGTAAAACTGGAGCGAGGCGAAGAGGAGCGTATTCGGCCCTGTGTCGGGGCTGGGTTTTGCCTTGATCGCGTGTACCATGGTGGGGACGTGTTGTGCCTGCAAAATGCCGCAACGGCACGAGAACAAACAATTCCCTATACACCACCAAAGGCAAAGATCCGAAAAAAAGTTGTTGTTGTCGGGGGAGGGCCTGCTGGCATGGAAGCGGCACGTGTTTTGGCGGAAAGAAATCATGAAGTGATCTTGTTCGAAGCTGGCACCAGACTGGGCGGTCAGATCTGCCTTGCCGCCAATGCCACTTGGCGCAAGGACATGATTGGCATTGCCGATTGGCTTGCCGCCGAAATTGAGCATCTGGGTGTCGAAGTAAGGCTTAATAAATATGCCGAAAAAGAAGATGTTCTTTCAGAAGGCCCTGATGTCATTATTATCGCCACCGGTGGTGTTCCGATGCAAAGTCTTGTCGAGGGAGGTGGTGATCTGGCCCTTTCATCATGGGATGTTCTGGGGGGACACGCCAAAGTGGGCGGTCGGGTCTTGGTTTTTGATGAGACTGGTGATCACGCAGGCCTGTCCGTCGCCGAGCACATCGCAAATAACGGTGCCAATGTTGAAATCGTGACACCTGACCGTCAGGTCGGTCGGGCTATAGGCGGTCAAAACTTTCCTGTCTATTTACGCGATCTTTATCGTCTTGGTGTCACCTTTACCACTGATCACAGAGTGAAAAAAATCACTCAGGACGGCAACCAGAAACGGGTCACGTTGCACAATGATTTCACACGCGAACCGGTAGAACGAGTTGTCGATCACATAATTTTGGAACAAGGGACCTATCCAGCAACTGAATTATTTGAAGACCTCAGAGACGGCTCGAAAAACTTGGGTCGTATTGATGTCGACGCTCTTTGTGAATTACGCCCGCAACCACAAGAGGACAATCCTAAGGGTTCCTTCAACATGTTCGCCATTGGCGACGCCGTGGCTTCACGCGATATCCACGCGGCAATTTATGATGCGATGCGCTTATGTCTGGTCATATGAAAAATCAAAGAGGCATGAGATGACCGCTATCCAAGAAAAACAACAAGCCGCAGACCAAGCGATCAACATACTAGGCAAGTTTATTGCTGATACACCGAACGATCATGTTGACAAGGCGCTTGCCCGGTCCCGCCGGGCTTTTCTGGATACCATTGGATGCATGTTCTTAGGCTCCAAGCACGAGGTTACCCAAACCGCCTTTAACACCGTTTCCGAATGGGGAATGGGAGATAGGCTTGTCGTCGGGACCGACCGGCGACTGGCCGCGCCTTGGGCCGCCTTGGTCAATGGAACCTCTGCGCATTCCCTCGACTATGATGACTGGGACAACCCTGGCCTCACGCATACGAGCGCCATTCTTGTTCCAGCTATTTTAGCCTCGGCTTCCCTGGATGCTAGCGGCCTTGACCTTTTCGATGCCCACATAATTGGTGTTGAAATAATTTTGCGAATTGGTGAAGTCGTTAATATGAGCCATTACGAGCGCGGCTGGCACGCCACAAATACGGTGGGGGCGATCGGTGCGGCAGCGGCTTGTGCTCGAATTCTTCGTCTGGATGGCGAGGCTTCAGCCAATGCACTCTCGCTAGCAACAAGTATGGCGGGGGGGTATACAACACAATTTGGAACTTCCGCAAAACCACTACACGCCGGGTTTGCCGCAAAATCTGGAATACTCGCTTCATTTTTGGCTCAGAATGGCGCTACGGGTCAGCGAAGTGCGCTCGACGGAAAAGTCAGTTTCGCAACCCTCATGTCGGATGCCTGCGGCAAAGATTTTGAAAAGTCACTGCCCAAACTCGGCAACCCCTGGGGCATTTTGGAATACGGTCTGTACACAAAACTGTATCCCTCCTGCGGATGCACTCACCTTGCCATTGAGGCGGCAGAACAACTTCAAGCCAAGCACAATATTATTCCCGATGCTATTGAAAGTGTGCTGGTTACAACGTCTGACATCGCCATTGAGGTGCTTCCTTACGACGTTCCAAAAATAGCCAGAGAAGCTCTTTTTAGTCTGCCTTGGTGCGTAGCGGTCGGTTTGCGTGACGGCAAGGTTGGCGTCGATTCGTTTAGTGATCAGGCCATTTTGCGGTCTGAAGTTTCATCACTCGCGGCACGTGTCAGCGTTGAGAAGCACCCCCGCAATGGAGGCGATGTCTTTCATCAGGATTTTCCTGATTGCGTTACGGTAACATTGAAATCAGGTGAGACCTATCATGAAGAGGTCGCTTATCCGCGTGGAGCACCTGAACGTCCGGCGAGTGATTTAGATGTCGAAAGAAAATTTCTAGATTGTGCCGAGCGTTGCATATCTGAGAAGCAGGCTTTCGATATTCTTGATTTTTTCAGGCTTCCCCCTTCCTCATGGAGTCATCAACAACTTTCTGAACTATTAGAAACTTCTTCATAATTTCAATTTTTATGCCAGTTTTGAACTCAAAGCTAACCGGGATATGAAGACAAATACATGAATGACACAACAGAACGTCAGATAATAAAGCTTCGCGAAACCTTACTGGATCTTATCGCCAACACAGCGCCCCCGGCAGGCATTCCGACGGGTGTTTCCAGCACCACTGTTAGAATCTTGAATGAAATAACGGGTAAAGTTGAAACCGCAAAAGAGAAATCCGGTTTGATGGCGCTAAACCAACTTGACGGTATTGTCGCCAAAGCTAAAGAAGATGCATCGGGACGGGTTATCAAAGCACTGTACGGGGTTCGTCAACACTTACGTTGGAGCCAAAACGAAAACTACAAAAAACACAAACACATGAATGGCTATCTCAACAACTCCGCATTTTGCGAATTTGTTGGGCCGCGAGGCATTTATAAAACCAACGAAGTGGCAATTGGTTTCTTTCTGATGGGCCCGCATATCCATTATCCAAATCACAATCATCCAGCTGCCGAAGTGTATTTTGTGTTGTCTGGAAATGCACAATGGGCCTGCGGCACTGAAGACTGGAAACTCCAACCTCCGGGTTCCAGCATTTATCACTCTCCGAACCTCAATCACGCCATGCGAACAACCGACGATCCCCTACTTGCCCTTTTCTGTTGGCATGGCGATTTGCAGACTTATCCGAACCCTACATTAAATTGATCCAGAACGGCCACTGTCAGAGTAAAACGGCTTGAATGGCTTAAGTTCACCTCATAATCTCGATTGATAAAAAGCCCGTTTACTTTGACAATGCCCGCGCTAGCCGTTCTGGCGCTCGTTGTCCTCGAACATAATCACAGGCGGATAGGCCCGCTGGTCTGGAATGACTTTGGGGTGAAATGCGCTGAACCAGCCATCAAAAGGATTTAAAGAATTATGGAAAAACAGGAACCTACCACTAAGATGAGGTTATTATGGGGGCGTTGAGTCACATTCGAGTGCTTGACCTCAGCCGTGTTCTGGCCGGGCCGTGGGCCGCCCAGGTTTTGGCTGATCTGGGGGCCGATGTTATCAAGGTCGAACGACCAGTTGGCGGTGACGACACCCGTCACTGGGGGCCATTTTATTTGTCCGATAAGGATGGAAACCCGACCGAACAGTCTGCCTATTTCCTGTCTGCTAACCGTGGTAAAAAATCAATTGCCGTGGATATTTCATCATCGCAGGGTCAGGGCATCATTCGAAAGCTGATTGCAACCAGTGACGTGGTGATTGAAAATTTCAAAGTCGGTGGTCTGAAAAAATATGGTCTCGATTATGAAAGTCTGAAAGCAGACCATCCGGGCCTGGTTTATTGCTCTATCACCGGTTTTGGTCAAAACGGCCCGTATGCCAAAAGGGCTGGTTACGACTTCATGATACAATCAATGGGCGGGTTGATGAGCATCACCGGTGAGCCCGATGGCGTTGCGGGCAGTGGGCCGCAAAAAGTCGGTGTTGCCGTGGCCGATGAATTCACCGGCTTGTATAGCGTGATCGCCATTCAAGCAGCGCTTTCGCACCGGGAGCGCACGGGCGAAGGTCAGCATATCGATATGGCGCTATTGGATGTTCAGGTTTCCATGTTGGGCAATCAGGCGCTGAATTTCCTGATGTCGGATACGGCCCCTCAACGTATGGGAAACGCCCACCCCAATATCGTGCCCTATCAGGCTTTTGAAACCAAGGACGGCCACATGATCCTAGCAATCGGCAATGATAACCAGTTCGCCAAGTTCTGCGCCGTTGTTGGACGAGGGGAATTAGCCGACGACGAACGGTTCACAACCAATTTGGCCCGGATAGCCAATCGCGATATCCTAATCCCAATCCTGCGGGAAATATTAGGTTCTCAAAACACAGATGACTGGCTGGTAATTCTGGAGAACGAACACGTTCCCTGCGGTCCCATCAATACCATCGATCAGGTGTTCGCCGACCCGCAGGTCGCCCATCGGGGCATGCAATTGAATTTGGAACATCCGACGGCCGGAAACAGCCCTGGTGACGTTCCTCCTAAATCTTGATCCATTTTGAGGTTAGTGTTTTCGATATCGACACGGAGACACACAATGAAGAGCAGATTTTCAGACGAGAAAATTATTGGGATTTTGAAGAAGCACGAGGCCGGCATCACGGTGAAGGAGTTATGCCGTAAATACGGCATGTCAGATGCCACCTATTATAAATGGAAGGCCAAGTATTCGGGCTTGGAGATCAATGAAGCCCGTCGTTTGCGTTCCCTTGAGGATGAGAACCGACACTTGAAGAAGCTGGTTGCCTATTTATCGTTGGATAAGATGGCGCTGGAAGAAGTGCTAAAAGAAATATGAGCCCCAAGGACCAACGCCGTGCGGTAGAGGCCTGCAAGGACTCCTGAACCAAGCGGCGACCAGATCGACCTCTGTTACCTGATAATCGTTGAGCGCCGAAGGAGCGAATAAGCACCAACGAATGTTGGCAGGAGGAAAGTGGACCCACTTTCCATGTCCTGCCCTCTTAACGACAGACCAAAAAGGGACAATTCCTGAGACATTATGTCAAAATTTGTCAATTATTGGCAAATGTTAACAAACCTAATCAATATCTCATTAAATCAACGGGTTAGAATAAGGACTATTCAATCCATTGACTTCACCCTCAATATCCTTACCTTAGAGGTAATTACATAACGGGTAATCAACAAGGTGTTTCAGTGGCCATCGTAAGGATCAGACACAAGGGGCTGAAAGCGTTATTCCAAAATGGGACAACGGGCCTGGTAGGCAAAAACCTGCAGGCCAACGCAGCGATTATCATGGATTTTCTTGATGTCATCGCCACGCTTTCTGACTGCGACGGCGTCAAGGATTTTCATCCTCTGAAGGGTGAAAGAAAAGGCCAGTACGCCATGTCAGTATCCGGCAACTGGCGGATTGTTTTCAACATCGAGGAAAACATCGCTGGCGTTGACGTGACAATTTTGAATTTGGAAGACTACCATTAGGCGGAGATTTTTATGACCGAAACACTTAAACGCAACAGGCGTCCGACGGCTCCGGGGCTACTCCTGAAAGAACTGTTCCTTACCCCACGCGGCATCGTCCACAAGGAGTTCGCCGCTGACATTGAAATCAGCGAAAAGCAGCTCAGCCTGATAGTTAACGGACGCCGGATGATGCCGGTCGTCGCCGGTCGCATCGCCAAGGCGTTGAACACGACGCCCCGGCTCTGGTTGAACGCGCAGGCCGCCGTTGATGATTGGGACATTCAGCAGGAATTACGAAACTGGGAACCGAAAATCACGTACCAAGCGCCAGAGAGGATGCTGAAAGAGGCCTGATAGGCCTGGCACGGGGTCCGTCACCACAAATCATCATCGCCCGCACCGGGGTCATAGTTAAATTTTGCGGGGAATGGTTCTCTTTCTCCGGTATCAACCAGTTTTTCCCGCTCTATGGGTTTTTCAGACTTATTGATCGGTACAGTGACGTTTAATGCTAGCCCCCCCAATCTTCCAGCTCTGTCGGCATTGATCAAGCGGTAGAACGAACGCGAAGACATGGTAACAACGCCCTCATCGTTCAGCTCCTTGAAAATGTACGAAACAGGGTAACCCGCTTTGATACGCTGCTGTATTCGCTCTTTTTGAGCCAGATATTCCACCTTGCACAGCGCCATGGTTCATTCACCACGGATGCGCCTGATGGCTTCTTCAAAGCTCAGGCCTTGTTTCTGGATCGCTGCATCCACATCGGCCAGGGTAGGTTTTTCATCTGGCAGGTCACCCCAGACGGAATCAAACTCACTGATGCTCAGCGGACCTTGCTCCCAAGCGGCATCCCCCTGCTCCAGATTGAGTGTGTTGATCGAGGGCTTACCACCCCGCCATCGGGCCACCTTCCCCACCGTTGTCTTTTGCACCTGAAGGCCTGCCGGCATGCGGATGACCGCCCTCACCCCGCCATCGGTGATGGCGGCGATTTCGGTCTGGCTGAGGTTGAACACCTTGGCAATACTCTTCATACCGGGCAGAGACCAAGGAGCTGCGGCCATCTCGGCCCCATTTGGAAAATAGAGGCAAAAAGCCTCCTCCAGATTTTTCATGACACCTTTTAAGCGCCACTCGTGGACCTTGGTTTTATCGGGCTCCCCCTTGGGAACACCCAGATATTCCAGGAGTCTGCCAACATTGGCCTCAGAAAGAGTTTTCTCCCCGCGCAGCCACTTGCTCACGTTGCCATGATGCAGGCCAAGCCCGTCCGAAACCGCCTTCATGCCGCCGAACAACGTGCAGGCTGTTTTCAGGACACGCCGACCTTCGAGGGTGTTCAAATCAATCATAGGGGCTGCCCTTGGAATTTACTACACATTATTTACACTTTTATATTGCACATTAATTATACGTTATCTATAGTCCGGTATGCTTATCCCGTCAAGACAGCTCAAAAGAAGAAGGCCGGAACAAGGTTTAAATGAAAACAACCCCCAGAGAGTGGTTCAAGACAACGGCCCGAAACAGAGTCAAAGTCTGCCCCGCTTGCACACCTTGGTTCGCTTATTAGCCCGACAGACCGCTCTTCAGGTTTACCTATCTCGACTTCCCCAGCCTCCTGTTGACAGGTTCAAAAGATCAGACTCTACTCATCTGGAGAACAGAGAGGAAGATTGATCATGCGCGCCGCCATTTACGCCCGGTATTCGTCAGACCTACAATCCGAAACTTCTATTGATGATCAAGTCCGCCTGTGTCGTGAATATGCCGAGCGCAATAACATGGACGTTTCCGCAGTTTTCACCGATTACGCTATCTCCGGAGGCAATTTAAACAACCGTCCCGGCATGCTGTCTCTCATGCAGGCGGCCAAAGTGAACGACTTTGACGTTGTCATTGCCGAGGCACTAGACCGCATCAGTCGCGATCAGGAAGACATTGCTGCCATATACAAGCGCCTCACCCACGCCGATGTCCGCATCACTACCGTCTCTGAAGGCGATGTCAACGAACTCCACATCGGCCTTAAGGGCACCATGAATGCCCTGTTCCTCAAAGACTTAGCCATCAAGACCCGCCGAGGCCAGCGGGGTCGGGTGGAAGCGGGCAAAATTCCCGGTGGCAACAGTTTTGGTTACAAGATCGTGCGCCGCATTCTGGATGATGGCTCAGTCTCCACAGGAGAACGAGAAATTAACCCCGATCAGGCCGCCATCATCAAACGTATTTTTACTGAATATGCCGACGGCATGGCTCCACGCCGAATTGCTTCAGCTCTGAACGCAGAAGGCATAACAAGCCCCCGTGGTGGCCAGTGGAATGCATCGACCATCAATGGTAGTCGCCAACGCAAAAACGGTATCCTCAACAACGAGCTTTATCTGGGCCGGATTATTTATAACCGCCAGAGGTTCGTCAAAGACCCGGAGACCGGCAAGCGGGTCTCCCGTCTAAATCCGGAACATGATTGGATTATCACCGATGTTCCGGCACTCCGTATCATCGACAATAAGACCTGGGATAAGGTCCAGAAGATCAAGTCTCGCTACTCATCACAGTGCGGTAGCAAGCGTCAGACAAAAAAGCGCCTTCTGACCGGGCTTGTAAAGTGCGGCTGTTGCGGCGGCTCGATGACCATAATAAATCGCGAACGCTATTATTGTTCTGCCAAACGCGAAAAAGGCACTTGTGACAGTTCAGTCGGCATCAAAGCGGTGGAGATTGAAGAGCGCGTCCTGGGCGGACTCAAAGACATTTTACTGGGCAATGAAGAGTTGATCGACACCTTCGTTGGCGAGTTCAAGGCTGAGATTGCCCGCCTTCGTAAACAACGGAGTACGCACGAACGCCAATCCCAGAAAGACCTGAACAAAATTAACACTGCCATCAAGCGGTGCCTGAAGTACGTCACCGAAGGCGACGGAGATCCGGGTCTTGTTCGGGATGAGTTGAGAGCGCTGGAACAACAAAAAAAGGACCTTGATCACGTCATCAAATCCACCCATAACGAGACTGCTATTGAGGTCCACCCCAACATTGCCGAGTTGTACCGCAAAAAAGTGCTGGAACTGCAAACGCTTCTGGCAGACGAAACGTCCCGTCCCCAAGCCATGGAGATCATCCGCTCCATGATTGACCATATCGAGGTGCATGCGGGCGAGGAACGTGGGGAAGCAGAGGTCATTCTGGTCGGCGCACTGGCGCAGATCCTCACCTTCACCCAGCAAAAGAAAACCGTCGCTTCCAATGGAAGCGACGGTAGGGTCTTGATGGTTGCGGGGGCAGGATTTGAACCTGCGACCTTCAGGTTATGAGTGAGCCGAACATAAACTCTTAAAGTCCTTGTAATTCACCATTTTTTCCTTATATTCCGTACCATTGAAGCCATTTGTCTATGAACCACCTGTAACACCGAATAACACCGGATAAAGCTGAATTACAAACAAAACGCGGCAATTACGCGGCAATTATTATGGCACTGACCGACCGACAGATCAAGAATGCGAAACCCCGTGATACGGTGTACCGCCTGCGCGATAGAAACTCTGTCACGAAGGGCTTTGGCATGACCGTCGCGCCTGCCGGGAGTAAAACCTTCTTCCTGAACTACACATCGCCATCCACAAACAGGCGACAGCAGATCAATCTCGGTCGCTATCCCGGAACGAGTTTGAAGGATGCCCGGGAAAAAGCCCGGGTGTATCGAGAAGGGCTTACCTCTGGCATAGACCCCAAAGACAAGATCAGAGCGGAACGGGATCAGAAACTTGAGCAAGCGGCCCGCCCAAACGTCGAAACGCTATTTGAAGCTTACGTCGCGGACTTAGAGATGGACGGGAAACGGTCTGCTAAAGAGGTTGCCCGCATTTTTAACAAGCACATCAAGGATTTCATCGGAAAAACGGTGGCCGCAGAGGTAACCACTGACGGAGTACTCGATGTTCTTGCTCCTATCGTTCAACGTGGATCACGGGTGCATGCAGACAATGTACGGGCATACATGCGCGCCGCCTTTGAGTTCGGCCTTCACGCCCATGCGTCAACGCGCTGGAGGGGCCGCTTGCCGCGGTTCGGCCTCCTTGTTAACCCCGTAGCAAATACCAAAAAGGCTGTCCGCCGAAAACCCGTGGGGCAGCGCGCTCTATCGACTGAAGAGGTAAGGCAGGTCTGGCATGGGAAAGGCATATCCCTGCCCTCCCACCTCGCGCTTAAACTCCTCCTGGCAACAGGACAACGCGTCGAAGAAGTTCTGCAGTCGAACTGGGCTGAAATCGACCTGACCGATAAAGTGTGGACAATCCCGGCGACCAGGCGCAAGAACCGTCACGATGCCACTGAGCCACACATCGTACCCCTAACGTCTTTCCACATTGAGCTTCTGGAACTGGTGCAGTCAGCGACCAATCATACCGAATGGCTGTTCCCTCATCAGAACGGTCAGGAGCCGCGCAAGGCGGACGCACTGTATCAGGCCATTAAAAGGTTCTGCAGGAGCAATGAAATCAAACCGTTTGCGCCGAGAGACTGCCGTCGCACATTCAAGACGTTGACCGGGTCAATCGGTATTGATCTGGAACTCCGAAACAGAATGCAAGGGCACGCCATGACCGATGTGGGCAGCATCCACTACGACAGGTGGAGTTATCTGCCGGAAAAGCGTGAGGCCATGGAAAAATGGACCGACTGGCTGAAGTCAACCGTGGACTCATGATAGCCCCCCACCCCCCTGTACCAAACCAGCCACCAGCTACCCCTTACATGCTGATCTCGACGTCCGATCACCATCTTTTCAGAGCTAACTTTTATCAGCTGCCGGGATTGGGTAATGGGGTTCGGCTGAGGGATTTTTGTTTTTGCGATAATAAAGTGCAGATGCCGAAAAATTTTCTGCAAAAAATTGTGTCCGTGTTTGGCGGTCGTCAACTGTGGCGTACCGCGACCATCTGCTCGAAAACCAGCTCTGATCCCTGCATATTAGATTTATGTTTGACGCAAACAGCTTTGGGTGGTTTGCTGCCATCAATACCCCGCTCCTGCAAATGTCTAATTTTTGGGATATGAAATGAGGAAATTTTTTATTATTGGAGTAATCCTTACATTTTGCGTTTCTTGCGCGACGATGAGAATTAATGAATTTCATGGGCCAACTAAAAACAAGATCAAGCTCTCAGTTGATCCAAGATTGGTCTATGAGGAAATATCAAAAAAGGCATTTGAAGTAGGATTTGAATTTGTAAGTGGTTCTAACCGGCTTGGTGTGGTCAGAATGCGACATAAGTTTGCCGGAACAGAGACATGGCAAACCAGTGCATCAGTATTGGGTAAATACGCCGATAGCATGGGCCTATTCATTAATCCCTACGGAAAGAATGCGTTTGTCGACCTTCATTTTCAAATCTCCAAACTTTCCGATGGTCAGTCAGAACTCACTATGACATCCCATTTTCAGACCTTCGGTGAACCGACTGGCATTGGTGGAATAGGTCCATTTTCAATGAACTCCAAGAACGTTTGGGAAAATCAATTTCTGCAAGATTTGCAAAACATTGTTTATGCAAGCGTGAACCGTGAGAGAAAGTCAAAACCAAAAACTACAGCTACTGCTCGAAAGAAGGAAAAAATCAATTTTCCAGAGAGCTCCAAACAACCGAACGATGTAGCTGTTATCATCGCCAACTCCAACTACAAAATACAAGGCAAGGACATACCGAACGTCGATCCTGCATACTCCGACGCTGAAAGCTTCAAGCAGTGGATCACTCAAGCCAAGGGCGTTCGCGAGGGCAACATTATTTATCTGAAGGATGCGACTTCTGCCCAGATGGTCAGCGCCTTCGGTGGTGACCGTTCGCACAAGGGACAGCTCTTTAACTGGATCAAGCCTGGCATCTCGAACGTTTACATCTACTATGCGGGCCACGGAGCACCAGCTGGCGACGACGGCAGTGCGTACCTTGTGCCGTCTGACACCAACTCCGCGACAGTGCAGCTGACTGGCTATCCATTGGCAACCTTGTACAAGAACCTCAAGATGCTACCCGCGAAGTCGATCACAGTCGTTCTAGAGGCATGTTTCTCAGGTGCCAGCCAGAACGGTAACGTCATCAGCAGGACTTCCGGCCTTTATGTATCGCCGAAGCTCCCGAACACCCCGAGCAACATCACAGTGATCTCCGCCGGGCGGGCCGATCAGGTCGCGTCGTGGGAGCAGGACAGCTCTCAAAGCTTGTTTACGAAGTACTTCCTGACGGGCATGAGCGGCGAGGCCGATAAGCCGCCTTACGGCAACAGCGACGGCGATGTAAGTTATCCTGAGCTCGGCATGTACCTTGTCGGCACGATGACCTATTTCGCCCGCCGCTATTACGGGCGCGACCAGAACGCCCAGATTGTGGTGGGCGTGCAGTAGGAGAGCGATATGTTGAAATTGTTTTTTGGTGCGGCGCTGATTTTCTCGATCCTCACTATCTCCGACGCGAACGCGCGCTGTGTATGCAGGTGCGTAAACGGCGACATGCAGGCGCTGTGCAGTAGCAGTATCGATCTGCCTCCGATATGTCCACCGAAGGTGTGCCCAATAAGGTCGCCGAGTATTGCTCCAATTCGCGCTCCAAAAATACCGCCTATCGGCACAACCAGATGCCGCCAAGCCCAGGTGCTAAATCGGAATACCGGGAGGTACGAATGGAAGAGGGTGTGCCAATGAAATCACGCGCGTTGTTGATCGCCGCGTCGTGTGTGATTTTCATAGTTTGGGTTATGCCAAATACAGCGCACGCTGACCCTGTTGCTGACGCTCAATTTACTGCCGCTAAAGAAATTCGCAAACAATTACCAATTAAGGTAGATGCGCAGACAACGCTGGTGGCCGTTGTAGCTGCTGGACGAATGGCAAAATATTCTTATCGGCTAGATATAGACAAAGAGAGCCTCCCCTCCAGCTGGCATAGACAGCAGAATACTCTTCTTACGAACAATGTATGCAGTCATCCGACGATGCGAAAGATGATGAAAATAGGCGCATCATATTCGTATTTGTACCTGGATGCAGGTGGCAAATTTATTGCAGACATTAAGGTTAGGTATTCTGATTGTTAGAGGTGTTGGGTCTGGTTTGGCTGTAGTAATTCCCCTTGACCAGCCCACGTCCACTGACTACAAAAAGGCCACCAAGACATTATGAATTAGGCTGACGCCTAAGCCAACCTGCCCGGTCCGGGCAAGGTGGTTTTCCGTCGTGTGACGGAGATGTGGCCAGAGATGGCAAGTATTCAGGACGAATACCACACAGCGTCAGCCCTTCGCCGAGAGCGGGGGGCTTTTTTATTGCCCTCTTTTCAGGTCGTGACGGCGGTTGAGCTGACCAGCTCTGCTGACCGGCGTGCCTGCAGTTCAGGGACCACCGCATGTCAGCGGCACAGGCCCGGCGTCCCGCAGCCTGCTGAAGGCTGGCACCGGCTCCCATACCTCACCATGGACGCACTATATAGCCGCCACTGCGGCTTGCAGCAACTTGCACGGCACCGGTCACGCCTCAATCATTTTCATTTCCTTCAACAAGCACATAAGGATCAAACCATGACTTTCATGATCATCTGGCAGAATAACTTTGAGGTCTCTTTCACCCTTTCAAAAAGACTGTTTCGACTGGCTCTCGGGCAGCTGGTCATCGTCCTGTTTTGCGAAAACATGGAAAAACGCCATGCTGACGATCAATTTGAAATTGACAGTGCAAAAGACTTTCTTAGCCACTTGCTTAGGCACCCGGCGGTCCGCAAGGCGAGCACGGATGTCCCGGGCGTGACGGAAACCTACGAGGGCATTGTGTATCAGCTCCCCGTTGGGGAATACGTCGTACCTGAATGGGCTCTGAAAACAGGGGTCGACAAGGACGCGGCTTGAGTTGTGTTTCGTGCGCTGGAGGCGGTCGGTGCTGAAACGTCGGCCAGGTCGCTCCAACGGCATGGAGCTGTCCACGTATTGTAAGAAACTGAATTATACTGATTTTGAAGGATGAATATCATGATTGGAGCAATAGCCGGAGATATCATCGGCAGTCGCTTTGAGTTCGAGAATCACCGCAGCCGTGATTTTGAGCTGTTCGCGGGAGAGGCATCCTTTTTCACGGACGACACGGTGTTGACGATCGCAACAGCGCGCTGGCTGCTGGATGGTGAGAACCTCACCGATGTCGTTATCGACACCTTCAAAAGGTATCCCAACGTCTCCTACGGCGGCAGCTTCGCCGCGTGGGCTCTGCGCGGCGGAGGCGAGCCTTATGGCAGCTACGGCAACGGGTCTGCTATGCGCGTCAGCCCAGTGGCCTACGCAGCTCGTGATGAGATGGACTGCCTGTCATTGGCAGAAGAAAGTGCAGCTGTGACGCATAACCACCCAGAAGGCATTAAGGGCGCACAGGCTACGGCATGGGCAACGTGGATGGCGCTTCAGGGTCACACCGGCCCCAGCATCAAGGCGGGGATCGAGGATCGGTTCGGGTACGACATGCAACGAGACTGGTTCTCCGGCTACGACTTCGATGTGACCTGTCAGGGCACTGTGCCGCCAGCGCTGATCTGTGCGCTGGATGCCACCAGCTACGAAGACTTCATCCGATCTGCGGTGTCTATCGGCGGCGACACGGACACGATATGCGCCATCGGTGGAGCGGTGGCCGAAGCCCTGTTCGGCGTGCCGGACGAAATTGCATCACAGGCCCTGGAACGGCTGGATGATTATATGTTGGGCATTGTGGGTCGGTTTAAAGAAAAATTTGGGTGAGCTAGTTTATTGGCCCCTCGGTCTCAGACATTGTGATGTTCGCAATAGCCCGGCTGATGCGTTGCCAGGTCGCCCAACCGCCTTCGTCGCCTCGGTCTCGTAGTTCGTCTGCCCGGTCGACGGCGATCAGCGTAGCCTGTTTGCCATGTTCTTCCAGCAGCTTCTTTGCTGCGCGGTACACATCCAGCTCAGTGATCATTGCCCGGTGTCCGCCACTGGCTCTTCAGACGAGCTGCCGCCCTGCTTTAACAAGTATTTCACTTCCCGCCAGACGCTGAGCCTGTAATTGTCACCGCTGTCCTGTGCATCAACTGCGCCCTGCAAAGCAACTGCATAAGCCTCGTGCTGCCCGTGCTTCTTCAGCAGGTAGTCAGCAGTCTCCTGAGGGTTGTCTTTCTGAGTTCGATTTGTGGGCATGGGCTGTCTGGCAATCAGTCGCGGTCCGGCGGCAGAACCTCAACGACAATAATGTCGTCGACCAGGTGATCCCGCTTGATGTCAGTGAGGTGCGCCCGCTTTTGATCATTGGTCAGGTTCGCGCCAACCCCGGCAGTCATCGCCATCACAACGGCTTGGTCAGGCAGGTCCAGCCAGTAGCTGCGCCGGACCAGCTTGCCGGTCTCATCGCGAGCAAAGGGGTTGCTCGGGTTCGCGCCGAGGTCGGGTTCGTAAAATCTTGTCACGTCGGTCTTTCCGTGTTCGATGGAGTTAGTCTGTACGAGATACCTAATGCTTCTTCGTCCTTAGTTCCAGACGTCACGTGATGGGATTGCCGTCAGTCGGCAATATATTTAACCTTGCCGTAACACGATGAACTGTCGCGCGTGGTACTGCGTGACAACTCTGGGCCTTTCAGGAAGAGGAAGTGACTATGCCAAAAGGGTATATTTTGAGCGCGCACAGAAAAGCAGCTGATCCAGTTAAAGGTCAGGCTTACGGCGAACTCGCCGGTCCGGCCCTAGCAGCTGCCGGGGGAAGGGTTCTAGCCAAAGGCGGAAGAGTGGAAGCAAGAGAAAACGGCCTTGCTGAACGAACAGTCCTGATCGAATTTGAAAGTTATGAAGCAGCGGTAACGGCATATGAAAGTCCCGCTTATCAAAAGGCATTGGAAGTCCTGGACGGGGGCGCTGACCGGGACTTCAGAATATTTGAAGGTGTTGACGAAGAAGAATAAGCACCCATCATAATAGCCTGGCACCGAAAAAACGTTGTGGTCGGCTCTTGTCCGTGCTTCTCCAGCAGGGAGTGGCGAGGCTTGGGAAGGCTATCGCCACTACGCGACGCCTGTTGCCAATGGACCCCTTTGGCCCGAGAATAGGTGACCGGCACAGGACGGGTGAATGACCAGATCACAGACGAAAACATTGAAGACCAACGGCGTAGTAAAACATGCACTGTATCTGGCAGGTCTTGTTTTTGTGATGACGGCGTCTCTGGCTGGTGCCGACGAAGACAAGCAGAAAATAAACTGCGACAGCGGCTGGCGTTCAATAACCAAGAACGTCATGTCTGGCGAAGGCCAAGCATCCATTTCGGCGCAATGCCGCAGCGACGAAAAACCCTGTCCAACACGCCATGAACTAGTCCGTCGGGCGAAGCTGGTAGCCAATGCCTACGCCCTCGCAAATATTCAGGCCAAAGTCCGAAGTGAGGTATCGCATGAAGTGGTGGTGGAGAATGGTGTTGGTTCAGACCGGCTGACGATCAAGGTTGGTGGGGAGATTTTTCAGATCGTGTTTTGCAATCGCGAAGATGAAAATATCGCGTTCACCAAAGCCTTTGGAGAAACAAAGTAGCTATCATTTTGGGAGCGTTAGAAATTCCGTGTCATTTCTTTAAACTGAAGAAAAGGAATGACACATGCGAAATGATTTTGATTTTGATACAGCTCTTTCTGCCCTGCAAGATGGCCAGAAGCTGACAGGCAAGGACGGCATTTTGACG
>JABILA010000115.1 GCA_018654745.1 Alphaproteobacteria bacterium
CGTCAAAATGCCGTCCTTGCCTGTCAGCTTCTGGCCATCTTGCAGGGCAGAAAGAGCTGTATCAAAATCAAAATCATTTCGCATGTGTCATTCCTTTTCTTCAGTTTAAAGAAATGACACGGAATTTCTAACGCTCCCGACCGCTCAGATTTGCCCCCTGCAGGTTCGCACGAACGCCACCCATGAGGCCTTTCAGAAAACGCTCGTGGCGTTTCAACGTGTCGACAAATTGTTTGGGTGTCATTGTCATCAGCGTAACCCGAAATCCCCGTGTCAAAATACGTGCCCTGAAAAAGGCGTCTCATGGATACGGCCACCTCTTTTCAACAGGGGGCTGCCGTATCGAATAAAACCGGAACTACACGTTACCAAACATCTCACTACAGAGATGGTTCTTTGCCCGACAAAAACAAGAAAAGGGAATTCAGTTCTGACCGAATTCGGTGCATTTCAAAACCAATACCCTTGGTATCAGAATTCAAATATCCCGGCGTACCCTGTTTGTTGTTTTTTTCAGGTATCCGACTTTGCGCCCTGAGGTAAGGAAGCAAGGTTGAAAATCACGCATAACGTACAGGATTTTTCCTAGAAAGGAAAATGAAAATTTATCTAATTTTAAACTGTTGATTTAGCGGTATGAATCAAAAAAATGGGCGCATGTTCGATACTGTCAGAGACAGATCGAACAAATGCGCCCAGTTACAGGGAGGACTAAATCGGGGTCGGAAAAGTCAGTGTTTTGACTCCCCAAAACCCCGAACCACGCTTAAACCTGTAACTTTAACTTTTAGGAACAACCGCTTGTTCCACCACATGTTTCGCACTTCATACAAGTCCCGTTGCGGACCAGTGTGAAGTTGCCGCACTCGCCGCAGGCATCGCCTTCATAGCCTTTGATCCGAGCTTCGCGAATTCGATCAAGTTTGGTATCAACTTTTTCCTGGACGCTGGCCGAAACTGTCACAGCACCGGCTGCGCCCAGATCAACACCCGCAGACACTTGCTGGGTTGCGCCGGAAGATGTGCTTGCTGAACTGGCGCTGGCGCCCATACTCGCCATACTTGTACTGCCGGCACCCCCTGAGAGAACATACAGGTTGCTACGAACGTAACCATTGCTGGCAAGGTCCATGGCAGCCTGCATCGGCTCGGCCATTGTTTCGGCGTTGTCCATGATGGCATCATCGGCGCCCATGCTGTCGTGGCGCAAATCGTCCGGCTCGACATGACTGAGATCGTTGCGACCCAGATAGGAAATCGCCAGCTCCCGGAAGACGTAATCCAGCAAGGACGTCGACATCTTGATGGCGTCATTGCCAGAAACCATGCCCGATGGCTCAAACCTGGTGAAGGTATAGGCATCGACAAACTCTTCCAGCGGCACGCCATATTGTAAACCAATGGAAATAGCGATGGCGAAGTTGTTCATCAAGCTGCGGAAAGCAGCACCTTCCTTGTGCATGTCGATGAAAATTTCGCCGATATCACCGTCATCATATTCGCCGGTACGCAGGTAAACCTTGTGACCGCCAACGGTGGCTTTCTGGGTGTAACCCTTGCGACGGCCGGGCAGGCGACGACGACTGGATTTCTCCCAGAGCTGTTGCACGACGCGCTGGGCGACAACCTGAGGTGCTTCGGTCGGGTTTTCTGCAACATCATCTGCCAGTTCATCCAGATCAACATCTGCAACATGTGACAGCGGCTGGGACAGCTTGGAGCCATCGCGGTACAGCGCATTGGCTTTCAGGGCCAGACGCCAGGACATTTCGTAGGCTTCCTTGCATTCCTCGACCGTTGCCGTGTTTGGCATATTAATGGTCTTGGAAATTGCGCCGGAAATGAACGGCTGCGACGCCGCCATCATGCGGATGTGGCTTTCCCAGGAGAGGTACCGGGTGCCCTTGCGACCGCAGGGACTGGCACAGTCGAACACACTGAGATGTTCGTCTTTCAGTCCGGGTGCACCTTCAAGAGTCATGGCGCCGCAGCAGTAGGTGTTGGCGGCATCGACATCGGCCTGGGAGAAACCCAACGCAGCCAGCATGTCGAAACCGAGATCATCAAGCAGGGCCGCATCCAGCCCCAGGGTTTCGGTGCAGAATTCCTGACCGAAGGTGTATTTGTTGAAGGCAAACTTTACATCGAAAGCTGATTTCAGAGATTCTTCCAAAGTTGCCAGCTTGTCAGCTGTAAAGCCTTTGGCTGCCAGTGTTTCGTGGTTGATCGTCGGTGAACCCTTGAGCGTGCCGTGACCAACCGCATATTCCATGACCAGCTTTGACTGATCTTCCGAATATCCAAGGCTCTCGAGGGCCGCAGGTACACATCGGTTGATGATGCGGAAATAACCGCCACCAGCCAGCTTCTTGAACTTCACCAGGGCATAGTCAGGCTCGATGCCGGTGGTATCACAATCCATCACCAGACCAATTGTCCCGGTCGGAGCCACAACAGTGGCCTGCGCATTACGATAACCGTGGGCTTCGCCAAGCGTGACAGCCTGTTCCCAGGCGATTACAGCCGCCTTGGCCAATTCCTGATCGGGGCAGACATCGCTGTCGAGCTTCACAGGGTTGGTGTTCAGGCCTTCAAATTCGCCGACATGGGCATGGGCAGCACGGGCATGGTTGCGCATGACACGCTTCATGTGATCCGCGTTGGCATCATATTCCGGGAAAGCACCCATCTCGCCAGCCATTTCGGCAGACGTGGCGTAGGCTGTACCAGTCATCAAGGCAGACACAGCGGCACACAGGCTGCGGCCTTCGTCGCTGTCATAGGACAGGCCGGAAGACATCAACATGCCACCGAGGTTGGCAAAGCCAAGGCCCAGGGTGCGATAGTTATAGGAAAGCTGGGCGATTTGCTTTGACGGGAACTGCGCCATCGTCACCGAGATTTCCAGCACCATGGTCCACAGACGCACAGCATGGGCAAAGGAATCTGTATTGAAGCTGCGATCTTCACGCTGGAAGGTCATCAGGTTCAAAGAGGCAAGGTTACAGGCCGTATCGTCCAGGAACATATATTCGGAGCAGGGGTTGGAGCCCCGGATTTCTCCGCCTTCCGGACAAGTGTGCCAGTCGTTGATGGTGCTGTGATACTGGATGCCCGGATCTGCCGACGCCCAGGCAGCGGCACCAACCTGGTCCCACAAATCCCGCGCCTTGACTGTCTTGTGTACAGCGCCGTTTCTGCGGCCCAGCAAGTTCCAGTCTTCATCGCGTTTGACAGCGTTGAGGAAATCATCCGTCACCCGAACCGAGTTATTGGCGTTTTGACCAGAAACCGAACGATAGCCTTCACCATCCCAGTCCGTGTCATAGGTTTCAAAATCGATTTCGGTGTAACCCTGTTTGGCAAACTGGATCACGCGCTGGATGTAATTCGCCGGGACCATGGCCTTGTGGGCCTCGCGCATGGTCTTTTTCAGCTCAGGATTATCCGAGGCATTGAAACGACCATCACCTTCAAGGGCATGGCAGGCTTCCATCACAGCCTTGAGGTATTTCTGGTTGGTGCGAGAGCCCGTAACGAGGGCCGCTACCTTTTGTTCCTCGACCGTTTTCCAGTTGATGAATTCTTCAATATCAGGGTGATCAACGTCGACAATGACCATCTTGGCGGCCCGGCGGGTGGTGCCGCCAGACTTGATCGCACCAGCGGCGCGGTCGCCAACTTTCAGGAAACTCATCAGACCGGAGGACTTGCCACCGCCCGACAGGTTTTCGCCCGATCCCCTCAAGGTCGAGAAGTTGGTGCCGGTACCAGAGCCAAACTTGAACAAACGCGCTTCACGTACCCACAGGTCCATGATGCCGCCTTCGTTGACCAGATCGTCGTCTACGCCCTGGATAAAACAGGCGTGTGGCTGCGGATGCTCATACGCGGACTGCGAAGTTTCCAGCTCACCGGTTCTGAAATCAACGTAACTATGACCCTGCGCCGGGCCGTCGATGCCATAGGCCCAGTGGAGGCCGGTGTTGAACCATTGTGGTGAGTTTGGCGCACCCATCTGGCTGGCAAGCATGTAGCACATCTCGTCAAAAAATGTTCTCGCATCTTCTTCAGCATCGAAATAGCCACCTTTCCAGCCCCAATAGGTCCAGGTTCCAGCCAGACGGTCAAAGACCTGACGGGCATCAGTTTCACAGGCATCACGTTCGGCTTCTGCCATTTTGTCGAGAGCCGCATCGTCCGGGGCCTTGCGCCACAACCAGGAAGGCACGTCGTGCTCTTCAACCGTTTTGATGGCACCGGGAATACCGGCTTTGCGGAAATATTTCTGGGCGATAACGTCACAGGCGACCTGTGACCAGCTCGCGGGGACCTTGAAATTTTCAAGATTAAAGACGACCGATCCGTCCGGGTTGCGGATTTCACTGGTGGCTTCGCGGAAAGGAATACCCTCGTAAGGGGATTCGCCAGGTTTTGTGAATAGACGCCGAACGCGCATGTGTGACCCTCTGGAACTGGTGCGGTTCTGCGTGCGACAGCACCGCTACTGCGTTTGTATCAGTTGCCAACCCGTTGGTTGAGACAACCCGTTTTTTCCATCAACCAGGTGTTCCCATCAAAAATGGACTCACCCTGATGTGTTTTTTTCAGTCTTTTTATGTGCAGCTCGTCAGCAAATGCATTTTAAAAATGCTTCAGATTTCCTGACTTCCCCCGTTAAAACCCTCACAAATGCGAATTCGGCCTCTTTTGGACACTTTTCCGCACAATTGATCCTGATTTCAACGACTTCCCCGATCTCGACCCACCAATATGTTGGGTCCCCGTGACTCAGCCAACACAAGATATGGCAACCCAATATGGCTTGCAAGTACATTATCTACCATATCTTGTGGATTTAACGCTTGACAGACATAGGCCATATATTTTCCGCGGCTTAGCGCCTGAATCTTTTTTTGGCCCCCAAAAGATTCTTCAGGACTGCTCCCGGAGATGTAGTCAATTCGCCGACTTGAGGGACTTATCCACAAGGAAAAAATCAATCAGGAAATTCAATATCGGAGTGATTTGCCAGGTAAAGAGGGCTGTGGCGGGCAGGGGGTTCCAGCTGTTTGTATACGCAAAAAATGTATTGACAATGCAATTAACGTATATTACATAGAGAAAACAAGCAGATTATACTTTAATTACGTATCTGCATTTCCTCAGACGAAAGACAGGACCATGAACCCCAATGTATGCCCTCCCGGCCAGGGAAACGGTAATCCAGGCGGCGGTAACAGTACAGTTATCATCGAACAGCAACCGAATTTGGTGATCAATGGTGCCATGAAAGTGGCGCAACGTGGCAGCAGTTTCACCAGTGTTTCAGCTACGCAATATACGTTGGATCGCTGGCAGCTTGAGTTCAACGGCTCTCCCGGGGCCGTTGTTACGGTAACCCATTCCACGGATGCGCCGACTGGCAGCGGGTTGTCGCAAAGCCTGAAGATCGACTGCACCACCGCCGAAGCTGCTGTGGCCGCCAGCGAAAGCGTTGTCCTGAAGACCACTATCGAAGCCCAGGACCTGCAGCAGCTGATGTATGGCGATGAAGCCAACGCCCAACCCACCAGCCTGTCCTTCTGGGTTAAATCACCCAAGGCAGGCACCCATTGTGTCGCCCTCTATATGGATGACGGCAGCGCCCACAATATCCAGGAGTTTCCTGTTATTGCCGCCAATGCCTGGGAATTGAAACATATCGTTTTCCCGGGTTGCCCAACCTGGTCCATCGCCGACGACAACGGTGCAGGTCTGACAATTTCATTCCCACTTGTTGCCGGAACAGATTATCAGGCCACAAAAGAAATCTGGGAAACCGGCAATGATTATGCCACGTCAGAGCAACAAAACCTGCTGGACAACACGGCGAATGACTACTGCGTCACGGGTGTGAAGCTTGAAGTTGGTGCAACGGCGACAGGGTTTGTGCATGAAGGCATCGGCAACATGCTCAAGAGGTGTCTACGATATTTCTGGAGGCAGGTTAATTATCTGAACGAAACAGTTGGTAATGCCAGCATCTACAATTCAACAAACGGGAATTGCGTTGTCCAGTTCCCGGTTCCGATGCGCCTAGATCCCACACTGTCACTTAGTAACGCAGCGCACTTTACTTTATACGCTACCAACACAACCCAATCTCCTTCTGCAATCGCTTCGACAGGTCACATCAACGAATATGGTGTGAACCTCGGTTTGACATTGTCGGGTGCAACTCAAGGTGATGCTGGGAATTTGGTATCTACCAACCAGGATTCGACATTAGATTACGATGCGGAATTCTAGAACGGAAGCTTCGATTGGTGAAAAGGGCGGTTCTTCGGAGCCGCCCTTTTTTGTGCGCATTATCCTTCCGTCTGCACCAGGCGGGGGGTATCGGCTGTTTGTATACGCAAAAAATGTATTGACAATGTAAATAACGTATATTACATAGGGAAAACAAGCAGATTATACTTTAATTGCATATCTGCATTTCCTCAGACGAAAGACAGGACCATGAACCCCAATGTATGCCCTCCCGGTCAGGGAAACGGTAATCCAGGCGGCGGTAACACTACAGTTATCATCGAACAGCAACCCAACCTTGCAATCAATGGTGCCATGAAAGTGGCGCAACGTGGCAGCAGTTTCACCAGTGTTTCAGCTACGCAATATACGTTGGATCGCTGGCAGCTTGAATTCAACGGCTCTCCCGGGGCCGTTGTTACCGTCACCCAGTCCACCGATGCGCCGACTGGCAGCGGTTTTTCCCAAAGCCTGAAGATCGACTGCACCACAGCCGAAGCCGCTGTGGCCGCCAGCGAAAGCATTGTCCTGAAGACCACTATCGAAGCCCAGGACCTGCAGCAGCTGATGTATGGCGATGAAGCCAACGCCCAACCAACAAGCCTGTCTTTCTGGGTCAAATCACCCAAGGCAGGCACGCAATGTGTTGCGCTCTATATGGACGACGGCAGTGTTCATAATGTTCAGGAGTTTGTCGTCAGTGTCGCCAATGCCTGGGAGAAAAAGCAGGTTATTTTCCCTGGATACACGGCGTTAGCTATCGTAGATGACAATGGTGCCGGACTGACAATCTCGTTTCCGCTGGTTGCCGGAACGGATTATCAGGCCACAAAGGAAATCTGGGAAACCGGCAATGACTACGCCACCTCAGAGCAGCAAAACCTGCTGGACGATACGGCGAACAATTTCTGTGTTACGGGTGTGAAATTTGAAGTTGGCGCAACCGCGACAGGTTTTGTGCATGAAGGGTTCGGCGTAGCGTTGTCCAAAAGTCGCCGTTATTTCGAGCGCATCGGTGAAGAAGTAGGATGTAATTTCGCAGTTCTTGCTGCTCCGTTAACAACTGGAGCGCGCGGAGCCGTGCTGTTTTCGGAGAAGCGAATTGCGCCCACAGTAAGTGTTAGCGCTGCGGGGGATTTTGTTCTCACGGACAATGCAGGAGTTGACCTAAACGTCACAACTTTCAATTTGGGAGCAGCAAGTACATTTTCAGTAAATGTGACTCCTAATGTCGCTTCTGGATTAGTTGTAGGTGACGCAACTCGTTTAGCTGATGACAATGGCGGAAATGCATACATCGACTTTGATGCCGAGTACTAAGAATTCGGATTTCGAAATAAAGGGCGGTTCTTCCGAACCGCCCTTTCCTTATTCAGGCACGATCTGCGACACCCCGTCACGTTGCTGAAAGTCTTTCGGCTCTGGACGCGGAACCCCCATAGCGCATATAGTCCGGGCATTGAATTGAGTGTTGAGGAACGGCCAGGATCATGAGCGTTTTAAGCTTGTTTACATGGTGGCGCGAAGCCACGTTGGGTACCAGATTGCAGACATGGTACCGCGGCGAAGAAGTGGGCACCGATAGCTTCGGCAACCGCTATTACCGCGAAAAGGGCCGCGAAGGCCGCAGTGCCCGGCGCTGGGTCATGTATCACGGCGATATCGAAGCCTCGAAGGTACCGCCGCAATGGCATGCCTGGCTGCATAAAACCGTCGACGCGGTACCTGTGGACAACGGCAGCGATGCCACAAAACCCTGGGTTCAGCCGCACACGGCGAATGTTACCGGCACAGATCAGGCTTATTATCCGCCGGGTCATCCGTCTCTGGGTGGCCAGCGTGCTGCCGCCAGTGCGGATTATGAGCCCTGGCAGCCTTCCTGAAGCAGGGCGCTTTCGGCAAATAATAAAAGATCAGTCTTCGTTGGGGAAAAAGACGTATGGGCGGCAATGTTGTTGAAACTCTGATCGGGGCGGTTGTTTTGGCTGTCGCCGTGGCTTTTCTGACTTTTGCATATGGGCGCGCCGATGTGGGCGCTGTGGCCGGGTACGAAGTCGTCGCCAGGTTTGAGCGTATTGACGGCCTGAGTGCCGGGTCAGACGTGCGCATGAGCGGCATCAAGATCGGCACCATCACCGATCAAAGCCTTGATAAGGAAGATTACCTGGCGGTTGTGCGCATGAGCATTGATCCACAGGTTAAATTGCCTGAGGATTCATCCGCTGAAGTTGTCTCGGATGGTTTGCTGGGCAGCAAATATATGTCCCTGGTGCCCGGCGGTGCCGATGACATGATTGAACCGGGTGGCGAGATCAAGTTCACCCAGTCCTCCGTCAGCCTTGAAGCGCTGATCGGAAAGTTCATGTTCAGCTCGGACGAAGGCGAAAAGAAATAGAAGCGGTTTTGTCTTTGAACCGCAGGTCTGACTGTTCACAGCGAGGCTCGCCATGACAAATTCCTCAACACAAACCTGGGACGCTGCAAATTATGCAGATAATGCCCGGTTTGTTTCTGATCTCGGTGCCCCTGTACTGGATTTATTGGCCCCCAAGGCCGGTGAGCGCATTCTGGATATTGGTTGCGGTGATGGCGCCCTGACCCAAAAAATTGCAGCCGTTGGCGCTGATGTTGTCGGGATTGATCACAGTGCTTCCCAGGTTGCCGGCGCGCGGGCACTGGGCCTGGATGCGCATGTGATGGATGCAACCCATCTGATTTATGCGGACGAATTTGATGCTGTGTTCAGTAATGCAGCCCTGCACTGGATCAAACCGCCCCAAGCTGTTGTCGCCGGTGTCGCCACGGCCCTGAAACCCGGCGGGCGCTTTGTCGGTGAATTTGGGGGCTTTGGCAATGTCAGCAAGATCAGGGAAGCATCGATCGCGGCTCTGAATGCCCGAGGGCTGGATGGCGAAGCTGCCAACCCCTGGTATTTTCCAACTGCAGAAGAATATGCAGAACTGCTGGCGGCGCATGGGTTTAAGGTTACAAGTTCGGTTCTTATTCCACGCCCGACACCCTTGCCTGGACGCATGGCCGACTGGATCAAGACCCTGGCCCAGGATTTCGTGGCACCTGTACCGGAAGCTGAACAGGATGATTTTCTGGAAGGCGTTGAAAATGATCTGGCGCCTGACCTGAAAGATGCTGATGGCAAGTGGACGGCGGACTATGTGCGTTTGCGTTTTTCGGCGCACCTGGAAGATTGAGGGTGCCGGGCCAGAAATGAAAGTTTTCCTGGCATGAGCCGCAGTAGTCAGCTTCTATCTATACTGAAAGCCGGTTGTGTTGCCGCTTGCCTGGTGGCGTCTGCCGCCAGCGCCCAGGAAAGTGGTGTCACGACAAAGACAGCGGTGCTGCAAGGCCTGGACAAGGTAACAGCACGAATTACAAAGCTGAACGTCGGGGTCGGCAAGGGGATCCGGTTCGGCAGTTTACTGATCACTGTCCGGGGGTGTGACAAACGCCCACCGGAGGAGCCACCCGAAGTAACGGTCTTTCTTGAAATTATCGACGACAAGCCTGGTGAAGCACCTGAAAAACTGTTCAGTGGATTTATGTTTGCCTCCAGCCCGGCCTTGTCGGCCATGGAGCACCCGGTTTACGACGTCTGGGTAATCGATTGCAGAATTGATGATCCATCGACTTCGGCAGGCATGGAATAGAAATTTGCGGCCTTTTCCAGAGCTGCCTGCAACCGCATCTGATAAACATCACGTGGTATTTCGACCGCACCAAATCCGGCCAGGTGATCCGTCACAAATTGCGTATCCAGTAATTTATAGCCGCCTGCCATCAGTCTGCCGACCAGATGGACCAGGGCAACCTTGCTGGCATCGCGAACCCTGGTGAACATGCTTTCACCAAAAAAGGCACCGCCCATACTTACACCATACAAGCCGCCAACCAGTGACGTGCCGTTGTCATCGGTCAGATAACATTCGACGGAATGGGCATAGCCCCGTTCATGCAGCGCGACATACAGATCAATGATTTCGTCGTTGATCCAGGTCGATGATCTGTTCGGCGTGTCTTCGGCACAGGCTTCCATGACACCTTTGAAGTCGGTATTTACGCTGACCCTGAAATGATCACTGCGCACTGTTTTGCGCAAGCGTCTGGAAACGTGAAAAGTATCGAAGGGCAGGATGCCACGCTTGTCAGGGTCGACCCAGAAGATGTGATCATCTTCGCGACCATCGGCCATGGGAAAGACGCCGATCGAATAGGCCTGCAAGACAAGATCAGGTGTCAGGATGATTTCGTCGGTCATCAGACGTCATCTTTAACTGATGCAGGCGCATTTTTACTCACAATCGTCGTCATGCCCGTGCTTGACACGGGTACCCACGTCTTGAGGGCATTTGCCTTCAGGCGCAGGATTCTGGCTTTTGCGAAAAGTGTAGAAAATGAGAAGCTCGCCTTGTGGCAGAGCTGCTTCCCGAAGACGTGGATACGCGGGTCAAGCCCGCGCATGACGGTATTATGGATTTGATATGGTGAACGGGCATGGGACTGTCCAGTCAATCCGTATTATTCCCTGTTGGCGATGAAATTTTCCAGCCAGTGAATGTCGTAGGAGCCGTTCTGGAAATCGGCGTTTGAGATCAACGCCCGGTGCACATCCAGGGTCGTTGGCACACCACCAATAACATATTCCTCCAGCGCCCGGCGCAAACGCATGATGCATTCGTTACGGTTGCCGCCGCGCACGACCAGCTTGGCAATCAGGCTGTCGTAATAAGGCGGCACCTTGTAGCCGGAATAAATCGCCGAATCGACACGTACATCAAGACCACCGGGAGCATGATATTCCGTGATCTGGCCGGGCATAGGTACGAAGGTGTTCGGGTCTTCAGCATTGATCCGGCATTCGATGGCATGACCGGTAAAGGTAATATCATCCTGGGTGAAGCTCAGCGGGGCACCGTCGGCAATGCGCAACTGCTCACGCACGATGTCGATGCCGGTGATGGCTTCGGTAATGGGATGCTCGACCTGCAGGCGGGTGTTCATTTCGATGAAATAGAACTCACCGTTTTCATACAGGAACTCGATGGTGCCGGCACCGAGATAGCCAAGGCCCGAGATGGCTTTCGAAACTCTTTCGCCGATCTCGGCACGTTGACTGGCATTGAGGGCAGGCGAGGGCGCTTCTTCCAGGACTTTCTGGTGACGCCGTTGCAAGGAACAATCGCGTTCTCCCAGGTGCACAACATTGCCATGACTGTCAGCCAGAATCTGGACTTCAATATGGCGGGGCTTGCCGAGGTATTTTTCGATATAGACGGCATCATCACCAAAGGCTGCCTTGGATTCGGTACGGGCGGCACTCAGGGCCGTGCCCACGTCTTCGGCAGTTTGCGCGACCTTCATGCCACGGCCACCGCCTCCGGCTGCGGCCTTGATGATCACCGGATAGCCAATTTCATCAGAAACCCGGCGGGCTTCTTCTTCGGTGGTGACGCCGCCGTCACTGCCAGGCACAACCGGAATGCCGAGGCGTTTGACGGTTTCCTTGGCGGCGATCTTGTCGCCCATCAGGGAGATATGCTCGGACGTTGGTCCGACAAAGGTAATGCCATGGGCCGCGACGATTTTGGCAAAGTTGGCATTTTCAGACAAAAAGCCATAGCCCGGATGAATGGCCTCGGCGCCGGTGATCTCGGCGGCAGAAATGATGGCCGGAATATTCAGGTAACTGTCGGCAGCAGCAGGGGGGCCAATGCAGACGGCTTCGTCGGCCAGGCGCACATGCATGGCGTGGGCGTCGGCAGTTGAATGAACGGCGACAGTATTGATACCCATTTCACGACAGGCACGATGAATGCGCAGTGCGATTTCACCGCGGCTGGCGATGAGGACCTTTTCAAACATTTATTGATCCGGTCCTATTCGATAACGATCAGGGTTTCACCGAATTCCACCGGCGTGCCGTCACCAATCAGGATCTGGCTGACCTTGCCATTAATCGTGGCCGGGATCGGGTTCATGGTCTTCATGGCTTCGATGATCAGCAGGGTTTGCCCGGCGCTGACCGTATCACCGACTTTCACAAATGCCGCTGATCCAGGCTCCGGTGCCACATAGACAGTGCCGACCATGGGAGAATTGACCGCACCTGGATGGCTGGATAAATCAGCACCTGCAGGCTCGCTTGTTGCGGCGGCGGCCATTGCGGGGGCGGCGGCCATGGGGGCAGGGGCTGCCATAACGGTTCCCCCTCGTGCGACCCTGAGACGCGAAGCGCCGTCACCCAGTTCTATTTCTGTTAATCCCGTTTCATCCATCAAGGCGGCAAGGTCGCGGATCAGGTCTTTGTCGACAACGGGTTTGTTAGCCATGCGTATAAGTCTCTCGAATAAGGTAAATGTGTGTCAGGTTTCAGGATTTAGCAGTTTGGCCATGGCGTCAACGGCCAGCAAATAACTGTTTATGCCAAAGCCGCAGATAACACCGGATGCGACCAGGCTGAGATATGATTTGTGGCGGAAATCTTCCCGCTGATAGACATTGGACAGGTGCACTTCGATCATCGGCAGATTAACCGATTTGAAGGCATCATGCAGGGCAATGGATGTGTGCGTATAAGCCCCGGCATTGATAATGATGCCGGATGCTGTGCCCAGGGCCTGCTGGATCCAGGTGACCAGCTCACCTTCATGATTGCTTTGGCGGAAATCAGATGTCAAACCGAGGCTTTTGGCGTGCCCGGCGACCAGAATACCAACTTCGTCCAGGGTCTGGGTGCCGTAGATTTCAGGCTCACGCGTCCCCAGCATGTTCAGATTGGGGCCATTCAGGACCAGAATTGTTGATGTTGCCGCCGAAGACATAGCCTGAAATACCCGCCTGGAAGATCAATTGAAATCAAGGATTTATTGCCATCCGTTATATCATGCACAATATCTGGTGCAAGCCGAACTATGGGCAATGTGTCTCAGTCGAAACGCATTATCGTATTTCAGATCGCGAAGCAGAAGTCAGCGCGTTGGCATTTTCTGGCAGTGGCGGGAATATGCGTGGTAGGTGACCAGGTGACGCATGGCCAACATATCATCCTCCGCCGCAACGGCCTGCTCGACACCCAGAAGAATTTGCGTGATCGCGCTCTCTTCCGGGTTTGAGGTTATAAAAACGCCTTCATTTTTGGTTCTGATCGAGTACATGTCATTCCTCCGAATTATCTAGTGAGGAAACCAGGCAGGTTTGTTCCAATAATTATATATTTACTTAGCTGTATTGAAAAAACAAGAAGAAACTACAGTAAACATCAAAGTATCGTGTTCATATTTATTAAATATTGTCCGGAGTTTATTTGTAATTATACTTCAAGTTCTCTAAAATTTTTCACAGTACCCGACTCTTTTCATAACACCAACTCTATCAACGGTTTCCGAGGAATGTTTGGTTTGAATAAAGCCATCATATAGTCGCGGATTTCCAATTCAGACATTTTGACCATGGCTTTTCTGAAGGCATTGAGGCCGA
>JABILA010000017.1 GCA_018654745.1 Alphaproteobacteria bacterium
AACCGTGGCAGCCTCTTCTATGCGTGCCTCATAATGGTGGACGAAGTCTGCGGCCAAAGCCTTTAAGCGGTCAGGGTCCCCGAGAATGGCGTTCATCTGCAAGTTGGCCCGTTTGCTCTCCTCAATCGCATAGTTGCTGGCCCCGTCATCCGCACAATGGGCGTAGTAGTCTTCGATCTCCGCCAGCTTACTGTTGTCGAGTAGCACCTTCGCCGCTCGGCCTTCGTAAACGATACGCACTGTGATCTCATCGGCCACCGATTCCGTCATCGTGTAGGCGTCCACCACATCTCCGAAGACATCCAGAGTCGCATCGATGGGTGTGCCAGTGAAGCCTACATAGGTCGCGTTCGGCAACGAATCGTGTAGATACTTGGCGAAACCATAAGTCCGCTTCACACTTTCTTCCGTTACTTTGATCTTCTGATCCAGATTCACCTGACTGCGATGTGCCTCATCTGAGATACAGATCACGTTGTTGCGTTCCGTCAGCAATTCCGTGTCTTCGGTAAACTTATGAATCGTGGTGAGAAAGACCCCGCCGCTGTTACGCCCCTTCAGCAAGTCGCGCAGTTGTGAGCGGCTTTCCACACTGATCACCGACTCATCGCCAATGTAGCCCTTGCCATTGGTAAAGAGGCCCGAGAGCTGGTCATCGAGATCGGTTCGGTCCGTGATCAACACGATGGTCGGGCTTGATAGATCCACGCTCTTCATCAACAGCCGCGCCAGAAACAACATGGTAAAGCTCTTCCCGCAGCCCGTCGCCCCAAAGTAGGTGCCACCCTTACCATCGCCTTCGGGCCGCATGTGGAGTAAAATATTTCGATAGAGTTTGGTCGCCGCGTAGTATTGCGGATACCGGCAAAGGACTTTCTCCTCCCGCCGCGAGGTGTCAGGCAGATAAACGAAATTGCGGATCACATCACAGAGGCGGGTCGGGTGAAACAGCCCTTTGATCATCGAATATAGCGAGTCGATCCCATCTTTTTCAATCAGGTCACCGCCGTCCGTCTTCCGCCAGGCGTAGAAAAATTCATAGGGCGCAAAAAACGAGCCCGCCTTATTGTTCACTCCGTCACTGATCACGCAAAACGCATTGTATTTAAACAGTTCCGGGATGTCGCGTTTGTAACGTACCGTCAATTGAACAAAAGCATCGTGAATCGTCGCCTCCTCACGGATCGCGCTCTTAAATTCAAACACTACCAGCGGCAGCCCATTGATATAGAGAATGCCATCCGGTATTCGCTTCTCGTATCCGTAAATCTCCAGCTGATTCACCATCTTAAAGATATTGCAGTCCGTTTGGTAAACCTCCTCATTCTCCGCCACGATCGTCGGTACCTCGCCGGCTTTCGGTTCCCGAAACTCGACCAGGTCAGAATAATCGATCAACTGCACATAGAGGTCTTTCCGGTCGCGGTCTTCGCGCTTGAGCAGAAACCCATCCGAGACCAGCTTCATGATCGCCTTATTGCTCTCGTAGATATCCGCAGAAGAGTAAGCTTCCAACTGACGAATCACCGCCTCGATTTCAACCGACGTGATGCCATCTTCCGCATACTGCCTAGCCAGGAATGCCCGCAGGTCAGACTTGATTAAAACCTCCTGCGGCTGCCGGTCAATCGTTTCCCCCAGTACATGTGGATAACCCGTCTCGCTGAGGATTTCGATGATGGCCGCTTCAAGTTTGGTTTCAGTGAATTTCATTGGCTCTATAGACTCCTAAATGAAGCATCCTACCGATACGCTTGTCCATTTCTGTGAGCGGCAAGGTATCCCATAAAGTTCTCAACATATTCATGTTTATCTGAAGGATACCAGATCGGGACAATTTGTAGTGGACTTAAGATTTCTTCTCTTTCCTCAATTTCGCCATTCTCGGGAGTTTCAAGCAATGCGTAGTGCCATGGTATTTGATACTCATTACTTTCGGCTACTTGTTTGAAAATTTCCAAAGTCTTATCAAAGTTTAGGCTAGAGCCGAGAAACAGTAGGGTGTTACTTATATAAATCTGCCTTAATATTTTAGGAAGCGGTCTGTCGAAATGTATTTCCTTTTCGCCATAAGCATTGGAATATTGGGATTTCGTAAAGACCTGTGTCGCTTCATTTTGGTAATCCCCATGGATCTTTAAGAGGCATCTTCCACCCGCAATAAATTGTCGCATGAAATGGCTATCTTGTGTCCCATACATATAGCCATCATCAAACGAACGCTTTGCACTTCGATATACTTTCTCAATAATGTCATCCAGGTTTGTTGTAATAACACACTCGTCAGAAAGGTCTGGCAGTATCTTGATTGGACCATTAATATCTCTGGCAGGAAGTGAGGTTCTAAGG
>JABILA010000051.1 GCA_018654745.1 Alphaproteobacteria bacterium
CGCTTCCCAAAAATGGACGATGCCACTGCAAAACTGGAATTTGACATTGTCCCAACTCTCAATCTATTTTGAAGGCAGATTAGACGACGTGTTGGATATTTAAACTATGCCAGTGACACGGAATTCTGAACACCCTCGAAAATTGAGCGCAGGTCCCCAGAGACTCAAGGCAGGAGACTCCTGTCTCAGGTCAGAAATCATTTTCAGTGCATCTTTTGCATATCGCATGGGCAACCTCCTATATCGATATAGGTCTTCCGATATCCATGTCCACATGGTGTCGAACAGGTGATTGCCACCGCAGGCAAGTTACGCAGTCCGAGCGAATTTCAGTGCAGCGTCCAGTCGGTCATCACCCCAGAAAAGTTCTTTGCCGACGAGAAAACTTGGTGCGCCGAATATACCGTTCGCTGCAGCCGCTTCGGTTTGCTCACGCAAGCCAGATTTAGTTTCCGCTGCCTGTGTTTGTGCCAGAAGATCATCTGCCGGAAGGTTCATGTCGGCCAGTATTTTACCAAGTACGCCTTCATCCGAGATATCCTGGCCTGCCGTAAACTGGGCATGATAAACCTTGCGGGAAAATGCCGGGCACCAGTCCTCCTGCGACCCCAGCCAGGCGAGGCGGGCAGCGGTCACACTGTTAACCGGAAAGATGTCAGGCTTTGTGAACGCAAGATCATAAGCTGCGCACTGGCGCTCCATATCCCGCCACATATACGCGCCCTTGGCCGGATAAATATTAAAGGGTGAATCGTTCCAACCCTGGCTGTTGAAAATCGGACCCAGCAAAAACGGTTTCCACTGAACCTCAACGCCCTGTTCTTTTGCAGCCGCTTCCACACGCATTGCCGAAAGATAGGAATAGGTGCTAGCGAATTCATACCAGAACTCGATTTTCATTCAAAATACTCCCGGCCCTACAAGTAGTCCCGCAGCATAGCGATCAACGGCACATCCGCTGGCGGCATGGGATAATCTTTCAGTTTCAAAGGCGCCACCCATTTCAGGGCCTGACCTTCTTTCGACGACGGCGTGCCAAGCCAGGTTCGAATGATGTAGACCGGCATCAAGAGATGGAAATCATCATAGGAATGGGAGGCGAAGGTGAAGGGTGCAAGGCAGCTCTCCCGGGTGTCGATGCCAAGTTCTTCCTGTAATTCACGGATCAAGGCAGCTTCCGGCGTCTCGCCCGCAACCACCTTGCCGCCAGGGAACTCCCACAGGCCCGCCATGGATTTTCCCGCCGGGCGCTGGGCCAGCAAAATTCGATTGTCGACATCGACCAAAGCCGCAGCGACCACGAGAATTTGCGGTAAGACACCACGCGCCGTGCGGGCCGCTAGATCGACCTCACCGGCACCCCAGCATCCGTCCTGCATCTGATCAGCTTCGATAATCGGCATTGATTGTTATATATCCATGCGTAAGGTCACAGGTCCAGACCGTGGCTTTGCCACGCCCAATACCCACATGCGTCGTAATCTGGATTTCATCGCCTTTCATATAGGCTGCAACGGGATCCTCGTCATAATCCGGGACTGCACCACCGTCATTGGCGATGACATGATCACCGAACTGGATGCGCATTTTGTCACGGTCAGCTCGTTCTCCGGCTTTGCCCACGGCCATCACAACGCGGCCCCAATTTGCGTCTTCCCCGGCGATAGCGGTCTTTACCAGCGGTGAGTTGGCAACGGACAGGGCAATACGGCGAGCAGCCTTGTTATTTTCAGCACCCTCCACTGTGACCGCGACAAATTTGGTCGCACCTTCACCATCGCGCACGATCTGGTGCGCCAGCGATTGCATGACCTGATCCAGTGCTGCCTTGAATTCCTTTAACGCAGGGTCGGCGGCAGAGTTGATCGTCGTATTTCGGGCCTGACCGGTGGCGAATAACAAACAGGTATCCGAGGTTGAAGTATCAGAATCAACTGTAATTGAGTTGAAGCTCTTTTTGTTGGAGGCCGCCAACAGTTTTTGCAAAATATTTGACGGGATTTTGGCGTCTGTAAACACAAAGGACAGCATTGTCGCCATATCCGGCGCGATCATGCCTGAGCCTTTGGCTATGCCGCCAATTGTCACGGATTTGCCGCCAATCATAGCTTTTGCTGTGGCCGCCTTGGAGAATGTATCCGTCGTCCGGATTGCCTCAGCCGCCGCCTTCCAGTTCCCTGGTTTCAGCGTTTTTGCCATTTTATTGACCAGATTTGCGATCAATTGACCATCAAATGTCTCGCCAATGACCCCGGTTGAGGCCACAAATACATCCGATTTTCGACAGCCAACTGCTTTCGCTGTCGCTGTCGCTGTAATATCGACCGTTTTAAACCCTGCCGCGCCGGTAAAGGCATTGGCATTTCCGGCGTTCACCACCAGCGCCCGGCCCTTGCCGTCTTTCAGGGCATCCCGACACCAGGTAACCGGTTCCGAGGCCGTTTTCGAGGTTGTAAAGACGCCCGCAACCTGCGTTCCCTTCGCCATTTCGGCCAGGAACAGGTCTTTGCGGCCGGTGTATTTCAGGCCAGCAGCCAGGGCGCTGAACCGCACACCGGGAATTTCCGGCATCCGCGGAAACCTGGCGGGTGCCAGAGGCGATATTGCTGGCAGGTTTTTACTCATTCCAGAACTGTCCAAAGCTGTTATTTGACGGATTTGGACTGTTGCACAAGCCTTTGTGTTCGGCAAGAGAAGTCCCTGCCAATCCAGTGAAACCAACGCTTTTGGGCCGATAATGCACTGTTGTTTGCCCCCAGGTCGTTGACATGGCCCCTGACGCCGCTTATGTCTCAATCTTGTTCTGTTTCGACAGAAATATATTTTCTCTATGATTGAGGATTGTACATGTTTGGCGCCATCGCCAGAAAGCTGTTTGGTACGGCTAACGAACGCGTCGTCAAGGAGCTTGGCGGCAAGGTAGAGGCCATTAACGCCCTCGAGTCTTCACTTGAAGAACTGAAGGATTATGAGCTGCGCGGTCGCACCGATGAATTGCGTGCGCGCCTGGCTAATGGCGAAACCCTTGACGATATTCTGGTTGACGCTTTTGCAACTGTGCGCGAGGCCGCAAAGCGTACGCTTGGTCAGCGCCATTACGATGTACAGCTGATGGGCGGCATGGTCTTGCATCAAGGTCGCATCGCCGAGATGACGACAGGTGAAGGCAAGACTCTCGTATCCACCCTGGCGGTATATCTGAATGCTTTGGCGAGCAAAGGTGTGCACGTTGTTACGGTGAACGATTATCTGGCGCAACGCGATGCCAACTGGATGGGGCAGATCTATCAGGCCCTGGGCATCACCGTCGGCTGCGTCGTACATGGACTGGATGACGAGGAACGTCGTGTGGCATATGGCTGCGACGTAACCTACGGCACCAACAATGAATTTGGCTTTGACTACCTGCGCGACAACATGAAGTTCTCATTGGACACGATGGTTCAGCGCGACTTTTTCTATGCCATCGTCGATGAAGTTGACAGCATCCTGATCGATGAAGCCCGGACACCGTTAATCATTTCAGGTCCGGCTGAAGACAGTTCGGAAATGTATCTGAAAATCGATGTCATTATCCCTGAACTTGTAGAACTTGATTACGAAGTTGACGAAAAATCCCGCACGGCCAGCCTGACCGAACTGGGTGTCGAGCATGTCGAGCAATTGCTGGTCGACAACGGCACGATTTCCGAAGGAAGCCTGTACGACATAAACAACGTCACCATCGTCCACCACGTAAATCAAGCGCTGAGAGCCCACAAGCTTTTTGTCCGTGACGCTGACTACATCGTTCAGGACGATAAAGTCATCATCATTGACGAGTTCACGGGTCGTATGATGGAAGGCCGACGCTATTCAGAAGGCCTGCATCAGGCACTGGAAGCCAAGGAAAAGGCGCACATCCAGAACGAAAACCAGACCCTGGCTTCAATCACTTTCCAGAACTATTTCCGGCTTTACGAGAAGCTGGCTGGCATGACCGGAACGGCCATGACCGAAGCCGAGGAATTTGGCGACATCTACAAACTGGAAGTCGTCAACATTCCAACCAATGTGCCGCCACAACGCATCGATGCTGATGACGAAGTGTATCGCACGGCTTCCGAAAAATATGATTCCATTATCGAACTGATCCGCGACGCACAGAAAAGAGGCCAGCCGGTACTTGTCGGTACGGTGTCCATCGAAAAATCAGAGCATCTTGCTGACTTGTTGAAAGCCAACAAGATCAAACACAGTGTTCTGAACGCGCGCTATCACGAACAGGAAGCCCAGATCATTGGTCAGGCCGGACGCGCCGGTGCCATTACCATCGCCACAAACATGGCCGGTCGCGGTACCGATATCCAGTTGGGCGGTAACCTGGAAATGCGCATTGCGGACGAAAATGCGACGGGCGAAAAAGCAGAAGCGATTACGGCAGAAGTGGCAGCCGAAAAGGAAAAAGTTTTTGCGGCGGGGGGTCTATATGTTGTCGGCACCGAGCGCCACGAAAGTCGGCGCATTGACAACCAGTTGCGCGGACGATCCGGGCGCCAGGGCGATGCCGGTGCATCAAAATTCTTCCTGAGTCTGGAAGACGACCTGATGCGCATTTTCGGATCCGAGCGCATGGACGGCATGCTGCGTAAACTGGGTCTTGAAGATGGCGAAGCGATTGTTCATCCGTGGATCAACAAGGCGCTGGAAAAAGCCCAGCAAAAAGTTGAAGCACGGAACTACGACATTCGTAAAAACTTGCTGAAATTTGACGATGTCATGAACGACCAGCGCAAGGTTATTTATGAACAACGTAAAGACCTGATGCGCACAGACGATGTGTCCGAAGACGTTGCTGACATGCGTCACGATGTTGTCACCGGTCTTGTTAAACGTCACATTCCTGAAAAAGCCCATGTCGAACAATGGGAAACCGAAGCTCTTAAAATCGAACTGCAGCGCGTTCTGAATATGGAACTGCCAATCGACGAATGGGCGAAGGAAGAAGGTGTTGCCGAGGTCGAGATTGAAGAGCGGGTACTGGATGCTGCCAACCGCAAGATGGCTGAAAAGGCCGTCAATTACGGTCGCGAACTATGGCGCATGGTGGAAAAAAACCTTCTTCTTCAATTACTTGACCAACATTGGAAGGAGCACCTTCTGGCGCTGGATCACCTTCGACAAGGCATCGGCTTGCGTGCCTATGGCCAGAAAGATCCATTGAACGAATACAAACTTGAGGCCTTCAATATGTTCGAAGGTATGCTGGGGACGTTCCGCGAACAAGTCACAACAATGCTGTTCCATGTCGAACTACAGCTGGAGCAACAAGTCCAACAGCCGATAGCACCCATGCGTGCGTCCACTGATCTCGCTGAACAGCATCTTGATCCGGTTACCGGGGAAAATGAAATGGCCGAGATGGAAAGCCAAACCCCGGCCAGAGCAGAAACAGACGGTGAAGTCATGGTACTTGATCCTGACAATCCGTCGACCTGGGGCAAGGTGCCACGCAACAAGGCTTGCCCATGTAATTCCGGCAAAAAATACAAACACTGCCACGGCAAATCCTGACCCGGCGATTTTCGCTGCAACAGGCTCTCCTGTCCGTGAGCTCTGGTCTTTTCGAATGGAGATTTTTTCATGAAACCGTTCAGAATTGATATCCCGGAATCCGTTCTTGATGATTTGCAAACCCGCCTGGCACTGACCCGGTTTCCCGAAGAAGCGCAGGATGCTGGATGGTCTCTGGGTGCCAATCTTGGTTATATGAAAGACCTGGTCGCCTATTGGCGAAATGACTTCGACTGGCGCAAGGCCGAGCAGGGCCTGAACGAATTTCCACAATTCATGGCCCCGGTTTCAGACCCCGAAACCGGCGAAGCCTTTGAACTTCATTTTGTCCACGTGAAAAGCAGCCAGGAAAATGCGATCCCCTTGCTGATCAGCCATGGTTGGCCCGGATCATTTTACGAACTTCTGGGCATCGTCAATGAACTGGCTGAACCCGCACAGCATGGAAATCCTGACGCACCAGCCTTTGATGTTGTTGTCCCTTCCCTGCCCGGTTACGGTTTTTCGTCAAGCCCGGCCAAGCCAATAACGCCGAAAGCCATCGCCAGAATCTTCAACGATTTGATGACCCGGTCTCTCGGGTACAGCAAATACGCCACGCAAGGAGGCGACTGGGGCAGTGTTGTCACGGCCTGGATGGGGCAGCAGTTTCCCGAAAACGTTCTGGCCAGCCACTTCAACATGTTGGGCCTGCGGCCTGATCTGGGTCCGGGCACGCCGCCGGTGACAAAAGAAGAAAGTGTCTGGATCAAACGATTGCAGGGCCGCATGAAACGCGAAGGTGGCTACCAGGCTATCCAGGGAACAAAGCCCCAGACGCTGGCCTATGCCCTGACCGATTCTCCTGCAGGCCTGGCGGGCTGGATCACGGAAAAATTTCATGGCTGGCCCGGTGCAGATGGTAGCCAGAAACCACCCTTTTCGATGGACCGGTTGCTGACCAACATCATGATTTATTGGGTTAACGGCAACATCAATCAGGCCAACTGGCTTTATATCGGATTAATGGACGGCAGCGCCGCAAACCTGGGACCAGGCGAGCGCGTCACTGTTCCCTGTGGCTTCGCGCTGTTTCCGCATGATCTGTTTCCCCCGGCTCCGCAAAGCTGGATTGAACGCGCCTACAATGTTGTCTATCGGGTCGATATGGAAGACGGAGGTCATTTTGCAGCTATGGAAAAACCGGCAGAATTAATAGCGGATATGCAGGCGTTCTTTGGCGGTCAGTTGTCGCCAGACCAATAACGCTCAGGCGATTCCGGCACGGCCCATATCGAGGAATTTTTGACGGCGTTCGAGGCGCAAGGTGTCGCCGTCCTTGTCGATCAAATTGTCCAGAGCTTCTGCCAATGCATCACCTGTCGCTTTGATCGTTACCTCGGCACCACGGTGGGCACCACCGAGAGGTTCCTTGACGATGGTGTCGATGACACCCAATTTCAACAAATCCTGTGCCGTGAGTTTCATGGCCTCGGCAGCATCCCGGGCCTTGTCACCGGAGCGCCAGAGAATGGAGGCGCAGCCTTCCGGCGTAATCACGGAATAAATCGCATGTTCAAGCATAATGACAACGTTGCCAGCTGCCAGAGCGATAGCGCCGCCTGAGCCACCTTCACCAATCACGATGCTGATAAACGGCACCTTCAGGCTAAGGCCGACATCTATTGAACGGGCGATGGCTTCGGCCTGACCGCGTTCCTCGGCTTCTACGCCAGGATGCGCACCTGCGGTATCCACAAATGTGATGACCGGAATATTGTTTTGTTCCGCCAGCTTCATCAGGCGCACAGCTTTACGATAACCTTCTGGCTGGGCCATGCCAAAATTGTGTTTGATACGATCTGCGGTGTTTGAGCCTTTTTCCTGGCCAATAACCATCACCGAACGTCCGCGAAAACGCCCAAGTCCACCCAGAATGGCCTTGTCTTCGCCAAAACCACGATCTCCGGCCAGCGACGTGAATTCGTCAATTAATCCAGCGACATAGTCCAGATAATGAGGGCGATCCGCATGACGGGCCACTTGCGTTTTCTGCCAGGCACCGAGATCTTCATAGGTTTCCCGCAGCAGCATATCCGAGCGGGACTCAAGTTTGGCAATCTCAGACGAAACATCAACATCGCCATCTTCGGCGAGATGCTTCAATTCCTTCAGTTTGCCTTCCAAGTCGGCAAGTGGTTTCTCAAAATCCAGAAAACTGTTCATCAACTGACCCTGGGTCAAACTTCAATATATGGATATGTGGACGAAGCCGTGACCCTGCAACATATGAAAATTCAAGTACCCACATTCTCTAGCACGTCACGTAGATCAGAGAAAGTGATGAAGGCGGACAAGGAAATTACTGGTTCCCCGTCCGCCTTCGATTAACGGTATCTATTTTTTTGCTTTTGACTTTTTGGCAGCCTTTTTGGCTGGCTTCTTTTTACCAGTCGCTTTCTTGCCGGCGTCGGCAAGGGCCTTGAGGCGACGGTCAGCCGCTGCGATCTGGCGGGAAGCGGATACCATAACTTCGGCTTGCTTGATCGAGGCGATATCAACAAGTCGGCCATCAAGGGCAACAGCACCCAAACCGGCATCAGTTGCTGCCTTCATGGCTTTCAGAATGCTTTTGGCCTTGTCGACCTCAGCTTTTGACGGCGTGAAGGTCTCATTGGCAAGACCGATCTGGCTGGGGTGAATTGCCCATTTGCCTTCACAGCCCAATACGGCTGCGCGATTGGCCTGGGCCACATATCCGGCGTCATCAGAGAAGTCACCAAAGGGGCCGTCAATGGCACGCAGGCCATTGGCGCGTGCGGCCACAACCATACGGGCAATTGCATAGTGCCACATGTCACCCCAGTGAATGTCACGGTTTCCGGCTTCATCGGCATCTGTCAGCACGTGATAGGCAGGGTTCGGTCCGCCAATGGCTGTGGTGCGTGCCTTGGTCGATGCAGCGTAATCAGCAACACCAAAATGCAATGATTCGTTACGTGGGCTGGCGGCAGCGATTTCGTTAATGTTGGCCATGCCCAGAGCGGTTTCGATGATCATTTCAAAACCGATACGTTTCTTGAGGCCAACAGCATCCTCAACCTGTGTCACCAGCATATCCAGCGCATAGACATCCGAAGCTGTTCCCACCTTGGGGATCATGATCAGATCAAGATGTTCACCGGCCTGTTCGATAACATCGATGACATCCCGGTACATATAGTGTGTGTCCAGGCCGTTGATACGCAGGCTGACTGTACGTTTGCCCCAGCGTTCATCTTGCAGGGACTGAATGATGTTCTTGCGGGCATTATCCTTGTCGTCAGGCGCAACGGCGTCTTCCAGGTCAAGAAACACGACGTCCGCAGGCGACTGCAATGCGCGGTCCAGAAACTTGAGATTGCTGCCAGGAACGGCAAGTTCAGAGCGGTTCAAACGTGCGGTAGCGTCCTGGGGAATAGTGAAACTCATGAAATAAAACTCCTGCTTTTTCGGGGGGCCGATGTGGGGGCTGATTTATAGGCTGTCAGAAGAGCGAACTCTCTGCAAAAAGGATTGCTGGCAAGTAGCACGACCGACCGCTGCTCGCAAGTCCGCCCTGGCTGCTGGTAACCCTGCCCGCGTCTTAATCTTTGCGGTTGGCGAGGGGATGGTGGTTTTCGACCAGCGTTTTCAAACGGGATTCCAGAACGTGGGTATATATCTGGGTGGTCGATATATCGGCATGCCCCAACATTTGTTGTACCGCCCTGAGATCGGCACCATGCGCCAACAAATGGCTGGCAAAGGCGTGTCGCAAGACATGTGGTGAAACCCTGGATTTCTTGATGTTCGCCTTGATGGCCAGTTCCTTCAGCAACTGGGCAAAGCGCCGGTCTGTCAGATGGCCTGACTTCCCTCTGGATGGAAACAGCCACGGGGATTCAGCGCCTTCAGGAATGAAATAGAGCCTGACATCGCGATAGGCTGCCAAGGCCTCAAGAGCCGGATCGCTGATGGGTACGATACGCTCCTTGCCGCCTTTGCCACGTACGATCAGGAACCGTACGTCGCGTGTGATTGCCGAAAGTGGCAGGCCGACAAGTTCAGACACCCGCAAACCTGTGGCATACAATACCTCCAGCAAAGCGACCAGGCGTTTGCCCTCAGGCCCCTTTGATTTGCGCGAAAAAGCCAACAAAATGCTGACTTCTTCTTCGGACAGGTATTTTGGCAAGGGCCTGCGAATACGCGGCCCATCCACCGTTGTTGTCGGATCGTCGGACCTGAGGCCTTCTGCGTAGAGGAACCGAAAAAACTGTCTTATCGCTGACAGACGTCTGGAGACCGTTGAGGCCGCAAGCCCCCGGTCAGACAGCGAAGCGACATAGGCGCGAATATCTTCTGTTGAGGCTTCGTCGAGGACACCTGATCTGGTCGCTGAAAAGAGGCCAAAATCATCAAGGTCGCGGCGATAGCCCTCAATCGTCTTCGTGGCGGCACCACGCTCGACCGCCATCATTTCAAGAAAGGTTTCGCTGTATCTGCTGTCACCTTTCATGTCAGCCGTTCCCTAGAATCCCCGACCCAGCGCAGCCTCCAGCGCCAGGGCCCGGGCTTCTGCTGCAAGGCCAACACCGTTCAAAGCCCGGATGACAGTGCGCAAGGTGGAAGGTGCCGCACTGGACGGTCCAACATCCCCAAGCGCCAGTAATCCCAGCAACACTGTTTCGCCAAGGCGTTTGTTCAATGATGCGCTTTCAAGGCTGCGGACCAGCGCTGGTGACGGCACATAGGCTGTGATCGTCAGTGACCCTTGAAGCAATCCATCCCAGGCTTGATCCGGCAAATCATAGCCCAACGCATCCAGCAATATGAAAAGCAGGGCTGATCGTTCGGTGGCCACGGCTTCGCCCAACAGTTTTTGCTGCAAGGGGAACCAGGCGTCGATGGCTTTCGGATTCCAGCCCAGCTCACCATTTGAGTCAGCGAGCTGCATCAGGGGCCATAAATCGAGCACCGCTTTAGCCGCCAGTTCTGTCGGCCGTTTTAGTGTTACAGGGGTCGGCGCTACAACAGAAACAGGTTCTGTCGACGCAAGTTTCGGCAGCGTCGGCGTAGCACCCGGTGCGGCGGTATCGGCATCGGCAGCAACTGTCAGCGACACGACTTGCGGCTTAACGGTTGGCAACAAGGCCAGGTTTCTGACGTAGTCAAACCAGCGTCGAGCGGATTTAACATCTCCGGCCATCAACAAGGCTCGGGCAATATCCACCGAGGCCCAGACCAGATCATCTGAGGGCTCGATCACACGGGTGAGGTCATATGTAACCCTCGCCATCGTACCAAATCCACCCTCTGCCCGTGCGCGTTGCCACGCTGCCATCAAGACTTCGACCCTGGACTGGATGTTGACGTCGACGGATGCCACCTGAAACAGCAAGGCACTTAATCGCGCGCCACGAATTATTTCTGTCTGTGCTTTCCAGTTCTGTAATTCATCTTCGCTGAACTGAATTCCGGCATAGATCTGGGACAACAGCTCGGTCGGCAAAGCACCTGCCGTTTCTGCCTTTTCAGCAGCAGCCAGCCGGACTTCGATATCGGCATTGGCCATTGTCGCTTCGGCCCGCAAAATACCAGGGCTGGCGCCCGGTACGGCATCCGCTGGCAAGGGCTGCTGGGCTGCCCGTAACATCGCAAGCTGCAAAGGTGACGGGTCAATCAGACTATGAACAACGGCCTGTTCGTCGCCGGTCAAGGCACGTGCCAGGGTGAAAAAGGTCTCGTCGCCAGTTACGCCCTGGTCGCGCAAAATTGACACCGCCATATCCACGGCTTCGGCTTCGCCTTCCAGCGCCTTGCAAAAAGCGAGGCCTTTGAGCCAGTAAGGGTTCGGGTCTTCCGCGACCAGTCCTTCGATGCGCACACAAAATGAGGCGCGATCACCGCTCAGCAAGAGCCCTTCCATTTTGGCTTTGATAAAGGCCGGGTCGCTCAGGCGGGCAGGAACCAGACTTAGAAGCTGATTAGTTTCATTTGTCAGACCACCTGCACCCAGGCGTTCAACACGTAAACCCAACAAGCTGGGCGCAATGGCCTTGCCCACGGGCACCGCACTTGTGGATAGCAACAGGCGCCGGGCCAGTGATTGCATCGTCAGCGACAGCGATCCCATCGGCAGGCGTGGCAATAAAGTTTCTATGCGGGTGCGGTCGCTGCCTTGCCACATGTGTGGGCCAAAGCCGCCATTGCCTGGATCGAGCAATCCAACCGAAGAAGGATCCAGCTCCGTCAGTTCCCCGACAACCACGCCACCGGAAATATTGGCAGAGGGTTTGGCAGTACTTTCATCTGACGCCGGTTTGGTCGTTGCGGGCTTGGGTCTGGAAATTGTCAGCGTCATCACACGCCGCGGTTTCTCTGGTTCAACGGGTTGTTTCGGTGCGATCAGCGCACGGGGGGCACGGGCCGCCGGGACCTGCTGAACCTCAATCGGTGCAGCCGTCGAGGCCGGTACCTGCCCCAGAACCGGTACAGGCTTTGGTGCAGCGGGGTCCGGGTTTGTTGCAGATTGCGTCTTCTGGCCAGGGACCAGTTTAACCGGATTGCCAGCCATGGCCGGGCTGAATTGTACCCCTGTGACAACAAGCAGGGCTGCGGCAGACAGAACCCGGAACGTCCGATTGTTACTCAGATGACCAATTTTATGCATATCTTTGGGCCTAGCGTGGGAACCGTTTGTCGGGCAGGACTTTCTCGACCTTTTCCGAGGGTGCAGGGATGTCCCATGTGGCGAGGAAGACACCGCCGCCGACGACAACCGTCACAAGCAAGATAACGATAATGAATGTTGTCCGGTACATCGGCCCCATATTTCTTTCTTTATCTGCCCCCGTTGCCTTGCAATTCAGGGGTACGCTCATTTATTACGGTCATGACAATTGCCGGAACCAGCAGATACACCCTTACACCGACAAGGTCAAAGACGCTACCGAACATTGATCTTGCGACAATTGTGTCTCTGAATTGTGGCAAAGTTGCGTCAGTCTACCTATTCGGGGATTTGTGATCAACGACTGCCGCCGCCAAACGCTGAAACCAGGAGCCACGCATGACAGACAACAACACCAATGACGATGATCAGCCCACAGGCGTCTTGCCTGAGCTGGATCGTTCACTGGTACTTGTTGGCTTGATGGGGGCCGGGAAAAGTACCATCGGGCGACGTCTTGCAGCTCGTCTGGGCTTGCCATTTGTGGACGCCGATAACGAAATCGAAGCCGCCGCCGGTTGTTCCATTCAGGAAATATTTGATGAACATGGCGAAGACTATTTTCGGGATGGCGAGCGCCGCGTCATAGAGCGTCTGCTAAATGGACCAGTTTGCGTATTGGCGACGGGTGGTGGCGCTTTCATGAACGAAACCACGCGCGCCTTGATCAAGGAAAAAGGGTATTCCCTTTGGCTGCGAGCCGATCTGGAAATCCTGGTTCAGCGCACAAGCAGGCGCAGTCATCGTCCTTTGCTCAACAATGGCAATCCACGTGAAATTCTTCAAAACCTGATGGATCAGCGTTATCCCGTGTATGAGACAGCTGATATTTCCGTTGAAACAGACGATTCTCCTCACAGCGTCGTCGTCGACAGGGCCATGAAGGCACTTGTGGAAAATCACGGAGAACAGACATGACCTCCGCCGCAACATCCGTCAGGGTCGATCTTGGTGATCGGTCCTATGACATCATTGTGGGCGAAAACCTGCTGCCGGATGCCGGATCACTGATCCGCGCGGTTTTATCTGCAGCCGATTCTGCCAAGGTTGTCGTCGTGACGGACGACCAGGTCGCCGGCATACATCTTGAAACCCTGACGACGTCATTGACGGACACGGGCATCCCCTGGTCGACCATCATCGTCCCGGCCGGCGAGGCCAGCAAGAGTTTTCAGCAGCTGGAAACAGTGCTGGCGCAAATGATCGACGCACGGATTGAGCGCAACGACGCTGTCATCGCACTGGGTGGTGGCGTTATCGGCGACCTGACCGGATTTGCCGCTTCCATCCTGCGACGAGGTGTCGACGTTATCCAGATCCCGACAACCTTGCTGGCGCAGGTCGACAGTTCTGTTGGTGGCAAGACCGCGATCAACGCGTCGCAAGGCAAAAACCTGATTGGCACCTTCCATCAGCCAAAGCTTGTCATCGCTGATATTTCAGTTTTGCAATCCCTGCCACTGCGGGAACTCAAGGCCGGATACGCCGAGGTTGTAAAATACGGCCTGATTGACGACCTGTCATTCTTCACCTGGCTGGAGGAAAACGGTCCCGCCCTGCTGAACGGTGACAACGATTTGCGCCAACAAGCTGTGGTCAAAAGCTGCGAAGCCAAGGCGCGTGTCGTTGCCGGGGATGAGCGGGAAACCGGCAACCGGGCGCTGTTGAACCTGGGCCATACATTCGGACATGCGCTGGAAGCTGAAATGGGCTACGGCGACGGATTGCGCCATGGGGAAGCCGTGAGCATCGGCATGCGCATGGCGTTTGATTATTCTGTACATGCAGGTTTGTGCCCACAATCTGACGCCGAACGGCTGCAGCAACATTTATTAACATGCGGCATGCCGATTTATATCTCTGATATTCCAGGCAAGAGCCAAAGCGGCGAATGGACAGCGGATAGACTGTTTCAGCATATGGGGCAGGACAAAAAAGTCAGCGCCGGACAGATAACCTTCATTCTTGCCCATGGCATCGGTCAGGGTTTTGTCACCCGTGAAGTCGACGGCAAGGACTTGCAGGAATTTTTGTCTCTCGAAGTTACAAAATAGGCCTTCAACGGAATGATCTGCCTGACCATTCGTTTTCCCGGATTACGTTAATACTTTTGCATCAATCCAAAAATCGCCTAATATAACCGGGACACGGCTTGATCGTGTCGACCTGGCCCGTGTTGGGCGCTATCGAGGGGGCAATCAGAGACTTTAGTGGACGTAAGCCTGTTAATTTCCATTGCGGCAATTGTCGTTCTGCTTGTCTTGTCAGCCTTTTTTTCGGGCTCTGAAACTGCCCTGACAGCGGCCAGTCGTGCCCGCCTGCATCATCTTGAACACAAGGGAAACCGACGCGCCAAAATTGTCGGTCGCCTGAGCGAGCAAAAAGACCGCCTGATCGGCAGCATTTTGCTTGGCAATAATCTGGTCAATATTCTGGCTTCTGCCCTGGCAACGAGTATCCTGATCGGATATTTCGGCGACGCCGGTGTTGCCTATGCCACCATTGGCATGACCGCTCTGGTGTTGATATTCGCCGAAATCATGCCAAAGACCTATGCCCTTCGCCAGCCAGACCGCACCGCCCTGGCCGTCGCTCCGCTGGTCAGCGCCTTCGTTTTCGTGCTGTCGCCGGTAACCCGGTTTTTGCAAATTATTGTGCGCCTGAGTTTGCGCATTGTTGGCATTGACGTTCGCGCCAACGAACAACTGACCAGTGCGGCGGAGGAAATCCGCAGCACGGTTGATCTGCACAGCATGGATGGCAACATCGTCAAGCATGAGCGCGACATGATCGGCTCAATCCTTGATCTGTCGGATGTTGCCCTTGATGAAATCATGATCCATCGCAAGAACATGGAACTGATCAATGCGGACGATTCAAGTTCGGAAATTGTCGATCAGGTGCTCGGCAGCAGCTACACAAGACTGCCGATCTATCGCAACGATGCAGATGACATTGTCGGTGTACTGCATGCAAAAGACGTCTTGCGGGCGATTTCGGCCCATGAAGGTGATTTGAACGACCTGGATATTGTGGCCGTTGCCTCTGCGCCCTGGTTTGTGCCGGAAACCACAACCTTGCGCGAACAACTGAATGCCTTCCGCCAACGGCGCGCCCATTTCGCCCTGATCGTCGACGAATACGGTGCCTTGATGGGACTGGTCACGCTGGAAGATATTCTGGAAGAAATCGTTGGTGATATTTCCGACGAACATGATCAGCATGTGGCGGGCATCCGCAAGGAAAGCGACGGGTCATATATCATTGATGGTTCAATGACCATTCGGGATCTGAACCGCCTCTATGACTGGGACCTGCCAGACGAAGAAGCTTCAACCATTGCCGGTCTGGTGGTCTATGAGGCTGCCGTTATTCCGGTGCCGGGACAGCGCTTTACGTTTCACAACTTTCGCTTTGAAATATTACGCCGCCAGCGCAATCAGATCGTCAGCCTTCGTATCACGCCGCCGGTCGCGACAGTCCCCGAAAACAGCTAACAGGTGCTGGATCAGCTGATTGCCATAATGGCTCCGGTGCTGATCAGTGTTGGCATTGGTTTCGTCTGGGCGCGGCGCAAGCAGGCCTGGGATACAGGCTTTATCACCAAGCTGACCTATTATGTCGGCACTCCGCTGCTGGTTTTTTCGACCATGACCAGAACCGGTCTGGACGGCGCCGCTTTCACAGAAATTGCCGGTGCTGCCCTGCTGGCGTTGGCCGGGTTTATTGTCGCCAGCATCCCCTTGCTGTGGGTGCTGCGCCTGCCATTGAAAACCTATTTACCCGGACTGATTTTCCCAAACTCCGGCAATACCGGGTTGCCGTTATGTTTGTTTGCTTTTGGGGAACCGGGCCTTGCACTCGGGATCGCCTATTTCACCGTAACCTCGATCAGCAATTTTACCCTTGGTCAGTGGATCAGTTCCGGCGAATCGTCACCCGTTGCACTGCTAAAAACGCCCTTGATCTATGCGGTGGTAATCGCCCTGATTTTTATGACATCCGACATGGAAGTGCCTTTGTGGTTGGCGAATACATCATCCCTGGTTGGCAGCCTGACAATTCCCCTGATCCTGATGACGCTTGGTGTGTCACTGGCCAACCTGAAAATCACACGCCTTGGGCGTGCCACGCTGCTTTCAGTATTTCGCCTTGGCATGGGCTTGGCTGTTGGCCTGGGCGTGGCCATGTTGCTGGGACTTGAGGGTACGGCCCGCGGCGTCGTTATTCTTGATTCTGCGATGCCGGTGGCCGTCTTCAACTATCTTTTTGCCCAGCGTTACAACAATTCACCAGGCGACGTTGCCGGCATGGTTGTTGTCTCGACAGCGCTGTCATTTATTACGCTGCCTGCCCTGCTGTTGCTGATTATCTAGAGCGTTTCCGGGTTGGCGGAAGTGATCAAGCCTGCCCGGATTGCGGGTTTCCTTGCGTAACCAGCTGCGATTTTTTTCGGAAATAAGTCAGGCAGTATACCCGCAAGGCAGATGTAAACGAGCGCCCCTGATCCCGGTCACCAGAAACTTCAAGACAGATATCCCGCAGCCTGCAGCCTTTGTCACGGCAGATTTCGTCCAACGCATCCCATTCAACAGATTCGAGCCGAACACTGGTACGCTGGTTCCCGACAAAGACATTTTTGCTGACTGTTGTACTCACTGACGAACTTTCAGAACAAAACCAATCCAAAAAGGCGAGGATTATAATTTTTCCACACGCAATTTTTATCACATACATATCAGTAGTCACAATCATTTTATGATAATAATTGCAACAATATATATCATTGGTTGTGTTTTTGATTAATCAGGTGGTTTCCGGCGGTCTGCACCGAAAACTCAGTATATTCAGGCAAATATTGTTTCAGAAATTGTCGTCGCCAGTTGATGGCCGTTCAGATCACTCTCCTGGCGCACGTGTCGTCAAAGCCAAAGCATGAACGGTGCTATCCATTTCTTCTTTTAACGTGCGATAGACGTCACGTTGGCGCGCCACCCGGCTTTTCCCCGTAAAGGCCTCACACACCATCTCAACCTTAAAATGGGTTTCACCACCCGGCCTGGCACCGGAATGGCCTTCATGCCGCCAGGACTCATCTTCGACTTCCAGCATTTGAGGCTGAAACGCAGCGGTCAGTTTTTCATGGATCCGGCCTGCCATTGTTGCTTTGTCCGCTGTCGTCATCGTGAATTCTCCTGAAATGTGAAGCCGGAAAAATGGCCAGGTTCATTACAACTGTCAACAGGCTAAGAAACTGCTGATTGTAAGATAATTCATTCTCATATATCTGACTGAAATAGCGTGTTATTTTGATGATTTTTTATCCACACTGAAAACAATGGCTAAAAACAGCCAAAATTTTGTGGATATTTTGTCCTTGTGATATCATATTACCCGAGTTAACTTCATTGTTAATAGGTAATGACAGAAAAACTGAATGGACAGGCTAATGACTGCACTTGCAACGGAATACGACCACGAGTCGAATGAAAGCGTCGCCGCTCCGGCAAAAACACGGGCGCGCGAAGTTGACTTGTATGTCGGCCAGCGCATTCGCGAGCGACGCACGATGATGGGTCTGACCCAACAGCAGATGGCTGATTTGATCGGCGTCACTTATCAACAGGCACATAAATACGAGCGTGGTATCAATCGCGTCTCTGCTGGCCGTCTATACGACATTGGCCAGGCTCTGGGTGTCCAGACCGGATATTTTTATGACGGACTGGATTCCGGTAATAAAAGTGAAGTATCGCAACACCAGCGCATGTGCCTTGAACTGGCGCGCAATTTTGGCCAAATCAATAATGAGCGCCATCAACGCGCCCTGAGTTCACTCGCCAGGGCCTTGGTGGAAGAATAAAACACTACAGAATTGTCGGAATACTTCCGGCGATATCGCATCGGGCTACAGACAGATTTAACCATCGGGGAAAAGCGTAACGCCCCGATGGTTTTCTTTTTTTGAATACCCCATTCCGGACAAGAAAATAACACCGAATGCTGTTTGATTGACCGGGTGTACGGCTTGCTTCACCCGGCCTCAGACCGCATAATTTCAGCTATGGCATTATCCAGATTTCAACGCGCGGCCGAAGCAGAAGCGGTCAATACCTGTGACTACCCGGATTGCCATTCCGGTGGCGCTTTCCGTGCGCCAAAATCACGAGACAGACTGGATGAACATTACTGGTTTTGCCTGGATCATGTCCGGGAATACAACAAATCCTGGAATTTCTTTGAAGACATGTCCGGCGACCAGATTGAAGAGTTTCAGCGCGCCGACGTGACCGGCCATCGACCGACCTGGCGTCTTGGTCTGAATGCCTCAGCAGAACACGCCGGAATTATTCAGGATGATCTCGGGATTTTGCACGCGGCGGGACTTGGTGGTCGTTACAACGAAACCGAACATGATTTGCGCCCTTTGCCACCAGAACAGCGCGACGCCCTGGCGGAGCTGGATTTACCACCCCTGGCCGCGCTGGACGAAATCAAGTCCCGCTACAAAGAACTGGCCAAAAAACATCATCCAGACCTGAATAACGGTGATGCCGCCGCCGAAGAAAAATTCAAGGCGATAGGCAAAGCTTATAATTACCTGCTGACTTGTGGGTACAGTTGATTATGTCAATCTACACAAAGAATTTGTAAAGGTTGCCGTATAGCCCCTAGCCAATTATACAGAACATCAAATATAGAGGTATTCCAGGTTTCCTGCCTGACTTTATTGCCTCATTTCCACGCACACCTGTTTTCGCAGGTTCACCGCACGGCCTCCTAGATATCCAGGACACATGACCATGAGCGACCAGACGAGTAACGTTGAAACGAATGACCACCCAACAGGTTCGCCGGACATCACAGTTTCTGTCCGTCAAACATTCGGTTTGGACATCGATTTTGAAGTCCCTGCCTTTTCGACAGAATCAGGTCATGTACCTGATATCGACGAAGGCTACCGATTTGATCGCGACACCACACTGGCCATTCTGGCAGGCTTTGCCCACAACCGCCGGGTCATGATCCAGGGATATCACGGCACGGGTAAATCAACCCATATCGAACAGGTCGCAGCCCGTCTGAACTGGCCTTGTGTCCGGGTCAATCTGGACAGCCATGTCAGCCGGATCGATCTGATCGGCAAGGACGCAATTGTTCTGCGTGACGGCAAACAGGTTACTGAATTTCGCGAAGGCATTCTGCCCTGGGCGCTACAGTCACCGACTGCCCTGGTTTTTGATGAATATGATGCCGGTCGTGCCGACGTTATGTTCGTGATCCAGCGTGTACTGGAAGCAGAAGGTCGCTTGACCTTGCTGGACCAGAACAAGGTCATCAAACCGCACCCGTCTTTCCGGTTATTCTCGACGACCAACACAGTTGGCCTGGGTGATACTACGGGTCTGTACCATGGCACCCAGCAGATCAACCAGGGACAAATGGATCGTTGGTCCATTGTCACGACCCTGAACTATTTACCGCATGATCAGGAAGCCGAGATTGTTTTGTCGAAATCACCGACCTACGACAATGCTGACGGCAACAAGACCATCGACGCCATGGTCAACGTCGCTGACCTGACCCGCCAGGGTTTCGTGAACGGGGATATTTCCACGGTCATGTCACCACGGACGGTCATCACCTGGGCGGAAAATGCGCGTATTTTCAACGATATTCCTTTTGCCTTCCGGCTGACCTTTCTGAACAAATGCGATGAAATCGAACGCGCCACTGTCGCGGAATATTATCAGCGTGCCTTTGGCGAGGAATTGCCGGAATCAGCTGCCAACATTTCGCTCTCCTGAATCTGAAGAACTGAACCGAGTGTCTCGTGGCTGATAAAGACAACCCGTCTGATCCCTTCAAGCTAGCTGTCGCATCGACAGTGCGGGCGATTTCTGCGCGCGACGAGCTTGAAGTGACTTATTCTACGGATGCACCAGGTGTCGCCGGCGATTCTGTGCGTTTGCCGATGCCGTCACGAGATCTTGGTGCGGCGGAAGTCGCCACTATTCGCGGCACTGCCGATCAATTGGCTTTGAAGCTTCGCTATCACGACACCGGCAAGCACGCCAAGGCAATGCCACAAGGTGCCGATGCCCGGGCGGTATTTGATGCTGTTGAGCTTGCCAGGATTGAAGCCATTGGCTCGGCCAGGATGACGGGTATTGCCGATAACCTGGATGCAGCCCTGGAAGATCATTGCAAGACCAAGGGTTTCGATGCCGTGCGGGATTTGGCTGATGCCCCGCTGGCTGATGCCTTGCGTCTGATTGTGCGGGAACGCCTGACCGGTGCCAAGCCACCTGAAGCGGCACAGTCGATCGTTGATTTGTGGAAACCGACAGTTCTGGACAAGGCAGCCGGTGATCTGGCTGATCTGGTCGAAAATATTAACGACCAGGCGGCTTTCGCCAAATGCGCCCGTCAATTGATTGCCGATATGGATCTCGCCGACGAATGGGACGGCGAGGAAATGGATGACCAGTCGGACGGTGACGAAGACGGCGCCGCCGAACAGGAAGCCAGCGACGAAGGTTCAACTGAAGATGGCCCTGAACAGTCCGAGGCAGACAGTCAGGAATCAGCCGAAGGCGATGCCGAAGCCGGAATTGAAGCCGAGGGCGATGTCGGTGAAGACCAGGCAGAAGCCTCTGGCGACGACGACGCCGGTCGCAGCGAGCAACCCTGGTGGCCCGATGATCTGACCAACAGCCCGCCCGGCGAAAGACCGTACCGGCCATACACATCTGATTATGACGAAGTGACCTACGCCACGGAACTTTGTGAAGACGAAGAGCTGACCCGATTGCGCGCCCATCTGGACCAGCAGCTGAATCACTTGCAGGGCATGATTGGCAAGCTTGCAAACCGTTTGCAACGGCGGTTAATGGCCAAGCAAACGCGATCCTGGGAATTTGATCTCGAGGAAGGCATTCTGGACGCAGGCAAGTTGAGCCGCATCGTCACCAATCCGGAAAGCCCGCTCAGCTTCAAGAGAGAAAAAGAAACCGACTTCCGTGACACCGTTGTCACCTTGTTGCTGGATAATTCTGGTTCCATGCGTGGCCGCCCGATCAGTGTCGCCGCCATGTCTGCAGATATTTTGGCCAGAACACTGGAACGTTGTTCGGTTCGCGTGGAAATTCTGGGTTTCACAACACGCGCCTGGAAGGGCGGACAGTCCCGGGAAAAGTGGCTCGCGGATGGCAAGCCGGCGAACCCCGGTCGTTTGAACGATCTTCGTCACATCGTCTATAAATCTGCGGATGAGCCCTGGCGGCGGGCGCGCAAAAACCTTGGGCTGATGCTGCGCGAAGGATTGTTGAAAGAAAACATCGACGGGGAGGCCCTGCTCTGGGCCCATCAAAGATTACTGGCACGTCAGGAAGACCGTCGCATCATGATGGTGATTTCTGATGGCGCGCCGGTTGATGATTCCACCCTGTCCGTGAACCCCGGCAATTATCTGGACCGGCATTTGCGCCAGGTTATTCAGTGGATCGAAACACGCTCGCCCGTCGATCTGGTTGCCATCGGTATTGGCCACGATGTCACGCGATATTACCGTCGTGCCGTGACCATCGTCGATGCCGAACAACTTGGCGGCGTCATGCTTGAAAAACTGACCGAATTATTCGAAGACGATCCGCTCGCCAGAATGCCGGCAGCGGCACGGCGGCGCATGCATTAACAAGGGCTTCATTATGACACTTCATCCCGGCGCAAAATGGATCGTTGAAGCGGCAGCAGACGCCCTGAAGATGGGTCAAACCCCGATTGAGGAAAAGACTGCTGAACAAGCCCGTGCCTTTTACGCAGATAGTCGCAGCGCACTGACACCCGATTTGCCTGATGTCGGCCTGGTGGAGAACCTGGTCATTCCGGGGCCACACGGCGAAATTGGTGCACGATATTATCGCCCCGCCGGTTCGTCTGCAGATGACATCCTGCCGCTTTGCCTTTTCTATCATGGTGGTGGCTGGGTTATCGGTGACCTGGATTCTCACGAATATGTTTGCCGCAGGATGGTCAACAGCGGCGGCTTCGCTGTCATCTCGGTAGATTACCGCATGGCACCGGAACACACCTTCCCTGTCGCGGTCGAAGATGCCTATGCCGCCCTGGAATGGGCCGCTGCCGGTGCAGGTGGTCGCAAAATTGATCCTGATCACCTGGCAGTGTCCGGCGATTCCGCCGGTGGAAACCTCTCGGCTGTCGTTGCCCTTATGGCCCGGGACCAGGCGGGTCCGGCCATTCGATTTCAGGGACTGATTTATCCGGCGACCGACATGAACATGATCACCCAGTCACATATTGATTTTGCTGAAGGTCATATCCTGACGGCAAAATCCATGGTCTGGTTTCAGGAACAATACCTGAATTCGCCTGCCGATCGCGAAGACTGGCGCGCCTCTCCCATCAAACACGAAAACCTCAAGGGCTTGCCACCAGCCATCGTTATTACGGCTGGCCATGATCCCTTGAAGGACGAAGGCAAAGCCTATGCCGAGCGCATGGCTGGCGCAGGTGTTGAAGTCACCTTCAAATGTTATGAGGGGCAAATCCACGGATTTGTGACGATGGCAAAGGTCATCGATGAAAGTGATGTTGCAATTGATCAGGTCGCAGAGGCAATTGCCGCTGCAATCTGATCAGGGGTCAGGGCAACTCTGACTTAAACGGAAACGCTCTAGTTTTTGACTTCAGCCGGAGAGATGTAATGCATCAAGGCCCGGAACGGGACCAGCATGCTGAGAGCCAGAACCAGCTTCACACCATAATCGCCAAGACCCAGGGTTACCCATGGCACTGGCGTTGCGTAGAAGGCGATGGAGAAGAACAACGCTGTGTCCAGGGCTGATGCCAGGACGGACGAAATCAGCGGCGTCTGCCACCAGGCGAGGCCACGCAAGCGATTAAAAATGTAAACATCGAACAACTGTGCCAGCAGGAAGGCAGTCCCTGAGGCCACAGCAATACGGGCACCGGCAAATTCAATGGACAGGATAACGGCCAGGGCAAAGCCCACATACACCACCATCCGGGCCTTGGCAGGTCCATAGCGACGATTGGTCAGATCTGTTACCAGAAATGAAATGGGATAGGTCAAGGCACCCCAGGTCAGCCAATCATTGATCGGGATCTGGACGACAATATTCGAGACAACGACGATGACAATCATGGCCAGGGTTGGTAGCCACAATTCCCTGATGAATGTGCTTGTGTTGGTCATCGTCATATCCTTTGGATGTCCTGCCGTAAAAACTATTTCACCCGCGCCAGACTCTGGACACGGGTGAAAAATCAGGCTTTGAAAGCGCGATCAGGCAGCAGCGGCAGCTTTGGCGTTTTTGGCCAGTTCGCGCTTGATCCGCAGTGCACCAGCAGAAAGCTGGGCGTCCTTGGCTTTCAGCAAAAAGTTATCCAGACCACCATTATGCTCAACCGAGCGCAGGGCATAGGCCGTAACCTTGAAACGCATGGTGCGATCCAGAGACTCGCTGTACAGCTTTGTTTCCTGAACGTTGGGAAGAAAACGGCGGCGGGTCCTGTTGTGAGCGTGGCTCACGTTGTTCCCGGTGAGTACACCTTTTCCTGTCAGTTCGCAGCGTCGTGCCATGGTTCTGGTACCTTTAGAAGATTGCTATTCCGGGTAAATTCCCGAAAAGTGTTTATTTGTCAAATGCGTTTTGCTCTCGAAATCACCAGGTCGCCTTACTCAGCGCGCATATCCAATGATTTGGAACAGTGGATAAAGGTGGCTCAACAACAGCAAAACATAAACCCCGGGCCTTTCAGCTCAGGGACGGCGCTTTTTAAGCCAGAGTCCGCACGGCGTCAAGGAAATACCGGGAATAAAATATTGCTTAAGTCCCCCGGAAAGCCGCCATCAGCGTACGCGCAGCCACTGACGGGGTCATTCGTCCTGCTGCAACTTCGGCTTCCACCCTGGCGAGATGTTCAGCGACTTCGGAATCCTGCCTGAATGCATCCACCAGACTCTCCTCAATTTCGCCCCACAACCACTCCCTCGCCTGCATTGCACGGCGCTCAGCAAGGGCATCGGCCACTTCAAAAGCCTGACGGTGGCGCAGGATCACCTCGAGAATTTCGGCCATGCCGGTTTTCTTCAAGGATGAACAAATCAGAACTTCCGGCAACCAATATGGCGTGGACGGACGCATCAAGCCCAGCGCGCCCTTGTATTCCGCGGCAACACGCCCGGCAACCGGTTTCAGGTCGCCATCAGCCTTGTTGACGACAACCATGTCCGCAAGTTCCATGATTCCGCGCTTGATACCCTGCAATTCATCGCCGCCGCCCGGCGACAACAGCAACAGGAACATATCCACCATGGCGGCGACGGCAGTTTCAGATTGCCCGACCCCGACAGTTTCGATGATCACCACATCATATCCAGCGGCTTCACAAACCAGCATGGCTTCCCGTGTGCGCCTTGCGACCCCGCCCAGGGTACCCCCGGAAGGCGATGGGCGAATAAAGGCTGCAGAATTGCGGGAAAGTTCCTCCATACGGGTTTTGTCGCCAAGAATGGAACCACCTGAGCGAACCGAAGAGGGATCAATGGCCAGCACCGCAACCCGTTTACCCTGTTCAACAAGGTGCAGCCCAAAGGCTTCAATAAATGTAGACTTGCCCGCACCCGGTGGGCCGGTGATCCCGAGACGGATGGCATTGCCGGATTGCGGCAAAAGCAGGGACAACAGTTCACTGGCCTGGAGTTGGTGATCAGCGCGATGCGATTCGATCAGCGTAATGGCACGGCCCAGCGACCTGCGCTCACCTGCCACAACACCATCGGCGAGAGCTTGCATGGCCGGGCTGGCTTCGGGAACTTCAGACATGGACTACCTGGATAATCGTAAAATAATCAGAGGGAGAAGCTTAGCTTTTGTTCTCTTTGCCAAACAGTTCTTCGTCATCCGTATCGCTGGCTGCAACAACCATTTCGGGCTTGTAGTCAGCGGGAACGGGATCGACATGAGGTTTGTCCAGCGCACTTTCCAGCATGCGCTGACGGGTTTCCAGATCAAGTTCCCCCAGGGCTTCCTGGGCTTTGGCCTGATTAGTCATGGCGGTCTGGATTTCAGTTTTGCGTTTGTCGGAGATCCCGAGGCTTTGGTCAGCCTGAACGTTCATGGCCTTGACCAAGGCGTTGGTTTTGGCCATTTCGACCTTTAATTCGTCTTCCAGTTTCGATACATAGGCCCCACGCGCCAGGGCACGGCGACCCTCCTGGTCCAGAAACATCGACAAAAACATGCGCGTCAGAAAACCGATCACAAATCTTCTCCAGTCAGACGATCTTGCCTATTCCCAGACAAACGTCATATCCCGCGATATTGCCGCCAATTGATGTATAATGTAAAGCCAAACAAAGACGGAAAACCAGGGAAAATCAAGGACCTGCCATAGCTAAAACATGCAACAATATCATAAAAGAAATGAAAGCAATGGCCGATCCTGAGGCGTTGGCGGGTAAAGCCCGATTTGGCATCAATGTGGAAAACTCCCTTGGACTGCGCATGCCGCAAATCAGGGGCCTGGCGCGAAACATAGGCAAAGACCATCAACTGGCGCTTGAATTGTGGCAAACCGGTATTGTTGACGCAAGAATCCTGGCACCGTTGGTCGCAGACAGGAAAGCTGTGGATGTTGATCTGATGGAGGCCTGGGTCGCGGATTTCGCGTCCTGGGACGTTTGCGACCAGTGCTGCATTAACCTGTTTCGCCATCACGACGCTGCCTTTGACAAGGTGCGTGAATGGGCAGCACGCGAAGAGGAATATGTTCGTCGTGCCGGATTTGCCCTGTTGGCAACTATGGCTGTGCACAAAAAGAATGAACCAGATCAAACTTTTATCGATTTTTTACCACTGATCGAGGCTTATGCCTTTGACGAGCGGAATTTTGTCAAAAAGGCCGTGAATTGGGCTTTGCGGCAAATTGGCAAACGCAACAAAAATTTGAACCAGGCAGCTCTTGCGACCTGCCAACACCTTATTGACCAGGACACAGCACCTGCGCGCTGGATTGCCCGGGACGCCGTGCGCGAACTCAAGGACAAGAAAATCCTCGACAGGCTTAAAAACTGATCCTGAAAACCTCTTGTATCTGTCAGGAAAATAGCCATTTCCAGAGTCTGCCCAGGGCATCAATCAAACAACGAGGCGGATGAAATGATGGATACTGAAACAAAAAAGAACCTGACAGAGAACAGTACCTGGAAGCGCATTGCTTACATGGTTTTGTTTGTCATCACCTTTAACGTTGCTGAAATGGTGTTGTTCGTTGTTGTCGTCTTGCAGGTTGCCTTCAAGCTGTTTACTGGCAAACCCCTTGATCCACTGAAAGAATTGGGTCAGGAAATTGGCAGTTATCTGCGAAGCGTCGTCAACTTCCTGACTTATACCACAGAAGAAATGCCGTTCCCGGTCGCATCCTGGCCCAGCAGCAATCCCAAAAGTGGCGGGCCTGTGAGCACGGAAGTCTGATTACCGCACTTTCAATGAAATTTGGTCTGTGAATACATCCGGCGATTGATGTGTTGTGCGCGGATTGAGCGCCCTTGTTACCTGCATAAAAGTTGCGGCGCATTCTGGCGTCCCGGATATAATCTGACTTATTGTATTATTATACAGATTGAACGAAGTGATTCTGTTTAAGCCGGAATCGCCCTAACAAACCGGAGTTCCCATGCGCCTTGTCATTGCCATGATGAAGCACGAGACCAATACGTTCTCGCCAATCCCCGCAGATTTTCAAAGGTTTGAAGATTGGGGTGCGCAATTTGGTGATGCTGCCCGGGAGGCCTATGAAAATACAGCCATGCCGATGGCGGCCTATATCAAACTGGCGCGCGCCAGGGGACATGAATTTGTAACCCCCTTTGCCGGGGAAGCCATGCCGTCTGGCAAGGTGAGCAAAGACGCCTATGAGCGTATGAGCAACGCCATATTGGATGCTGTGCGCGATGGCTGTGATGCAGCCCTGCTGGACCTGCATGGTGCCATGGTGTCCGAAACAACGGATGATGGTGAGGGCACATTGCTGGAGCGCATTCGGGAGATTGCGCCCGACCTGCCTATCGCCGTTACCTGTGATCTGCATTGCAATCTCACGCAGAAAATGATCGACAATTGCACCGCCCTGATCGGCTATAAAACCTACCCCCATGTCGACATGTACGAAGTCGCAGAACAAATTGGTGAAGTCCTGTTCCGCCACATGGACGGTGAAATCAATGCCACGATGGCCTGGGGAAATCGACCTGTGCTCGCGCAAACACTTCGCATGGGAACAGACGACGAGCCCATGAAATCGCTGATTGATATGTGTAAATCCGCTGAAACGGAACCTGGTGTTCTGGCGGCAACCATATTTGGTGGCTTTCCACTGGCCGATATTCACGATGCCGGATTGTCTTCAATTATTGTCACAGATGCCAATGTCAGCCAGGCCGGGGAAGTCCGGGACCGGATACTGAACACGGGCTGGAAGGACCGCGAAGATTTTGTCTATAAGGGCGAGCCGCTGGAAGATGCTGTCGCCCGTGCCAGAACCCTGGAAGCTGAAGTTGGTGCAAATCCCGTCATCATGCTGGACCACGCCGATAACACCGGATCCGGTGCTACCCAGGACACCATGGAAGTGATCGAGGAAGTTTTGCGTCAGGGATTACAGGACGTCGCTGTCGGCGCCGTCTGGGATCCACAGGCTGTTAAACAGATGCAGGCCGCGGGTGTTGGAAATACCATAACCCTTGATCTTGGTGGCCGTACAGACATGCCGACGATCAATACAAAAGGCCGTCCCCTGACAATTACCGGCAAGGTCAAAACACTGACAGATGGTGTCTGGACGGTACGTGGCCCCATGTATACCGGCGTCGAAGTTCGTCTTGGCGATACCGCCGTCCTCGATACTGGTAATATGGAAATTGTGATCACGTCACTGCATCATGAACCCTGGGACCAGGGCATTTTTACATCCGTCGGCATTGATCCAAAATACAAAAAGTACCTGATCCTGAAATCACGTATTCATTATCGTGCCGGTTTTGCTTCAATAGAACGAGAAACCGTAACCTGTGATGGCGTCGGTGTGACGACGTCTGACAATAATCAGCTTGAGTTCGTCAACATCCGTCGTCCGATCTATCCATTGGACCTGATCAACGAACCTTGAAATATTTCTTCTTCGTCGTGGCCGGGCGTGACCCGGCCACGACAAAAAGATTACTCCGCAGCGACCTGACGAGATGAGACAAGTTCAATAACTTCGGCAGCGGCTTCGGTGATGTTTGTGCCAGGACCAAAGATGGCACCAACTCCGGCAGCCCGAAGTTCGTCATAATCCTTGGGCGGCACCACACCACCAACGATGACCAGAATATCTCCGGCACCTTCGGCCTTGAGAGCAGCAATCAGCTGCGGCACTAAAGTCTTGTGTCCTGCGGCCTGGGACGACACACCAACGATATGAACATCGTTTTCCACGGCCTGACGGGCCGCTTCTTCCGGTGTCTGGAACAAAGGCCCAATATCAACATCAAAGCCCAGATCAGCGAACGCTGTAGCGATCACCTTGGCACCCCGATCATGGCCGTCCTGTCCCAGTTTCACGACCATCATACGAGGACGACGCCCCTGCACATCGGCAAATTTCGCAACGTTTTTCTGAATGTTGGCAAAACCTTCGTCATTGGCATAGGCACCGCCGTAGACGCCGGACACGGATTGTGTTGTTGCCTTGTGGCGGGTAAAGACGCGCTCCATGGCATCCGATACTTCGCCGACACTGGCGCGGGCACGCACAGCTTCAACGGACAAGGCAAGCAGATTGCCATCGCTTCTGGCACCATCTTCCAGGGCTTGCAAGGCGGCCTTTACTTTCGCTTCATCACGATCTGAACGCATTTCCTGCAAGCGTGCAATCTGTGAATCACGTACGACCGCATTGTCGACTTCCAGCAAATCAATATCAGTTTCTTCTTCCAACTTATATTTGTTGACGCCAACAATGACATCTTCGCCGCGATCCACCCGGGCCTGGCGACGCGCCGCACTTTCTTCGATGCGAAGCTTGGGCATACCTTCGGCCACGGCCTTGGTCATACCACCCAGTTCTTCGACTTCGTCGATAAGTTTTTGTGCAGCTTCGGCCAGCTCATGTGTCAGGCTTTCAACATAATAACTGCCCGCTAGAGGATCGACGACTTTGGTGATGCCGGTTTCCTCCTGCAGGATAATCTGGGTATTCCGCGCGATACGGGCAGATGTATCCGTTGGCAGGGCCATGGCTTCATCAAAGGCATTGGTATGCAGGCTCTGGGTGCCACCCAATGCTGCCGCCAGAGCTTCGTAGGCTGTGCGGACGACGTTGTTGTACGGGTCCTGTTCCGTCAGGGAAACACCAGATGTCTGACAGTGGGTACGCAGGGAAAAAGAACGCGGATCTTTCGGATCAAACTGTTGCATCAGACGCGCCCACAGCAGGCGTGCGGCACGCAGCTTGGCTGTCTCCATGAAGAAATTCATGCCGATGGCAAAGAAGAAAGACAAACGAGGTGCAAACTTGTCAACGTCCAACCCCTGGGCCACTGCTGCCCGGACATATTCAACGCCATCCGCCAGAGTGAACGCCAGTTCCTGAACGGCGGTCGCCCCTGCTTCCTGCATGTGATAGCCGGAAATAGAAATCGAATTGAAGCGCGGCATATGCTCAGCCGTATAGGCGATAATATCCGCGACAATCCGCATGCTGGGTTCAGGTGGATAGATGTAGGTATTGCGAACCATGAATTCCTTGAGGATGTCGTTCTGTACTGTCCCGGCAAGCTGGGCCTGATCGACACCCTGCTCTTCTGCCGCAACGATATAGCCTGCCATGACCGGCAGGATGGCACCGTTCATGGTCATGGACACACTGATTTTGTCCAGTGGAATACCTTCGAACAGAACCTTCATGTCCTCGACGGAATCGATAGCAACACCGGCCTTGCCGACATCGCCCACAACGCGTGGATGATCGCTGTCATATCCGCGGTGCGTCGCCAGATCAAAGGCGACAGAAATACCGGTTTGACCGGCGGCCAGATTGCGATGGAAAAAGGCGTTGGTTTCTTTTGCTGTCGAGAACCCGCCATATTGGCGAACCGTCCAGGGCCGACCGGCATACATGGTTGCCCGCGGGCCACGTGTATAAGGCGCTATGCCTGGCATTGTGGCGGCGTCATAACCTTCGGCTCTGGCGGCTTCGAGATCCTCGGCGGTATACAGGGGTTTGACGTCGATACCTTCGGGTGTCTTCCAGACCAGCTCGTCCGGGTCACGACCTTTCATTTCTTTGGAGGCAAGTTCACGCCAATCGGCAGGGGTTTTTTTCTCGAAACCACTCATGTTGAAAACTCTTTTCGTACTTGGGGGTCAATAATTGCGGGCCCATTCTATCTCGCAACTGCGAAAAGAAAAAGAGTATGTAATTTAATATTCAATATCAATAAGTTAGAGGCAACACAGGTTTGATTCGAACCAAACCTGTGTTGCGGGATCAGCGTTGGCGCTTGAGCAATTTCAGACGCAGAGCGTTCAATTTTATGAAGCCTTCAGCGTCATGCTGGTCGTAGACGTCATCTTCTTCAAAAGTCACATGCTCCTGGCTGTACAGGGATTTAGGTGATTTGCGACCAACAACTGAGGCTACACCTTTGTACAGTTTCAGACGCACTGTGCCACAAACGTTTTCCTGGCTTTTGTCGATCAGGGCCTGCAGCATTTCGCGTTCGGGCGAGAACCAGAAACCGTTATAGAGGATTTCGGCATACCGCGGCATCAATTCATCTTTCAAATGCCCAGCCCCTCGATCAAGGGTGATTTGCTCGATGCCCCGGTGAGCAGCCAGCAAGACCGTTCCACCAGGTGTTTCGTAAATGCCGCGCGACTTCATGCCAACGAAACGGTTTTCCACCATATCAAGACGACCGATGCCATTGGCTCCGCCCAGTTCGTTCAGGCGTGTCAGCAAGGTTGCGGGCGACATATGTATACCATCGATGGCGATGGGATCGCCTTTTTCGAATTCGATTTCAATGTAGGTCGGCGTGTCAGGGGCTACTTCCGGGGCGACCGAGCGCGAATAGACATATTCACCGGCTTCTTCCCAGGGGTCTTCCAGTGCCTTGCCTTCACAGGAGATGTGCAAAAGATTGGCATCCTGGCTAAACGGCGCTTCACCGCGTTTATCTTTTGGAATTGGAATTTGATGCTGTTCGGCATAGTCGATCAGGGCTTCGCGGGAATGCAGGTCCCATTCGCGCCACGGTGAGATCACCTTGATATCCGGGTTCAAGGCGTAATAACCAAGTTCGAACCGGACCTGGTCATTGCCCTTTCCAGTGGCACCGTGACAGACTGCGTCAGCGCCGGTTTCTTTGGCAATTTCGATTTGACGCTTGGAAATCAGCGGACGTGCAATGGAGGTGCCCAGCAGATATTCGCCTTCATACAAGGCATTTGCACGAAACATCGGGAAGACATAGTCAGCAACAAATTCTTCACGCAGGTCATCAATATAAATTTCCTTGATGCCAAGCATTTCTGCCTTTTGCCGCGCTGGTTCCAGCTCTTCACCCTGCCCCAGATCAGCCGTGAAAGTTACGACTTCACAGTCATAGGTGGTCTGCAACCACTTCAGAATGATGGATGTATCAAGGCCACCTGAATAGGCCAGCACAACTTTTTTGATGTCACTCATTACCTGTCTCCTGCTTCCCGGTGTTGCCTTCGTTTGCCTGGTTGAAAATGGGCAAACCCGGGAAAACGACCTGTTGTTTCAAGGGGGCTATATACGCTCGGGATTATGGACGGTCAATTCGCTTTGCGCATCACCTGTATTCAACAAAGCCGCTGGCTCAATCAACACAACTTCAACTTCCTCATCGGCGACGGGTTTGTGCTCCACACCTTTGGGGACAACGATCAGCTCACCCGGACCAACTATCACGTCGCGATCCCGAAAACACATTTTCAGTTTGCCGGATATGACCCAGAACAGTTCGTCATCGTCATCATGTTTGTGCCAGACGAACTCACCCAGCGCCTTGACGACTTTCAGGGACTGTCCATTGACCTCGGCGATCACTTTGGGTGTGAAATGCTCGCTGAAAGATTCCAGTTTTTCTGCAACATTGATCTTTTCCATGAACTCACCCTTCAAAAACAAATAAGCCGTTGTTCCGGATTATGGTTCCGGAACAACGGCTTGATATGGCGGTTGGCTTAACGTGGTGCCATGCGCAAGGATCCATCGAGGCGAACGGTCTCACCGTTCAGCATCTCGTTTTCACACATGCTTTGGACCAATTGAGCATATTCCTGTGGACGACCCAGGCGCGCCGGGAACGGCACACTGGCACCCAGGCTTTTCTGGGCTTCTTCCGGCAGAGTTTCCATCATCGGCGTCAGGAACAGGCCAGGGGCGATTGTCAGCACCCGAATGCCCCACTGGGCAAACTCGCGAGCCAGCGGCAATGTCATGGCAGCGACGCCACCTTTGGAGGCACCATAGGCTGCCTGGCCGATCTGGCCATCAAAAGCCGCGACCGACGCCGTATTGACGATCACACCGCGTTCGGCAGTCTCGAGAGGATCTGCTTTTTGCATGGCTGCAGCGGAAAGGCGGATAATATTGAACGTACCGATCAGGTTGATATTGACGACCTGGGCGAAGGCTTCCAGCGGCAAGGGACCGTGTTTACCAACGGCTTTGCCAGGCGTTCCAACACCGGCGCAGTTTACAACAATCCTGGCAACACCATGGGCTTCCTGAGCTTCGGCAATGGCGGCTTCTGCACTGGCGGCATCCGTGACATCACATTTGAGGCCAAGGCCACCAATTTCGGCTGCAACAGCCTTTGCACCATCCAGATTCACATCCAGGCACGTCACCTTTGCGCCTGCGGCTGCGAGGTGGCGGGCTGTTGCCGCGCCAAGGCCAGAACCGCCGCCCGTTACCAGAGCTGCTACACCATCAATATTCATAGGGGGTCTCCAAAATAAGTATGTTGAATTTCAGTTTTCGCCGTCTCGTTTAGCAGATCAGGCTGGTTTGCTCCAGTCCTCAGACAACTGGGCCACATTATTCAGGTCTTCCAGCTTCTTTCGCCTGGCTTCACGATGGGCAATATAAAGGGATGCGGCAATGATCACGACCGCACCCACACCGGTCCAGATATCCGGCACTTCGCCAAAAAACCAGTAACCGATAGCGGCCGCAAATATGATCCGCGCATAATCGAAAGGTGCCACTGCTGTTGCTTCGCCGACTTTCAATCCGCGCACCACACAAAGTTGCCCGGTAACCCCGAAGATACCGGCCCCGGCCAGCATCATTAATTCTGTTGATGTCGGTTCATGCCAGTCCAGCAGGGCGGGCACCAGAGTGACCGAGATTGAAATAATGCCGAAATAAAACATCATCAGTGACGGGCGTTCAGTTGCCGAAAGCTTCTTTACCGTCACAAATGTAGCCGCCACCAACATGGCACCCAGCAAGGCGATCCATGTCGCTACATCGATGTCGCCGCCAGGGCGGATCATGATCAGGACACCCACAAATCCCACAGCCGTCGCGGCCCAGCGGCGAACACGCACAACTTCGCCCAGAAACAACACCGCCAGCACGATCAGGAACAGAGGGCGGGTGAACGACAGGGCAATGGCATCCGCGAGGGCGAGATGCGTAACGGCGTAAATACCGCATATCATGGCGGACGTGCCCAGCAATCCGCGAAAAATGTGCAGAACGGGTCGGTCGGTTTTGATACCGGTGAGGCCCATGCTCAAGGCAAATGGCAAAATTACCATGAAACCAAACAAGGCGCGGAAGAAGGCGATTGTCGAAGACCCAAGGGATGGCCCCAGATATTTGATGAATACCGACATCACCGAAAAAAGCACAACACCGCCAAGTATCCACAAGGCGCCACGCAGGTTCGGTGGAACCTGGCTGAGGAATTGAACTTTGTCAGGCCTGGCGTTCAATGTTTGTCGTCTCGTTCCGCTCGCGAAACAGCGGCTTCGATATCACCACTGACATCAACAGCCGGAGAGGTACCAACCGCCGCTGCGACAAGTGCTTCGTCCTTCCGCTCCAGTTTGCTTTCACGCCATGAAACATAAATTGAACTTGAGAAGATCACAGCGGCCCCGACCCAGGTCCAGAAATCCGGCACCTGACTGAAAACCAGATAGCCTATCAAGGCAACAAACGGCAGGCGGGTAAAGTCATAGGGCAGAATTGCCGTAAGGTCACTGAGGCTGATTGCCCGCGTAAAACAAAGATTTGCCATCGTTGCTATTGTGCCCAGTAACAAAAGCCAGAGCAGGGATTCAGGGGATGGCCACACCCACACAAACAACGCTGGAATGAATGTTGTTGGCACCATGATAATGCCCCCCCAGGCGACGGCCTGGGCAGGACTATCGGTCGTCATCAATTTTTTCAGGAAAATGCTGGCGCAGGCCATCAAGGCCGCTGACGCGATGATCATGATGGTCCCGGGTTCAATTGTAGATACAGCCGGACGTAAAATTATCATTGTGCCTGCGAAACCAACCAGGGTCGCTGTCCAGCGCCTGATTCCAACTTTCTCGCCGAGAAAAAATATGGCCAGTATCGTCGCAAACAAAGGTGCTGTGAATGACAAGGCAGTTGCTTCCGCCAACGGCACCAGCGACACCCCCCAAAACCAGAAACACATCGTGGCTGAACCAAATGAACCACGGACCAGATAGAGGCCAATGCGGTTGGTCTTCAAGGCTCCAAAGCCATTGCGCAAGAACCATGGCAGCAGGGCCATCAGTCCAAAGACGTTGCGAAAGAAAACGATTTCGAGAGGCGGCACCGATTCGGAAATATGCCGGATCAGACCTGACATGGCTGCAAAAAAAGCGCAGGCCATGATCATGAATACGGTGGCCTGCAGGTTTTGCGGCAGGCGGGATATCAATATGGCGGGAAGAGAAAACATGGAAGAGGCTGTCATTAAAGCATTCTAAAGTAGTGGCTTAGCCAGCACCAGAGCCAATCCCGCATGGCTGCATTGCGTGACGGCACGCCACGTTATACTTTTGCCCAAACCGTTTTGCACAAGGATCAAAGCCGTGCCCGATTCTGTTCTTTCTGACACACCACTGTGGCAACCGGACGCTGATGATATCAGCGCTTCGCGCTTGCACGAATTTCAGAAACTGGCTGAGAGCAAGGCTGGACGGGTCTTTGTTGATTATCCGGATCTCCACCGCTGGTCGTGGGAGCACAACGAAGAGTTCTGGCCATTGCTGTGTGAGTATGCCGATGTGAAGGTGAGTTCCTGGGGGGATCGGGTCGTTGCGGACCCGGACAAGATGCCAGGCGCGCGCTGGTTTCCCGACGCCAAAATGAACTTCGCGGAGAATTTGTTGCGCAGGCGAGACGATGCCGTTGCGATCATTTTCCGGGGCGAAGATCAGGTCAGACAAGAGCTTACATTCGGCCAGCTGTATGATGCTGTAAGCCAGGTGGCACAAGGCTTGCGGGACGAAGGCGTGACCGTCGGAGACCGGGTCGCCGGCTTCATGCCGAACATACCCGAAGCCATCATCGCCATGCTGGCAACCACCTCGATCGGCGCTGTCTGGTCGTCCTGTTCGCCGGACTTTGGCGTCAAGGGTGTGATGGACCGCTTCGGCCAGATCGAACCCAAGGTTCTGTTCACCGCCAACGGCTATTATTACAACGGCAAGCCACATGATTCGCTGGCCCGGATTGAAGAAATCACCAGCCAGATGAAGGGCCTGAAACGCATTGTTGTGGTGCCCTATACTGAGAAAAATCCAGGGCTAAATGGTCTCAAACAGGGTACATTGTGGGGACATTTTGTCTCAAAGTACGGACAAAAAGAGATTAATTTCGAACAATTACCGTTCAATCACCCTGTTTACATCATGTATTCATCGGGCACGACGGGCCTGCCAAAGTGCATCGTGCACGGTGCCGGTGGATCACTTCTGAAACATCTGTCGGAGCATCAGCTGCATTGCAACGTGCGTCCGCTGACAAAGCTTTTTTACTTCACGACCTGCGGCTGGATGATGTGGAACTGGCTGGTGACGGGCCTCGCATCCGAGGCGACCCTGGTGCTCTATGATGGCTCACCTTTTTATCCCGATGGCAATGCCATGTTTGATCTGGCGGACGAAGTCGGCGTCGAAATTTTCGGTACCTCGGCAAAGTTCATCGATGCCTGCAACAAGGGTGGAATCCACCCGATGAAAACGCATGATCTTTCCAACGTGCAATCGATCCTCTCAACAGGCTCGCCGTTGCTGCCGGAAAGTTTTGATTATGTCTATGAGAAAGTGAAGTCGGACATTCCGCTCAGCTCCATGTCGGGCGGCACGGATTTGCTTGGCAGCTTTGCCGGGGGCAATCCGACCCGCCCGGTCTGGCGCGGTGAAATTACGTCGTTGCTGATGGGCATGGCGACTGACGTGTTCGACGACGAAGGCAATGCGTTACGCGGCGACAAGGGCGAGCTGGTTTGCCATCGTTCTTTCCCCTCCATGCCCATCGAATTCTGGAATGATCCCGGCGACAAAAAATACCGCGCCGCCTATTTTGAAATGTTCGACAACATCTGGCGGCACGGCGATTATTGCGAGATCACTGAACATGACGGCATGATCATCTATGGTCGCTCTGACGCGGTGCTTAATCCTGGCGGCGTGCGCATCGGCACGGCGGAGATTTATCGCCAGGTCGAAATCATGCCGGAGATTATCGAAGGCCTGGTCATCGGCCAGCAATGGGAAGGCGACGTCCGGGTGGTACTGTTCGTGCGCCTGGCCGAGGGTGTACAACTGGACGACGACCTGCAAGCCCGGATCCGCAAGCAGGTTAAAGACAACGCCACCCCGCGCCATGTCCCCGCCCGCATCGTGCCGGTTGCCGACATACCGCGCACGATTTCAGGCAAGATCGTTGAACTGGCGGTGCGCGACGTGGTGCATGGCCGCGAGGTCAAGAACAAGGACGCCCTGGCCAACCCCGAAGCGCTGGAGCTGTTCAAGGACCGGCCCGAGCTACAGACCTGAGGAGCAACTGGCATGATCGACGAACGACTGACAAGCTCGACTTTCCCCGTCGTTGAACTGGAAACCTGCGAGGTCCGTTTGTCGCGGGAGTGGTCATATCCTGGCCGCTGTCTGGTCATCCCCACCGAACAATATCGCGATATCCACGAGGTCGACGGCGAAACCTATTTACTGATGATGGGCGAAGTGCGGTTTGTTTCGGGCGTACTGGCGCGTTTGTACAAGGCCGACAAAATGAATGTCGCCAGTTTCGGCAACATGGGGCCGTGGCTGCACTGGCACATCATTCCGCGCACAGAAGGCGATGCTGGCTGGCCAGGCACACCATGGGAAAACCCGGAAACTCCGTTCGAGGCCCCGGAAGAAACCCTGGCCGACCACGCCGACCGTATCAGCTGGGCCCTGCTGGACGCAGAGTTCGACGAGGCGGACGAAGATGAAGACGAAGACGTTACCAGGGCCTGACCTCGAAGACGCCCGCTAATTCAGTCCAGGAAGAATTAGTATTGTCCCGGCGTGAGAAATAGTGTTAATTCCCCTGTCGCAAAATTCGAACCCCTGACGGAGACCCGTTTCATGCTGTTGAGTCCTGTTGTCCGGCGCCTGTTGATCGCCGGTATGATCGCCACTTTTGTTTCCGGCTGCGCCAACTTCGAGATGCCGGAGCCTGCCGAATTCTTCAAGACCGATAATACCGGTGGCAAGGTCAAACGCGACGGCATGGGCAACCCGGTTCTGACCAAAAGCTGACACTTGAATGTCGCCTGACAAAACCGGGTTTACCTGATGTCAGAGGCGTTTCCGAGAAACCCGGAAACGCTCAGGACACAAAAACTATTTCTTGTGCTCCATCTTGTGCCCACCGGTGGCACCCATTTTCATGATATCGACCTGGATGGTGACTTCGCCTGCCTGTTTGAACACCAGGGTCAGGGGAAATGTCTGGCCGGGCTTCAACGGCTTGTTCAGACCCATCATCATAACGTGATAACTACCGGGCTTGAGCATAGCCATGCCGTTGGCAGGCACCGGCATCCCATGTATATGCTTCATTTTCATGATGCCGCCTTCGGAAACGGTCTGGTGTAGCTGAACCTTCCTGGCCACATCCGCGCGCACGTCCACCAGCTCGTCAGCCGCACCCATATTGTGAATGCTCATAAAGGCACCACCACTTCGCGGGGTGCCCCGGGCCCAGGCGTCCTTGATCGTGATGGCACCTACCTTGTAGGTTCCGGCATGTTCCGCCGCATGAGACGACGCCATACCAACCAGGTTGGTGGCGACCATGGCCAGGGCCACGACAAGAGCAAAGACAAGTGCTGCCATCGGCGCCAGACGCCCCAGTTTTGGCAGGTTTAACAGTCGAAGTTTTGATTGTCGGATTGTTACGTTTTTCATCATCTGAATTCTTTCGCAATGGTCGCCTGATCAACGCTGGATCGATGTATCAAACATCGACACAGGATTGCGTCATCAACATGACGACCGGTCATTTATATAAGGGAAAGCGGAAAGGTCTCAGACGAGGTGCGGTGGTCCACGTACGGAAAGCATCAGCACCGGACGACGATCCAGCCAGCCGGAAGACGACGGCACATCACCGACGGTGCGCCCTTTGACCAGTGCCACAAAGTCAGCAACCGGTGCCAGAACGGATTGCCCGAACAGACCCGCCGTACAGACATCACAGGCCGCAATGTCACGATCAGCCCCTGGATCAGACAAAGGATCAACCGACGGCAAACCCTGATGCAGCGGCATGATGCCGGTGGACGTACAGATATAAATCGTGGACTCAGACTCAGCCGCCTGCAGCATCTGGCCCAGCGGCACCAGCGTCTGCATCACCAGGGCAAACAACGCCAGCCACGCAGCCGCGCGCCTTTTACGTCTGAATAAAGTCCCGAACGTCAAATCAAGCCTCATTTGGCCAGGTTAAATCGCGATGCCACCTGGGCACCTTAGTCAAATATATAGCGCACGACGCGACCAGGGACCATGCAGCATTTTGACGCGGGGACTTGAGGGGTGTCCGTTAAACCATGCATAAGCTGAAATTCCAATTTCTGAATTAGACAAATTCTGGACAAGGGCATATCTTATCCAGATTACGTTGGTAAATTTTTCCGGGGGGACACAGTCATCGCAAGTCACAAGGGTTATCTGCTTATTGCCGATATTTCCGGCTATACGGCATTTTTAACATCGTCCGAGCAGGATCATGCCAATCCGATCCTGCATTCGCTTCTGACCTCACTGGTCGAGCAAGTGGGTGATCCCTTGCACTTTTGGCGCATGGATGGTGACGCCGTGCTGGCCTATTCCACCAATACCGAATTTCCATCCGGTGAGGTTTTTCTGACGATTTGCGAAAATCTTTATAATGCCTTCGCTGACCGCCAACGGGACATCATCGCCAACACGACCTGCCCCTGCCAGGCCTGCGCCAATGTCGGAAATCTTGATCTCAAAATCATGGCCCATTACGGCACGTTCGAGGAAATGAAATTCGGGCCCATGACCGACATTTCGGGGTCGGATGTTATTCTGGTCCACCGTATGTCCAAAACCGACGTCAAGGTGGCGACCGGCATTCGAAGCTATGCCCTGTTCAGCGAGGCCGCCATCGAGGCCATGAATATCGATGCAGCCCTGACGCCTTACAGTCAGGATATCGAACATTTCGGCAATGTCTCCATGAAGGTTTATGATCTTGGTGCGGCCTGGGAAAAGTTCCGTGCCGGGCGAGAGCGGTTTTTCCTGAATGAAGAAGACGGCACCTGGACCTATCGCCGTCACCTTGATCTTCCCATCAATATTGTCTGGGACGCCTTGACCGCAGCGGATTCAAAACAGCGCTGGATGGTCAATATGAAAGCCGTGACTGTCGACAACCCGGAGGACCGCATCGGTGCCGGTTCAGGTTATCATTGCGCCCACGAAGCAGCCGATTTCAAGTACTGGGTCACTGACTGGGAACCCTTCGATTATTTTTCCACCCGTATCAATGATCCGGCCCGTGAGGGCATAGACACACCGGAAACTTACCAACTGGTGGCAACGGATACCGGCACGGATTTACGCTATACCATGGGTCAGGCCAGCGACGCGGACGGCAACCGGTCCAAGATTTCCGAAGAGGAAGCAGCTGGTTTTCTCTCTGAATTCTGGCCAGCCTGCTTCGACGAAATGGAAGCTCTGTATAAGGGTCGAAGCTGACAGGACCGGGGTACCGGAAATTCTCAGCTCGCGGCTTTGACCTCGTCTTCTTCGACGCTGCGGACCAGGGCCGGATAGCGCACGACCAGGGTGATGGCGCGCATGATCATGTAGATATAGAACGCCATCCACAGGCCGTGGTTGCCCCACATGGGGACCAGAATCCAGACGCCGATCAAAAAGCTGGCCATGGAAATTGCCATGCCGTTGCGCATGGCGCGGGTGCGGGTGGCACCGATGAAGATGCCATCAAGCTGGAAGCTCCAGACGGAGATCAGAGGAGACAGCACCGCCCAGTACAGAAAGGTTCTGGCAGCGTCTCGCACACTGGCGATATCAGTCATGGCGGCAATTAACAAAGTTCCGGCAACGGCGTAAACGGCGGTGAACAGGGCCGCGAAAATACCGGCCCAGATCGTGGTGATGCGCACGGCTTCCGATAACTTTGCGCGATCCCTGGCCCCGATGGCAGCCCCGATCAAGGCTTCGGCAGCAAAGGCAAAACCGTCCAGGGCATAGCCCACGATCATCTGGAAATTCATCAAAATGGCATTGGCCGCCAGCAAGGTATCGCCCATGCTGGCACCCTGGCTGGTAAAATACGCAAAGGTTGTCACCAGGCACAGGGTGCGGATGAAGATGTCGCTGTTGACCACCAACAGGCGTTTCAGTTGCACCGGATCCAGCAACCGGGATCGCGACCATTTCCCGCCCAGTTGATCCAGCACCCTGAGCGCCAGCAGCACACCTACACCGGCGGCGGCATATTCTGAAATGGCTGTGGCAAGCGCCACACCTTCGACGCCCCAGCCCAGACCCAGCACAAACCAGACGTCCAGCACGATGTTCACACCGTTCATGAACACTTGCAGCATCAAGGCGCTTTTGGCCCGTTGTTGTCCCAACAGCCAGCCCAGCACGGCATAGTTCGTCAGGGCCGCCGGTGCCGCAAAAACCCGGATATCAAAATAGGTACGGGCGAGGTTTTCAACCTGGTCGCTGGCTTCGATGAACCACAAGGCCCCGTTGATCAGTGGCCATTGCAGGGCAAAGATCGCCACCCCCAACACCAACGCCATCAACAAGGCCCGGCCGAGCAAAGCCCGGACTTCGGCACGGTCGTTGGCGCCAAAGGCTTGTGCCACCATGCCGGTCGTGCCCATGCGCAAAAAGCCAAAGCCCCAATAGACGTAACTGAAAATCATGGCACCCACGGCCACGGCACCGATGTACCATGCCTGGGGCAAATGACCCATGACCGCCGTATCGACCACACCCAGCAAGGGCACCGAAACATTCGACAGAATGATCGGCCCGGCCAGACGCCAGACTTTGAGATGGCGGTTTTCGGGCCGGTTTTCTGGTCGACCGTTTTCTGAAGTGATTTCTTCTGTCATGCGCGTGCCACCAGAGCGTTTCCGTCATTAGTCATTTATCACGCATCCACATAAACACACGTCGTGCCCGGGCTTGACCCGGGTACCCACGTCTATATGCGGATCGGCTGACATAACCAGATTTGAATTGAGGCTTCCGTCACCACCACAGCAAGCCATTTGTCTGGCTGCACCTAACAAGACGTGGGTACCCGGGTCAAGCCCGGGCACGACGAAGTGAGGGCCAACCCCTAATTCCGCAATCTGTCGTTGGCCGCTGTCTCAATAACCCAGTGGCGAAAGGCGGCAACCTTGGGGCGGTCGGCGCTGGCTTCGGGGGCGACGACGTAATAGGCGAACTCCCGAGGCAGGCTGATGTTAAAAACCCGGACCAGGCGACCAGCGGCCAGGTCATCGGCGGCAAGGGCGGACCGGCCCAGCGCCACCCCTTCTCCGGCAATGGCTGCCTGCAGGATATTTGCAGAATCTTCATAGACCGGGCCGCGCTCACTCTCGACACCTTCAACACCCGCTGCCAGCAACCACCGCGTCCAGTCCTCGAAATAGTCATCATGCAGCAAGGTATGATGTCTGAGGTCCGCCGGTTCATTCAGCGGGTATCTGCCTTTCAATAATTCAGGGCTGCATACCGGAAAAATATCTTCTGTCAGAAACAGATCAGACTTCATGCCAAACCAGTCGCCCCGGCCATAGCGCAAAACCACATCCACGGCCTCGCGGCTGAAGTCGGTCAAATGGGTCGACGGCGACAGACGCACATCGATATCCGGATATTGTTCACGGAAACCCCGCATGCGCGGCACCAGCCATTTGGCAGCGATAGAAGGCAGCACCGACACCGTCAGGGTGCCGGAACTGTCGAGCGCGTTGAGCCGGGCCGTCGCTGTATCGATTTCATCAAAGGCCATGCCCAGCGGCCCGGCATATGATTGCCCGGCTTCGGTCAGATAAAGATTTCGGTTCTTGCGCAGGAACAGGGGCTGTCCCAACCACGCCTCCAGCGCCTTGACCTGATGACTGATCGCGGCCTGGGTTACAAAAAGTTCATCAGCCGCTTTGGTAAACGACAGGTGCCGGGCAGCGGCCTCGAAGGCACGCAAGGCATTCAGGGGGGGCAAACGACGGGCCATAGCAGTTTATCTCATTAGTTTTTCTAATCCATTTCATGAATTTATATCGTTTGAGAAGCAGTGAAATCAAGTCTATTTATTTCATCAGCAGCAACGAAAACCGTTACTGCAAAATGTTTGAGACGATTTCGCAGGAGGATATGATGGAACGTTCAATTTTTTCGATGATTAGCTATTCTCGGTCTGTTTCGGTTGCCGGAAGCATTCTGGGCACCCTCAATACATGGTATGACCGCGTCCAGGAGCGTCGCCGACTGAATGAGCTTGAGCCACATATGCTGAAAGATATTGGTCTGCAATCCTGGCAAATTCGTGAGATCGCCGCCAAACCCTTCTGGCGCGCCTGACACCCCAGGCCTTTCCACTGTATGTGCCATTGACGCACCCCCTCTCCCGGTTCCATTGTTGCAACCAGACCAGCAACGGAACCGGGATTTTCTTTTGACCCTTTCACTGCACGAACACTTCAAGACCTTTGCGCATTACAACGCCTGGGCAAATACGCGATTGTACGAGGCTTGCGCTGAATTAAGCGAAGCTGACTATCTGCTGACCCGCCCCAGTTTTTTTGGCTCGATCCATTCAACCCTCAATCATATTCTGGTCGGCGACCGGTCGTGGATGGCACGCTTTAACGGCGGCACCACCGCCATTACAGCCCTGAACCAGGAATTATATGCGGACTTCGCCGGGCTGCGGGTTGCGCGTCTGGCAGAAGATGCCCTGATCATCAATTATGTCGAAAGCCTGAACGATGATTCGATGTTGTCCTGGCTGGAATACCAGAACATGGCTGGCGAAGATCAGGCCGATGAAATCTCGATCCTGCTGAGCCATTTTTTCAATCACCAGACCCATCACCGGGGACAGGTTCATACTTTATTGTCACATGCCGGCCTGGCACCACCTCAGCTGGACCTGATCTATTACTTGCGGGAACAACAATGATCAATTTTCGGCTCGAAGGCGCAAATGAATCCGATCTGATCCATGACCTTGTGCACAAAAGCTTCGGTCAGGAAGCTGAGGCCGTGCTGGTGAAAAACCTGTGCGCAGACGGCGACGCCCTGATTTCCCTTGTCGCCGTTGACGACGAAGATAACAGTATCGTTGGCCATATCCTGTTCAGCGACACCCCTGTGGGCACGACAAAAAACCTGTTACGTGGTGCTGCCATGGCACCTTTAAGCGTTTCAGAAACTCACCAGGGCCAGGGCATTGGTGGTGGCCTGGTCATACAGGGTTTGCGGGAATGCCGGGATAGCGGCATCCAGGTTGTACTGGTTTTGGGGGATCCGAATTATTATGGCCGCTTTGGCTTTTCTGCCGACATAGCGAAGGACCTGGACACACCCTACAAGGGTGAATTCTTTCAGGCTCTGGAAATTGAACCTGGCATTCTGAACGGTGTCAGCGGCAAGGTTCTTTACCCGAACGCCTTCAGCAAACTGGCATAACCCGAAAACTTAGTCAGGCCGGCGCAGGTTTTTCCAGCAACGCTATCTTTGCGACATGAGCCTCCCGCCGGATCATATAGATCGCTGAGGCAATAATGATTGTCGCCCCGGCCAGTGTCCAGGCATCCGGCATATCTGCAAAGAACCAGTAACCCAATATCGCGGCGTAGATCAGCTCGGTATATTTGATACTGCTAACCAGGCTGGCCTCACCCAGGCGCAAGGCCTTGATCCCGATCCACTGACCAAAGGTCGCAACGATACCGATAGCCAGCAGCATCAACAGGCCGGTCAGATCAGGCGTCACCCAGAGCCAGAACAGCGGTACACCCGACAACAATCCGACGAAGATCGCCTGATAGCTGAGCAATGTCGCCGTACTTTCAAACTGCGACAGCTTGCGCACAACGATAACCGCCACCGCCGCGCCCATGGACGCACCAATCGGGATCAGGGAATTCGTTTCGAAAAATCCATCAAGGCCCGGCCGCACGACAATCACGACACCTGCAAACCCGATAAAGATCGAGGCTAGCCGGTGTACACCCAGGCCCTCCCCCAGGAACCACATGGCCAGCAGCGCGATAATAAATGTTTGCGAGAACATCAACACCACCGCCGTCGCCAGAGGCAAAACCGATACGGCCCACAGGCCCATCGACAGGGCAATGAACGCACCACCCAGACGAAAACCGTGCGCCAGTGGATGCTGCGTTTTCAGGTTGTCGGGGAAGTTTCGCGCAACGATTGGCAAGACAGACAGGAATACAATGATTTGCCGGAAAAACAGGATTTGCAGGATGTGATAGTCGTTCGCTGCAAATTTGCCCAACGCTGCCGAGACCGCATACAAGGCCGCCGCCGCCAGCGCCCACACCGCGCCTTCGAGGTTTTTTGACATATCGCTGCTCCGGGAAATGCTAGTATGTTATCTTGGTACATAAATAACATTCAAACTGCAAGTCCTGTTTTCTTCGGTCGCCATTTTGTTTCAGGGTTTCAGCTTTGAACGCGGGGCCAGGTTCGGGCAAACGGCTTCCGGATGGCTTGCTCCAACATCTCCAGCCGGTCCTGGCCATAGAATATGTCGCCGTCCAGAACATAGGTTGGTGAGCCAAATACAGTCAGGGCTATTGCCGCCTGGGTATTTGCTTCGTAGGCGTCAGCAACTGCAGCTGAATCCGCTGCAGCCAGGAATACATGCCCGTCCAGGCCAACAGTGCCTGCAAGGCGGACCAGGGTTTCCGCATCGGCGAGATCAGCGTCATCCGCCCAGTGGCCTTCCAGGTACGCATGCGCCAGCTGATCGATATTCTGTCCGTCCAGCACTGCGGCCACCAGAACCCTGTTTGCAAGATCATAACCGTGATGATGATAAGTCGGCCGCCTGCCCAGGGTACGCAGACCCCGATATTCGGCCCAGCGTTCAAGTTCGCGATTGAAAAAATAGTTGCGAAACTCAAGTGATCGTGCGTCAAACGAGGTACTGCCCGCCGCCGCCATCACCCGTCGCAGGTCCATCGGTTTGTGCCTGATCGTTAAACCCGACGTTGATGCAATTTCCAGCAATCGGGCTGATCCCAGCCAGGCATATGACGAATAGGCCGCGTAATAATAGTCAATGGTTCCGTCGCTGCCTGGCATGTTCAGATTCTAATCCAGGGTCAGCACAACCTTGCCGGTGGATTTACGCTGGATCATCATTTCGAGGGCGTCACCAGCTTTTTCCATGGGAATGGTATGAGACACATGCGGTTTGATCTTGCCGCTTTCGTACCAGTCCAGAAGTGTCTTCATGGATTGCATAACGACCTGGGGTTTTTTGATATTGTAGGAGCCCCAATAGAATCCAACTACGGAAACATTTTTCACCAGCAGGATATTGGCTTTTGCTTCGGGTACCCGGCCTGAGGCAAATCCGATCACCACAAGGCGACCTTCCCAGGCAATACTGCGCATGGCTGCATCAAAGGCATCGCCGCCGACAGGATCATAAATCACATCAGCGCCTTTACCATTGGTGATTTCCTTGACGCGGTCGCGAATGTCTTCTTCGGAATAATTGATCAGATGATCTGCACCATATTGTTTGCAAACTTCCAGCTTTTCGGCGGAACTGGCGGCCGCGATCACGGTGGCCCCCATTGCCTTGCCAATTTCCACAGCCGTCAGGCCAACACCACCCGCAGCCCCCAGCACCAACAAGGTCTCACCCGATTTCAAACCGGCCCGGTAATCAAGACCAACGTGACTTGTGCCATAGGCAACCGGAAAAGCGGCGGCATGTTCAAAGGACATGCTTTGGGGAATGGGGATAAGCATTTTGGCATCGACCACAACTTCCTGGGCGAAGCCTCCATGACCTGTCATGGCCAGAACCCGGTCTCCGACTTTATAGCCTTTAACACCACCACCAACTTCCGAAATTTCACCGGCACACTCCATGCCGGGGCTGAAAGGCAGCGGTGGTTTGACCTGATAGGTGCCCTGAATGATCAGCGTATCGCCAAAATTTACACCGCAGGCATGAATGCGAAGCCTGACTTCACCGTCACCGGGTGTTGGTGTGGCGATGTCTTCCACGACCAGCTTTTCGGGTCCACCAAATTCCTTGCACAACACCGCTTTCATGTCTTCATCCTGTCATTGGGTTATCTGTTTGACCAGGCGCGCCAGCGCAAACCACCAGGTATCATCCCAGTATCCACGCGCGCGCCCGGAAGGAGAGGGAAGCACGAACACCCCCGTTTCGCCAAGCCCTTCGGGAAATAAACCGTAATCAATTTTTTTCAAACCCAAAGTCGAGGTTGCTGCAGCCTTTGAGGTAAAGCCTACATAACGCGGCTGGTATTTTCTGATTTTCACGACAAGGGCATCGGCGTCCCAGGCATCATCAGGAATCTGCGCATCCGACCCGGTCGCCGATTTGGCGATGTCGGTCAGGCCGATGCCAAAGTCCAGAAGTTGCGGAAAGTCTGTCGGCGAGAATTGACGGGGGGTCAGACCTGTCTTGAACAAGGTTGGCCAGAAGAGATTACCAGGATGCGCATAATAGGCCTGCGCCTTTGCCGATGCAGCACTGGCCGCTGTGCCAATAAGCACAAGTTTCAGATCATGTTCCAGCAGGTCTGGCAGGACGTGGGTTTTGGGTTTCATTGGTATACTCGTCATGCCCGTGCTCGACACGGGTATCCACGTCTTGACAAAAGCGGCCCCAAGACGTGGATGGCCGGGTCAAGCCCGGTCATGACGAATTGGAAGAACTGAATCTTTCCGACCATCAGCCAACAGGTGGCCAGTCGTCGCGAGCTTTGGACAAGCCGACCAGACGTCCGTTGTAATCGCGGATCGGGATTTCGATATGGTCTTTCATGGTCGCCTCAACAGCATCATCAATCACACCGAGATGTTTCAGGACAGCCACCAAAGCCGGACCACGTACCCGGCCTGGAATGTCACCATCATCAACCTTGATGGCGATGCCCAGGCCCTTGGCAGGAACCGCCACCATCACCATACCTTCAGCCCCGGTCTTGACGATAACCTTGCCCTTCAGGACGGCATTGATGTCGGTGCAGAAACTACCCGTTCCGGCAATCATGAACGGTTCCGCAGCAATAGACTGCACCACGCGATCCGCGGCGGCTTCACGCACAGCGCCCAGACCAGTCGGGTTGGCAAGTTTCGCCATGCCCAGGGCCAATGCAGAAAGCGGAATGGCGAGGGCCGGGATGGAACAGCCATCAATGCCTTCCGGCAGGGTCGAAACATCGACATCACACATCTCGGAGATGGTCTGGAAAATTCGTTGCTGGACCGGATGACTGCGACCAATATAACCGGCAGGATCTTCGCCCATATGCACGGCAGTGGCCAAAAATCCTGTATGTTTGCCGGAACAATCACTGCCCAGACGGCGGGCTTCCACACCCTTTTTCAAACGCTCGATCTTTACCGCTTCATCAATTGAAATTTTGGGGCCACATTCCAGGGCGTCCGGTGTCAGGCCAATCCGTCCAAGGATGTCGGTCACAGTGTTTATGTGGCGGTCCTCGGCATGGTGCGATGCACAGGCCAGCGAAATTTCGGCGGCGGAATAGCCAAAAGCATCGGCGGCACCTGTTTCAATCAACGGCAATGCCTGGATCGGCTTGATCGCAGAACGTGGGAAAACCTGCTGTTCAATATCGCCCCAGCCATGCACGATGGTGCCGTCCGCCGCCACGACGGCACAGGACGCCCGGTGACGGCTTTCCACAAAGGCTGTTTCCAGGGACTGGCCGCGGGTGACTTCGACGGCGACAGGGTTGGCAGCGGGTATCGTCATTGACTGAAACTCATGCAAAGGCGGGGTTGGATTGGTCGTTCGGGCACGGTATTGTCCGGTTAAATCACACACAGATCAAAAACAACAGGTCAAACGGGACCCGGTTCACATGCGCGGCTATTTTGGTATTGGCGTCCAACGTTTCAGCAAACCCATGAATGCGGGGAACTTGTTTCGCTCGGCCCATGGCTTTGGGGCAAGCTTTGCTTTCACCATCGACAGCAAGCTGCCGCTGAAATCTGCCGGTTCTGATACCAGCGACGCCTGGAAGCAGATGCCCTATTACCGTTTTGACAATGTGGCGACAATGGTGCTGCCGGACAACTGCGCCATTGTCGGTGTGGAGTTGCTGGATGAAGCCATTGAACTGCCAAGTTTCCACCACCCGAAACAGGCGGCCTACGTGCTGGGACCGGAAAAAGGTTCGCTGTCGCCGGATTTGGTTGAGAAATGTGACCATGTGATCAAAATTCCGACAAAATTCTGTATCAATGTGGCAACAGCCGGGGCGATTGTTATGTACGACCGGGTAACCAGTCTGGGGCGTTTTGCCTCCCGGCCTGTTACCAGTCGGAATATTCCTATCGAGCTGGCAGACCATATCCACGGTGCGCAAAAGTTGCGAACGGCGGATCTGGATTTAACCCTGCAAAATGCAGATGACGTTTGAGCTGAAATATTACGTTTGACTGAAATGTCTAAAGGGGCAGAAATGAAGTTTGAGAGACCTGTACGATCCCTCCACACCATATTGATTGCGCTCGCCGCGATGGTATTTGTGACGAACACAGCCCTGGCCCAGGCACCCAAGTTGCTGGGTAAATACAAGGACTGGGAGGCCTATGCCTTTTCGGACAAGAAAACTGGCAAAACCTGTTTCATGACATCAACACCCGTCAACATGAAACCGGACAAGGTCAATCACGGCGACGTCTACGGTATGGTCACCCATCGCCCCAAGGCCAAAATTCGCAATGAAGTCAGCCTGAATGTGGGCTATCCCTTCAAGGCCCGCAGTGAAGTCTCGATTTCCATAGGCAAATCGCCCTTCAAGATGTATACCAGCGTCGATACGGCCTGGAGCTATGACGAAGCCGATGACCAGAAGCTGGTGGTGGCCATGCGCGCCGGTGACGAAATGATCGTCCAGGGCCAATCCAAACGGGGCACCCGTGTCAGTTACCGGTTTTCGCTTTCAGGCTTCACCAATGCTTACAAGGCCATCAGCAAGGCCTGCAAAAAGTAGTTATGTCAGACATCTGAATGGTCAGGTGCCCGACCAATTAATTGGCACCTGTTCAAGCCAAATGTTCATGCCAGCTATACAAGATAGATAAAGACATGCTCGACCTGACGGATATCGAAAAACCTGTGCCTGTGGACAATGCAGGACCCGGCGATTTTGACGCCAATGGCAAACGCTATCTGGTCGGTCTGGACCGGGACGAGCTGGCCAATGTTTTTCGCGAACTGGGTGAGCCTGAAAAATCCCTGCGCATGCGCGCCAATCAGCTTTGGCACTGGCTGTATCATCGCGGCACGCAAGACTTCGAGGATATGACCACCATCGCCAAGGGTCTGCGCGCGCGCCTGGCCGAGGTCGCGACCTTGGATCGTGGGGCCATTGAGAGCCATCAACAATCGGAAGACGGCACGGCCAAGTGGCTGGTGCGTAATGCCGACGGCGCCTTGATTGAAAGCGTTTACATTCCGGAAGAAGATCGCGGCACCCTGTGTGTGTCCAGTCAGGTTGGCTGCACCCTGAATTGCAGTTTCTGCCATACCGGCACGCAAGCCTGGGTTCGCAATTTGCAACCACGTGAGATCGTCGCCCAGATCATGATCGCCCGCGATACCCTGGGGGAATGGCCCAGCCCTCAGGAAGGCCGCCTGATCTCCAACGTCGTGATGATGGGTATGGGCGAGCCACTTTATAATCTCGACCATGTCGCCAAGGCCTTGAAGATTGTTATGGACGGTGACGGTGTCTCCATTTCCAAGCGCCGGATCACCCTCTCTACTGCCGGTGTGGTGCCGATGATGGATCGATGCGGTGAGGAACTGGACGTTAATCTGGCAGTGTCCCTGCACGCCGTAAATGACGAAACCCGCGATGAGCTGGTGCCGATTAATCGCAAATATCCCATTGCTGAATTGCTGGCTGCCTGCCGGCGTTATCCAGGTTCTTCCAACTCCCGGCGTATCACATTTGAATATGCCATGCTGAAAGGCGTCAATGATTCGGCGGCAGATGCCAGGGAACTGGTTCGTATCCTCAAAGGCATTCCGGCGAAGATCAACCTGATCCCGTTTAATCCCTGGCCAGGCGTCGCCTATGACTGTTCAGACTGGCCAACGATCCGCAAGTTTTCCGATATCGTTTTCAATGCCGGTGTGTCCGCCCCCATTCGCATGCCACGCGGTCGGGATATCATGGCGGCCTGCGGTCAGCTGAAATCTGCCAGTGTTAAACAACGCGCCTCTCAAAGAACCTGAAGACCAAATCCGGCCAACAAAGATGAAGCCTGGTCCTTTGAGATAATAGCACCCTTGAGGGTTGTTGCCTGATCAAGGGTGATGACGCCCATGTCCACCGCGCGAAGGTCAGCGCCCTGGAAACGGGTCTCCAGCAATCTGGCCCCGCGCAGTTTGCAATTTTGAAAAACACAATCTTCGAAATTTACCCTGGCAAGATCGGCTTCCGACATGTCCAGATTGTTCAAAGTCTGGCGTCGAAAGGACAGGCCCTGAAGATCGGCCATGACCAATGCACAATCTTCCAGTTCAAGACCGACGCCGTGGCATTGCGTTAACGATGCACCTGTCATACGGCATTTTTCAAACCGGGCTGAGGTCAATTTTGCACCGCCCCAAACAGTGTTGGAAAGATCGCAACCTTCAAAGCGGGCATCGGAAAAATCAGCCTCGATAAAGTCCGCACCGCCCAGACGACAATTCAGCCATTGGCTCTCTGCCGCCAGCAGATGGCGCGCGGAAAAAGCCGGAAAAGTGCAATCCGTAAAATGGCAGCCCGTAAAATCTGCTTCAGTGAAATCCTCTGCCGAGAAGTCACACCCTGAAAATCTCAACGGCGACGATTCCGTGGATCGAACCTGCAGATCGTCGACCAGGTCGCGATCCACAGACTGCCCACGGACAATCAGGTCATTTTCGGCGGTATCAAAAAGGTTCTCTTGCATACATACGATATAGACGCTTTTGCAATCAATCAGAACCGTGCGCCACCAATCAGTATCAGGCCGAGGCCACTTCCGTCGCTTCAGTTCGACCAAAACGTTTGAACAAAAACAGTAATATTGCCAGCAAAACAGCCGCCGGAATGGCCTGGGGAACAGGATCATTCAGGGCATGCATGGTGATCGCGCCGACCATGATGACAGCCAGACCCAGGGCCGCCAGACGGCGCAAGGGCCAAGGCACAACAACTGTCATATTCAGCCACAGGCCAATAGCGCCTGCCACTTCACAGGCACCAATGAAATACATGAACTCGACGGGCAGGCCATATTTTGTGAAACTCTGCACCATTTCCTCGGCCCCCGACAATTTCATCGTGCCCGCCCCAAGATAGGCCAACGTTGCCAATCCTGTCGCCGCCAATGTGCCCCATTTTGCTGCCTTGCTGCTCATTTTGATCCCTTTCAAAATAGAAAATTTAATTGGAATAATTCACTACTGTGGAAATAGGGCTTCTGACTCCAACAAATAACCGATATAATATCGACCTAGTCAACCAAAATATTCATATGACTTTATTTTTGGCAATCTGAAAGCCTCATGATCCATCCCAATCTGCTCGATCAACTGGAAATGTTCGTCAGTGCCGCAGAGCTTGGCACATTCTCCGCAACTGCAAAAAAACTGGGTCGGTCCCAGAATGTCGTGAGCTATGGCATTTCGACCCTGGAAGAAAGTCTCAACGTCAGTCTGTTTGACCGCAGTGGGCACAAGGCCGTCCTGACAAAGACAGGTGTCGCCCTGCGGCGTCAGGCCGAAAATATCGTCGATGCGGCACACGGACTGTCGCGAACGGCCAATGAGCTGGCCTCTGGCGTTGAATCAGTTCTGACCATCGCGGTTGATGACATGATCCCGTTCGATTTTCTTGAAGATGCGCTTATCGCCGTTGAAGAGCGATATCCCGGTCTGGAGCTTCGCCTGAACAGCACGTCCGGACAGGACATTTTTCGCATGGTCACTGAGGGTCACGCAGCCATGGGTCTGGGCGTAACCCTTGTCGAGAACCTGACCAAACATACGTCTGCAATTGTCGGCACACTTCAGATGATACCTGTAATCAGTCCTCGTCTGATGGCAGATATGCCGGAAAGCAGTTTTGAAAAAAGCAATTTTGATCCCGCAAACCAGCGACAGATCGTCCTGTCACGGGCACAGGCCCCGGAATCCAGCCCCGATCAGGGCGTCTTCAGCACCCATATCTGGCGAGTACCCGACACAAAATCAAAACTGGAGCTGATCCAGCGTGGATTTGGCTGGGGGATGCTGCCAGCCCATCAGGTTGAACAAGACCTGACAGACGGCACCCTTCATCAGTTGCAGCTTGCCTCCCTGAAGGTTTTGCCTGAGCTGCCGATCTTTGTATTTGGCCTGATCGATTCACCGCTCGGCCCGGCGGCTTCCCTGTTTCGCGATCAGATTGCAAACTAACCTGGACACCGACTTTGGTTTTGCAATTGATCTAAAAGAAACACCTTCGCTTTCTCTCTATTAGGGCGTAAACTATACGATTATTTATACAATCAATGGGGTCTGTTATGCGCCAGCAATCGAACGTGCCTGGGTTCGCCTGTTTTGAGGATTTTCGCTGGAAAGGCCTTGCCCTGGGTCTATTCGCCCTGCTCTTCGTGGCCCTGCAGTCTGCGGCTTCGTTCGCCGAAACAACAAACAGACGCGCCGTCGCTGTGATCATGGGTAATTCAAACTATCTCGGGTCCATCCCGAAAGTTGACTATGCTCTCAACGATGCAGATGCATTCAAGACTTTCGTCGTTGATGTACTGGGCTATGACCCCGACAATATTATTGACATGAGAGATGCGACCAAGGCCGAAATGGAAACAGCTTTTGGCAACAGCAGATCCTTTGAAGGCAAACTTTGGCGCTATCTTGATCCAAAGGGCCGGTCTGATGTTGTGGTGTTCTATTCCGGACATGGTGTGCCAGGCCTGAAAGACAAACGCGGATATCTTTTACCTGTTGATGCGGATGCAAATGCGCCTGAAATAAATGGCTATCCGTTGGATTTAATGCTTGGAAATCTTGGCAAACTGAAAGTGAATTCGCTCTCGGTCTACATCGATGCCTGCTTCTCTGGTGAAAGCCCGAAAGGCATGCTCGTGCAATCGGCATCCGGCATTTCAATCGTTCCTCAGATGCCAAGCCAGTCATCTGCGATGACCTTGATCACAGCGGCCCAGGGAGACCAGGTTGCCTCCTGGGACAACAAGGCAAAACATGGCATGTTTACCAAACACTTGCTGGATGCCTTGTATGGCAAAGCCGACGGTGAGCTTTATGGCAATGCCGATGGCAAGGTCGCCCTTTCCGAAGTCAGGGAATATCTGGATGATCGCATGACCCGGTCTGCCAGACGTGAATTCGGACGCCATCAAAATGCCTGGTTCAGTGGCCAGGATGAACAGCTTCTGGTTCAAACCGTTTCAGCTACCGGTCGTCCGGAACAAATCCGCGCCGCGCCCGTCGTCAAAAAACCCAAGCCCGTTGTTGTTGCAAAAAGGGTCGTTGCCCCGAAGCCCGTCGTTGTTGCCAAACCTGTCGTTGTCGTTCGGGCCCCGGTTAAGCGTGTCGCCCCTGCTTTTGATGTTACCGGGCTGGAGCGCAATTCAACCTGGCGGATCACCGTTGATTTCGACGAGATATGGAGCGCAAATTTCTCTGAGGAAATTACCATCGTCAACGGCAAAATTGGCGAATCACTTTATAATGGTGCCCTGATTCTTAACATATGGGGCAACATGCGACGGGGCGTCATGGAGTTGAACGGCCGGGTCGCCGACCATGAACGATTTGTACACGCCCCCTGGGGGCCCGCTGTGGAAATGGTCCCGCATACATTTGAAACTAACACTGATGTTACCGGGCCGACTTTCGAAATTAACACAACAGCAGGGGCAGATTTCACGGGAGACAAATCTCCTGTCAAAATACGGTTTTCACTGCTTCGTCGATCTTGAGAGATATCTGACACCTGACTTACTCAAGGGATTAAGACCTGCTCTTGAATAAGATTTGACAATCCCTATATTTCGATTATTCTGGAATTATCGAAATATAGGGATTGATCTGATGGATATTGAAACGGCAGCCCGGTGTATGGAGGCTTTGGGCAACCCAAAGCGCCTTGAAATCGTTTTGTTGCTGGTGAAGGCAGGACCTGAGGGATTGCCCGTCGGTGATATTCGCCGTCACCTGGAAATACCAGGCTCAACCCTGTCTCATCACTTATTGCACCTCGTTGGTGCGGGTGTCATCCGTCAGGACCGCGAAGGTCGAGTGCTGCGGTGTCATCCTGATTTTGACCAGTTGCGCGGCCTTGCCACCATGTTGTTTGCCGAATGTTGCACGGGCGTCGCCGCCGATGCCTCACAAGCACAAGCCGGTTGAGGGAAAGATATAACCATGACAGATACAAGCCTCACACCGGCCTCGCCGATCAGCTGGTTCAAAAAGGCCGACAAGGTTTTGCTGGCCATTTTTGCCATCTTTGCGGCTTTGCTGATCCTGCTGCCCCAACAGGCGCTGGATAGTGCCATCTTCACCGGGCAAAGCCTCGGCGGCATTCTGGTGTTTCTGATCATCGCCGTCACCCTGGCGGCCTGGGCCACTGCGACCGGTCTTGATAAACAGGTCGCCCTGGTCTTTTCCGGCAATCCGACAAAAACAATTATCCTGGCGGCCCTGTTCGGTGCGTTATCACCGTTCTGTTCCTGCGGCGTGGTCCCGATCATCGCCGGTCTGTTGGCAGCCGGTGTGCCCATGGCTCCGGTCATGGCCTTCTGGATTGCCTCCCCCATCATGGACCCCAGCATGTTTTTTGTAACCTCGGCGGTGCTGGGTATTCCCTTCGCCGTTGCCAAAACGCTTGCGGCTGTTGTCATGGGTCTGGGTGCGGGATTTGCCATGCATGTCTTTGCCAAATCATCTGTCTTCGCCAATCCCTTGCGGCCCATGGTCAAAATGGGGTGCGGCACCAATACAGCACCACTGGCCGAACGCACCGACCCGGAAATTGTCTGGAAGTTCTGGCGTCACGATGAACGCCGGTCAAAGTTTGCCAGTACGTCAAAAGAAACCGGCTGGTTCCTGATGCGCTGGCTGACCCTGGCCTTTGTTCTCGAAAGCCTGATGGTGGCTTACTTGCCTGCCGACTTTGTTGGCAGCTGGCTGGGTGGCGACAACTGGTGGTCCATTCCCCTGGGCGTGCTGGTGGGCATTCCGGCCTATCTCAACGGCTATGCCGCTGTCCCCACGATCGATGCATTGTTGAACCTGGGCATGATGCCAGGGGCCGCCATGTCGTTCCTGATTGCCGGCAGCGTTACAAGCATCCCCGCCGCCATGGCTGTTTTTGCCCTGGTGCGATTGCCGGTCTTCGGGTTCTACATCTTGCTGGGGGTCGCCGGTGCCACCCTCAGCGGTATTGCCTGGCAAGTGGTGATGTTCTGAACGCCAGCGATCAGACACAAAAAAAGGCCCGGCAAAATCGCCGGGCCTTTTCTATTTGATAAGCCGCGTTGACTAATCACGCTGGCCAAAGAGATGCATCAACATGATGAACAGGTTGATGAAATCCAGATACAAGGTCAGTGCACCCATAATGGCTTTTTTCTGGGAAACTTCGCTTGAGTCTGCTGCGTAATACATCTGGCGAATTTTCTGGGTGTCATAGGCTGTCAGACCAACGAAGACCAGAACACCAATAACCGAGATCGCAAAATGCAAGGCTGAAGACGCCAGGAAGATGTTCACAACGCTGGCAATGATAATGCCGATCAGGCCCATCATCAGCAAGGAGCCGAGCTTGGTCAGATCCTTCTTGGTGGTGTAGCCATAGAGGCTCATGGCACCAAACGTACCCGCCGTGATGAAGAAGACACGGGCGACGCTGGCGCCGGTGTATTGCAACAAAATGGTCGACAGGGAAATACCCATCATGCCGGCAAAAACCCAGAACACTGTTTGTGCTGTGGACGCCTTCATGGTTTGGATTTTGGCGCTGAGGAAAAATACCAGGCCAAGGGGTGCCAGAACAAACAGCCACATCAGGCCGGTGCCGAAAATGACTTGTTGAAGGGACTGGTTGGTGGCAACAAAAAATGCAACTACGCCGGACAACGCCAGGGCCGATCCCATGTAGTTGTAGACCTTGAGCATGTAGTTGCGCAGACCCACGTCAACTTGTTGTTGCGTCGCGGCGCCTGCTGCATTCATTGAGAGGCGCGCTTTGGTATCCAGTGCCATTTAATACTCCCGTGGCAATATTGAGCTACGGCCCGGCATGTGCCAAAACCGCTCTTATGGCAAATATCGTTACTTTTGCCCGCTATTTCAAGGGTCAGCGTTCAGTATTGCTGGTCTTGAAGCCTAAACATGACGCAGAACTGTGGCAGCTTTTTGTCCAAGTGCGCGCCAGGTGCCAATAAAACCGAGGGCAATTGTCAGAATTATGCCGCCGCCAGCCGTCAAGCCCGCGGCCAGAGGCAGAAAAACCCATTCCCCTGCCATGAAAAAGGTCATTACGGTCCAGGCTGCAATAGTGCCGACCAGTGTTGCCAATAAAGCGGTTGATCCGCCCAGCAAGGCATATTCAATCAGATAGGCCCGCGCCACATCCCGCCGGGTCGCACCCAGAACTTTCAAAATCACTGAATCATAAACCCGTCTGGAATGGCCTGCTGCCAGGGCACCAGCCAGAACCAGAATACCGGCAATGACCGTCACCGCCGCAGATGCCCGGATCGCCGACGAGATCCGGTCGAACATGGCTGTTACCGTATCCAGCACATCACCAACCCGGATTGCCGAGACATTGGGCAGTGCCTTGCTGAGGGCTTTTTGCAATGCCGTTTCGTGTGCTTTTGGTGCGCTGACCGTTGCAATGTGAACCTGCGGCGCGCCTTCAAGCGCGCCGGGGGCAAAGACGACCGAAAAATTCAGCTGCATCGTAGTCCAGTCAATTTTGCGTAAATTGGCCACGCGCGCCTGCATCTTGCGACCCAGAATATTGAAGGTAACAGTGTCATCAACCTTGATATTCAGGTTCTCGCCGACATGTGCACCCAGCGAAATCAACGGCGGCCCCTGGTAATCCTTTGGCCACCAGACACCGTCGGTTAGTACAGTTTTAGTTGGCATTTCGGCCATATAGCTGAAAGCAAGTTCGTTATGGGCAAACCAGCCTCCATCTTTCTCAGCGGGAAAGGTATCAGCACTTTCCCCTTTGATCATGGCAACACGGCCGCGCAGCATCGGCACCCGTTGCACCAGTTCCCCGCCTTCAATTGCCGCCACGGTCGCGTCAAACAGCGGTACCTGATCAGGCTGAATATCGATGAAGAAAAAGGAAGGTGCACGATCCGGAATTCGGCTTTGCACCTGGCGGTTAAGATTGCCTTCAATCAGGGCGATGGTCACCAGCACCGTCAGACCAGCGCCCATGGAAATCACGACGCCAGCTGTGGGCGCACCAGGGCGAACCAGGTTCGATAACGCCAGTCTCAGGCCAGGTTTGCGCGGTCGCGGCAAGCGCGCCAGCAGCATGATCAGGCCCCGGGCCAATATCCAGAAGGCCAACAAGGACGCAACTGATGCGCCGATGAACCATTGCGCCAGACGGGCATTGTCGCCGCTAGTCAGGGCCAGCAAGATCAACAAAGCTGCGGAAATTGCCAATAACAATATATCGCGCAGCGGAGGCCAGCGGCATTCGCCGCCAATGATATCGCGGAACAAACCGGCTGCCGGCACTTCACGCGCCCGGGCCAACGGCCACAAGGCAAAGGCAAAAGCCGTCAATACGCCAAAGGCTGCCGCCCGAACCAGAGGCACAGGATAAACTGAAATATCTGCAGCCACGGGCAACTGACCTTCCAGGACCCCAAGTGCAATCATCGGCAAGGCCGCCCCCAGCACCAGACCCCCGGCGATGCCCAGAACCGCCAGTAATCCAATTTCAATCAGATAAATCCGGAAGATCATTGCCCCTTCTGCGCCGAGGCATTTCAACGTCGCGATGGTTTCTGTGCGCCCGGCAAGATAGGCCTGGACCGCATTGCCAACACCCACACCGCCAATAATCAAGGCTGTCAGCCCGACCAGGGTCAGGAACAAACCAAGGCGATCGACAAAGCGTTTAACCGATGGCTGCGCCGTTTTAACATCGCCAATTCGCCAGGCTGTATCGGGCCAGGCAGTATCAATTTTCTTGCGCCAAAGCTCCAGATCCGCCTCAGGCGCCAGGCGCATACGGTATTTATGACGCACCAGACTGCCTTGCTGGATCAGTCCAGCGGCATCCAGGGTCTGATTGTTGATCATCAACCGTGGCCCCAGGGCGAAGGTGCCGCTAACCCGGTCGGGTTCGGTCACCAGCACGGCTCGCAACACGACCTGGATTTTACCGAGATCAAGTTTGTCGCCGACCTTCACACCCAGACGCGCCAGCAAGGCCGGTTCTGCAACCGCCCCCTTCAAACCATTTTGATCCGCCAGTGCTGCCGCCAACGGCATCGGGGGATCCAGCGTCACCTGGCCATACAAGGGATAAGCCGCCGCACCTGACGTGGCAACGGCTTTCAATTCAACCAGCGTCTGGCTGCCGCCATCCGGTACCCTGGCCATAGTCCGCAAGTTGCGCACAAGGCTGAGCGCCTGGCTGTTATCAGCCATCCAGGTGACCTGATCCGCCGTTGCCGCGCGACTGGAAAGCCGCACTTCGACGTCGGCCCCCAGCAGGTTCCGGGCATTGTTGTCGATCCCGGCCCGGATCGCCGAACCCAGAGAGCCCACACCGGCAATGGCTGTAACACCCAGGGTCAGGCAAGCCAGAAAAATCCGGAAACCTTTCAGGCCCCCGCGCAGATCACGCCAGGCAAATCGAACACTGAGGGGCAAGGCCATGTCGGTCAGCTCGCGGCAAGTGAAACATCAGCGGCGGGAGTTTGTCCCAACGCTGTTGGTTCAAGTTTGCCGTCTGCCATGCGGACCACCCGGTCACAGCGTGTGGCGACCTGGTCGTCATGCGTAATCAGCATCAGGGTCAGGTCGCGGCGAATACCAAACATCAAATCTATGATCGCAGCCCCGGTCTCGCTGTCGAGATTGCCGGTTGGCTCGTCTGCCAAAATCAGGTCCGGCTCGCCAACAAAGGCACGGGCCAGAGCCACACGTTGCTGCTCACCGCCGGAAAGCTGCGTCGGGTAATGGGTCAGACGATCCGACAGGCCAACATCGGCCAGGCTTTCCCGGGCCCGTTCAAAGGCATCCGGATCACCAGCCAGTTCCAGCGGAACGGCAACATTTTCATGCGCTGTCATGGTCGGAATCAGATGAAAGGATTGAAAGACGATGCCAACATGCTTACGTCGAAACAGGGCCAGCTGGTCTTCGTTCAACAGGCCGAGGTCTTTACCTGCAACATTGACGTGACCGCTTGATGGACGTTCAAGACCGGCGGTGACCGCCAGCATGGTTGACTTCCCCGAACCCGATGGCCCGACAACACCCAGCGTTTCGCCGCGCGTTATTTGCAAATCAACACCCCGCAGGATGTTGACGGCACCAGCGCCACTATCCAGGGTAAGATGCAAGTCCTGCAAGTCCACCAGTGTCTCACCTGAAACCGAAGCCATGTCCATATTCAAAAATTTCCCGATGCCCGTTAACAGTCTGATCCATCATATAGGAACGCGCAGGCCACAAGCCAAACTTCCAGGCATTATTTTTACCCTGGTCTTGTTTGCTGTCCTGCTGGCCAGCGCGCCTTCTGCACGCGCCGAGGGTCTGGTTATCGTCGCTTTTGGCGACAGCATCACAGCCGGATTAGGGGTTAGCGAACAGGAAGCATGGCCAGCCGTTGTGCAAAAGATCCTGGCCGACAAGGGCGTAGCCATCACCATCGTCAATGCCGGGGTATCAGGCGATACCACTGCCGGCGGCAAGGCGCGACTGGCCTGGTCACTGGACGGGACTTCACCCTCGCCGGGTTTCGCCATCGTGGCCCTGGGCGGAAACGATGCCCTGCGTGCTCTGACACCGGAGAATTCATACCAGAATCTGGACGCCATAATATTGGCACTGAAGAAGCGAAATATGCCTGTATTGCTGGCCGGTATGCTGGCCCCACCCAACCTGGGCGACGATTTTGGCAAGGCCTTTCAGGCGATCTATACCCGGCTGGCGTCAAAACATAAAATCCTGCTCTATCCGTTTTTGCTGGAAGGCGTTGCCGGGGATGAAAAGTTGAACCAGCATGATGGCATCCATCCGACGCCGGAGGGGCAGAAAATTATTGCCAGAAAAATGGTGCCTTATATCGAAGCATTGCTGAGCGGAAAAACAGCCCTTAAATAGAAATCAGGTTTCCGGGTTCAGGGGATAGTCGATCATGATCCGTTTGTTCGTTGCCATTGATCTGCCTGAGGATGTACGCGAACGGCTGCATCAAATGGGGGGTGGCGTCCCCGGCGCACGGTGGAACAAGGTCGAAATGCTGCACCTGACGCTGCGCTTTATAGGTGACGTCCCCGAAGATGTTGCCGCCGACATCAGCGCCGAACTGGCACACATCAAGTTCCCTGCCTTTGACCTGATACTGGACAGTGTGGGCTGTTTTGGTGAAGGTCGAAAGACACGAATCTTATGGGCAGGCATCCAGCCCTGTCCGGAATTATCGGCCCTGAAAAGCAAGGTCGACGTCGCCCTGACCCGCGTTGGCGTTCAGGCCGACCGTCATCACAAATTCAGCCCCCACATCACCCTTGCCCGTCTGCGCCACCCCCCGGCCGACCGCGTCCTCCAGTGGCTGCAAACCTGCGCCGGATTTTACGCCGGGCCCATCACCGTCGATCACTTCACACTTTATTCCAGCGACCTGCACAATTATCGGGTGGAGCAGGAGTTCGGGTTGGAAGACTTGACGGATTAAACCCCGAAACCGTGGAGAGTCAGGTTAACCGAGCCGACGTAACTGCCGCCAAAAAGACGGACATGGACCAACAAGGGATAGAGATTGTAGAGGTCGCGCCGGACTTCGAAGAAGCCCGGTTCCAGGGGGCGATGTTCCTGATAGCGGGCGAAGAACATGTCATCAAATGTGCTGAACAATGTGGAAAAAGCGAGGTCCATTTCAGCGTCCCCGTAGTAAATAGCAGGATCGATAAAGGCCGTGATCTGGTGCTCGAGGGCAAGGATATTGCCGCCCCAGAGATCGCCATGAAGAAATGATGGTTTGACATTGTCCGGCATGAAGTCCGACAGCCGCGCGGCCAGGGCTTCGATGCGGTCATAAATATCGCCGGGCAGCTGTTCTGCCTCGCGTGCCAATCCGGCCATATAAAGCAAACGCTGATCCCGGAAAAATTCCAGCCAGTTATCTGTCTGTGGATTGGGCTGATGCAAGCCACCGATCAGGGTATCAAATTCAAAACCGAAATTTTCTGCGGTCAGATCATGCAACGCGGCGATCAGGTCAGCGGATTGAAATTCCGGTGTGTCGCCCTGGGCATTTTGACCTTCAACAAACGACATCAACAACAAATCATCTGCTGCATGAATAACTTCGGGCACGGGCAAGTCCGTCCGCTCGGTGAGGCAGGTTAACATTCGGCCTTCGATATCGAGACCACTTCCCAGGACGCCCAGTTTGGCAACAATCTTGTGACCATTGCCAAAATCCAGGCGACAGACATCTCCGACACTTCCGCCAGCAAGCCTGTTTTGTGCCGTTGGTCGAAGTCCCGTTATCGCTTCGATGCGGTCAAACAGGGCCGTCATGCACCGTTCAACTTGCCCGAAGATCTTATGTCCGCCAGCAAGCCGCTAGATGCCGCTTCGATCATGTCCAGAACATTTTCAAATCCGTCGCCCTCACCATAATAAGGATCCGGCACATCAGCCTGGCCCAGCTGTGGCGCAAACTCGAGGAACTTTGCCAGCCTTGCCCGCATGCCCTGCCGATAGAGAGGTCTCAGGAAACGGTCATTTTCACTGTCCATGGCCAACACATAATCGGTGGCCTCAAAATCTCCGGCTTTGAACTGGCGGGCGCGCTGCGTGCTGATATCTATGCCGCGCAAGGATGCGGCAGCAACTGATCGTGGATCAGGTGGATTACCCACATGCCATCCATGGGTGCCAGCCGAGGCCACATCGATCCGGTCGACCAGTTTCTCCCGGGCGATCAATTCCCGGAACACACCTTCAGCCGTCGGAGAGCGACAGATATTGCCAGTACAGACGAACAACACGCTGATAACCACTTGTCACTCCTGTCCTGTTGAATTCTAATATCCGGGCGATTCCTGATTTGAGGCAATCGCAACTGTTTATGTATTTGGCACCAGCCCTGAGCTTAACGCAACGCTGTGACTTTTATAATTGAGAAATCACATACCGTTCCGATTTTTCCTGGATGGTGCTCGTGAGACCGCTCAGGGAGAAACGTTTTCATGTCCAGTAAATCCATTAATGCCATCGTCATCCTGACAGGTGCGGGAATTTCCGCTGAATCCGGCCTCGGCACATTTCGCGACAAGGACGGCATCTGGACAAAGGTTAATCTGGAAGATGTCGCTACGCCGGAAGGATTTGCCCGCGATCCGGTGATGGTGCATGAATTCTACAACTCACGCCGCCAGAACCTGCAAAATGCCGAACCAAATGCGGCCCACAAGGCTCTGGCGCGACTGGAGGCTGAATTCGACGGCGACGTCACCATCGTTACGCAAAATGTCGATGACCTGCACGAAAAAGGTGGCAGCAAGAACATCATCCATATGCATGGTGAGTTATTGAAAATCCGCTGCGGCAATTGCGGTAGTGTACGGGAATGGCTGCAGGATCTGTCGCAGGACATTCCCTGCCCGGCCTGCAACACCCACGGTTTCCTGCGGCCCCATGTGGTCTGGTTTGGGGAAATGCCGCTGCTACTTTGTGATATAGAACCGGCCCTTTCGAACTGTGATCTGTTTTTGTCCATTGGCACTTCCGGCAATGTTTATCCGGCAGCAAGTTATGTCTCGCAAGTCCGTCAACTGGGTCGGGCGCGAAGTGTGGAGCTGAACCTGGAACCATCGGAAGGTGCCACATTGTTCGACGAGTGTATTCACGGCCCCGCAACCGAAATTGTCCCGGCATTTGTCGACCAGCTGTTGGCCTGACAAAAATATCACCTCATGTGAGGCAGACTTTGCTTTTCGCCCTTGCAATTCAATTGTCAATTTACGATGTTCAATAGAGTATGGTGCACCTGAGAACACTGGCCGAACCCGGCCCTGTCCTGGCCGTGCTGGGACCAACCAATACCGGCAAGACCCACTATGCCGTTGAGCGGCTGCTGGGGCATAAAAACGGGATTATTGGCCTGCCGTTGCGCCTGCTTGCCCGCGAAATCTACGACCGGATCGTCGGCCTGCGCGGCAAAAATGTGGTCGCACTGATTACCGGCGAAGAAAAAATCATCCCGCCCGATCCAAGCTATTTTGTCTGCACCGTCGAAGCCATGCCGCTGGATCGCAGCTTTGAATTTGTGGCAATTGATGAAATTCAGCTGTGCGCCGATCCGGAACGGGGTCATGTTTTTACGGACCGCCTGTTTTATGCCCGCGGGGTTTCTGAAACCCTGTTCCTGGGGGCCGATACCATGCGGCCCTTGTTGCGCCGCCTGATACCGGGTGTTCGGTTTCTGGATCGTACGCGCATGTCCTCCCTGCGTTGGTCAGGATCGAAAAAGATTTCCCGCCTGCCTCGTCGTTCCGCCATCGTCGCTTTTTCTGCAGCCGACGTTTATGCCACAGCGGAACTGATCCGCAGACAGCGCGGTGGTGCCGCAGTTGTTATGGGTGCGTTAAGTCCCAGAACCCGCAACGCCCAGGTGGAAATGTTCGAAGCCGGAGAGGTCGATTATCTGGTGGCGACAGATGCCATTGGCATGGGGTTGAACCTGAACGTCGATCACGTGGCCTTCAGCGCCTTGAGCAAGTTCGACGGACGCCTGATGCGAAATCTGACACCAGCTGAAATTGGCCAGATCGCAGGGCGGGCTGGACGTCATATGAATGATGGCACTTTCGGTGTCACCGCCAATTGTGCTGAACCTGACCTGGAGGTTATTGAACGTGTTGAAGCGCACGAGTTTCGCCCTCTCAGGCATATCTTCTGGCGCAATAGTCAACTCGACCTGTCGTCCCCGACCGCCTTGTTGCAATCATTGGAAACCCCGCCACCCGGCCGTATGAGAGATGTTGTGTTGCGCCCCCAGGAAGGGGCCGATATCAGCGTTCTGAAAAGCCTGCTGGCAACGAGCGAAATCAAGGATATGGCAAAGGGCCACGCGGCAACCGATTTGCTGTGGCAGGTTTGTCAGGTTCCTGATTTTCGCAAAACCATGGCCGAAGCCCACGCCCGTTTGCTGGCCCGACTATTTCGCCACCTCGCCGATGATGGTGAATTGCCGCCCGAATGGGTTGCCGGTCACCTTGATCGCCTGAACAAGATTGATGGCGACATCGACACCCTGGCGACGCGGCTGGCGCATATCCGCACCTGGACCTTTATCTCGCATCGCGCTGACTGGCTGGAAGACGCCGTCGGCTGGCAAATACGGGCACGAGAAATCGAAGACCGTTTGTCCGATGCCCTGCACCAGCAATTGACCCAGCGCTTCGTCGATCAACGCGCCGCGGCACTCGCCCGACGCCTGGGCGATACTGACGCCGATTTACTGGGCGGCGTCAGGTCAGATGGTGAGGTTCGCATTGAAGGATTTTGTGTCGGCAAGATTGAAGGTTTACAATTCCTGCTGGATCTGGATGCGGCCTCCGCCAGCGACAACCGACAGGAAACAGAAAAAACACTGCGGGCAGCTGCACGTCCAATGGTGAGTGGTGAACTGGCACATCGGGCGCGACAATTGTGTCTGGTCGCCGGTGACCAATCCAACAAAGAGCAACTTCTCGAACTTGCAACAGACGGCCAGATTATCTGGCAAAATGTTGCAATTGCCCAACTTGCAAAAAGTGAGACGGCACTGTGCCCTGGTGTCAGATTGTTGAGCAATGATCTTGAAGACCAGGACCGTCGCAACGTGACGGCGGCGCTTGAGCAATTTGTAAAAATCCGGATTGATCTGATTTTGCAGCCGATTGCGGCGTTGGTGGGAAAGGCAGCGAGTACTAAAAATACCCTGAGCGGTGCGGCACGAGGTCTGGTGTTTCAGCTGCAGGAGAATTTTGGCAATGTACCGCGCAGCCAGTTGGAAGCCCTGACCCGCGATCTGACGCGTGCTGACCGCCAGGCCTTGCGTCGGGCAGGTGTGCGTATCGGTGCCTGGTCGATATTTCTTCCAGCGTTGCAAAAGGCCAAACGAGCCGCCTTGTGCGGTTTGCTATGGGCCATTTTCAATCAGCCGGATCGGGTCTTTCCTGCCCTGCCAGCCGGGCGCGTGTCCTTACCTGTGGATACGAATTTGCCACCGGCGTGGTTTGCAGCAAACGGATACCGCCCCTTTGGCGATTTGTTCGTGCGGGTTGATATTGTCGAACGACTGGCCGATTTGCTGCGCCCCTTTGATAACAAGCCCTTTGAGGTATCGGCAGAGATGTTGTCTTTGCCGGGTTGTTCGAAAGAAGCTTTCGAGCCCATCCTGGCAGGGCTTGGCTATGTTGGCGTCGAGGCGACCGCTGATCTGCCAAAACATTTTCGACGCTCGACCCTGGCGGAGAAAAAACGCCAGACCCGCAAGGAGCAACGTTCCGGACGGGACAATCAAAAAGGAAAACGCCGGGCCGGGAAACGACCCGAAACAAAAATCAATCCAGACAGTCCGTTTGCTGCCCTGAAAGAAATGATGAATGGCTGAGCATATCGACCAGGAGCCCCCCGGAAAATTGCGTATAGATCGCTGGCTCTGGTTCGCGCGGTTTTTCAAAACCCGCAGTATCGCCTCCCGCCTCAGTGCCACACGCAAGATCAGGGTAGATGGCAACGTCATCAGCAAGGCCAGTCAAACTGTGTCGGTCGGCAATGTCCTGACCTTCCCGCAAGGCCGGATCATACGCACGGTTCAAATCCTGACCCTGGGAGACCGCCGGGGCCCGGCGTCAGAGGCCCAGGAATTGTATGAGGACCTGGCACCACCTGAGCTAAATAAACCGATGTCCGGAAAAAGAGGACCATTGGAGGGCTCGCCCGCCCGTCGCGAACCCGGTGCAGGCCGCCCGACAAAGGCAGATCGCCGGGCTATGGACAAGTTTCTGGCCGAAAATGACTAAAACCCAATATTGTTTGCCCACCAAACAATATTGGCCTATTGTGCCGATCTTATCCGCGGGAAAGTCCGCTTTAACTGAAAATGGCAACCTCAATCTATGCTGAAACGAATCAAATCCATCCTGTCCGGCAATAGCTCGCAACCAGAACCTGGCAAGGTCGAGGACGAGCGACAGATTGCAGCCGCTGCCTTGTTGGTCGAAGCTGCAACCCTGGATGACGTTTTTGATGATGACGAACGCCGCACCATTGCTGCCGTTCTGGGCCAGCATTTTGGCATTGATGAGGAAGCCTGTACGGCCTTGATTGAGGCCGCTGAAGTAGCCCAGAGCGATTCAAATCATTTGCTGCGTTTCACCCGTACCATCAAGGACGGATATTCGCCGGAAGATCGCATCGAAATCATTGAAATGCTGTGGGAAGTGGCTTATGCCGACGGTGTCCTGCATGATTATGAAGCAAATCTCTTGCGTCGGGTGGGTGGCTTGATTTATGTCTCTGACCAGGACCGCGGCGAGGCCCGAAAACGGGTATTGACGCGGATGGGCCTTGGAGACAAAGTCACCTGAACAATTATTACGATACCGCACTGGAATTTTCACGATGCGGGAATATTTGAAGACAGATTAACTGGAGAACCGAATGACCTACGTCGTTGTTGAAGGCTGCATCAAGTGCAAATACATGGATTGCATCGAAGTTTGTCCCGTAGATTGTTTCTACGAAGGCGAGAACATGGTGGTTATCCACCCCGACGAATGCATTGATTGCGGCGTCTGCGAGCCTGAATGCCCGCCGGAAGCGATTATTCCCGACACCGATGGTGACGTCGACAAATGGGTCGAACTGAACCGTGAATACGCTGAAAAGTGGCCAAATATTACACGCAAGGGCGACTCTCCAGCGGATGCCGAGGCCCACAAGGGCATGGCAGACAAATTCGACAAGTTCTTCAGCGCCAACCCGGGCAAAGGTGATTAGAACCAGATATCAAGGTTCAATCCGGAAATTGGCTTGAAACGAATATGATGACATGCCTTTGCCTTCCCTGAGAAGGCAAAGGCATTGTTGTTTCCGGACTCTGTCTCTACACCACGAAAAATGCTGGAAAAACAGTCATTTTTGTGATATATAGTGCTCCGCGTCCCGGATTTCCGGCAAGTTTGACGTATTTTTTTGTGCACTGCACAAACATTGACGTGTGAATTCTTATTTTCGAAACATTCAGATCGGATCCCTCAAATATTTCAGTAACGTCATTTCAGACAGAAATATTGTGATCGCAGCCCAGGCATTTCCTGGCTTTCTCAATCGTATCAACAAACAAGAGACAAACCGGCATGGCGACGAAACCGAAGACGAAGGCGAAGGCAAAACCGGCAAGCAAATCAGCTGCCAAAGCCAAACCAGCGAAGAAAACCACAGCCAAACCAAAAGTGGCGGCCAAAGCGAAGCCGGCACCAAAGGTTAAGCCAAAACCAAAAGCCAAGGCAGCTCCGAAAGCCAAGGCAGTTCCGAAGACTAAAGCGACCGCAAAGCCGAAATCTGTCGCCAAACCAAAGGCCAAAGCAATAACCAAAGTAAAACCTGCTGCTAAGTTAAAAGCAGCACCAAAGGCGGCAGCGAAAGCGAAAGCCAAGACACCTTCCAAAAAAGCCGCCCCAAAGGCCAGTGTTGAACCAAAGGCAAAAGCTGCGCCAAAAGCCAAAGCTGCACCAAAGGTAAAAGCAGCGCCAAAGCCGAAGGCTAAAGCCAAGGCAGCACCGAAGACCCGTGCCAAGGTCGCAACAAAAAAGTCGGCTGCAAAAACCGCCGTCAGAACACCGACGATGCCGAGCAGGAAGGGAATGATCAAACCCAGTTCAGCAATCCCGAAACCTGCTAACCCGCGTCCGATCAAAAAGCCGGTCCCGATAAAGCCAGCCATTAACCCTGCGTTAGCGGCAGAAGCGAAGAAGGCCAAGGCTGCCCCGTCCAAACCTGTGAAACTTGAATTTGCACTGGATGATTTTGTGGTTTATCCGACGCACGGTGTTGGCAAGATTACCGGTATCGAAGACCAGGAAATCTCTGGCATGACGATGAAATTATTCATTGTTGATTTCGCCCAGGACAAGATGACCCTGCGGGTTCCGATCGGCAAGGCAAAGACCTCAGGTATGCGCCGCCTTTCAACGACAAAGGAAATGGACGTCGCGTTGATCACCCTGAAAGGTCGCGCCCGCGTCAAACGCACCATGTGGAGCCGCCGGGCCCAGGAATATGAAGCCAAGATCAATTCAGGCAACCCGGTTTCCATTGCCGAAGTCCTGCGTGATCTGCACCGCAACTCAAACCAGCCAGACCAGTCCTACAGCGAGCGTCAAATTTATGAAGCCGCACTGGAACGTCTGGCCCGCGAGCTGGCGGCTGTCGAAAAAATCGATGAAGACAGTGCAACAGAAAAGCTGGAAGAAGTTCTGACAGCGGCCTGATCCGACCCCACAAGGCCTGGATAATATCAGAGGCGCGTCCACATTGAGTGGCGCGCCTCTCGTTATTGCGCCAACCTGTTCGCGTGCAACAGGTCAGTCGACGCTTTCGTACACTTCATGTACATTAGGGCGATTCCAGCACTATTTAACTTTAAAACCAAAGTGAAATTATGACGGGCAGTGATCCGCAAATATACGCAACCTTGACCAATGCTGATCGTGTCTGGGCAATCGGCGCGATCCACGGTGAATACGAAAAGCTGCGAAATTTGCATGCCGAACTGCGTACGCGTCTTCAACCCGGTGACCGCCTGATCTATCTGGGTAACTGCATTGGTTACGGCCCTGACCCCGTTGGCACTATCAACGAAATCATTGCCTTCCGGCGCGAATTTCTGGCAAGACCAGGGACCTTTCGCGATGACCACGTATTACTGCGTGGCGCTCAGGAAGAAATGTTGCGCAAGCTGGGGCAATTGCAACTTGCCCCGGGACCAGGCGAAGCGCTGCAATGGATGCTGGACCACGGCGCTGCTGCCACACTGGAATCCTATGGCATTAACAGTGTGGACGGTCTGGGTTGTTGTCGCGAAGGGGTGGTGTCATTGACACGCTGGAGTGGGAATATCACACGCACCCTGCGGAACTTGCCCGGGCATGACGAATATTTCGTGGCTTTACGCCGGGCTGCCTATACCGGTGGTGGAGAACTTCTATTCAGTGCCGCCGGTGTTAATCCTGATCGCCCCGTCAGCGAGCAAGGTGATGCCTTCTGGTGGGGGAGCGCCAGATTTACTGACATCCAGGAACCCTGGCGCGGCTTTGTACGCATCGTGCGAGGCATCGACCCAATCAGTCGCGAAGCTGAAATGGGCGCCGTTACCGCCACACTGGATGGGGGGGCAGGTGCCGGTGGTACCCTTCATGCGGCCTGCTTCACGCTGGATGGCAAACCGCTGGACTGGATTCAGCTTTAAAGCGTTTCGGGTTGGAACAAACAGGTCTGACGCTGATAACGCTGGATGTTGTCTGTCGGGTTCGGCGAATACACTGGTAACTTCCCATCATCCCTGAAATACCACACCTGACGCCCCACGCCGTTCCAGACTCTCTTTTAAACTATTGAAATTTAATAATATATATTATCCGACTTGGTTAGTCGGAATATTTTTTCAATTTTCCGTGATTTCCTATTGTGCGAACAGTTTTCATCTGGCAACATCCCACTATATTACTCGGATATTCGCGATGGTCTGATAATAATAAGGGGAAAGGGCCATCAAAGTGCCGGCGAGGGGCACAAATCTTCCTGACGTCAGATGTGGGGGTTAAGGACGCAAAGCCTGAGAGGGAATAACTATGGCTTTTGTCGACACACCTGAGACTCAAAAGGCGAATCGCCGCTTTATTAGGAACGCCATGAATATTCCGCTTCTGGAGCGGGATGAAGAACAAGAGCTGGCAACAGCCTGGCGGGACAATGGTGACGAAAACGCCCTGCATAAACTGGTGACGCCTTACATGCGGCTCGTCATTTCGACAGCCACACGTTATCGCTCTTACGGGTTGCCTATTGGTGACCTTGTACAGGAAGGCAATATCGGTTTGATGCAGGCTGCCGCGAAATTTGAGCCTGAACGCGAAGTCCGATTTTCAACCTATGCCACATGGTGGATCAGGTCATCGATGCAGGAATATGTCCTGCGGAACTGGTCTATCGTCCGCACCGGCACAACAGCGGCACAAAAATCACTGTTCTTCAATCTGCGTCGCCTACGCGCCAGGATCGAAGATGGCAGTGGTGTGCTGACGGATGCCAATCGCCAGGAAATCGCCACATGTCTGAACGTGCCTTTGCGCGACGTCCTGATGATGGAAGGCCGCATGTCGGGGTCTGACAGATCCCTGAATACGCCGGTTGGTGAAAATGGCGAAAGCGAATGGCAGGATTTTCTGGCAGACGACAGCGCCGATCCGGAAGAACAAGTCATGGGGGGCCACGACAGCGCCGTACGTCACAGGTGGATTGAAACGGCCGTTTCAGAGTTGAACCCGCGGGAGCAAACCATCATCCGCAAGCGCCGATTGTCTGAAGATGGTCAAACCCTGGAAGTGTTGGGCCAGGATCTTGGCATCAGCAAGGAACGAGTTCGCCAGATTGAACAGGAAGCCATGAAAAAGCTGAAGAATGCCCTGCAACGCCAGGCCGGGGATTCACGGGTTATGTCGTTACTGCCTGCCTGAACCAGCATCAGGTCTGAAAAAGGCAGCGCGTCCGGACTATTCAGAAACAGTCTTGGCGCGCTGTCCTGTTTTCAGGCGGTCATTTTGCCCCAATCCATTCAAGACCCGGAAACGGGCAACCTTGAAATCATCAAATGGCATCCGGGCCGCCAGACTTTCAACCGTATCTCGAGACCCTACTGTAATAACTTTGATGCGCAGCGGCTTGATCTCGTTGCGTTCATCCTTACCCAGTCTGCGAAACCGGAAAGTGGTCCGACGAAAATCCTCGTCCAGTTGGGCGGTACGAGCCACAGGTGAGACAAACAGAAAGCGGGCGATGGTCTTTTGATCAAAACGGATGGCAATGAGCCGCAAATCCAGCGGCCCTTCCTTGCCCTTGACCCGGGCTGCACCTGTGGCCGCCTGCATGCCGTTTATCCGGATAGGTTCAACATTTTGCAAACGCAGTTTCTTGCCCCATTTGCGGATAAGATAACCACTGAGGTTGCCGCTCCAGGATTTTCCGTCACTATCAAATACGATCCGGGCACCCTTGCCGTCTTCGGCCAGAACAGCGCGAGGTGAATTGATCAGACGAAATCCCTTGGGCACGCTGAAGGTAAAGCCCAGATCAGGATGGAAGAAAATTCGCCCGCGAATCAATCCTTGCGAGGGATCGTCGCCGTAGATCATACCGTCGATCTTGTCCAACAAACGGGATCGCAAATTCGGGGCATTCGGATTGGCCAGAGCTGTTTCCGCGGCTGTTCTTTGCACACGTTCTGCTGTTCGGGGATGGGTTGAAAATATACTGGCAGAAGGGTCCTTGCCCTGCTTGCCGGCAATGGTCCGGGCGAGGCTGCTTTCAGCCTGAAGCGAGCGTAAAAATGTCACAGAATCCAGGGTGCTGTAGCCCGTCCGGGCCAGATAGCGAATACCCAGTTCATCGGCCTGATGTTCCTGATCCCTGGAGTGGCTTTTGAGATAGATCGCACTGCCCATCTCGGCCATCTGCCCCACACTGCGATTGCCAACGGCGGCCCCAAGGATAGCAGACCCCAGCCCCAGCATGACAGACTTGTTGTAGCGCTGAGCCGAATGCCGGGCCGTGACATGGCCAATTTCGTGCCCCAGTACGCTGGCCAGCTCGGCTTCGGAATTGGCCAAAGCCAACAATCCACGCGAAATATAGACATAGCCGCCTGGCAAGGCGAACGCATTGACCACAGGTGAGTTTAAAACCGTAAATCGAAACTTGAGGTCGGCCCGTTCCGAATGTGACGCCAGACGCCCACCAATACTGGCAACATAGCCACCTATTTTTGGGTCGTCGTATACGCCGCCAAATTGTTTGACCATCTTCGGGTGTTCTTCGGCGCCGATCTGAAGTTCTTTTTCGGGCTGCATGAAGGGGGTGAAATTTTGCTCCCCCGTTGCTGGGTTTTTTGAAATACAGGCGCTGACCAGGGGGGCCAGGACCACAACAAACAATACATTACGCAACAACATATTCATCAATTCAGAACCTCAATCTGCTCCGGGTGGGTTACGTCTATCATCGGTCCATTGCGCCAGTTGATCCAGCCCCGCACCAAGATTTCATGTCCCTGCCAGGTTTCCGGTCTCAAACCGGCCTTGCCAAACAAACGCAAGTTTTTTGGCGAAATTGTGACGGTAAAGTCCTTTCGCCAATCTGCACCAAAATTCAGGTAAACCCTGCCTTTGATGCGAACGGCGTCCTTGATACGCGCCCGGACCAGTTGAAAGGTATCAACCAGCTTGTGGCTGCGTGCTGCATCCAGAATACTGTAATATCGATGCCCCCAAAGGCCTTCCTTTCGCCGCCGGGCGTCTTCTTCCAGGGCCAGCATGGCAGCGACACGTGTCCGGTTATCCCGGAAACTGTATACCCGGGCCAGCCCCTGCTCCAGCAACCAGCCTTGCACCCAGGTACCGTCCTTCAAATGCAAATGCGCCAGCGCCCTGCCGTGACGGTCTACCCTGCGACCGCCATAAGACAGCCGGACAACCTTGCCCAACACAAGTCGTTCCAGTGCAGCCTTTGATTGATCCGCGAAGGGTTGTTTTTTGACGTAGTCGCGCCCTAAAGGTAATTTCGGGGCCTGAATGCCCACCAACCTGACCTGGCGCTTGTCGTCCAGAACAACCGTATCGCCATCTACGACAGAGACGACCTGAGCTTCACCGCCGCGGACCAGCTTGCCGCTGCGACTGGCGGCAAAAGTCGACACAGGACCAGCCATTGTCAGCAGCGAAACCAGCAGGATATGAAAAGGCATAAACTTCATCTGATCAGTTTAGGATGTTTCCATATCAGAATGAACACCTGGATGCGTTTACCAGCAGGCTAGCCTGGGTTACAAATACAGGAACAATTTTCAGGATAGCAAATTCTACTGGCCTCGCCGCTATCCAGAGGGAGGAAATAACGTGTTCAAACCACTGCATTTAGTAGCCTTCTGCGTAATTTTTCTGATCACAAGCTTTGTGGCCTTACCCGTAGCACCTGCATCTGCAGCGGACCCTGACTTTCTGGCCGTCAGCTTTGGCACACATGATAGTCGCGACGCTGCTCAAGGTCGTCTCGAATATCGCTCGGATATCGAACTATATGTGTTCCGACCTTTCACCGGTTTCATGATAACCAACGACAGCGCCATGTATGGTTATGGCGGTGTTTTTATGGATATTTTCTTCGGTCCCCGTTTTGTGATCCAGCCAAGCTTCGCCGTCGGTGCTTATTCAAAGGGTAGCGACGTAGACCTCGGGCACTGGATCGAGTTTCGATCCCAACTCGAATTCGCCTGGCGCTTTGATGACCGCAGCCGTCTGGGTCTGTCCGTTAATCATATGTCCAATGCCACCCTGTCCGATACCAATCCGGGCATAGAATCAGTGGCACTGACCTATGCCATCCCTTTCGACAAAATTGCCAACAAAAACCTCTGGGAATAACCCGCACAAAGAAGCGGGAAGACAAAATCTTGCAGACAACCCGTCCATGGTCTATGTCTTTGACAAGTGGTCCCGTAGCTCAGTTGGATAGAGCGCAAGATTCCTAATCTTGAGGCCAGAGGTTCAAATCCTCTCGGGATCACCACTTTTCCCTATAGGCCGATTAGAAAATGCCGGACGCCGTCCCAGTAGGTGCCGATGATAATAAGCATTCCAAGGAAAGCCAGACCCGTCACAC
>JABILA010000015.1 GCA_018654745.1 Alphaproteobacteria bacterium
CTTCTGCAGCCACAACCTCGCCAATATGCAACCACGGCACGGGTGACCGCTCGATCATGCCATCGTATGCCTGGTGGACTGTGTTGTCCGGGCAGATCACAAAATCAGCCCCGATGGCAGCCAGCTTTATCGCCGATTGCAACATCAAATCTCCGATACCTGCGATATCATCGCTCTCCAGACAGTCCACATAGTCTGACAAGGACGGCGTGTGCATGGAGACCTCCGGGTGCACGTTGCGGCCCAATAAGGCCTGGCCTTCAAGACAAATCGTGCGATAGCAAAGGGCAGCACCTTCAGCCGAGCAACCGGCAATTCCAATGTGTAGGGTCATATCGAAGATTCTCCGCGTGCGAATAAATTGTGTAAATTGCGATTAGCTGATCTTAGGGGTGCTTGTTAATTGAAGGCAATCATTCTAGCGTCACGGCCATGAAATCTTCCTTGCTCATCCCGTTCTCACTGGGTCATTTTTCCAACGATCTGGCACCCATCGGATTGTATCTCATCATTCCGGCCTTTGGCGCTGCACTGGATTTATCGCCCTATGAGATCGGGCTGTTATTCATGATCTCCAGTACCGGTGCGTCTCTGGCATATATACCTGCGGGCTTGCTGGCGGATCATGTCGCCAATCGTGGCATCTTGTTGCTGGCGACCTTCTTTTGGGTCGGCTTTGGCTATCTGGCGGCCTCATTTGCGGATGGCTTCTGGGCCTTTGCCATTTTGATTGCTGTTGCCGGAATGGGGGATGCGACCTGGCATCCCATCGCCACCGGTGTTCTGGCGCAAATGCACAAAGCGAAGCGAGCTTACGCCCTCGGGGTGCACTCAATCGGTGGACATATATCTGAAGTCGTGGCGCTGCCAGCTGCCGGTTTGTTGCTGATGATGTGGGACTGGCGGGTCGCCTTGCAGATATTGATCATCCCGACATTATTGATGGGCCTGGCATTTGTATTCATCGCGCCCAAAGTGCCGAGACATGTAAATTCCCGGCCTACCCGGGCCGACTTCACGGACATCTGGCGGGTCTGGACAAACCGCACCGGCTTGCGGGTTCTGGCATTATTCACATCCTACAATATGGGCCTGTTTGCTATTACCACGATGACACCTTTGTATCTTCGGGCCAATCATGATTTTAGCTGGTTTGAGACGGCGTTGGCTATGGCGGCGATGATGACGGCAGGAGCCCTGGCGCAGCCCTGGATGGGAAAGATATCCGACGGCATCGGGCGACGTCCCCTGATCATTCTTGGCAATGCTCTCGCCTGCGGTGCAGCGATCATCGCCTGGGCTTTTTCAAGTGTCGCTATCACACTTGTCGCTCTGGGTGTTGCCATGACGGCGCTGGTGGCAATCCGGGCGGTCTTGCAGGCCGCGGCTGTTGATCATGCCGGTAATCGCGAGGGCACCAGCCTAGGATTAACGTTTGCTTTCATGGATGGTTTTGCCGCTACCGCTGCGGTTCTGGCAGGCCTTGCGGGTGAAAGCGATCTTGCCAACGCCTTTTTACTGGCAAGCGGCTTCTCCCTTATTGCCGTTGTTCTGGCACTGACTTTGCCTAAGAAACAGCACGTAGGTTGATCATTTATACGTGATAATGGTTCGCAACTTGTTGGCAAGCGCAGGCCCGGAATCTAGAATTTCCCGATAACACCAGTTTGAAAATCCGACAAGGACAGGGAGATCGTGAAGATGGGTATCCACAAATCAATTGTAACCATGAGTGCGGCCGCGGGTTTGGCAATGGTATTGGGTAGTCCAGTGGCTTTGGCCGCTGATAATTCTATGGGATTTTTTGTCACCAGTGTTGGTATGGGTGACGGTGCCAATCTTGGCGGACTTGCCGGGGCCGATGCCCATTGTGCCAAACTGGCAACCGCTGCCGGTTCCAAGGGGCGGACGTGGCGGGCATATCTTTCGACCTGGTTTCCGGACAAACGCGGGATCTCGGCTCGTGACAGAATCGGGAAGGGTCCGTGGTACAATGCCAAGGGCGATTTGATCGCCAGTGACCTGGACCAGTTGCACATCAGTCCAAACCTGGTCAAGCGGACGGCACTTGATCAAAATGGCATGTTGGTTAAAGGCAGGGGCGACAAGCCTAATGAGCACGACATCCTGACAGGTACCAAAGCTGACGGCACAGCCTATTTCCCCTGGGAAAAAGGTGAACATACCTGCGGCAACTGGACCAGCAACGACAAAGGCAGCGCCATGGTGGGCCACCATGATCGTCATGGTGGGGGCAATACCTCGTGGAATACGGCGCATGGCTCACGCGGGTGCAGTCAAAAGGCACTGATTTCAACAGGTGGTGCCGGCAAACTATATTGTTTTGCCGCCGATTAAGGCGTTTCCGTTTTTCTTCTGAAACGCTGTTTGGTTTTTCACAGGCCTGCCATAAAACTGATACCCGGAAGTGGTCAAACCGCTTCCGGGTTCTTTTTTTTTGCGATTTTGAAACAACTGAAACAATTCAGGAATGCCGCGGAGGCGGAACTGATACATAGGCACCCTATCTGTCACCTGTCAGCGTAAACAAACAGACAGGAGACACGATCATGACGTATCAAGGGGCCACAGAGATATTGTCGGGCAGCTTTGCAGCCACGACCCCGGCACCATTCAGGGATTTCGACGTTAAAGACGTCGGGGTGTTCCGCGTGCTTGGTGGGATCGTTGCGGTTATTCGTCGCCACCAAGCCAAACGTCGGGACTTTCAGGCCCTGGCAGGGCTAAGCCCCCATACCTTGAAAGATATCGGCATTGACCGCACGGCCATCATGTCCGGCGCTTATGGTTCCAACGGTGAAGTCACCATCCGTCAGCGGCATTGAAGACATGTATACACAACAATATGTTCGGCAAACATTTGTTCGTCGAAGCGCTGAGAATGTCAGGGTTCTTTCAGCTGCCGAGTTGTTCGTTGAGCAACTCGTCGGTGCTGTAGTTCCAGGAAATCTGGAAGTTAAAGTGCAATCGTCGCCAGACGGTCTATTGACCGGGCTTTCCCACAAACAAGCCGTGCAGAAACGCGGACGGCATGGTTGATTTGCTATAATAATTATTATTCTATTCTTGTATGAAAATTTCACTGGACGTACGCTGGTCTGACAAAACATATGACGACGGGGGTCAGAATGTCAGACGGTCCAGAAATTTCGGCATCAGCAATAACGACAGACGTGCAGCAAGAGAGAGCCGTGCTGCCTGTGGTCAATTCCCTGAGCGTTGACGATTTACTGGATGTACTGGCCGCAGGGATTCGGGACTTTCGAACAACGCCCGGCTATGGGCTGTTTTTTGGTGGCATTTATGTCGTCGGCGGGTGGCTGCTGATCCTGCTGCTTTTGTATTTTAAACTGCCTTTCCTGGTTTATCCTCTGGCTGCCGGTTTTGCCCTGATCGCCCCCTTTGTGGCCTGTGGATTTTATGTTGTCAGCCAGTATCAGGAAGCAGGCGACGAACTGAATTGGGGCATTGTGTTTGGCACCGTTAAATCCATGTTTGCGCGTGATCTGGGCTGGATGGCGCTGGTGACAGGTTTTTCACTCTTTATCTGGATGGATATCGCGGCCCTGTTATCGTTTGGCTTCATGGGATTTCAGCTATTCAGTTTCTCGCAACTGATCGAACTGATTTTCACAACACCTCTGGGATTGTTGTTCCTGTTTGTTGGCAACCTGGCCGGAGCCATTATCGCCTTCGCAGTTTTTTCCTATTCCGTTATCTCCATCCCCATGCTGTTTCACCGGGATATCGATTTTGTCACTGCTATGATCACCAGCGTTCGCCTGGTGATCCGAAATCCCCGCACAATGGCGCTGTGGTGTATCATCATCGCCGGTCTGATGACCGTGTCGCTGCTTTCAGGTCTGATCGGATTGATCGTTACATTGCCGGTGCTGGGCCACGCAACGTGGCACCTTTATCGGCGCGGAGTGGCCTGAGCACGACAGTTTAATGATCGCTCAAACTGCGCGGTTCTTCAGCAGGGGAATTGCAAATATCAGAAATGCCCCGAAAGCCGGTAGGGATGCCAGCATGAATCCGATGGTGTAAGACCCGGTCATCGCCAGCAATCCACCATAAATGGCCGGGTACAAAAGCATGGCAGAACTGACGAAGGCGAGCATTCCGCCTGTCACAACACCAACTTTCCCCTCAGGTGCGAGCCGGGCTGTTTCCGCCAATAACAATCCGTGCCAGCTGACTACCGTAATATTGTACAGAATGGCAATTGTGGTCAGCCATGCGACCGAAGATGACGTCGTGACAGTTGTCATCAGCAGTGCCGAGAGACCGCCGACCAGGCCAATGCAGGCCAGTATCCAGCCTGGCTGGATGAAACGTCCACTTAACCAGCCCCACAGAATACGCGCCCACACAGCCATGAAACTGGAAGTCGCAAAAACCGATCCAGCCTCGACTGCGCTGTAATCCAGGTCGTCGATCAGAAACAGCACAAAAAATCCGGCAAAAATGGCCTGCATGCCACCAAATGCAAAGGCCGCAAACGCCAACCTTCTGAGCTCAGGACTGATCACTACGCTGCGCAATGTTGCCCTGAAACTTGCCAGGGTAATCTTCATGCGCGGCTGTCGATCTGCATCAAAACTGGCACGAAAAGGCTGCAACAGAACCGCGACAGACAGGACCACCAAAGCTGTCAGGAAAGCAGCACCATAGGGGCCTGGTTGATCACCGTAAAAAGCCAGCCCCAGAAAGAAAGGTATCAATAATCCACCTATCAAACTGCCAACGGGTACACCGGTTTGTTTGATGGAAAAAATCAGGGGCGCGTGCCGGGGCGGACAAACCGCGGCAAGGATGTGTGAACTGGCTGGTGTCGATGCCGCCGATGCACCCAGCAAAATTGCCGCCAAAGGGTAAACCCAGATCTGGCCGGTGGAAATCAACAGCAGGCTGAGGGCTATCATGATCAGAACAAGTTGACTGACCCGCAAGGCACCCAGTCGCAAGATAAACCCGCCACAGGCAATAGCCGAAAAAATGCCCATCAAATTTTGAATGAACAGGAACAGGCCCAGCCATGCAGGTGAGATGTCAAAATCTTTTGCAATGCTGTCTGCCAGAATTGGCATTGCGATATGGCCAAGATAGGAAAACGATTGCTGAATGAGCATTGCCACAGTTGCGACGCCCAGAACGGTTCGCCAGTGATAACGTGAAAGGTCCATCGTTTATTTGAATGCGGCGGCTACGGGATCGCCTGATCGGAGGGCCGTATAATAAATAGTATCCCACCCAGTTTAACTGTTGGGACACGGATTATCCATGACCCAAAACGACAAGACCTGGATTAGCGGATCATCGTTCCAGCATTAACCGGAACTATGTCTCCCAAGATGCGGTGTCAAACCGAGAAATATTTGGCTTGTGGGTGATGCAATACGATAGCCGATGTTGATTGTTCCGGATGCAACTGATCTTCGTCGCCCATGACAATGCCAACCCTGTCCGCGCCCAGCAGATCGAGCAAGGCATGTTGATCTGCGATGTTTGGACAGGCCGGATAGCCAAAGGAGTAGCGTGATCCTTGATAGCCCTGTTTCAGCATCGAAACCATATTGCGGTCGTCAATGTGGCTGAAGCCCAGTTCGCCGCGAATGCGTTTGTGCACATATTCCGCCATGGCTTCCGCCATCTCGACGCCCAGGCCGTGCAGGTAGAGGTAGTCCTGATAGCGATCATTGTCGAACCACTCACGGGCGACTTCGGAGGCATGTTGGCCAACGGTGACAACCTGCAAGCCCAGTACATCACGTTCCCCTGAATCGACGTCGCGCAGGAAGTCAGAGATGCAAAGGCCATTTTCACGGCTCTGGCGGGGCAGGGAAAAACGTGTGGCTTCGGTCGTGCCATCTTCATTGAACAATACGATGTCATTGCCTTCTGCAGCCGCTTTCCAGTAGCCGTAGGCGGCTTGTGGGTGCAGGATATTTTCATCAATGCAGGTCTTCACCATATTCTGCATGATCGGTCGGCAATTCTCTTCGGCCCATGACCGGAACTGGTCACGGTCGCGACCGGCTTTGCGAAAGCCCCAATGAAACTGATAAAGCATGGTTTCATTCAGAAACGGCACCAGGGCTTCCAGTTCAACTTTCTCGATGACCTTGGCCCCCCAAAAAGGTGGATTGGGCACCGAAACATCACGGGCCAGTTCATCGCGGCGCGTGCGGATTTCGTCGAAATCGACCGGACGCATGATGCTTTCTTCAGAAGGTGCGCCCAGACGCTTGCTGGATTTTGGTTTTGCGGCACGTTCCTCATTGGCGCTTTTGACGTGATCCGCAAATGTGCCTTCATTTATATGTTTCATCATGCCAAGGCCGTCAAAGGCATCCTTGGCATAGGCCACATGGCCGGAGCCATAGGATTCTGAGCAGTCTTCCTCGACGTAACGCCGGGTCAGGGCGGCACCGCCCAGCAATACAGGGACATCCAGTCCTTCGCGGGTCATTTCTGTCAGGTTTTCACGCATGATAACCGTGGATTTCACCAGCAGTCCGGACATGCCGACAGCATCGGCATTGTTTTCCTTTGCCGCTTCAATGATGTGGGCGATGGGCTGTTTGATGCCCAGATTAACCACGCGATAGCCATTGTTCGTCAGGATGATATCCACAAGGTTCTTGCCGATGTCATGTACGTCGCCCTTGACGGTTGCCAGCACAATGGTGCCTTTGCTCTGACCGTCGGCCTTTTCCATGAAGGGTTCCAGATACGCCACAGCAGCCTTCATGGTTTCTGCGGATTGCAATACAAAAGGCAACTGCATCTGGCCGGAACCGAACAATTCGCCGACGACTTTCATGCCGTCCAGCAGAAGTTCGTTGACGATATGAAGCGGTGTATGTTTGATCATGGCTTCATCAAGATCTTCATTCAGTTCCTGACGATCACCATCGACAATGCGCTGCTTGAGGCGCTCCTCGACTTCAGCCGGGCGAACTTTTTCTGCAGCTGCACCAGCTTTGCGATCTTCAAACAGGCCGATCAATGTGTGCAGGGGATCGTAATCGTCCGTGCCGTCACCGCCAGTACCTTCTTTGCCGCGTTTATTGAAGATCAGGTCTTCTACGATCAGGCGCTCGTTTTCCGGAATTTTGTGGAACGGCGCGATCTTGGAGACATGCACAATGGCGCCGGTCATGCCTGCGCGCAGGGCATGTTCCATAAAGACCGAATTTATTACATGGCGAGCCGCAGCTTTCAGACCGAAGGAGACATTGGACAGACCGAGAATAATCTGGCAATCGGGCATTTCTTTCGCCAGCGCTTCAATGGCCTTCAGGGTTTCAAGTGCCAGTTCACGGTCATCCACATTGCCTGTACAAATTGTAAAGGTCAGCGGATCGAACATGAGGTCTTGCGGTGGCAACCCGTGTTTGTTGACGGCGAAATCATAAAGCCTGCGGGCAATCCGCATTTTTGAATCCAGGTCCTTGGCCATGCCTTCTTCGTCGATTGTCAGGGCAACAACCGCAGCCCCGAAACGACGCGCCAGTTCCAGCCGCTTTTCGGCCGGTTCTTCGCCGTCTTCAAAGTTGATCGAGTTGATCACGGCCTTGCCACCGTAAAGCGCCAGCGCTTCTTCCAACACAGGCAGTTCCGTGCTGTCGATAACCAGGGGTGAATGAACTGCACCGCGCATACGACTGACAACTTCGGTCATGTCGCGGACTTCGTTACGTCCGACAAAAGCCGTGCATACGTCCAGGGTGTGGGAGCCTTCCTTGACCTGATCGCGGCCAATGGCGACACATGCATCCCAGTCTTCGGCATCCAGCAGATCGCGGAACTTTCTGGAACCGTTGGCGTTGCAACGTTCGCCAATGGCAAACCAGGCATTTTCCTGACGATAGGGAACCTGGGAATAAAGTGACGCTACTGAGGGTACCCAGTGATGGTCGCGCTCGACAGGTTTTGGACGCTGTTCTTCGTCCGTCATGGCACTCAGCATCTGATCAAAGGCTTCTATATGTTTTGGTGTAGTGCCACAGCAACCACCGACGATGTTCACGCCATCCTCACGCACAAATCTCTCCAGCCAGCGCGCAGCTTCTTCTGGTCCCAGTGGGTAATGTGTATGTCCATCCACCAGTTCCGGCAGGCCCGCGTTGGGCTGCACAGAAATAAAGCCAGGCCAGTTTTCGCTCAGCCATTTGACATGTTCACCCATTTCCTGAGGACCGGTTGCGCAGTTCAGCCCAAGGGAATCGATACCCAGGGCGTGCAGAGAGGTAGCCGCTGCAGCAATATCCGACCCCACCAGCAAGGTGCCGGTGGTTTCGACTGTGACCTGGACAAAAATCGGAATATCACGACCGCTTGCGAGGCGAGCTTTCTTGGCGCCGTTGACGGCTGCCTTGATCTGCAGGGTGTCCTGGCAGGTTTCAATCAGGAAGGCATCGACGCGACCAGCGGCCAGTCCTTCGCACTGAACGGTCAGCGCCGTTTCCAGGGCGGCGTAATCGATATGACCCAGAGAGGGCAGGCGAGTGCCCGGCCCGATGGCACCCATGACGAACCTTGGTTTGCTGTCCGGACCAAGACCATCAATCGCCTCATGAGCCAGTTCCCCGGCCAGTCGGTTGATTTCAAAGGCCTGGTCTTCCAGATCAAATTCGGCCAGCGTAAGGGGGGAGCCACCAAAAGTATTGGTTTGGATCAGGTCGGAGCCTGCTTTCAGGTAATCCGTGTGAATGTCGCGTACAACATCGGGACGCGACAGATTCAGGACTTCGGTGCAATTCTCCTTGCCCATGAAATCACTGTCGATATCCAGGTCCCGGACCTGGACCTGGGTGCCCATGGCACCATCACACAACAGGACCTGGCGTTGCAGTTGATCAAGGATATTACTCATAGTCGTGATTTCTTTTCTGTCGTTTGGTAAATTGTTCAGGCGGCAATGGATTCGACGGGGCGAAGGCCTAGATTGAGACAAATGGCATAGGAAAGTTCAGCCCGGTTCAGGGTGTAGAAGTGAAAATCCTTGATGCCATTGGCGACCAGGCTGCGGCATTGCTCAGACGCAACCATGGCGGCAAGCAGCTTGCGGCTGTCAGGTTGTTCATCCAGACCTTCAAATATTTCATGCATCCAGACAGGGATGGTGGCACCGCACATTTTTGAAAAGCGCACGACCTGCGAAAAATTTGTAACCGGCAGGATGCCAGGGACAATGGGGACGTCGATTCCGGCGGCACGAACGCGGTCTACAAAACGCAGGAACGTATCGGTTTCAAAAAAGAACTGGGTAATTGCACGGGTTGCGCCAGCATCGATTTTGCGTTTGAGATTGTCCATATCAAATGCTGCGTCGGGCGCATCGGGGTGAAGTTCAGGATAGGCCGCTACGGAGATTTCAAAGTCGCCTACAGTTTTCAGTCCTTTGACAAGATCGACAGCGTGATCGTAGCCACCGGGGTGGGGCGTGTATTGAGGCGCACCATCGGGTGGATCACCGCGCAGGGCAACAACGTGGTTGATACCGGCATTGAGGTACCCTTGGGCAACTTCATCAACTTCTTCCTGCGTTGCGGCGACACATGTCAGATGCGCTGCCGGCTTCAGTGAGGTTTCATCGACGATGCGTTTGACAATGGCATGGGTGCGATCTCGGGTAGAGCCGCCAGCACCGTATGTTACAGAAACAAAACTGGGTGCCAGGGGCTCAAGGCGTTTGACGGTCCGCCAGAGTGCCGCTTCGGTTTTATCGTCTTTGGGCGGGAAGAATTCGAAGCTGACATTGATATCATTGTTTCGTGTCCGCACCAGTTCAGAGATAAACGCTGGTCCACATTCGCAGTCTTTGTTGTTTTCGTTACTCATAACAAGCCACCTGAGTTTTTGATAATAAAATTGAAATACTTATCGCGATGTTCACGAACGTGTTCCCGACCACAACACGACGCTTAGCGGGTCTCCTTCGAGAATAACCGGCGCATCAAACTGCAGGTCAGACTGATTGAACCAGGCGGCGATGTCCGCATCGTCAAATCCGAGACGACGATGGGCGTGATCCTGACGCAGGCTTTCTTCTTCATGTGAAGCAAAATCGATGACAACCAGACGACCGGTTGAACGCATGACGCGGGCCGCTTCGGCAATGACCGCTGCCGGATCATCCGCATAATGCAAGACCTGGTGCAGCGTGACCGCATCCTGGGAGGTGGCTTCGAACGGTAAGTCATACATGTCGCCAAGGCGGACCTGACAATTCTCGAGGCCTGATTTTTCCAGAGCCGAACGCGCCATATTCAGCATTTCATGGGAAAGATCGACGCCAGTAGCGTGCTCGACGCCAGGTCCCATCAATTCGAGTAATCTGCCCGTGCCGGTACCGATATCAAGATAGTCCGTGATGGAAAACCCGTTGAATATCTCGAGAACAGCTGCTTCGACGTCTTCTTCGGGGACGTGCAATTTTCGAATTTCCGACCAGCGACCGGCATTTTGGCGGAAATATTCCGCCGCTGCCTCTTCGCGTTGCTTCTTTACAGCATCAAGACGGGACTGATCACGTAATAATACCGGATCATCTGCCGGGATCTGGGCGATCAAGCTACGGGCAAGCTCACCGGCTTCACCTCGTGCCAGACGATAAAATGCCCATGTTCCTTCACGGCTTCTATTCAGCAAACCGGCATCGCAGAGAAGTTTGAGATGGCGGGAAACCCTGGGCTGACTTTGGCTCAGAATTTGTGTGACTTCGCTGACAGTCAATTCAGCGGAAGTACATAAAGCCAGCAAGCGAAGCCTTGTCGGCTCGGCGGCGGCTCTCAGTCTTGCCAGAAACGTGTCCATGGTAACTCCGATGCATTACCCCGAATGTCTGCACAGGGTTTTTAGCTTACAGATAGATATAAACATATCTTTATGTTTTGTCTATCTGTAATGAGTGTATTAATACGATCAGGGTAGGGAATGTGATTGTGGGCCGTCAGCACCATGAGCGCTGGTCAGGAATTTAAATTTCCATAAGGGCAAATACGCAACACTTGGTATATTTATGGTGCAAAACCACATCACCTGCTGGTATGGCCTTGATCTTTATGGTAATAATTTGCCCATGTTTGTGACAAAAAGTTAATTTTGCCGTGAACTGACACTGGTTCGTATGAAACAGTTGTGCTATTGGCTAGGTACCGGAATTTATTAACGAATTTTGTGTATAAGCACGTTCGTATGAGATTCGATGCGTTTTGGGGTTAGATCCTGTTCAAAAGGCAATTTGGTTGCCATGGGTGGGAAAGTCGAATGACAGTAATTGGTCAATCGGCAGCAGGTTACGAAGCGCTGGAGCGCATTTTTGGGGTGATCGATTTGTTTGACGTGTTTGCATATTCAGATCAGATAAAAACCGGTGAAAAACCGGTTATCTCAGATATTGATCGCAGAGCAATTCCGGCCAGCGGCTC
>JABILA010000014.1 GCA_018654745.1 Alphaproteobacteria bacterium
AGGTCCCGCCGCGATCATGGAAGCCATCAATGCATCCATCGACTTTGACCGTCTGATGTATACCCAGGATCTTGCCGGGTCACGGGCACATTGTAACATGTTGATGGCGCAAGGCATCATCGGCAATGACGATGGTCACGCGATTTTGACAGGTCTGGACCAGATCGAAGGTGAAATTCGGGAGGGTGCGTTTGAATTTTCCGCAGCCCTGGAAGACATTCATATGCATATCGAAGCCCGGCTGCATGAAATCATTGGCCCGGCGGCAGGCAGATTGCATACTGCCCGGTCCCGCAACGATCAGGTCGCCACAGATTTCAGACTCTGGGTCCGGGACGCCATCGACAATACAGACGCTGCCCTGAAAGCCCTGTTGCAGGCGCTGGCGACACGTGCCGAAGAACATGCCGCAACCGTCATGCCTGGATTTACACATTTGCAGACAGCCCAGCCTGTCACCTTCGGTCATCATATGATGGCTTATTTTCAGATGTTTTCCCGGGACCGCAGCAGGTTGTCGGATTGTCGGGCCAGGATGAACGAAAATCCGCTGGGTGCTGCAGCACTTGCGGGGACGTCGTTCCCTATTGATCGTCAGGCAACGGCAGAGGCCCTGGGCTTTGAGCGGCCTTGCGCCAATTCCATGGATGCGGTTGCGGATCGGGATTTTGCCCTGGAATATCTGTCTGTCTGTTCGATCACAGCCGTGCATATTTCCAGACTGGCAGAAGAGATTGTTCTGTGGGCATCACCATTGGTGAACTTTGTTGCCCTGCCCGACAGCCTGTCGACCGGGTCTTCGATCATGCCGCAAAAGAAAAACCCGGACGCTGCTGAACTGGCAAGGGCCAAATCCGGTCGGATCATTGGCGATCTGAACACCTTGCTGATTGTCATGAAGGGTCTGCCCATGACCTATTCCAAGGACATGCAGGAAGACAAGGAACCAACTTTTGATGCTGCGGATAGCCTGGCTTTGGCCATCGCTGCCATGACCGGCATGGTGGCCGAGATCAAGGTTAATGAAGAGGCCATGGAAGCTGCGGCCGGCCAGGGCTTTTCCACGGCGACCGATCTGGCCGACTGGGTCGTTCGGGTGCTGGGTGTGCCGTTCCGGCGGGCCCACGATATCACCGGGCAAATTGTACGCATGGCCGAAGGTAAAAACTGTGGCCTGGAAGATCTCAGCCTGGCCGACATGCAGTCGGTGGAAGCCGGGATCACAGAGGAAATTTTTGCGGTGCTGGGTGTGCGGAATTCAGTGAACAGCCGGACAAGCTTCGGCGGCACGGCACCTGATCTGGTGCGCGCTGCAGCCGTCGCGGCACAATCTGATTTGAGCGATTAAACTTAGGGGGCAAGAACCATGAGAAATGCTTACAGGTTTCGCGAACTGAAATGGATTGTGTTGTTGGCGTTGACGCTGACAGTGACGACATCCCTGGCCGCCTGCGGCAAAAAGGGTGCGCTGGAAAAACCCGCGGCAAAAACCGAACAATCGGTAAAAAAACCAAAGTGACTTGATCCCCGGTCACCCGCCAGCCAAAGTCATGCCCGGATGCCAACGTCACGTTCGGATTAACGGCAAAAAATTCTGAAAGTACTGAAGTCATGGACCATTTCGATTACCGGGACGGTGAACTCTATGCCGAAGACCTGCCCGTTCAGGAAATAGCCAGTGCCGTCGGCACCCCGTTCTATTGCTATTCAAGCGCCACACTGATCCGCCACTACAAGGCTTTTTCAGATGCCATGAGCGGCCTGGATGCCAAAATCTATTATGCCGTCAAAGCCAACAGCAACGTGGCACTGGTCCGCCTGTTGGCAAAGCAGGGCGCTGGTGCCGACATCGTCTCCGGTGGTGAACTGGCCATTGCCCAGGCTGCGGGCGTCGCGCCAGACAATGTTGTCTTTTCCGGTGTTGGCAAGAAACGCGAAGAAATGCGCGCGGGCCTCGATGCTGGTATCGGTCAGTTCAATGTCGAATCCGAAGCGGAACTGGAGGCCCTGTCCGAGGTTGCATCCGGCATGGGGGCTACGGCTCATATCGGTATCCGTCTGAACCCGGATGTCGATGCAAAGACGCACGCCAAAATCACCACGGGCAAAGCCGAAAACAAGTTCGGCGTCAGCTGGCCACGGGCGCGGGAGCTTTATGCACGCGCTGCAGAACTTCCCGGCATCAAAATAAAAGCCGTCGCTGTTCACATCGGCTCCCAGATCACAACACTGGAGCCCTATGAGCTGGCCTATCGACGCCTGCTGGAAATGGTTGACGTGCTGGAACAGGATGGCCACGACATCGGCACCCTGGACCTTGGCGGCGGCCTCGGCATTCCCTACGGTGCAGAAACACCACCGACACCGGCAGAATATGGCGAAGTTGTCAGGCGCGTGTTTGGCAAGACCAACAAGAAACTGGGGTTTGAGCCTGGCCGCGTGATCGTCGGCAATGCCGGTATTGTTGTCTCGTCGCTGGTCTACAACAAGCAAAGCGAAGACCGCCGGTTTGTTATTATCGACGCGGCCATGAACGACCTTATTCGCCCGACTTTGTATGATGCCAAACATGATCTGGTGCCCGTACGCCTGACCAATGGTCCGCACAGCAATGCGGATGTTGTCGGCCCTATTTGCGAATCGGGGGATACTTTCGCCCGTAATTGCGAATTACCCGAACTGGGTGAAGGTGAGTTGATCGCGATCCGCTCTGCCGGTGCCTATGGCGCGGTGATGGCGTCAACCTACAATGCCCGGCCCATGGCACCTGAAGTTCTGGTTCATGGCAACAGCTTCAGCGTTATCCGAAAACGCAAAACCATTGAAGACCTGATCGCGGATGACACGATTCCTGACTGGCTGAAATAGGCTTTTTCACTATTTTCTGATTGGACATTCAGGGCCTTTTCGGGGGATTATTGGCGCTGTCGCTGATTTTCTATTGAATCCAGGATGCAGACATCAGGCAAATGAGCAATTACCGTGAGACCACGCCAGGTACACCGGATGCGATTCCACCAGGGGTCGGGTTTCGTATTGCCCTGGCACGCCTGGCGCTGGCTTGGGAATCACTCTGGCGCGCCCTGTGGCCGGTGGTCCTGACCATCCTGTTATTTGCCGCCGTGTCTCTGGCCGGTTTGTGGCAAGCCGTTGACGGCTACGTCCATGCCGCAGGCCTGGCATTATTTGCTGTCGTGACGCTGGCTCTGATCGCACGCCGTATATCGCTGATCACCTTTGCTTCGCGCGAGCAAGGCCGAAGACGTCTGGAAACAGACAGTGGTGCCCTGCATCGCCCCTTGCAAACCGTGGAAGACGATCTGGCCAGCGTGAACATCGCTGACAATACGGGCAAGCCTGATCCGGCAACTTACCAATTATGGGTACTGTCAAAGGCCCGCGCCCGGGAAGCCCTGGCACGACTGCGTCCACGCTGGCCGCGCCCAGGTCTGGCCGAACGTGATCCAAAGGCCTTTCGCTATGCCGTTGGTTTGCTGCTGTTCATCGGATTGATGGCGGCAGGTGCCAGTGCCCCGGAACGCCTTGCCCTTGCCTTTGTGCCGGACCTGTCATCACCGGTACCACCGGCCCGTTTTGAAGCCTGGATCACGCCGCCTGCCTATACCGGCAAAGCCCCGATCCTGCTGACAGCACATGGCAAAAAAATAATCCGCGAAAGTGATGCCGGAGAAGGCACCGCTGTCACCAGCATCCCCGTCAACAGTGATATTTTTATTCGCTTGCATGGGGGCCGTGGCCTGCCTGAACTCAAGCTTGGGAATTCCAGAATAGCGGCCGTCGCTGTTGATGCTCAAAACCACGAGATGGCGGGCAAGCTGGATCAGCCTGTGTCAGCCCTCCTGGTTCAGGACGAACAGGAACTGGCCAAATGGGAATTTGCCATCATTCCGGACGAAGCCCCGCAGGCTGCGATTGAACAGGACCCGACTGTCACTGCCCGGCTGGCCGTCAAGATACCCCTGCTGGCAACAGACGATTATGGCCTGACCGGATTGCGCCTGTCCCTGAAGCACAAGGAGCAGACGCCTGAACTGATCGAGATCCCACTGCCAGGCCATGCGCCCGACACCTTCCGGCATAAATTGTTCAGAGACTTTACGCCACACAAATGGGCTGGTCTTGCTGTCACCCTGATTGTGGAGGCCGAGGACGCCGCCGGTCAGACCGGGCGCAGCCAGTCGGTCAACTTCACGCTGCCCGAACGGAATTTCGAACATCCCGTCGCCCGCGCGATCATCGAGCAACGCAAGACGCTGGCATCTGATCGCAACAAAAGCCGCATCGTCGCGCGAACCTTGCGGATCATTGCGTCCTTCCCGGAAGAATTTGACAATGACAGCGTGGTTTCCCTGAGCCTGCGGTCTGCCGTTCGTCGCCTTGAACTGAACAATCACAAAAAATCAGTCGATGAAGTTATCGACATTCTATGGGACACGGCTTTGCGCATTGAAGATGGTGTTTTGTCCATTGCAGAACGGGCTTTGAGAAAAGCCGAACAGAATTTGATGGACGCCCTTTCCAGCAATGCGTCGCAGGCAGAAATTGATCGGCTGACCCAGGAATTAAAGCAGGCGATGGATCGTTTCCTGCAAGCCATGCTGGAAGAAATGGCCAAAAATCCACAGCGGCAAAATCAGGCCAACCTGCCCATTGATCCCAACAGCCGTGCCGTCGACCGCCAGGACCTGCAAAAAATGTTGGACCGCGCGCGTGAGCTTTCCAGACTGGGTGCCCGTGACGCCGCCAAGGAATTGTTGTCGCAGCTTCGCAATATGCTGGAAAACCTGCGTGCCGGTGTGCGTCAGCAGCAAATGTCGCCCCGGGCAAAAGCCGGACAGGAAGCACTTGGCGAAATGAGCAAACTAATGCGCCGCCAGCAGGAATTGCTGGACCAGAGTCTGCGCCGTCAGCAAAGCGGCAAGGCCCGTCCCGGCGACAAGGAATCAAAAGCCAGCGCCGCCGAACAGGAAGCCTTGCGCCGTCGACTGGGTGAGGTTATGCGTAAACTGGGTGAGGCCCGTGGCAATATTCCGCGTCAACTGGGCAAAGCTGAAAGAGCCATGCGCGGTGCCGGAAAATCCTTGCAGAAAGGTCAGCCCGGTAACGCGGCCCCACAGCAAAGCAGTGCCTTGCAGCAAATGCGGGCGGGGGCTGAAGCCCTGGCCAAAGCCATGGCCGGGGAACGTGGGCAACAGGGCCTGACGGGTCGGGGCCGCATGCCCATGCCAGGCCGCAACACGGACCCGCTGGGGCGACCCCTGGATGGCCAGGGCACCACTGCGGATGGTGATACCAAAATACCGGATGAAAGCGCCATTCAGCGCGCCCGGAAAGTTCTCAGGGAATTACACGACCGGGCCAGCGACATGACCCGTCCCATGGAGGAGCGCGATTATCTGGACAGATTGTTAAAGCGGTTTTGAACCGATAAGAAAATCAGCTCTCTTCGACGACGCCGATAAACGGCAGTTCGCGATAATAGTGGGCCCAGTCCAGGCCGTAGCCCACAACAAATTCGTCCGGGCAAACAAATCCCACAAAATCAGCTTCTACGCCGACGCCTTCAACCCGCTTGCCGACTTTATCCAGCAAGACACAGAGGCCAACCTTGTTGGCGCCGCGCTTGTAGAGATGTTCACGGGCGAAATCCATGGTTCGGCCTGATTCCAGAATATCATCTACAATCAATATGTTACGACCTTCGATAGGGTCTGTTGTATCGCGGACCATCTCAACCGTTTTGGAACTTTCGGTGCCGGTGCCATAGCTGGAGAGCTGCATGAAATCGACCTGGGGCCGGATACCAGCCCGGTGCATCGAGCGCATTAAATCAGCGGTAAAAACGAAACTGCCTTTCAGGATAGCGATCAGCAGCAGGTCATTTCCCAACAGGCCAGCGATTTCCTGACCCAATGTATCAACCCGCTCGGCAATATCCTCTTCACTGAAAAGGACACGGATCGACGCATTATCGTCGGCTGGATTGATGGCCATTAAAAAGTACCTTTGATTTCGTCAGGATTTTCAGAGCGTATCTTGTTATTTCTTGTCGTCACCGGATGCAGCATCCTTGGCCTTGGTTTTGGCGTCAGGATCCTCGACAACAAAGCTGATCTTCAGGCCCTGCGCTGTTTTTGGTGGATCAGGGACCAGGGTCGAAAATTCAATTTTTTCACCCGGTTTCAACTCGCTTTTGGGGGCCTTGAAGGTCCATTCAAATACCGGCGCGCGTTTGGCATCCAGTAAAGCACCAGCCAGCATGGGCACAGTCATCATTTCGCCTGAAATATTCACAACATTGCCGGTGATCGTCAAAATCGCCTTGTTGTCCTTGTCACGGCCCGGTATCGGCTTGATACCACTGATATCAAGCAATTCGCTTAAAGGTGGGTCACCCATGCCAATGGCGTCATAAAGCTGGCTGGCTGGCGGCCATGAGGCGATAATCATGTCGCGCCCAAATAATCCTCCGACCACGAGGGCAATCACAAAGACCAAAAGGCTGATCCAGCCGATCATTAATCCGATACGCTTGCCGCCACCGCCGCCGCTTGCCTTTTTGCCGCGCGCGCCTTTTTTGCCTCTTTTGCTGCCTCTGGGCGCAATATTCGGCATATCGTCAATGTCGTCCAGGCTTGGGACTTCAAAGTCGTCGTCATCATCGTCGTCAAAATCTACGGGTGCTGGTAACGGATCAGGGAAATTATCGTCGATCACTGGTGCTGCGGGTGCCCGGGCCGGTGCCGGATCGTCAAAGCCGACTTCCTGCGCAACGGGGCCTTCCGGTACATCAGGAACTTCCGGTGCCGCCGGTGCCACGGGTGCCACGGGTGCGGCAGGCGCAGCTGCCACAGGGGCAGGTGCCGCAACAGGCGCGGCTTCCTCGGTCGATTGTTCCGTCCATGAATTACCACATTTGGCACAACGGACAGTCCGCCCACCAGGCGGCAAAGCCGAGGCATTTATTTCATATCGGGTATCACACGACGGGCAAGTAAGAATCATGCTGGTAATTCACCAAATTGTGTCAAACTCTTATAGGCATTTGCAAAGGGAGAGGCAATATCCGCAACACATACTAGAGCGTTTCCGAGTTTCACGGAAACGCAGCGTTGCCTCAAATCCCTTGGTATGAGCCAACAAACGAAGTAAAAGCGATTCCGATTAATTCGGAATCGCCCTATCTCCAGAATTGAATGATCGATATATCGAGTCATCTGTTGCGCCTGCGAATTATCGGTTTCATCAGTCATCCAGCATAAATTTGTTTGACATGAATCAAAATGACCGCTTTGCCAACAAAATCCAGCGGCGGTCACAACTTGTTCGTTCTGAAAAATGGAATATAAATCTATTATTCCCCGCCATGTCTTCATAGCATGCCGTAAAACTTTGGAGAATACAAAAAGTGCTTCGATTTCAGAACGTCGGATTACGCTATGGGCTTGGCCCGGAAGTGTTGCGTGACGTTAATTTACATCTGGCACCGGGATCTTTCCATTTTTTGACCGGCCCCAGTGGTGCCGGGAAATCGTCATTGCTGAAACTGATGTATCTTGGATTGCAGCCCTCCAGAGGCAATATTTCCATGTTTAATCAGGATATCGCGACAATAGACCGGGCGGAATTACCGGGTTTGCGTCGGCGGGTGGGCGTTGTGTTCCAGAATTTTCGCTTGCTGGATCATCTGAGCACCCTGGACAATGTCGCCCTGCCGCTGCGCATAGCCGGGGCCAAGGAAGGCACAGTGCGCGATCACGTCGCCGAATTACTGTCCTGGGTTGGTTTGGGCAATCATCTGGATGTCCACCCGCCAACGCTTTCGGATGGCGAAAAACAACGGGTTGCCATTGCCCGTGCGGTGATCGGTCGCCCCAGCCTGTTATTGGCGGATGAGCCGACGGGTAGCGTCGATCTTGAGCAGGGATTGCGCATCCTGCATTTGTTTGAACAATTGAACAAAATTGGCACAACCGTCGTGATTGCCACCCACGACCGGGGCCTGATCAAACGTTTTAGCCACCCGGTTCTGAAACTGGAGCGCGGCAAGTTAAAGATCAACCGCCGCGCGGCACCACCAGCCAGTCCCGCCAGCCCTGAAAACCAGCCTCCGGAAAACAGCGGAGGTCAGCAAGATGGCCCGACGTCGTGATCTGCCGCTGGAACGCGACGGCACCGGGCGTTTCCTGCCCTGGTTGATCGCCCTGATGGTCTACCTGGCCTGCCTGGCCCTGGCCGGTGCCATTATGCTCGACGAGGCCTCGGGCCGCTGGCAATCCGGGCTGACCGGCACTATGACAGCACAAATCCCGGCAGCTGATTCCGGCAAGTCAGACGAACACCCGGCGACGATTGCGGCGGTTCTGGATGTTTTGAAAAACACCCCGGGCATTCGTGATGCACAGCCTTTGACCACGGACAGTGTCATCGCCCTGATCGAGCCGTGGCTGGGCAAGGGGAATGTGGCGAGTGATTTACCCATCCCCGTGCTGATCGATATCCAGCTTGAGGAAAATGCGACATTTGACACCGTCGCCCTCGCCATTCAGCTGGAGCAAGTCGCCCCTGGCACCCGCCTTGATGATCATGAAATCTGGATTACACGCATGCTGCGCCTGAGCCAGACCATCGGTGCTGTGGCCATGACAATCGTTATTTTGATCGGTATTGCGGCGGCGGCGACGGTTGTCTTTGCCACCCGGACCGGCCTTGCCGTCCATCAGGGTGCGATCGAGGTTCTGCACATCATAGGTGCCCGCGACACTTATATCGCTCGACAATTCCAGGTCCGGGCCATGTCCCTGGCCCTGAGAGGCGGTCTGCTGGGCCTGATACTGGCCACCATGACACTTGCCTTGCTGGCCGGGATTGCCGGAAATCTTGAGGGACCGCTGCTGCCACAACTGGCGGTCACGCCGTCCCTTTGGGGTGGTTTGGCGGCCCTGCCCCTGGCTGCAGCCTTGATTGCAACGCTGACGGCGCGTATTACGGTTGTGCGGACGCTGAGCCGTTTGCCCTGATGACGTGACCACCAGAATTTGGAGTGAGATATAGCGTGCTGGTACTTTTGGATCGCGATGGTGTTATCAACCATGACAGGCCGGATTCTATCAAAAACCCTGATGAATTTGTCATGATTGACGGGTCTGCCAAAGCCATTGCCAGGTTGAACGCGGCCCGCCACCAGGTCGCGATTATCACCAATCAATCCATCATTGGCCGTGGCACCATCGACCGCGCCATGCTCGACCGCATCCATGAGAAAATGACCGCTGCCCTGAGCCGCGAGAAGGCCTCTATTGATCGCTTGTATTTCTGTCCTGACGCACCGTGGGAGGCCACGGACCGGCGCAAACCGGGCCCCGGCATGTTACGGGAAGCTCTTTCGGATTTTTCTGCCTCCGCGTCTCAAACGCCATTTATTGGCGACAATATCACAGATATGCAAGCAGCCCTGAAAGCCGGATGCCCACGCATTCTGGTGCGCACGGGCAAGGGCGCAGACATTCAGGCCAGTGGTAAACTGGCCGATGTTCTGCCGGTAAAGATCCATGAAAACCTGTCCGACGCTGTCGCTGACCTGCTTGGGGACGTCGGGTGATCTGGTTATCCCGCATCATGACGCTGGGTAGTCTGGTACTGGGCGCAGGTTTGTTCTGGCTGGGCGGCATGATCTGGTTTGCGTCGACCTTGCCGCAAAAGGTTCAGGATACACACAGTATTACGGATGGCATTGTTGTCCTGACCGGCGGCAGCGAGCGTATTGGCGCGGGCCTTGAATTACTGGCCCGGGGACGGGCTGACATCCTGCTTGTCAGCGGGGTGCATCACCACACAAATCAACGCGTCCTCGCCGAACTTTCAAAAGCCACACCGGATTTGTTCAATTGTTGTGTCGAACTTGGTCGTGAAGCCGCTGACACTGTTGGCAATGCCGCCGAAACCGCTGCGTGGGTCCGGCGCAAGGGTGTCCAGACATTGCGCCTGGTAACATCGGCCTATCATATGCCACGCAGTCTGGTTGAATTTCGACGACTGCTGCCCCATGTTCGCATTATCGCTCATCCGGTGTTTACTGAATCCGTAAAAATCAGGGACTGGTGGCGCTGGCCCGGAACCTCGGCTTTCCTGGCGGTTGAATATAACAAATACCTGATCAGCCTCGTCCGCGACCGTTTTATTCTGGACAAACCTACTCAAAAAGAAGTTTAAGTTCCTATGCGAGTCCTGATATTCCAAACCCTGTTTCCCTTGTGGACGATATTCATGCTGACCTTCTTTGCGTGGGTCGTCCTGTTGCCGCGTGTCTGGGTCACGCGCGTCCAGACCTGGTGGGGTGTCGGTGTCATGTTGATGCTGCGGTATCTGCTGAATATTCGCTATGAAATTCGTGGTATCGAAAATCTGCCGGACGGTGCCTGTGTTGTCGCCAGTAAACATCAATCGATCTGGGACACCATCATCTGGCACATCATCGTTCACGACCCGGCGATGGTCATGAAAAAAGAGCTGCTGTCCATCCCGATCTATGGCTGGTTTGCCATCAAGGCACAAATGATCCCGGTTGACCGCAAGGCAGGCGCCAAGGCCCTGAAGACAATGTTGCGCGCCGCAGACGAAGCTTCGGCCATGGGCCGTCCTATTATCATCTTCCCGGAAGGCACGCGTACAACACCTGGCGAGCCAGGCACCTATCAACCGGGTGCCACAGCGCTTTACAGGCACCTGAAATTACCGGCCATCCCGGTCGCCGTGAATTCCGGTATGTTCTGGAACAAAAACGGCATCACCCGCAAGGGCGGCACAATTGTGCTGGAGTTCGAGCCCGCCATCCCGGCAGGACTCGCCAAGAAGGAATTCACAGCCGAACTGGCGGCCCGGATCGAAGCCGCGACGGAAAGACTGGTGGCGGAACATCTGGAAAATACCGGCGCCCCCGCCCCCGCCTGAGCCATTGTGGATAAAACTGTGGAAAACCTGTTGGCAGGGATTTTCAGGCCAAAATCATCAAATGTTAATAACGGGGATACCCTGTTTTTTTGGTGTTATTTCAATAAGTTATGCAAAGAACATTTGTATAAACCTGTGGAAACATAACAGGAACAAATATTTGACTCTCCTGCCAGTTACACGTAATCTTGAACCTGTAACACGCCCTGCAGCAGGGCTGTAACACTCAAAAAATAATCTGCCACGCTTTTACCGGGGACCGGGGATGACCACTGTCGCGCCAATTTCTCAACAGATATGGGACATGAAATATCGTCTGAAAGGGCCTGACGGCGGGGTTCTGGACGCAACGATTGAAGATACCTGGCAGCGTGTGGCCGGGGCCTTGTCGCAGGCCGAAGACGACCCATCAACATGGACGCCCAGGTTCAACGAAGCCCTGGATGATTTCAAATTCCTGCCAGCCGGTCGCATCATTGCCGGGTCGGGCACAGGCCGTGATGTCACCCTGTTCAATTGCTTTGTCATGGGCACTGTGCCCGATGACATGGCCGGCATATTTGAAAACCTGAAAGAAGCTGCCCTGACCATGCAACAGGGCGGTGGCATCGGCTATGACTTTTCGACCATTCGCCCCAAGGGCGCCAGGGTCAAGGGCGTTGGCGCGGATGCCTCTGGTCCGCTGACCTTCATGGATGTCTGGGACAGCATGTGCCGGACGATCATGAGTGCCGGTCACCGGCGCGGTGCCATGATGGCGACCTTGCGCTGTGACCATCCGGATGTCGAAGCCTTCATCGCGGCCAAACGTGATGCCGGGCGATTGCGCATGTTTAACCTGTCGGTGCTGGTCACCGATGCCTTCATGGCTGCGGTCAAGGACGATCTGCCCTGGGACCTGGTGTTTGACGGAACGGTGTATAAATCCATCCGCGCCCGCGAATTGTGGGACACCATCATGCAGGCAACCTATGCCTATGCCGAACCTGGTGTCATTTTCATTGACCGCATCAACCGGCGCAATAATCTCTATTACGCCGAGACAATCTGCGCCACAAACCCATGCGGTGAACAACCACTGCCGCCCTATGGTGCCTGCCTGCTGGGATCGGTCAATCTGACCAAACTGGTGACCGACCCGTTCGAGCCGGAAGCCGAGCTGGATATCGCTGGCCTGGAGCAACTGGTGGCAACAGCCGTACGCATGCTGGACAACGCCATCGATGTCTCGAAATTCCCTTTGCCCGAACAGCAACATGAAGCCATTGCCAAACGCCGTATCGGACTGGGCATCACAGGTCTTGCTGACGCCCTGATCATGTGCGGTGTGCGTTATGGCAGCACCGCAGCCGTCAACCTGACCGAAAAATGGATGCGCGCGTTTTCCCGTGCGGCTTATCTGGCCTCCACTGAACTGGCACGTGAAAAAGGCCCCTTCCCGCTGTTTGACGCGGCAAAATATCTTGCCGGTGAAAACATTCGGGAGATGGACGATGATGTGCGCGGTGCCATTGCCGAACATGGCATCCGGAACGCCCTGCTGACGTCCGTGGCACCGACCGGCACGATTTCATTGTTTGCCGATAATATTTCCTCTGGTCTCGAGCCCGTGTTCAGTTTCACTTATTCACGCAACGTTTTGATGCCGGATGGCAGCCGCCGTGAAGAACAGGTCAGTGATTATGCATGGCGTCTGTATCGCCAGATGAAGGGTGAAAATCGCCAGCTGACAGATGCCTTTGTCGGATCGCAGGATTTGACCCCGGATGATCACGTGCGCATGCAGGCTGTGGTGCAGAAATATATTGATTCGGCGGTCTCCAAGACCATCAACGTGCCGGAGGATATCGACTTTGATGCCTTCAAGGATGTCTACATCAATGCCTATGAAAGTGGCTGCAAGGGCCTGACGACTTATCGGCCCAATGACATCACCGGTTCTGTCCTTCAGGTCACGGAAACAAAACCACAGGCCGATGCGGAACCCGAATTACCGCTAAACAAACCGCAACCCAAACCGCGCGACAATCTGGATGCGGGTGGTGTGGTTTACATGACCAAACCGCTGGACCGCCCGGAAGTTCTGCCGGGACAAACCTACAAGGTGCGCTGGCCGGAAAGCGATCATGCGATTTACATCACCATCAATGATGTCATTAGTGACGCTCGGCGCAGGCCTTTCGAGGTTTTCATCAATTCCAAGAATACCGAACATTATGCCTGGACTGTCGGCCTGACCCGGATGATTTCTGCGGTCTTCCGTCGGGGCGGTGATGTCAGCTTTGTGGTTGAGGAACTGAAAGCCGTGTTTGATCCGCGCGGTGGTCACTGGATGAACGGGCGCTATGTGCCATCGTTACTGGCGGCTATTGGCGAAGTCATCGAAGAACATCTGATCGGCATTGGCTTCATTGCCGGTCCGGATATGGATGATGATTTTGAAGAAGAGAAAAAGGTTGTGAACCTGGGTGCTCACGACGATGTCCCCTCGGGCAGCAGCCCCTTCAAATATTGCCCACGATGCAGTCAGCCCAGCCTGATGAAAAGTGAAGGCTGTGATACCTGCACCAGTTGCGGCTATTCGAAGTGCGGCTGACGGTTCGACCCTTTCAGGAAAATGATACTGACGGCATTTCAAGACACACAGTCACCCCGCACTTGATGCCCCCCTTCGGTTTACAGTTTCTACGCGTCAGGTTTAATTTATTCCCTGGTTTCCAGGCATGGATCCCGCATCAAGTGCGGGATGACTCGGTGGTTTGTGGTGAGGCAGTGCCAGCACTGACGTCTGGCTAACTACAACGCCCGAACAGCATCCAGCAGTTTATGCAAGGGTCCATCAGCGATGCCCAGTTCATCCATGTGGGCGATGGTTTCGGCAAAATAGTCAATGCATTTTCCACTGGGCCCAATGCCATTGCGGATCAATTTGACCTGGTCATCGAACCCCAGACTTCCCGCATATTGCACGTGATCGCGGACGGCCACAAAACACAGGGCGGTCCGTTTTTTCACGCGGCCACTGGCCACATGCACAGTTCGCAATATCGGTTTATAGACACCTGAAATCATTTCGCGTTCGTGCAGATAATCCATCACGGCTGCGGCGTCTGATAGTTTGACTTGCAGGACACGCCCCTTGCAACTGCCACCGGCATCCAGGCCCATGACCAGACCGGGATTATCTTCGGTTCCACGATGGTGCCAGGAAAAAATGCAGGGTGCGCGATGGAAACCAAATAGGCGTGCCTCACGCATTTCCGAATGGGCAAAGTCCGGCTTCCACATCAGGGAGCCATATCCAAACACCCAAAGGTCGGATTTATTGGCGTTCAGATCGGCAAGAGCATTTTGACGCCAGCTCATGATTTCTTTTTCATATTGACCAGAGCCACACCAAAGACCGCCAGCGCCATGCCCCCCATAGCCATGCCGTCCAGCTTTTCGTCGAACAGGAAAAAGGCGATCAAGGCGGTTGAAGGCGGCACCATATAGAACAGGCTGGCGACCCGCGCCGCCTCGCCGTGGCGGATCAGAATAAACAACAGGCCAATGGCCCCGAAAGACATCACGATACAAAGCCAGGCGAGGGCAAAAATGAATTCTCCGCTCCAGGTGACCAGCATGGTTTCGCCATACCAGGCAAACGCCAGCAGAACCACGGCACTGACGGCAAACTGGATGACACCACCGGTGCGCAAATCAAGATTGGGACAATATTTTTTCTGATAGAGTGTGCCGCCGGTGATGCCAAACAGCGCAATGACAGACAATCCCATACCCCAGGGTGTGCCTGCGCCGAGGCCAAGTTTGTTCCAGACCACAAGTGTTACCCCTGCCAAACCCAGTAAAAAACCGATCCATTGACGCCGTGAGACTTTTTCACCCAGAAACGGGCCTGCAGCAACGGCGGTTAAAATCGGCTGAATACCGACAATCAGCGCTGAAACACCTGCGGGCACGCCATGACTGATGGAAGCAAAAACACCCCCCAGATACACAGCCTGCATCATCAGTCCGGCGATGGCGATGTGGACGACCATTTTCAGGTCTTTTGGCCAGGGTGCCCCGGTGACCAGGGCCAGTAACAGCATCAGCCCGGCAACAATAACAAAACGCCAGCTCAGGAATGTCATGGGCTCGACGTACGGCAGACCCAGTTTGGCCCCGATAAAGCCGGTGCTCCAGAGAAATACAAAGACGCCGGGCATGAGCGTGATCAACAAACCACCGGACGCAGGCGCAGTTTTTTTGTCGGTCATTCCGGCGTTATTGGTCATTCAGGGAACTTTCGCGGAGGGCGTGTGGGTTGGCGATCAGTATCTTCATGGCATATAAGGATTATACCTATACTGCATGAAGGTGCTTTTGAAGCGCATTCGGTTTAATCCAGTGCTTTCCGAAGAAACCGGAGCATAATAACACAGACCTCAAAGTCAGGTAAGGAATTCACGCGTTGGAAAACCAGTCCCGGACGACCCTGATTGTCACCCTGACGATCGCCTTGTTTGCGGGCTTGGCAGGCGGCTATGTCTGGTATTGGAACCAGCTGGCGGACGGGTTACAGGACAGTCTGAAAATCTGGCTGGGCCAGCGCCGGGCGGAAGGTTTTGTTGCCGAAAGCGGGCCAGTGACACTCAGTGGCTTTCCCCTTTCCGTGACGGCGAATATCGCCAGTCTGGAGCTGGGGCGCAGCGAAAAGGGTGATCCGGGTTATTGGCGCTGGCAGGCGAAGAATATTACCGCAACGTTGAAGCCCCGACAGCCCTGGCTTATTCATATTCAGACAACAGCGCACCAGTCATCAGAGTTTGTGGATACAAAAAACCAGCTTCGGACCCTGAAAATTGTGGCAAGGGTTGCCAAGGGTATTGTTGAAATTGGCAGCGATGGCAGGCTCGCCGCCGTCAGCACCAGATTTGAGGCCCTTGGCCTGACCGGAACCGCCTTGCCCGGTCCCGTCCTGGCGGCAGGCTTGAAGGCCAGCATCAATTTCCTGCGGGATACCAGGATCGATATTCAGGGAGACAGTCTGCGCCTGCCCAGGGAAATCGATCCCCTGTTTGGTGAAAATATGGATGTCCTCAGGGCCAAGGCAACAATCACCGGTCCCCTGCCCCGCAACTGGTCGCGCACTGAAATCACGGCATGGCGCGACGAAGGTGGAACGATTGATTTGACCCGGGGCCGGATAAAGTGGGGGGACCTGGACATTACGGCCAATGGCACCTTTGCCCTGGATGCCAGAATGCGCCTACAGGGGTCGGGCACGGCCTCGATGCAGGGACATAACGAAAGCATCAAGGTGCTGACCGAACGCAGCATGATAACGCCCCTGAATGCTGCGGCCCTGACCATTGGTTTGAATCTTTTGGGGCAGCAGGACAAGGACACCGTCAAACTGCCGTTCAGCGCCCAGAACGGGCAACTGAAAGTGGGGGCTGTTTCCGCCGCAATCCTGAAGCCGCTTCAATTTCCCGGCGAATAACAAGGCACTGACATGACGCAATCTATTTCTGCGGTCACTGTTCTGGTGCCCGATTATGACCAGGGTCTGGCATTTTATGTCGCCACCCTGGGCTTTGTCCTTGTCGCAGACGCCCCTCTGCCAGACGGCAAACGCTGGGTTCTGGTCTCACCCACTGGCGGACAGGGTACAAACCTGTTGTTGGCAAAAGCGGACACGCCGGAACAGATCAGTGCCACCGGCAATCAGACCGGCGGTCGTGTCATGTTGTTTTTGACAACTGACGATTTTGCCGCTGACCATGAAAGATACCTCAAGGCGGGTGTCAATTTTCTGGAACTGCCGCGCCATGAGGCTTACGGTACGGTTGCCGTTTTCGAGGATCCCTTTGGCAACAAATGGGATTTGATCCAGCCAGCACCTGCGGCGTGAACGTCAGGTCCAAAAGGAAATTCCATGCCCCACTACCTGTTTCAGATATCCTTCACCGCTGATGCTTTTGCCAAGCTTGTTGAAAAACCGGAAAACCGGCTGGAGACTGTGATCCCCATGGTCGAAGCCCTGGGCGGCTCTTTTGTGGGCTCGTGGTTATCTTTCGGTGAATATGATTCGGCCGCTATCGTGCAAATGCCAGACGACATAACGGTCAAGGCTTTTTCCATGTCTGCCATGGCGGGTGGCGGCTTGCGGCGTTTTGACGTGACACCGCTAATGTCGTTTGAAGACGGCGTGGCTGCCATGCACAAGGCCGGAACCATCGCCTATACTGCACCTGACGCCTGAAAACCCAAACGTTCAGGCGGACAACTTCCGGCGATCTTCCTCTGCCTCTGACAACAACCAGTTCCTGAAGGTGGCGATCTTCGGCAACTGGGCTGTCGCCTTTGGGCACACAATCCAGTAGGCGTAGGATACCGGCAAGGCCAGTTCAAAGGGCCGCACCAGTCGCCCATTAATCAGATCATGAGCAGCAAGACCGGTTCGAGCCAGGGCAACGCCCTGACCATCGACGGCAGCATCCAGAATAATACTGGCCTGGTTCAGCACCGGGCCGCGTGATAAATCGGCATCTTTGACACCCGCCGCATCCAGCCACTTGGACCAGTCCTGGCGGTTATCCAGATGCAATAACGGAAGCTTGGCCAGGTCGGCAGGCTGTCGCAATCCCTTGTGCCCTTCCAGCAGTCTCGGGCTGCATACCGGCAATAATTCCTCGGTATAAAGCTGCACCGAATCCATGCCCCTGGATGGCCCCACGCTGTGACGCACAGCGATATCCACATCCTCTCGGGCAAAATCGATATGATGAAGGGTGGCACTGACGCGAAGATCGATATCCGGATAGGTCTCTGCAAATCGACCAAGACGATGCACCAGCCACTTGGAAGCAAAATTGGGTGACGTACTGACTGTCAACACACCCGTACTCTGGCGCTGCTGCAGCCGTTCTGTGCCCAGGGCAATCCGGTCAAGTGCATCGCGGATGACCTCCAGATAGTCCCGACCCGTTTCCGTGATTACCAGACGCCGGGCCTCGCGCTGAAAAAGCTTGAGCCCGAGTTCAGCTTCCAGCGCCTTGACCTGATGACTGACGGCTCCTTGCGTAACACACAATTCCTCCGCCGCACGCGTGAAGCTTTCATGACGTGCCGCCGCTTCAAAAGCCTTCAAGCCGTTCATGGGCGGCAATCGCCTGGCCATATCAATCTCCTGAGACTTAGTTTTTCTCAGGCAAGGTAGAGAATTGATGCTTTGTGGACAAGGGAATAATTGGCTTATTTATGCGCTTGAAGAGAGGGATTTACCCCTACTCAAATTATGGAGACTGAATAATGTTAATTAAAACGCACTACATGTCCGCATCATCCCACCAGCCGGAAAGCGGGTTCTCTGTATTCGGCTTGATCGTCAACTGGATGGATCGTCGCAATCAAAGACTGGCCCTGAAGGACCTGGACCAGAGATTGCTGAAAGATATTGGCGTCTCTGACGGCGCCAGGGCACATGAGATAAACAAGCCGTTCTGGCGTTAAGAAAATTTCATGCAGCGGAGAAGACGATATCCTGCGCGCCTTCCCACAGGACAAGGCGTCCAAATTCAGCCAGGTTTTCCTGTCCTTCCACAACGGTCAGGAAATGATTGCCGGCAAGATCACCCATCTTGCTGGCAAAACTGGAACTGCCATAGGCGAACAGGATTTCCGTTTCGCTGAAACCGCCTGGATAGAGCAGGATATCCCCACGCGAGGGATGCACCGTATGATTTTCGAAATCCAGGTTCATCTCAAAATCACCCAGCGGCACCCACACGGCCTCGCCGCTCCAGCGGGAATGGATGACCTTGTTGGTGAAGGGCAAAAGGTCACAAAACCGGGCGCAGGTTTTTGGGGCGGCAACCAGTTCAAGTTTTGCCTTGAACAAAAAAGGCCCGGCCTGAACGTTCAAGAATTCCATATCAAATCACCTGCAAAAAGTTCATCATCAGAACATAACCATTACAACGTAGCGTCGTGTCGCTGCCTGAACATAGCGGAATTAACACATGAATGAAGTCGTCGAAATGTCTGGGTCATGCCAATGCGGAAATATTCGCTATCACATTCATAGTGCATCGGTACTTTCTGTCGCCTGCCATTGCAACGATTGTCGCAAACAATCCGGCAGTGCCTTTGCTGTATCACTTGTGGTGAAAAGCGATGACGCCGAATTTTCGGGTCGCCTGAAAACCTGGGAACGCATGACGGATACCGGACGTCGCAACAAAGCCTGGTTTTGCGCGGACTGCGGCAACCGTATTTATCACCAGGACCCGGACGCGCCGCAGGTTGTCCGCATTCGCGCCGGCACCCTGGATACATCCCAGATCCCGGAACCAACGGTCCACGTTTTCACGGCACGAAAAATGCCCTGGCTGACATTTCCGGAATACGTGACCCTGTTTGAAGGCCAGCCTGACGCCGACCAATTATATGCAGCATTGAATGACGCTGCACTCAATCCGGATGCGGCAGATTAATCTTCCGGTGGTTTCGGCACTTCGGCCTGACCGGCTGCAACAACCTCGCGGCGGATTTTCCGGGTGCGGGTAAACAGATCAAACAGGATGTCGCCATCGCCCCAGCGGATCGCCCGTTGCAGGGCCGTCAGGTCTTCGCTGAACCGGCCCAGCATTTCCAGCACGGCTTCCTTGTTATTCAAAAACACATCGCGCCACATCGTCGGATCAGATGCAGCGATACGGGTGAAGTCATGAAAACCACCACCGGCATATTTGATCACTTCCGAGCGCGTGACCTCTTCCATATCATTGGCGGTACCAACGATGTTATAGGCAATCAGGTGTGGCAGGTGTGAGGTCACAGCCAGCACCAGATCATGGTGTTTGGCATCCATGAATTCGACCTTGCTGTTCAGGCGTTGCCACAGGGCAGCTAACCGGTCGACAGCGGTCTGATCAGTGCCCGGAGGCGGTGTCAGGATGCACCAGTGATCTTCAAACAATTCGGCGAAACCGGCATCCGGTCCTGAATTTTCTGTACCGGCAACGGGGTGCCCCGGAATGAAATGAACGCCTTCAGGCACATGCGGTCCAACATCACGCACAACGGCGGATTTGACCGAACCGACATCCGTCAGTGTTGATCCGGGCTTGAGGTTCGCCGCAATCAATGCCGCCATTTCGCCGCTGGCACCAACCGGTGTGCCAATGACAACCAGGTCCGCATCCTTGACGATTTCAGCTGCATCGGTGCTGCCCTCGGAAATAAACCCAAGCTCCAGCGCCCGGTCAACTGATCCCTGACTGCGTGAATAACCAACAACTTCGTCGGCCAGACCGTGGCGCAATATACCCCATGCGAGCGAGCCATTAATCAGCCCGACACCCAGCAAGGCGACACGCTTGTACAAGGCACCGCTGGCAAATTCACTTTCTTCCGTCAAATCAGGAATTGACATGTATCAGCTCACATCTTCTTTACACGTTACTTTGCACGGAATGTGCCAAGGGCTTCGTCTACAGCGCGACATTCATCGCCTGTACCAACTGTTATGCGCAAGTGATCACCCAGGCCATAAGCCCGCATGTCACGCACCAGAAGACCGTGTTTTTCAAGATGCGCAATGGCAGCATCGGCATCAGCTTCGTCGCGGAATTTCACCATCATGAAATTGGTGACACTGGGGACAACACCATAGCCCTGGTCCTTGATGCTGGTTTCCAGCCACTGTCGCCACTCTTCATTGTGGGCGACAACGCGATCAACAAAGTCCTGATCATCCAGGGCGGCGATACCCGCTGCCTGTGCCGGGGCCGTGACGTTAAAAGGTCCCCGCAATCTGTTCAGCACATCGGCGACCTGGGCCGGGGCATAACACCAGCCAAGACGCACAGCGGCCAAACCATAGGCTTTCGAGAACGTGCGTGTGATCACGATATTTTCATTCTCACGCGCAAGATCAATCGAAGATGTGAAATCGTCCGCTGTGACATATTCGGCATAGGCTTCGTCGATGACCAGAAGAATGTCATCCCGCAAACCGGCATGCAGGCGACGTACTTCTTCTTCGGTGACATACGTGCCGACAGCCCCTGGATTGGTCAAAAACACAATCCGGGTCTTGTCAGTGACCGCTGCCAGCATGGCATCAACATCGGCCCGGCAATCAACTTCGGGTGCCGTTGTCGGTGTCGCACCCGCTCCCAGTGAGGCCAGGCGATAAACCACAAAACCGTGCTGGTGGAATAATACTTCTTCGTCCTGACCGGCATAGGCCCGTGTCAGCATATAAAGAACTTCGTCCGAACCATCGCCGCAAACGATGCGATCCATCTCCAGATTGTGACGGGCGGCCAGGGCTTCACGCAATTCCGTGGCACCACCATCCGGATAGCGATGCAGGTCGGTTGCCACAGACTGATAGGCAGCTATGGCTTTATCACTACAGCCAAGGGCGCATTCGTTGGAAGAAAGTTTGATGCTTCGGTTAGCGCCTTCAGCTTTTGAGGCACCACCAACATAGGCCGGGGCTTGCAGGATACCCGGGCGCGGTTCAGGTCCGCTCATCGGCTTGGTCCACTTCTTTGTTTATCATGATCAATATTGAGATCTAATTCTGGCTTGATGCAACTCAGGAACCTTGTTCCTCTTCTCCGATACGAACCGGAACTGCATATCCGCCGATCCGGACAACCCGTTCGACATCACCATCGCAGGCTTTGATAAAGCCACTCAGGCGTTTGTCTTTGGGGGCGAGATAACCGTCCACTTCGACGAGATGCAGCCACTCCGCATGATCTCCACCTTTGCCAACGGCTGAAATAATCCGGCCGGTAAATCCGGCAGCTTTCATTTCACGATGCAGCCGTGCCCGGCTGATCTGTGGGTCAGCAGCGATCACAATCAGGGAGATATCATCACCGCTGTCGGCGTGATCAATCGGCGCCAGCGCCAGGGCGCCCATGCCTTCGAACCAGGCACTTCGATCCTGAACAAAGGGCAGTCTTGCAATAACACGGGGTACATTTTCAGTATCAACCGCGAGATGCGACCACCAGGGATCGTCTTCGCCGTCTTGTGGCAAGGGCAGGACACCAACGGTCCCATCGCCTTCGGAAACCGCGCGTAGAACAACACCCTGACTGCGATGCAGGGTCATGGGCGTGGCAGAGCCAAACTGCATACGCGACAAATCCCAATAACCAACCGATTTTTCCGGTGCGCAAACCGCCACCTTCAAGGGGCCTTGCAGCAACGTGAAAGCTGAAATCATTTCGCGCCAGATCCGCGCCACCACAACTTCGGGCAGGCGACCATCGTGCCGGTCCAGCAATCGGCGCAGCAAACGGGCTTCACGGTCCGGGCGCATATTCAGCGAGCCCGATAAATCCGTCGCGTCAGCATCCTGGCGTTTAGCCACACCGACCTGTTCAACGACATCCGTCCGCTGCATCAAAAGATCCAGCAACTGATTGTCGATGTCATCAATTTGCTTGCGCAATTTGTCGAGGCTAACGGACTTGGGGCTCATGTTATTTTGTCGGCTTTTGTTTCTATTCAGGCGATTATTTCGCGAGGCGGATAGTAGTAGTCCTGAATCCCCCCGAAAGACAAGGTAAACATTGACTTTATTGCCTTTTTCGATGCCCTGGAATACGGCTAAAGATCAGTGGATCAATTGACAAATGTCAGGAGCCACCAAATCAACCCTGTTTATCTTGCCTGATTTTTGCAGAAAACAGGGAGCTTGTTTTCTTTGATATCGTTGTCGTTGTGACGCCACCCTGCAGTGGTCGTCTGGCCGCTCTGGCTTTTTTCAGCTTGCGTGGCTGGCTCTGCGGGGTAATGGCATAGACCTGTTTTCCGGCCTCGACGATCAGAACACCGGCCAGCCCCAGTCCCCAGCGCCTGCCCATACGCTCAAACAACTGGGCCGCGCGCAAAACAACCCGCCACCGGCCCGGCGGTACAAACAAGGCCGGTTCGACAATTGCCGGAGAAAAGTCTGCTTCGCGCAATAATCGCGTCAGCTGGGGCGGCGACCACGGCCGTCCGTGTCCAAAAGGCGTCGATTCAAACCGTGCCCATATTCCCCGGCGGTTGGGCACCACCACCAACAAGCGGCCAGGTGGAGTCAGAATACGCCAGATTTCTTCCAACAAGGGGCCAATTTGCTCAGCGTTCTCGACTTCGTGAACAAGCAGCACACGATCCACCGATTCATCCGGAAAGGGCAATTCCCGCTCTTCTGACAATACCACCAGGTTTGCACCATCGCGTGGCCAGTGCACAACGCCCTGGGTTGCCGGCATGACGGCCAGTGTCCGTTCTGATTCTTCGCGAAACGGCAGCAGATAAGGCGTTGCATAGCCAATACCAAGCACCCGCAAGCCCTTGACGTCAGGCCAGGCGGCACGCACACGACGGCGAATAATGCGCTGCGCCACCTGTCCGAGGTGACTGGCATAAAAATGGGCGAGATCGATAACATCAGGACGCATGGCAAAAGTTTATCATTGAAAGTAACCACTTGGGAATGAACCTGATTGGCAGCACCGCCAGACATGCTATAAAATCCGTTCATTATTTATACAGGGAGTTCCCACGTGGCTCATATCGACGTCGTTCAGATACCCGTTCTGTCAGATAATTATGTCTATCTCGCCCGTGATGAAGAAAGCGGCACCTGCGGTGTTGTCGACCCTGCCGTCGGCGGCCCGGTTATCGCTGAACTGGAGAAACGCGGCTGGACCCTGGACTGGATCATCAACACGCATCACCATGGTGATCACACTGGTGCCAATCTGGAACTGAAAGAAAAATACGGCTGCCAGATCGTTGGCCCCCGGCTTGAGCAACAACGCATTCCAGGCATCGACCAGGCCGTCGGTGACGGCGATACATTTTCCCTCGGTAATTCCGTAGCAAAAGTCTATGACGTGCCGGGACACACTGCCGGTCATAATGCCTACTGGTTTGAAGATTCGGATACCCTGTTCTGCGGCGATACCCTTTTCGCTCTCGGCTGTGGCCGGGTCTTTGAAGGCACCCACGAACAAATGTGGACGTCTCTCGACAAACTGCGGGGCCTGCCCGCAGCGACAAAAATCTATTGCGCCCACGAATATACCGAAGCCAACCTGAATTTCGCCCTGAGCGTCGAGCCTGCCAACTCGACCCTGGTCAGTCGCGGTAATCAAATCCGGGCCTTGCGCGCTGAGGGAAAACCCACAGTTCCATCGACCATGGGTGATGAGCTGGCCACAAACCCGTTTGTGCGTGCAGATCAGGAAGCCTTGCAAATTGCGGTGGGGATGCCGGGGTCGGACCCTGTCTCGGTCTTCGCCGAAGTCCGTACCCGCAAGGATAATTTTTGATCACATGAGCGATTTGCCTGCCAAAGCCCGCGCTATAATCGAACGCCTTGGCCTGGCCCCTCATCCCGAAGGTGGACATTTTGCCGAAACCTGGCGGGACGCGTCAAAATCCAGCCGGGGAACCGGCACCGCAATCTATTATCTGTTGACGGCGGGAGAACGATCTCACTGGCACCGGGTAGATGCCACAGAAATCTGGCACTACTACGCTGGCGACCCGCTCAGACTTTCCATCAGCGAAGATGGCGTTTCAAACATTACCCATCTGTTGGGACCTGACTTGTCGGCAGGTCATGACCCGCAAATCATTGTCCCTGAGCAGGCCTGGCAAAGTGCTGTATCATCTGGCGACTGGACCCTGGTGGGTTGTACCGTCAGCCCGGCCTTTGAATTTGCAGGCTTTGAAATGGCAGCACCCGAATGGCAGCCCGGTTAAAAGGCAAACTGCAAGACTTGCCAAACCTGGCATTTGAACAGGCGCATAGCGGTCTGGTCGCCGGGGTCGATGAGGCCGGACGTGGTCCCTGGGCCGGACCGGTGGTCGCAGCTGCTGTCATTCTGGATCAGGATGACATTCCGCCAGGCATGAACGATTCCAAGAAACTCAGCGCCAAAAGACGTGAGGCGTTATATGACCCCATTCTGGCCAGCGCCCGTGCTGCTGTTGGCATGGCGTCCGTCGCCGAGATTGACGAGCTGAATATCCTCGGCGCCACCATGCTGGCCATGCGCCGGGCCTTGCGGGGTTTGTTTGACTGTGACCAGCAAGGCCCGGATTTCGCCTTGATTGACGGCAATCGCCTGCCCCCTGATCTACCCTGTGGGGCTGAAACAATTATCAAAGGCGATGGTAAATCCCTGTCCATAGCAGCTGCGTCCATCGTGGCAAAAGTGACACGTGATCGCCTCATGGGGGCGCTTGATTTGCAGTTTCCAGGCTATGGATGGAAAAAAAATCAGGGCTATGGCACGGCGGAACACCAGCAAGCATTGCAACATCTAGGGGTTACAGTTCACCATCGCACATCATTTGCCCCAATCCAAAAACTTATTAAAATTTCGTAACTATCTGGAATCATTAAGACTCTTGACGTTATACACAAGTTGAATCATTGTGCAGCGCCATGAGCATAGAAAATGAACTTCCGCTTGATCAGATCATCAATGGTGACTGCATCGAGGTCATGAACAGTCTGCCGGAGAAGTCGGTCGACGTTATATTCGCTGATCCCCCCTACAATCTTCAGTTGGCGGGTGATCTGTTGCGGCCCAACAACAGCAAGGTTGACGCCGTTGACGACGACTGGGATCAGTTTTCCAGCTATGCGGTTTACGACAAATTCTCCAAGGACTGGCTGAAAGCCGCCAAACGTATCCTTAAAGATACCGGCACGCTTTGGGTTATTGGCTCCTATCACAACATCTTCCGGGTCGGCACGACCTTGCAGGATCTGGGCTACTGGATGCTGAATGATGTGATCTGGCTGAAAACCAACCCCATGCCTAATTTCCGGGGTCGCCGCTTTACCAATGCCCACGAGACCATGATCTGGTGCTCCAAGGGCGAAAAGCACAAGGGCTACACCTTTAACTATGACGCCATGAAGTCTCTGAACGAAGATTTGCAAATGCGCTCTGACTGGTTGCTGCCAATTTGCAACGGGGCGGAACGTATCAAGGACGAAAACGGCGACAAGGCCCACGCCACCCAAAAGCCCGAAGCCTTGTTGCACCGCGTATTACTGGCCTCGACCAATCCGGGCGATGTGGTACTGGACCCGTTTTCTGGCTCTGGTACAACGGCTGCCATGGCCAAGAAACTGGGCCGCCGGTTTATCGGCATCGAGCGCGAAAAGAAATATATCCCCATCGCCAAAAAACGCCTGTCACGGGTTATCCCGCTCGACAAGGACTCGCTGAATGTCACACCGTCAAAACGCAAGCTGCCGCGCATTCCGTTTGGCCGCGTCGTCGAAGACGGATTGCTCAGCCCTGGTGATCGACTTTATGACTTGCGCAAACGCTATATGGCGACGGTTCGGGTTGATGGCTCACTTGTCTCTGAACAGTTGACCGGGTCCATCCATCAGGTCGGTGCTCATTTACAAGGTGCAGCTGCCTGCAATGGCTGGGATTTCTGGCACTTTGAAGTAGAAGGCGGTGACTTGCGTCCCATCAACCTACTGCGCGAAAAAATGCGGGCCGAATTGAATTGATCTGATGTCAGATCAGCCCACCACCTCAGGCTGGCGCGCGCATCCGCGCTATCCTGATCCGGCAATTGAAACACTGGATCCACGGTTTGAACAATACCGTGTGTTCAGCGCCGCGGTGGAGCGATTGCATACGGGTTGCCGCTGGTCGGAAGGCCCGGTCTGGTTCGGTGATGGTCGCTATTTGTTATGGAGTGACATTCCCAACAATCGCATTCTGAAATGGGAAGAAGAAACCGGCACGGTCAGCATTTATCGTAAACCGTCCAACTTCGCCAACGGTGCCACCCGCGACCGCCAGGGCCGTCTGGTATCATGCGAACATGGTGGCCGACGAGTGACCAGAACAGAACATGACGGCACCATCACCGTTTTGATGGACAACTGGCAGGGCAAGCCCCTGAATTCCCCCAATGATGTCATTGTGAAATCAGACGGATCAATCTGGTTCACGGACCCGGTCTTTGGCATTCTCGGAAATTACGAAGGTCACAAGGCAGACTCAGAAGTCGAACAGGCCGTCTATCGCATAGACGGTGAAAGCGGTGACGCGTCAATTGTTTCTACCGACGCCAAAGGCCCCAACGGCCTGTGCTTTTCACCCGACGAAAAAATCCTTTACCTGGTCGATTCGCGCGGTGAGCCTAACCGCAAAATCCTGGCCTATGATGTCTCTGACAACGGTCGCGAGCTTTCCAACATGCGCGTTCATATCGACGCTGGCCCCGGCGGCACACCGGACGGCATGCGCAGCGATATCGACGGCAACCTCTGGTGTGGCTGGGGCATGGGATCGGAAGAACTGGATGGTGTTCTGGTCTTCGCACCCGACGGCACCAAAATCGGTCGCATCGCCTTACCCGAACGCTGCGCCAACGTCTGCTTCGGCGGCACCAAACGCAACCGTTTGTTCATGGCCTCAAGCCAGTCGCTTTATTCATTGTACGTGAACACGCAAGGCATCGCAGGCGGATAGCGCGGCTTCGAAATTTTGAGATTTAGTCACCCCCACCCAACCCTCCCCCATCAAGGGGGAGGGCTTTTTAGTTCGGGCGAAATTGCAATGTGAGTTCCCTCCCTCCTCGTGGGGGAGGGACAGGGTGGGGGGGACAGCGCCTTTCAGTGCCTCAGCCCTTACGCCCCACCACATGCTTTGCTACTTTGCGAAACAGGGTCGGCACGGCGTGGTTCTTGAAGTCCTCATGCAGCAGCCAGATCTCGCCAGCTTTTTCTTTTCTTGAGGTCTTGCCCGTCAGAACACTGACTTCAAGATGAAAGTGCGTGAAGGTATGGCCGACGGTTTCCGGCACAGCCTGCCACTTTGATTTTGCCGGGGCGCAACTTTCTGGCGCGTTGTCCTCTTCCTCAGTCCAATCTGTCGTTGGCAGGCCCAGCATACTGCCAAGCAGTCCTTTTTCCGGCCGCTTTTGCAGCAACACCTTGCCGTCCACGCGCGTCAGCCAGAACATCGTGGCATAACGGACCGGCCTTGGTTTTTTGGCGGCCCGTTTGGGCAGGTCTGCGGCAATGCCCTGACTTTGTGCCTTGCAACCGACATGTATTGGACATCTTTCACAATCCGGATTGCGCGGGGTGCAGATGGTAGCACCGAGGTCCATCAGGGCCTGGGCCACATCGCCGGGTCGTTTATCTGATTTGAAAAACTGTGCCTTGTCCCGCAGTTCGGGTTTGACCCCGGGCATTGCACCGGTCACGGCCAGGTAGCGCGCCGTCACCCGTTCGATATTGCCATCAACCGGTACCAGCGCCAGATCAAAGGCGATGGCCCCGATGGCCGCGGCTGTGTAGGGGCCAATGCCCGGCAGTTCCTGAAGTTCTGTTTCGGTTCGCGGGAAATCACCACCCCTGGCCGCTACTACAACGGCACATTTGTGCAAATTTCGGGCGCGGGCGTAATAACCAAGACCTGCCCAGTTGGCCAAAACCTGATCCAGATCTGCGGCAGCCAACGCCTCGACCGTGGGCCAGCGTTTCAGGAATTTTGCAAAATAGGGACCTACGGTGGCGACGGTCGTTTGTTGCAACATGATTTCTGACAACCAGACATGGTAGGGGTCTGACCGGCGTCCGGGCCGGGCACGCCAGGGCAAAACACGGGCCGATTTGTCGTACCATGTCAGCAAGGCAGCAAGTGGTGCAAAATCGTGTTGTGAATTTGCCATCTAGTCTGTTAAGAGTCCTGAATATCCATATCGATGTGAAGTGCAGCATGTCAGACGACCCGTCCGGGAAAAAGCCACAAGCGAAAAAGAAAGCTCCCGCCACCCGGCGCTGGGGTAAAATACGCAATATTGGCTCGATCATGCCAGGCGTTACGCGCGATACCATGCAAAAGCGCGGCTTTATGCAGGGCGAGATTATCACCCGCTGGCGCGATATCGTTGGCAATGACCTGGCGCAGGATACCAGCCCCGAGAAACTCAGTTTTCCGCGCAGCGAAAGACGCGCCGGCACATTACAAGTGCGCGTCGGCGGGGCGGCGGCGCTGGCGATGCAACATGAAGAACCGCAAATAATCCAGCGGATCAACCGGTTTTTTGGCTATGCCGCAGTGGCCCGCCTGAAACTGATCCAGGCCCCCCTGCCCGTAACCGATGCCCATAAAAAAGAACCCCCTCGGGAATTGGGCACGGAAGAGGTTCGCTCCATTGACGCCGAGGTTGAAGAGACCAAAGATCCGGCCTTGCGTGACGCCCTTGCGCGGTTTGGTCGCAGCATCGCGGCGGCGAACCCTAAAAAACGGTCATAATTTGGTCGCATTCAACGGCTTTTCTTACCATCGCTTGGCATAATTTCTGGAAGAATCTAATGAATCCAGAGGCTTGCACGGCGGTCGGATGGCTATTCGACAAACACCTAAAAGAATCGACTCTATTTGCTTGTGGAGTCACATTGGAATCCATAAAATCCCACAAGATATTGTGGCTGGAGGTCACTTTGACGCAACTTGATGTATATAAGACCCCTGTCGAGACAGGGCGAAGAAAGATGAAATCTGTGAAAAATGGCGTGTTTGCGGCTCTTGCGGCTGCTTTTTTGACGGTACTTGTTGGTTTGACACCCGGTTCTGCCCTGGCAGAAGGCGGCCCCCTGCCTGCGGATCAGGATATGGCCATGGGTGATCCCAAGGCACCTGTCACAGTGATTGAATATGCGTCAATGACGTGCCCGCATTGTGCGAAGTTCCATAACGCCTATCTGCCTGAGATCAAAAAGAAATACATTGATACCGGCAAGGTCCGCCTGGTGTTCCGTGAATTCCCCCTTGATCGGGCAGCTTATCAGGCTTCAATTCTGGCGCGTTGCTCCGGCGCTGATCGTTTTTTCCCCTATATCAAAATCCTTTTCACCCAACAGTCGAACTGGGCCCGGGCAAAGGACCAGAAGACTGCACTGGCCAAACTGGGTCAAATGGGTGGCGTGAGCATTTCCACATTTGATGGCTGCCTGGCCGACAAAAAACTTGGCGATGGCATTTTGAAAACACGCAAGGACGGGACGGACAACCACAAGATCGAATCGACACCTTCTTTCATTATTGATGGCAAAACCTATGCCGGCAGCCTGGATCTGGCAGCCTTCTCAAAGGTGGTTGATCCTTTGCTCAAGTAACGGATTGTAAAAGCGTATCGGGCAAGTCGTCAGCGAATAACTGACGGGCGGCTTGCCCCAATAATAATTACAAAAAGACTTCAATAGACAGGAATACACGGTGCAATTTACGCGGCTGAAGCTTTCGGGCTTTAAATCTTTTGTTGATCCCACCGAGCTGATGATCGAGCCCGGCATGACCGGTGTTGTCGGCCCCAACGGCTGCGGCAAATCCAATCTGATTGAAGCCCTGCGTTGGGTGATGGGCGAAACTTCGGCCAAGAAGATGCGCGGCTCTGGCATGGATGACGTTATTTTCAACGGCACCACAACCCGCCCGGCTCGCAATCTGGCCGAAGTGACCTTGTCGCTGGATAATTCCGAACGCCAGGCACCGGCTGCCTATAACGAAGCGGACGAAATCGAAGTTACGCGCCGCATCCAGCGCGAATCCGGATCGACTTATCTGATCAACGGACATGAAGTCCGGGCCAAGGACGTGCAATTGCTGTTTGCCGATCTTGCCACTGGTGCCCATTCAACGGCCCTGGTCAGCCAGGGTCAGATCGGTGCCCTGATCAACGCCAAACCCATTCAGCGCCGACACGTGCTGGAAGAAGCCGCCGGGATCACCGGCCTGCATTCACGTCGTCACGAAGCCGAACTGCGCCTGCGTGCCGCCGAGGCCAACATGGAACGTCTGGAAGATGTCGTTCAGGCCATGGAAGGCCAGCTTGGCAGCCTTAAACGCCAGGCCCGACAGGCGTCGCGCTATCGAAATATTTCCGACCACATTCGCAAGGCCGAGGCCACAGCACTTCATATTCGTTATGTTGATGCCAACTCTGCCTCCGAAAAAGCCGCCGAAGATCTGAAACTCTCCGAGACCAAAGTCGCTGATCTGACACGTGTCAACGCGGTTGCCACGACCACCCAAAACCAGATCGCCGAAAAGCTGCCGCCGCTGCGCCAGGCTGAAGCTGAATGCGCCGCTGCCCTGCATCGTCTGACCGCTGCCCGCGACGGACTTGAAGCGGAAGAACGCCGGGCCCGGGAAATCCAGACGCAACTGGAAAACCGCCTGACCCAGATCGCCGCTGACCTCAGCCGTGAAGAAGAACACGGCCAGGACGCCGATCGCAATGTTGCGCGTCTGAACGAAGAACATCAGGAACTGGAACTGGCACGCGAAGGCGAAGTCGAAAACGGGGAGGCTGCCGAAGAAAAAGTTGAGGCCACTCGCGATGTGCTGACCACCCGCGAGGGTGAGCTGGACGAAGCCAGTCATCGTGTGGCGCAAGAAGATGCCCAGCGCAACGGCTTGCGCAACGAAATCGAAAATGTGCAACGCCGTCTGGCCCGTCTGCAACAACGCCACGAGCAGGTCACAAGTGAACGGGACAGGCTGGTTGCTGCTGCCGAGGCAGAGGGTGAGCCAGAAATTGCCGATGGTGCCATTGAAGAAGCCGCGCAACGGGCCGTAGAAGCCCACGAGGCGACAGAGAATGCCGAGATGGCGCGGGCCGATGCGCAACTGGTTGAGAACGAGCGCCGCGAAGTCCTGCAGACCATGGAAAAGGACCTTGGCCGCATCGGGGGTGAAGAATCCGCGCTGCGTCGTCTGCTCTCCGTGGAAGACGAGGACCTGTGGCCGCCGGTTATTGACGCGATCACGGTTGAAGCCGGATACGAAGCTGCCCTGGGCGCCGCTTTTGGCGATGATCTGGATGTACCGACAGACGAAGGCGCCCCGGTTTACTGGCGGGAAATGCACGCCTATGAAAATGTCAGTGCCCTGCCCGATGGTTGTGAGCCTTTAAGTAATTATGTTACCGGCCCGCCTGCTTTGGTTCGACGTCTGAGCCAGATCGGCATTGTCACCAGCGATGAAGACGGCAACCGTTTACTCGGTCGTCTGGTACAGGGCCAGCGCCTGGTGAGTCGTGATGGCGGCTTGTGGCGCTGGGATGGATATACCGCCACATCCGGCGCACCGACGACCGCGGCCCAACGTCTGGCCCAGCGAAATCGCCTGGAAGATCTGGGCCGTACCCGCGCTGAACTGGAAGAAAAAGTAGGCGATGCTCGTGATCTGTTTGAGACCGCTTCTGCCGCGGCCAGACAGGCAACCGAAGCCGAGCAAGCCAGCCGCGAAGCCGCACGCAACGCCGATGCGCTGGTGCATCGCATGCAGGAAACCCATGCCCGTGCCGTCGAAGCACGTGCCAGCCGGGAATCCCGCCTGACAGCCTTGAACGAAACCCTGGAAGAAGCCCAGACAGATGTGACCGAGGCTGCTGCCGCGGTGACAGAAGCGCAGGAATCCCTTGAAGCCATGCCACCCATGGAAGCTGCCCGCGAAGCCGTTGCAGCTCTCAGGGAACAGGTTGGAACACTGCGCCGGGATCACGGCGAAGCAGTTGGAGCCCGTGACAGTTTACTGGCTCAGGCCCGTGGCCGTGCCCAGCGCCTGCAAGCCATTGATAACGAACGCCAGTCCTGGACCAGTCGCAAAACCTCTGCCCATAGCCAGATAGAGCAACTGACGGCACGCCGGGAAGAAGTAACAGAGGAGCTGGAAACAGCGCGCGCCATACCGGAAGAAATCGCCGAGCGTCGTGAGGCCCTGCTGAGCCAGATCGAAACCTCGGAAGAAGCCCGTAACGAAGCAGCGGATGCCCTGGCGACAACTGAAACAGCCCTGTCGGATTGTGAAAAAGAACTGCGCGAAGCCGCCAATGCCCTGGCCGCTGCCCGTGAAGACCGGGTGCGGATCGAGGCCCGGGTGGCCCAGGCGGCCCAGTCCATCCAGGAAATTGTCACCCGCATGCGCGAAATTCTGGACTGCATGCCCGACAAGGTGCTGGAGATCGTCGATCTGAAAGAAGGCGAGGAACTGCCGCAACGCGATGCCATCGATAATCGCCTCGAACGCCTGAAGCGGGAACGCGACAATATGGGTCCGGTCAACTTACGGGCCGAAGCCGAAGCCGCAGAACTAACCGAACAAATCCAGACCATGGTTGCTGAACGCGCCGATCTGGAAGAAGCCATTGCCCGTTTGCGCCAGGGCATCTCCAGCCTCAATCGCGAGGGCCGCGAACGTTTGTTGGCAGCCTTCAAGGAAGTCGATACCCATTTCCGTGAACTGTTTGTGCAATTGTTTGGCGGTGGCCAGGCCCATCTGGCACTGACAGAATCCGACGATCCGCTGGAAGCCGGTCTTGAAATCATGGCCAGCCCTCCCGGCAAACGCATGCAGAACATGTCGCTGCTGTCCGGTGGTGAACAGGCCCTGACGGCAACATCGTTGTTGTTTGCCGTCTTCCTGACCAACCCGGCCCCGATCTGTGTGCTGGATGAGGTTGACGCCCCGCTGGATGATTCAAACGTTGAACGCTTTGTGAAACTGGTCAACGAAATTTCCGCAAGTTCCGGTACCCGTTTCCTGATCATCACCCACAACCCTGTCTCCATGGCCGCCATGGAGCGCCTGTTCGGCGTCACCATGGGTGAACGCGGCGTCAGCCAACTCGTCTCCGTCGATCTCGCCCAGGCCGAGGTGATCAGAGAGTCAGCTTAAGGCCTTTAAGCCTTAACCTGAGTTAGTCCTACGGGCTGCGGTACTACGGATTATCCTCTGGAAAGTCGTGGGTACGCGGGTCAAGCCCGCGCATGGCGGGGTTATAGAGGCACAACCTCACCTATATCGTCATGCCCGGGCTTGACCCGGGCATCCACGTCTTCAACCGAGTTGATCGTATAGATCTTCCCAATGAGGATTTACACCGTGGATCAGCCGCACCTTCCAGACACGCGACCATCCTTTGATATTCTTCTCACGCTGGATGGCCAACTTGATGTCATCATGTTGTTCGACAAATACCAGACGCTTCAAGTCGTGTTTTTTGCTAAAACCGTCAACTGCGCCAGTACGATGCTCCCACGCGCGTCGATTAATTCCACTTGTAACCCCAACATAGAGAACACCGTTTGGACGATTGGTAATTATATAAACCCACCCAATTTTCATCATGCGAATCCGCTCTCAACCAAACATCTTCAAAGTCGTGGGTACCCGGATCAAGTCCGGGCACGACGATTGATAGAATAGCACTCAAAATGGTGTCATGCCCGTGCTTGACACGGGTATCCACGTTTTCAAGCCAAAAGTTTAAAAGCTTCTGGTCAAGCCGGGCACCGCAAGAGTCCGTTCAAGCCTGATTTCCGCCCTGATAAGTGTTATTTTTCAATAACTTAACTCTTTTTCATTGAGGGTTGACAGTTTCCGGGGCAATCCCTATTGTGCACGCGGTTTTACAGCTACAAATCGCCGGATTTCTGTCACTTTTCTGCGGTTTTGGGCGACAAGAACCAAACGACCATCACCTCCGGACGGTTTGTTATTGCGGCAAGTCACCGGTCGAACTTACCAATTGGGTCTGAACTGGCTGAAAAGCTGGTGTTTTCAGGCCCCCTCATCGGGCGAAATGAATGACCGAAGAGGACCCGAAAACGTCTTTTCAGGATATCGATGCCCGCTTGCGCGCGGCGCGGTCCAGGGAAGATGAGCGGGTAACCCGGGAAACGGCTACGGCGCCGGAAAAACCGGGTGCTGGTGCTGCCATGCGCATTGCCGTCGAGATGATCTCGGCTTTGCTGGTCAGCGGTGGCATTGGCTGGTTTCTGGACGACTGGCTGGGAACCCGGCCCTGGGTGATGTTGGCAATGTTGCTTGTTGGTTGCGGCATTGGCTTGAGAAATACGTATCGAACGGCGATGCGCCTGAATGCTGATCTCCATGAAGGGATACCTTCGGATCAGCAAGACCCGGCGAAACCGCCCGAAGATTGAGAGATAAAGATTGAACCGGGAACGACAAGTTCCTGAAATTGATTGAGCCGGGAACTATATGTTCCTGAATTTGATAAAGGGAAGTTTCTTCCCGAACCGAGGAGTAACCGGGGTGTCTGCTGAAAAACACAGCCCGCTGGCGCAGTTTGAAATCAAACGCTTTGTCGATATCGACATTGCCGGGGTTGATGCGTCTTTCACTAACTCATCTTTGTGGATGATCATCACCATTGTCGCCATCACCCTGATGCTGACCCTGAGCATGCGCGGTCGCGCCATGGTACCAGGTCGCTGGCAGTCGGTGGCTGAACTCAGTTATGAGTTTATTGCCAACATGTTGCGTGAAAATGTCGGCTCCGAAGGCCGCAAGTTCTTTCCCTTCGTTTTCTCCTTGTTCATGTTCATCCTGTTTTCCAACATGCTGGGCCTGATCCCTTATTCCTTCACGTCGACCAGCCACATCATCGTTACCTTTGGCATGGCCATTGTGGTTTTTCTTGGCGTGACGCTGATCGGCATCATTCGCCACAAGGGAAAATTTCTGAGCCTGTTTGTGCCTTCCGGTGTGCCAGCTGTCTTGCTGCTTTTGCTGGTGCCGATTGAATTGATTTCCTACCTCACGCGCCCGGTGTCACTGGCACTGCGACTGTTCGCCAACATGATGGCCGGACACACGCTGTTGAAGGTATTTGGTGGTTTTGTGGTTGCCCTTGGCATGTTCGGCGTTTTCCCGCTGGTTGCCATCGTCGCCCTTTACGGCCTCGAACTTATCGTTGCCTTCCTTCAGGCATATGTATTCACCGTTCTGACGTGTCTTTATCTGAATGATGCCATTCACTTGCATCACTAGGATATACTTTCTGGCATAAAGAATTTCTCGTTAAACTTAACTTTCTAATCTAATCAAAAGGAACCATGGAAATGGAACTGGAAGCCGCTAAGCAAATCGGTGCGGGTCTCGCCACAATCGGTCTCGCCGGCGTTGGTGTTGGTATTGGTAGCATCTTTGCTGCATATATTTCTGCCGGCATTCGCAACCCTGCTGCTGCACCGAAAATGTTCGGTAACGTTATGCTGGGCTTTGCGCTCACAGAAGCTATCGCACTTTTCGCTCTGCTGATTGCCTTCCTGATCCTGTTTGCCTAGGAATTTGATCTGCGCCTGGCATTTATTGTCGGGCGCAATTCAACGGTAAACAGATCGGACGGTACAAATCGGCCCATCCTGGTTTCAAGATGGTCCGTTTGTCTGCAGACGATACAAATATCCAGTGACAGGCCCGCCCTTAAAGGCGTGCCATCACGCAAGAACCAGGGTTGAAGCCGATGCCTCAACTAATTATTGCAGATTTTTCGCCACAGCTTGTCTGGCTGGTGATTTCCTTCGTCGCATTGTTTTTTGTGATGTCGAAAGTCGCGTTGCCTCGCATTGGTGAAGTTCTGGAAGCACGCCAGGAACGCGTTACCAGTGACCTTGAGAAGGCCGAAAGCCTTCGCGGGGAAGCCGATGATGCGATCAAGGCTTACGAAACCGCGCTGGCGGAAGCCCGGGCCTCGGCCCACAACACGGCTCAGGCTGCACGGGACGAAATGAACACCAAGGCGGAAGCCAAACGTGGCGAAGTCGAAGCCAAGCTGGCTGGCCAGCTTGCTGAAGCGGATGCCCGAATTGCTGCCGCCCGCGAAGAGGCCGTTGGCCATATTCGTACCGTCGCGTCAGACACCGCCAAAACGGTAGCGTCTCGCCTGATTGGTGTCGATCTCGACGATGCAGCTATTGAAGCTGCGGTTGCCGGTTCGATGACGGAGGGCAACTGATATGGCTCATTTGATGGAAGATCCAGCTTTTTGGGTTGCCGTTGCCTTTGTCATTTTTGCAGCTTTCATGCTGTGGAAGGTTTCCAGCAAAATCACCGACGCCCTTGATGGCCGCGCTGCGGGCATTTCAAAGGAACTGGATGATGCTGCTGCCTTGCGCGAAGAAGCCCAGGCCCTGTTGGCCAGCTACCAGCGCAAGCAACGCGACGCCCTGGCCGAAGCCGACGACATTGTCGCCCAGGCCAAAGTCGAAGCAGAGCGTCTGGCAGCAGATGCCGAAGTTGCTCTGGAAGCAGAAATCAAGCGCCGCACCGAAATGGCCCTTGAAAAGATCACCCAGGCCGAAACCCAGGTGGTCCAGGAAGTCCGCAACACAGCCATTGATGTCGCCATCAAGGCCGCTGGCAGCCTGATCAAGGAAAATATCGATGAAGCCAAAGCCGCCAGCCTGATCAACGAAAGCATCGGCGATATTGAAGGCAAGCTGCACTAGCAACTCTTCGACATTCCGATCAAAAAACCCCCGTCATTAATTTGGCGGGGGTTTTTTGTTGGGCCATGCACGTAAAACAATCCAATTGGTACTTCTTTCACCAGGGATCAGTCTTTCACCCTCTCACACCGTCACCCCGCACTTGATGCGGGGTCTACGCGTAAAAGGAAAAAGATGCCTGTCGGTGTAGGCATGGACCCCGCATCAAGTGCGGGGTGACGAAGTTTTTACGGCAAGGTGTCCAGAATTACGCACCACCGCAGGAACCGGGTGTCGCCTATCTCGCCAGGTCGCTACTTTCTCAGTTCAATTCAAACTGAGGGAGCAATTCAAATGTCGATCCACTTTCATGCCCTGCCAACAGATCAGGTGCGCGTCTTGCAAAGAGGCGGACTGGATGCCAATGGTCAGCCTGCGGAACGCAGCATATCCGATGGCGGCGGGAACCCATGCCGCCATTGCCTGAAGGACATTCCGCAAGGCATTCCCATGTTGATCCTTGCCTTGCGACCTTTCAATAAATTGCAGCCCTATGCCGAATGCGGGCCGATATTTTTGTGTGCTGAGGAATGCGAACGCCATGCGGAAACCCGGTCACAACCAGAATATTTATCCTCTCGCGAGCAGGTTTTGTTGAAAGGCTACACAATCCAGGAGTGGATTAAATACGGCACAGGTCAGCTGGTTTCTCCCGACCAGATCCGCGCTGTCAGCGAGCACATTCTGAAAAACCCGGATGTCGCCTTTGTTGATATCCGATCCGCCACCAACAATTGTTTTCAGGCCCGTATTCACCGGGCTTGATCAAGCACTGAATTACGACGAGCGGCGAAACAACCTGCCGTCAATAATGATCAGCCCAAGGCCAACAATCGCCATGCCCAACACCTGAGTAAGCTGGAGGGTCTCGCCCAGGAACACTACGCCCAGCAGGATCGCCCCTGGCGGGATCAACAAGGTGACCAGAGAGGCATTTGTTGATCCTGCGGCCTGCAGAAGCCGGAAATAGATGATATAGGCCAGAGACGTGCTGCCAATTGCTATCGCGACAACCGAGCCAATAGCTGCCCATCCAGGCATGGGCAGGGCCCAGGGTTGATCAATAATCAGGACAACAGGCAGCAAAATCAGGGTCGCAGACGTCAGTTGGCCGCTGGCGGCAATGGTTGGTTTGATGCTGCGCAACCTGCGGCCAAAGATTATTGCGACAGCATAGGACATTGCGGCACCCAACACGGCGACCTGGCCAACGATGTTGTCCGTGGCCCCTTGCATCGCGTCCCATCCCATCATCACGGCAATCCCGGCAATACCACAGCCCACACCTGCAACCCGTGGCGCCGAAAACTTTTCATCTACTGTCAGAAAATGGGCGAGTATGACGGTAAAAATCGGTGTTGTTGCATTCAAGATGGACGCCAGGCCACTTGTGATCTGGGTCTGACCAAACAGGATCAGGCTGAAGGGAATGACATTGTTAACGAGGCCCATGAAGGCAAACATGCGCCAGAGCCTGAAATCACCGGGCAGGCGGTCTCCGCTGGCATAGACGAATATGATCAGTGCAATTGCAGCGATACCAACACGCCCCAGGGCCACGGTCACGGGTGGTATTTCACGTACAGCAACCTGGCCGAAGAAAAAGGCACCGCTCCATAACAGCGATAACAGGATCAAAAGTCCCCAGGTGCCCAACGTCATCTGGGGGGCTATTTGTTGCGCGCTCTGCGGCAGGTTTTGCTCAGGTTTGTTCATGTTCACCACCGGTTAAATTCGGTGGAGATATACAAGATGCCAAAAGCAAAAGCATTCCGTTTCCTGTGGTGCCCCCGGATAATTCCTATTCTGCTGCCTCCGCCGTCTCGACCTCGGGTCGCCAGCGCAAAACGGGTGACCGGGCAGCGCGGGTTTCATCCAGGCGTTTACGGAATGCCAGCAGCGGGGCTTCGGTGAAGCGGGTGGTGTCGCCTTCCTTTGCTGATTTTGTCAAATCAATCATGGCCTCGATAAATTCATCAAGGCTGGCTTTGCTTTCACTTTCCGTCGGCTCAATCAGCATCGCGCCATGCACGACCAGGGGGAAATAGATGGTCATGGGGTGGAAGCCTTCATCGATCATGGCCTTGGCGAAATCGAGTGTCGTCACACCAGTGCCGTCGAGGAAATGCTCGTCGAACAAAGCTTCGTGCATGCAATAGCCTTCAAAGGATGGCGACATGTGATCCTTCAGTCGAGCGAGAACGTAGTTGGCCGACAACACAGCATCTTCGGCAATGCGTGGCAATCCATCACAGCCAAAGCTCATCATATAGGTCAGGGCGCGCACGAACATGCCCATCTGACCGTGAAAGGATTTCATCCGCCCGATGGATGCCTCGGCATCCCCGGTGGCGTCTTCCTGCAGGTCAAACCCATCATCACCACTAACAACCCAGGGCACGGGCGCATAGGCCTTCAGGGCGTCGGACAAGACAACTGGTCCGGCACCCGGACCACCGCCGCCATGGGGCGTGGAAAAGGTTTTATGCAGGTTGATATGCATGGCATCAACGCCAAGATCACCGACCCTGACCTTGCCTACCAGTGCATTCAGATTGGCACCGTCACAATAGAAATAACCACCGACACCATGGACGGCTTCGGCGACTTCAATGACTTCATCTTCGAACAAGCCACAGGTATTGGGGTTGGTCAGCATGATCGCAGCGACATCATCGTCGATCGCAGCTTTCAGGGCCGCCAGATCAACCCGGCCCGATGCATTGGCCGGGATCGACTGGATCTTGTAGCCACAGAAATTCGCCGTGGCCGGATTGGTTCCGTGGGCAGATTCCGGCACCAACACCCTGCTGCGCTTTTCACCGCGTGCCTCAAGGGCGGCCCGGATGGTCATCAATCCACATAATTCACCATGAGCACCGGCGGCTGGCGACATGGCCACAGCCGGCATCCCCGTTATCACTTTCAGCCAATGAGCCAGGGTGTCGATCAGCTCAAGCGCCCCCTGAACTGTTGAGGTTGGCTGCAACGGGTGAATATCCGCAAGGCCTGGCAGGCGTGCCATTTTTTCGTTCAGACGCGGGTTATGCTTCATGGTGCAGGAACCCAGAGGATAGATCCCGGCATCGATCGCATAGTTATTGCGGCTGATCCGCACATAATGGCGCACCACTTCCGGTTCGGACAAACCGGGCAAGCCG
>JABILA010000098.1 GCA_018654745.1 Alphaproteobacteria bacterium
AAATGGAGACGATTACGCGGCTTCAACAGCCTCGGGAAAGTTATTACTGGAATTGAATTTAAAGACGGTATCGAAGTCATGCAAAATGATCAGGTCGCCGCTTGATGAAAATGCCCAAACACCAGATTTGACAATAACTCATCCGCTCCCAGATTTACCCAAATAATTCCTTCATCCCGCCAATTATCCTTGCCTTAATGACTTATGAATGGCAAACAATCCTACACTCGGCTTTTCTGCGCTGGGGCATCATGAACATTTGGTTTTGACGGGCTAACCGGGCACTTTTGAAGGGCTTTGGCGCCAACAGCAAGGAAGCAGCGTTATGCTGGAAAAAACTTACCAGCCGAAAGAACTGGAAGAGCGTCATTATAAGGCGTGGGAAGATGACGGGGCCATGCAGATTGGCAGCCGTGATAATGCCGAGCCCTATACGATTGTGATTCCGCCGCCCAATGTGACGGGTTCGTTGCATGTGGGGCATGCGCTGAATAATACCTTGCAGGATGTGCTGATCCGGTCGAAACGTATGCGCGGCATGGATGCCCTGTGGCAGCCCGGCACCGATCATGCCGGAATTGCGACGCAGATGGTGGTTGAACGCCAGCTCGATGCGCAAGGCATCAGCCGTCATGATCTCGGGCGCGAAGACTTCATCAAGAAAATCTGGGACTGGAAAGCCGAAAGTGGCGGCACCATCACCGGGCAGTTGCGCCGTCTGGGTGCCACCTGTGACTGGTCGCGTGAACGCTTCACCATGGACGATGGCTTGAGCCATGCTGTGCGCACCGTCTTTGTCGAGCTGCACAAACAGGGCCTGATGTACAAGGACAAGCGCCTTGTGAACTGGGACCCTAAATTACACACCGCCATTTCCGATCTTGAGGTCGAGCAGCGCGATGTGGACGGTCATCTCTGGCACATCAAATATCCGGTTGAAGGCATGGAAGGGCGGTTCATTACTGTCGCCACCACGCGCCCGGAAACCATGTTGGGCGATACCGCCGTCGCCGTTCATAAAGATGATGAGCGCTACACCGATATCATTGGCAAGTTTGCCGTGCTGCCGCTGGTCGGGCGTCGTATTCCCATTGTTGCCGATGAACATGCCGACCCGGAGCAGGGCTCAGGTGCTGTGAAGATCACACCGGCGCACGACTTCAACGATTACGAAGTTGGCAAGCGCCACGATCTTGAGGTTATCAATATCCTGGATAGTGTCGCCCATATTGTGACGGGCGAAGAGGCCGGTGATGTGCCCGCCAAGTATCAGGGCATGGATCGCTATGAAGCGCGCAAGGCCATCGTTGCCGACCTTGAAGAACTTGGTCTGATGGCTGCCATTGAAGATCATGCCCATACCGTGCCCTACGGAGACCGCTCAGGCGTGGTCATCGAGCCATGGTTGACGGACCAGTGGTATGTCGATGCCAAGACCCTGGCCAAACCGGCCATCGAAGCGGTCGAGACCGGCAAGACCAAAATCGTGCCCGAGAACTGGACCAAGACCTATTACGAATGGATGCGCAATATCCAGCCCTGGTGCGTGTCGCGCCAGCTGTGGTGGGGCCATCAAATCCCGGCCTGGTACGGACCCGACGGCGAGATTTTTGTCGCCATGGATGAAGATGGTGCCCAGGCCGCTGCCGACAAACATTACGGCAAGGCCACACAAATCGTGCGTGATGAAGACGTGCTGGATACCTGGTTTTCGTCGGCCTTGTGGCCGTTCTCGACCCTTGGCTGGCCGGAAAAAACACCTGAGCTTGATCGTTATTACCCGACCGACGCTTTGGTCACCGGTTTTGATATTCTGTTCTTCTGGGTTGCCCGGATGATGATGATGGGTATTCATTTTATGGGCGAGGTGCCGTTCCATACGGTTTATATCCACGCCCTGGTGCGGGATGAGACGGGTGCCAAGATGTCCAAGTCCAAGGGCAACGTCATGGACCCGCTGGACCTGATCGACGAATATGGTGCCGACGCCCTGCGCTTTACCCTGATGGCCATGGCCGCCCAGGGGCGCGACGTGAAGCTGTCAAAAAATCGCATCGAAGGCTATCGCAACTTTGCCACCAAGCTGTGGAATGCGGCCCGCTTTTGCGAGATGAACGAATGCGCGCCTGTGTTGGGTTTTGATCCGGCGACCGTCACCCAAACCCCCAACAAATGGATCGTTGGCGAGATGGCGAAGCTCTCTGCCAGGGTCACGGACAGCATTGATTCCTATCGTTTCAACGAAGCCGCCAACGGTATTTACCAGGTGGCCTGGGGCACGTTCTGTGACTGGTATCTGGAACTGATCAAGCCGTCCCTGATGGGCAATGACGAAGCCGCCAAGGCCGAGACCCGCGCCACCTGTTCGTGGGCGCTGGATCAAATCCTGTTGCTGTTGCATCCGTTCATGCCCTACATCACGGAAGAGCTGTGGCAGCACATGGCGGACAAGCGCGACAGCATGATCATTCGCGCTTCCTGGCCGGAACTGGATCAGGGTCTGGTTAATCCGCAAGCTGAAGCCGAGATGGATTGGGTTGTGCGTCTGGTCAGCCAGATCCGCGCCGTGCGGTCCGAACTGAATGTGCCCGCCGGTGCCAAGGTGCCGTTGCTGCTGGACAAGGCGAGCGATGAAAGCGTGCGTCGACTGAATGCCAATCTGGATCAGATTTCCCGCATGGCCCGTTTGTCCTCTGCCGAAGCCGGATCAGGTGAAGGCCTGGCCGGTGCCGTGCAGATCATTCATGACGAAGCGACAGTAGTTCTGCCGCTGGCCGAGGTGATGGACCTTGATCAGGAAAAAGCGCGTCTGGCGAAGGAAGTCGACAAGATGACCAGTGAGATCGAAAAGATCGACAAAAAGCTGGCCAACGAGAACTTCACGTCCAAGGCACCGGCGCATGTCATTGAGGAACAGCACACCCGTCGTGCTGATGCCGAGGCGACACGGACCAATCTTGAAGAAGCGATGGCGAGGCTTAGCGCGTGAGACCTTGCGTAAGACCTGGTGTCAGGTTTTTCAGGACTTAATCCGGGACCCGGCGGCTTCGGCTCTTGCCGGTAACTTTTCCGCAATTGCATCCAGCGGCAAGGCGGATGAGCGCTTGATTTCCTTCAGGGAGATCCGGGTATAGGCATGCGACAAGCCGGGGATCGCCAGCAGTGTATTTTCCAGGAATTCATCAAGGGCATCCTGGTCGGCAGCCGTCACAAACAAGTGGTACTCCACGTCGGCGGACAACTGGTGGCAGGCGAGCACATTTGCCATTTCCGCCACCCGGTTTTCAAAATCCTCACGCGCCGCATTTGACCGCGACACCAGGTTGACACCGACCATGGCTCTGAAATGTTGACCGGCGAGTTTATTGTCCAGCACGGCAACATAGTGATTGATCATGCCGGTCTGCTCCAAGCGCTTGACCCTGTGCCAACACGGCGCCGGTGACAATCCAACTTTTTTGGCAAGTTCCCGATTGGTCATGCGCCCGGTATTCTGGAGTATCTCGAGAATGAGCCGGTCTGTACTATCAATCTCCAAAACTTCGTCCTCTCGAAACAAGCAAATACCAACAAATTATTTGTGGAATTATACTAGAATATTTTTACCTATATGCACAAGTTACGTGTATAAATGATTTGATGATCGTTCGGCGTCAATAGGCCTTGCAGGTCTTGAGCTTCAATCCGTCCGGCAGGATCGTATGGCTGTCACCACAAGCCCCGTCCAGCGCTTGCTGATCCAGATTTTTCGCGCCCGTGAGATTGGCCCCACTGAAAATCGCCAGCTTCAGAACAGCATTTTCGAAATCAACACCGCTTAGATCAGCCGAGGTGAAGTTTGCACGCTTGAGCTTGGCGCGTTTGAGGATGGCACCTTTCAGCACGGCGCGGCTTAGATCAGCCCGGTTTAAACCAGCTCTGGTCAAATTGGCATTTTCAAGATTTGCCAGAACCAGGATCGAGCGTTCAAGATTTGCGCCTTCCAGATTTCCCCGGGTCAAAACCGCATTGCGTAAATTGGCGCGCTTGAGGTCGGCCTGGCCCAGCTTGATGCCAATCATGGTGGCACCGCGCAAGTCGGCATTGTCCATGTCTGCATCGCGCGCATCGGCACGGGAGAGGTTTGCACCCTGCAAGTTGGATTTTTCAAAATCGGTTGCAACCAGATCGGTCGATTTCAGATTGGCATTTTGCAATATGGCTTTTTCAAAGTCTGCGCGACGTAATTCTGCCTTGAAAAAATCAGCACCGACCAGATGGGCGCCCTTGAAATCAATATCACGGGCCTTGACCCCCGCCAGTTTCGCACCGTCATGCGACGTGTCCTTGAGAATGGCGCGCCGCAGATCACATTTCTCACAGCTGTTCTCAGCCTTGAATTTCTCAAGGTCAGCCGCCTTGAACGCCTGGGCAGGTGCCAGCACGGCCAGGGACAGGGCCAGGCCCGGCAAAACAGCTTTTGAAAGCTTGATAAATGAGCGGCGGATCATAAACGGTTCTCCAAAGACTTTTGTCAGTAAAAAATAGATCAACCACACGGTGCCAGAGCAAAAGCCCTGGCGCAATTCATAAGTGCGGTCTTCCTTGAGATAGTGTCTGAACTGCTTGTCGCCAAGGCCTTTTTCAGGTTAAAAGTCAGGTCTGGTTTTCATTATTTCCACAGCAGGAGCAGGCAACATGCCCGCATATCGTTCCCGTACGACAACCCATGGCCGCAATATGGCCGGTGCTCGCGCCCTTTGGCGGGCCACCGGGACCAATGAAGAAGACTTTGGCAAGCCGATAATTGCCATTGCAAACTCCTTTACGCAGTTTGTGCCGGGTCATGTGCATTTGAAAGATATGGGTCAGCTGGTTGCGCGCGAGATCGAAAAAGTGGGCGGTGTTGCCAAGGAATTTAACACCATTGCCATCGATGACGGTATCGCCATGGGTCACGATGGTATGCTGTATTCCTTGCCCTCACGGGATCTGATTGCTGATTCTGTCGAATATATGGTCAATGGCCACTGTGCCGATGCCCTGGTTTGTATTTCGAACTGCGACAAGATCACGCCCGGCATGTTGATGGCCGCAATGCGACTGAATATTCCAACCATCTTTGTCACTGGCGGCCCCATGGAATCCGGCAAAGGCATGATCCAGGGTGAAGAAAAGAAGATGGATTTGATCAGTGCCATGGTTGGTGCTGCGGATCATTCTATCCCGGAAGAAGATGTTCAGGTCTACGAAGAAAATGCCTGTCCGACTTGTGGCTCCTGTTCAGGTATGTTCACCGCGAACTCCATGAACTGTCTGGTCGAAGCCATTGGCCTTGCCTTGCCCGGTAACGGCAGCATGTTGGCAACTCATGCTGACCGCAGGGAATTGTTCCTGGAATCTGCGCGGACAATTGTTGAGATCACACGCCGGTATTACGAAACTGATGATGAAAGCGTCTTGCCACGTACGATTGCCGGTTTCAACGGTTTTGAAAACGCCATGACGTGCGACATCTCCATGGGCGGATCGAGCAACACAGTCTTGCATCTGTTGGCCGCTGCTATCGAAGGCGATATTCCTTTTACCATGAAGGACATTGATCGTTTGTCCCGCAAGGTGCCCAACCTCTGCAAGGTCGCACCTACCGTCAGTGAAATTCATATGGAAGATGTGCACCGGGCCGGTGGCATCCATGCCATCCTGGGCGAACTGGACCGCAACGGCCTGATCCACCGCGATAATCCAACGGTTCATATGCCGACAATCGGTGAAGCCATCGATACCTGGGATATCCGTCGTGATCCATCCGAGGACGTAAAGAAGTTTTTCCAGGCGGCCCCGGGTCGGGTTCGTACGATCGAGGCTTTCAGCCAGGACAAGCGCTGGGACCTGGATCTGGACCGTGAAGGTGGTACCATCCGGGATATTGAGCATGCCCATTCCCTGGACGGTGGCCTGGCTGTGCTTTACGGCAATATCGCCAAAGATGGTTGCATCGTAAAAACGGCTGGTGTTGATAAATCAATCCTGAAATTTCAGGGCCCCGCACGCTTGTTCGAAAGCCAGGATGCTGCCTGTGCCGGAATTCTTTCCGGTGAAGTGGAGGAGGGCGATGTTGTCGTCATTCGCTATGAAGGCCCAAAAGGCGGTCCCGGCATGCAGGAAATGCTGTATCCCACCAGTTACCTGAAAAGCATGAATATTGACAAAGGCACGGCTCTCGTCACCGACGGCCGTTTTTCTGGTGGTACTTCCGGCTTGTCCATCGGGCACATCTCACCGGAAGCCGCCGAAGGTGGCGCTATTGGCCTGATCGAGAGCGGCGATATCATCATCATTGATATCCCTAACCGGTCTTTTTCAGCTGATCTTACAGATGAAGAATTGGAAGAGCGCCGAACCAAAATGGATGAGCTGGGCCCACAAGCCTGGACACCACGCGGCAGAAATCGTGTTGTCTCGGCGGCCTTGCGCGCTTACGCTGCCTTGACCACGAGTGCCGCACGCGGTGCATCGCGCGACGTCAGTCAGGTGGAGCGCTTCAGAGGGAACTGAAACCGGTAAGGTCGGTAAATCTATTTAACGACCTGAATAGTAATGGGTAAGGGACAGACGTCATGTCATCGACGTTTTTTGAAAAGGCAGGTGGTTTGTCCCCCTCGATGCTTGTGCGAAAATTCCGTGGTGACGACGAAGAAACAGCCCCGGCGCCGCGGCTGGATTTAAGGGTCAAAATCGCCTACGCCATTTCCGGTCAAGCTATCGCCATAACAGACAGGCCCGGCGATATCGCCCATCTTGGCAAGGAAACGATTTCCGGTGTCGGCCTGTGCCTGGACATCTTTAATGAAGGCGATGACGCAGTCACGATCACAGAAGTCGGTCTTGTTGGACGTTTTGAAAGTCCGCAACTTGCTGTGCACGAGCCTTTGCTGCACGACAACAAGCCGTGGCCGCGAACATTGCAGCCAGGCGAGCGGGTGATCGCCCACATGGCTTCTGATCTTGGTTTACATCCGGTTTTGGCGTCACTTCGACGCTGTTATGTGCGCACAGACAATGACGCACTGGTGCATGCCAACGGCAGCACAGCGCTGCGCTATTATATCAAACAGATGAAAAAACGGGGCAGGGCCTGACCTGATCGGTCAGCCAGCGTTTATGTCGCACCAGACCGGCGTATGGTCCGAAGCTTTTTCTTTGGCTCTTGGCCGGGGATCAACTTCGCTGGCTGTCAGAAGATCGGCGGCCTGAGGCGACAACAACATGTGATCAATGCGTACACCATGATCCTTGGGCCATGCACCGCGTTGGTAATCCCAATAGCTATAGCCGATTTGATTGCCGTGAATGGCGCGCCAGGCGTCTGTCAGGCCGAGATAGATTAACTCCCGGTACAAAGCCCGTGATTCGGGTCGACACAAGGCGTCTTCGGCAAATCCTTCCGGATTCCAGCAATCATCATCAAGGGGGCAAAGGTTGAAATCACCGGCCAGCACCAGTGGTTCTTCATAAGTCAGAAGTTCTTTCGCGTGGCTGATCAGGCGACGCATCCAGGCCAGCTTGTAGTCAAACTTTTCACCCGGTGTCGGATTGCCGTTGGGCAGGTAGATGGATGCGATGCGCACCGTCCCGATAACGGCTTCGATATAGCGCGCCTGCTCATCACTGTCGTCACCGGGTAAACCGCGCCTGACGTCTTCGATGGGCTGCTTAGACAGGATTGCGACGCCATTATAGGTCTTTTGCCCTAAAACAACTGCGTTATAGCCGGCATCACCGATCTCCAGCTCCGGAAACCGCTCCTCAATCATCTTCAATTCCTGAAGCAGCAGGACGTCGGGTTGTTCCTCCTTCAGATAGTCCAGCACGTGACCCAGGCGGACATTAAGTGAATTGACGTTCCAGGTAGCGATTTTCATGGTTATCTGACTGTTTCATAGGGTTGGAGGCAAAGAAAAAGGCCCTGCCTGAATGATCTGAATCAGGCGGACCTTTGTTTTATCATGACCTTCAGGAATTGCTACACAGCAAAGCTTGATCCGCAACTGCAGGCAGATGTCGCATTCGGATTCTTGATTGAAAAGGCTGATCCAATCAAGTCTTCGACGAAATCAATTTCCGAACCCTTGAGGAACTCAAGTGACATGGCGTCTATGACGACCCTGGCACCTTCACGTTCGACGATGGTATCATCCGGTTTCTTGCCGGAATCAAAGGAAAAGCCATACTGAAATCCAGCACAGCCACCACCGCTGACCTCAACACGCACCATGCCTTCGCCAGCCTCGGCTTCGGACTGAACAATAACATTGATCCGTTTGGCCGCGCTCTCACTCATGGTGACCATGGCTTCAGGCAAACCCTCAACGGGTGCTTCCAGACTTGATTCAGACATCGCAATTTCGACTTTCTAAAAACCAATCACGTTAGTCGGGTAATCTCCTATCTTATGTAGGATATTTCTCCAATTTGTCAATTGGTACTTGTGTCGCACCGGTCAAAATTAACAGGCAAACAAGCCGAAACCACTTCCAGGTCAATTCCTGCTGAAAAAGCAGTGTTTTGGCGCGTTCCAGGTGTGCTTGTGCTTGAAGTCGCAGCCTGCTCAAGGTACCTTCCGCGCCATGAAAGACGCCAGAATATTTGTGCCACCACCGCCTGCTGTTTTCGCATGCCGGTCGATGGATTCGCTTGGTCGCTACCATGCGGAACCTGAAAGCGCGACCAGAACGGCTTTTCAGCGTGATCGAGACCGGATTATTCATTGTGCTGCCTTTCGTCGTCTCAAACAAAAGACCCAGGTTTTTGTCGCCCATGAAGGGGATAATTATCGCACCCGTTTGACCCATTCTCTTGAAGTCTCCCAGATCGCCCGTTCCCTGGCCCGTGTATTTGGCCTTGACGAAGACCTGGCAGAAGCACTGGCGCTGGCACATGATCTCGGCCATCCCCCTTTTGGTCATGCAGGTGAGGATGCTCTGGATGCCGCCATGCAGCCCTTTGGTGGTTTTGACCACAATGCACAGACGCTGAAAGTCCTGACAGAGCTTGAAGAGCGGTATGCCGAGTTTGATGGCCTCAATCTTACGTGGGAAGTGCTGGAAGGCATTGTGAAGCATAATGGACCGCTGACCGGCCCTCTGGCACGACGCGATGCCAGCGGCAATGTCAGGCCGTTACCCACTGGTTTAATAGAATATGTCAGTAGCCATGATCTGGAACTGGACACCTTTGCCAGCGCAGAAGCGCAGCTGGCGGCGATTTCAGACGATATCGCCTATAACAACCACGATGTTGACGATGGTTTGCGGGCAGGGCTGCTTTCGATTGAGGATTTGAGCAGTCTGGAACTTGTCGGGCCGGTATTCGCCGAGGTCGAGGCTGAATATCCGGATCTGGATATTTCACGCAAGATTCATGAGGCCGTCCGCAGACTGATCGAGGTCATGGTCAACGACGTCATTGCCGAGACCGGCCGCCGGATCGCAGAGTTCAAACCGGCAGATGCGGTTGCAGTGCGTCATCTGGACAAGCCACTGGTCGCATTTTCTGATCAAATGGCGATAAAGGAAAAGGCGCTGAAGTCCTTCCTGTTCGACAACATGTATCGACATTTCAAGGTCAATCGCATGATGAGCAAGGGACGACGAATTGTCGGCGAGTTATTTGAGTTATATCTGAACGAACCTGATTGCCTGCCAACCGCATGGCAAAACAAGTGTGACGGACCTGGAACGGCGCTCACCGCCCGCCATGTGTGTGATTTTGTTGCAGGAATGACAGACCGTTTTGCGTTAGAAGAACATCGTCGTTTATTCGACGTGTATGCAGGTAATTAAATGAATTTTTTCAGCTATTTAGCAGATGTTGTTAATAAAGAACTAGAGCAATTGTCTGCCTCTGGCGGTTTGCCCGAAGGTCTGGACTTGAAGAACGTGTCGGTCGAACCTCCACGGGATTCAAGCCACGGCGATGTTGCCACCAATGCCGCCATGGTTCTGGCCAAACAAGCCAGAATGAAGCCCCGCGATATTGCCGATGCCCTGGCAGCCCGCCTTGAAGACAATGCTGATATTGAGACGATTGAAGTTGCCGGTCCCGGATTTATCAACATGCGCCTGTCGCCGTCATTCTGGCATGCAAGGCTGGCGGAAGTCCTTGCAGGTGGCGCAGGCTACGGCACATCTGACGTTGGCAAGGGCGAAAAGGTTAATGTTGAGTATGTTTCGGCTAATCCTACCGGTCCCATGCATGTTGGCCATGCCCGTGGCGCCGTTGTGGGAGACGCTCTGGCGCGCCTCCTGGGCAAAGCCGGGTTTGATGTCACCCGGGAATATTACATCAATGATGCCGGCTCCCAGATCGATGTCCTGGCAAAGTCGTTGCATTTGCGCTATCGCGAAGCGCTTGGCGAAGATATCGGTGAAATTCCGGAAGGATTGTACCCCGGTGATTACCTGATCCCTGTGGGCCAGAAACTGGCGGAAACCATGGGCGACAAGTGGCGTGAAGCGCCCGAATCCGACTGGTTGGAGGAATTTCAGGTTATTGCCATCGACGCCATGATGGAGATGATCCGGACTGACCTGGCAGCGCTGGGGATCGTCTTCAACGTATTCAGTTCGGAACGTGACCTGGTTAAGGCCGGGGAGGTCGAGAAAGCTATTGCACAATTGGACAGCCTGGGCCTGATCTATGAGGGACGACTGGACCCGCCAAAAGGTAAATTACCTGATGACTGGGAAGATCGGGAGCAAACCCTGTTTAAGTCTTCAGAATTTGGCGATGATACAGACCGTCCGATAAAGAAATTCGACGGTAGCTGGACCTATTTTGCCTCGGACATCAGTTATCACCGCAACAAGTTTGAGCGCGGTTTCAAGACCCAGATCGATGTCTGGGGGGCGGATCATGGCGGTTACGTCAAGCGGATGAAAGCTGCCGTGCAAGCCATTTCCGGCGGGGAAGCCGCACTTGACGTCAAACTATGCAATCTGGTGAAGCTGTTGCGAGATGGCGAACAGGTGAAGATGTCCAAGCGCTCAGGCAGTTTTGTGACCTTGCGGGAAGTTGTGGACGAAGTCGGGCGTGATGTCGTGCGCTTCATAATGCTGACCCGTCGCAATGACGCGCCACTGGATTTCGATTTTAACCAGGTGACAGAGCAATCCCGCGATAATCCTGTATTTTACGTGCAATATGCGCATGCGCGGACCCGATCTGTGTTGCGAAATGCAGCGGAAACAATTGGTTCTGATGTTTTGGGTGATATTAGCTACCCTGAACTCGCCAAAACCGATTGCAGTGGCTTGACCGACCCGGATGAGCTTGCTTTGATCAGGCTTATGGCATCCTGGCCCAGAACCGTCGAAACTGCAGCCGCTGCGCATGAGCCGCACCGGATTGCGTTCTATTTGCACGAAGTGGCTTCGGCGTTTCATTCCCTTTGGAACAAGGGCAAGGACGACGTGTCGCTGCGGTTTATATTTGAGGACGACATTTCCCTGACCCGGGCACGCCTGGCTTTGATTGGGGGTGCCGCAAGCGTAATTGCCGGGGCACTGGATGTGATGGGCGTTGAGGCGCTGGAGGAGTTACGATAAATGGCATCGGACCAGACAACACCGCCCATTGATCCGCCACCGGAATATCTGCGCCAGGGTCGAACGGATGAGCCACAGGAAATATCTGTGACGCCGGATCCGGGGCGGGCAAGACGTATTAGCCTTGTTTTGGTGGCATCTGCGATTGTCGTCGCGTCGGCCTCGGGCATGTGGTTTGCCTATGAACAAGGTGTGCGCAAAGGCGTGCAAATGGCACCGCCTTTGATCCGCGCGGACAATAGTCCGATCAAGGTGACACCGGATAGTCCCGGTGGCATGGTCGTTCCACATCAGGACAAGACGGTGTATGACCGGCTGAGCGGCAAGCCTGAAACGGTTGAAGCAGAACGCCTGTTGCCGCCGCCGGAAGTCGTTGTCAAAAAGCCTGAACCAGTTGCCGAGCCGGAAGTCGCAGCCTCCACGCCAGAGGAAACAGCTGCAAAAGAGGTGCCTTTGGCTGCCAAACCAGCACCTGAACCTGAAAAAACCGTTGTAGTTGCAGAAAAGGCGCCTGCGGTGCCTGTTGTTCCTGTTGCAAAACCGGCGAGCGAGCCAGAACCAGCGCCAAAGGTCGAAGTCGCAAAAACTGCGCCTGCTACTGTTGCGAAGAAAAGTGAGCCAAAACAACTGCAGAATAAACCCGGCGCGCACCTGATCCAGGTAGGTGCCTATCGAACTGCAGCAAAGGCAACAACCGGCTGGAACCGGCTTGTGAAAGCCAACAAGGCGTTGCTTGGCGGCTTAAGCCCTGTCGTGGTACGCGCTGATCTGGGGAGCCGCGGCGTTTTTCATCGCTTGCGGGCCGGCCCCGTCGATGGTCCCGAGGCCGCAGCTGCACTATGTAGCCGCCTCAAACAACGCAAGGTCGGTTGCCTTGTGATCAAACCATAAGTCAGTGGCCCATCGTGCGCTGATTTTTGGCTGTGAGGGAGCCACCCTTGGTGATGCCGAGTGTGAATTCTTCCGGGATGCTGACCCATTGGGTTTCATTCTGTTTGCCCGCAATTGCGAAAACCGCGATCAGCTTTCAAAGTTAACGGCAGATTTGCGCCAATCCGTTGGTCGTGACGAAGCGCCTGTTCTGATGGATCAGGAGGGAGGCCGTGTGCAACGCATGAAGCCGCCTGAGTGGCGCAATATTCCGGCACCGGCACGGTTTGGTGATCTCTATTCCAAAGACCCACAATCGGCGCTTAAAGCCGTTCGCCTGAACGCGCAACTGATTGGCGCTGAATTGCGGGAGGTTGGTGTTGATGTAAATTGCTCGCCGTCACTCGATCTAAAATTTGATGGTGCCAGCCAGGTCATTGGAGACCGATCTTTTTCAGCGAACCTTGAAACTGTGACAGCGCTCGGGAAAGCCGCAGCGGATGGATTTCTGGCATCGGGTGTCTTGCCTGTGATCAAGCACATGCCGGGTCACGGCAGAGCCATGGTCGACAGTCATTTGTCGCTGCCAGTGGTCGAAACGGCGCTGGATGCACTGAAAAATACGGATTTTGAGCCTTTTTGTACCCTGAATGCCCTTCCTTTGGGCATGACAGCCCATATCGTTTTTACGGCTATTGATGCGGATCATCCCGGGACGGTGTCAGAGAAAATCATCAAGGATATCATTCGCGACCATATGGGCTTCGACGGATTTCTGTTCAGTGATGATTTATCAATGGAAGCGCTTGATGGTGCAATTGAAGACCGGGCTACAAACACGCTCGCTGCCGGTGCCGATGCTGCCCTGCATTGCAATGGCAAACTGGACGAAATGAAGCGCATCGCCGAAAAAGCCCCGGAACTGTCGTTGAAAAGCCAGGATCGTTGGCAACGGGCACAGGCGGCGCTGCCGAATGTGCCGGAAACATTGAATTTTGAAGCTGGTGTTGAGGAATTAACCGCCATGCTGGAGTCTGTCGTGACATGAGCCTCGATCCGGACATCAATTTCTTTAACATCAGCATCTGGGTGTTACCTGTCTTGCTGGCGATCACCTTGCACGAAGCGGCACACGCTTTTGTGGCCTGGAAACTGGGTGATGATACGGCTTATGTTCAAGGCCGCGTAACTATCAATCCGATCAACCATATCGATCCCATTGGCACGTTTTTTCTGCCAGGGCTTTTGCTTTTGACCGGATCACCGTTCCTGTTTGGCTGGGCGCGACCTGTGCCGGTGGCGTTTCACCGGTTACGTAAACCCAGGCGGGATATGGTACTGGTCGCGATTGCTGGTCCTGCCTCCAACCTGATCATGGCGATTATTGCGGCACTGTTGTTCCATTTGGTGGAATATGTGCCGGAGATGGCCAATGAATGGGTTGCCAAAAACCTGTTGAATGCCATTCGCATCAATCTGCTTCTGGCGGCGTTCAATATGTTGCCGATCCCGCCGCTGGATGGCGGCAGGGTCGCTGTTGGTCTGCTGCCGGATGCGCTGGCCAGGCCTTTGGCAGCGATGGAACGCTATGGTTTCATGATCTTGCTGGGGCTGCTTTTCTTCTTGCCTATGGTCGGCAATGTAATCGGCGTAAAGCTGAACCTTTTTGCCGTTGTGATTTCCCCCATGATTGCATTTCTGCTAGATTTTGTGCGTCTGGTAACTTTTCATGGATGAGGGTGCCCAAGGGGTTTGCAGGCATGTATAACGTTTCCAGATTAACAATGGCTCGACGAATAACGAGCATAATTTCAGGCGATATGACTTGAGCGACGAAACGCCAAACGACGAATGGGAAGAGGGGGGTTTGCCGGAAGGTGAGCTTGCTGGCGCTTCTGAATTCGGCGAATCCATTTACGCGACGCCTTTGCTTGTCGATATCGACGGCTATGAAGGACCGCTGGACGTATTGCTGGCTCTCGCGCGTACCCAGAAAGTCGATATCACCAAAATTTCCATTTTGGCTCTGGCAGAACAATATCTCCAGTTCATCGCCGAAGCCCGGAAACTCAGCCTTGAAATCGCTGCTGATTACCTGGTCATGGCGGCCTGGCTGGCCTACCTGAAATCAAAGCTGTTATTGCCAGAAATTGATGACGACGGCGAGGAACTGAGTGGCCCGGAGATGGCTGCGCGCCTGACATGGCAGCTTAAGCGCCTTGAGGCCTTCCGCGACGCCGGACGCAAATTGATGGACCGCAATCGCCTGGGACGTGACATTTTCCGACGCGGCCAGCCCGAAGGCATCCGACTTATCCGCAATTCGGTTTACGAAGTATCCCTTTATGAATTGTTGCGCGCCTATGTCATCCAGAAAGAGGCAAAGGGCGTTGCCGAAGTCCATTTACCGGACCGGCACATCTATTACACCATTGAACAGGCGCTGGAACGTCTGAGCGATATGTTGGGCCGCACACCCGGCTGGGAGCGACTGGAGAGCTTTCTGCCACCGGAACTTCGGGGCGGCATTGTTGGCAAGTCAGCCCTGGCCTCAACATTGGTAGCAACATTGGAAATGGCCAAAAACGGCAAGCTGACAATGCGGCAGGGTGAAAACTTTGGACCGATCTATCTGCGGCCAAACGACAGATTTGATGAAGAACGTAAACAACAGGTTGAAGGCCAGATTCTGGACGGCAATATTGCCCAGGATAATCGCGAGCCCGATGATGAAGAAAACGAATGACAACTGATCCCCAACATATCCGTATGGTCGAAGCCCTTTTGTTTGCAGCGGCAGAACCTCTTGATGAAGCCAGTTTGCATGCCAGACTACCAGAAGACGTTGATTTGGCAGCTGCCATTGAGGGCGTTATGGCCCAATATGCCGACCGTGGCGTCAATGTGGTCAGGGTGGCAGGGCGCTGGGCGTTGAGAACCGCGCCTGATCTCAAGTTTTTGCTTGAAAAAGAGGTTGAGGTTACCCGAAGACTGAGCCGGGCCGCGGTTGAGACACTGGCGATCATCGCCTATCACCAACCTATTACACGCGCCGAAATCGAAGAGGTTCGCGGTGTCGCGATTTCCAAGGGCACAATTGATGTGCTGATGGAGGAAGACTGGGTTCGGCCAAAGGGTCGCCGAAAGACACCTGGACGACCGGTAACATACGGGACAACACCGAATTTCCTTGAGCATTTCGGACTGGAAGAACTGGCTGATTTGCCAGGTATTGAAGAGTTGAAAGCAGCTGGTCTGCTGTCCGCCCGGCCACCAGCTTCATTGGTTGCAGAAGCGCGGGAACAGGCTGCGGCGTCGGCGAAACCTGATGAGGAAAATGAAGAAGAACGCTTTTCCGAGTGGGATGATCCCGATGAGGAGCGATCGGACGAAGTCGAGGTCGAGACCGACGACGAAATTGAGGTTGAAGAGGAAGAATAAGTCCCAATTTATTGAAGTGCGGCATAATGTCGAGCGACGTTGCGCCACGCGGGCTATTCTGCGATGATCCGCAAAATTCAGGGCGATACCGTATTGGTCGCGCCGAACATGATTAGAGTGTTTTCGGTCTTGACGAAAACACTGACGTACAATCCCAAAATGGCTTTTGTACGACCTTATTAGCGAGGCGACACCGTCAAGACCGGTATTGCTTAAAGGAATAGAGATTATGGGTGCGTTCAGTATCTGGCACTGGCTGATTTTGTTGGTTGTTGTATTGGTGCTCTTTGGCGGCGGTGGCAAGATTTCACGCATGATGGGTGATTTCGGCAAAGGCCTGAATGCCTTCAAGAAAGGCATCAAGGAAGAGGCGAGCGAAGCCCCTGCAGCGTCAGCTGAAAACAAATCAATTGAAGGCGGCGAAAGCACAGCAGATACAGCCGCTGACAAGGATCAGGCTGCCAAGAGCTGACTTAGCCTTTTGCGCGATATCAATCTCCAGACAGGACAGGTGAGCCGCGATGTTTGACATCGGTTGGCCGGAAATATTTGTCGTTGCCGTCGTCACACTGGTTGTGGTCGGGCCGAAGGAAATTCCGCACGTCTTGCGCAATGTCATGGGCTGGGTAAAAAAGGCGCGCAGTCTGGCCCGTGAGTTTCAGTCCGGCGTCGATGACATGGTGCGCGAAGCCGAGCTCGACAAACTCAAGGACAATGTCGTTGGTGGTGGCGAAGAAGCTCTCGATTTTGGAAATATGATCGACCCGTCCGGGGATGCAGAAAAGGCGCTGGATTTTGAAATTCCGGACCTTGAAGCTGATTTCAAGGACGAGATCAAGGACTACAAACCCGAAGCCCCCACGTTTGGCGGCGCAGGTGAAGATATCGACGACGGTCTGGATGCGTCACACGACGACGAAGAAGACATTGTCGACATGCCTGCTCAGGATGACATGTCCGGGCCTGTTGAGACTGCTGATACAGACACATCTGATGACGCTGATGACAAAGACCGGGGCAAGGACGCCACGTGACCGACAAAGCTGAAACAGAAACAGAAGACAAAATGCCGTTGCTCGAGCATCTGGTCGAATTGCGCACACGTCTGATGTATGCGGCTGGTGGTTTTTTGGCTGCTTTTCTTGTGTGCTTCTATTTTGCCAACCCGATGTTTGATTTCCTGGTCGAACCGCTTGCCGGGATCTGGGAAGGTGAAGCGGACAGGCGCATGATCTATACGGCGCTGCACGAAAAATTCTTCACCAATATCAAAGTGGCCTTCTTTGCGGCAGCCTTTATTTCCTTTCCGATAATTGCCGGGCAAATCTGGATGTTTGTCGCACCCGGTTTGTACAAGAACGAAAAATCGGCGTTTTTACCGTTTTTGATCGCGACCCCATTGCTGTTCCTTATGGGCGCCTCGCTGGTTTATTACTTCGTCATGCCTGTGGCCTGGCAGTTCTTTGCCAGTTTCCAGTCCTTGGGTGCCGAAGGGGCGTTGCCGATCGAATTGCTGCCCAAGGTTGGTGAATATCTCAGCCTGGTCATGCGCCTGATATTTGCCTTTGGCATCAGTTTTGAACTGCCGGTTCTGATGACCCTGTTGGCACGGGTCGGCATCGTCAATTCCGAAGGTTTGAAGAAGAAACGTCGTTACGCGATTGTTGCCGCTTTTGCAGCCGCAGCGATCCTTACCCCACCTGATCCGCTCAGTCAGATCAGCCTCGCAATTCCAATTATCCTGCTTTATGAAATTTCGATCATATCAGCCAGGATGATTGAGAAAAAACGCGAAAAGCAAAATGCGGAAGAAGACGCCGAGTAAGTCACCTCGATAATCAGCACATATCCGGAAGGCAGGTCCCCATGAGTTTCGATTTCAGCAATGTCCTGAGTTCCCGTGCGACTTCCTCGGCAGGCCAATGGACGGGCTATCCGCCTTTCCATTTTGTTGGCGGCAACATTGATGAAGCGACAGTTCCTGTAGATGCGCTGGCGACAGCCTTGGATAAGGTGTTTCGGGCGCAGGGTCATTCCATGGCCAAATACGGCATGGAAAGCGGTTCACAAGGCTATTTGCCGCTGCGTGAGTTCATCGTTGGAAACCTCAAGCGCCGTGCCGGTATGGATATCAACCCCGCTGAGGTTTTACTGACAAGCGGATCCCTGCAAGCCATGGATCTGGTCAACGAATTGCTGCTTGAAAAAGGCGATGTCGTTGTGGTGGAAGCTGCCAATTATGGCGGTGCCCTGACCAGACTGGATCGTCTGGGTGTCGACTATATTGGTGTTGACCTGGATGACGGCGGCATGCGCATGGACCATTTGCGCGAAGTGTTGGGCAGCTTGAAAGAACAAGGCCGACAAGCAAAATACATCTACACTATTCCAACCATTCAAAACCCGACCGGTACCATCATGAACCGTGAGCGGCGACTTGAAATGCTTGAAATCGCCGCTGAATTCAACGTGCCGATTTTTGAAGATGATTGTTATTCCGACCTGATCTGGGACCAACAACGCCCACCTGCAATCTATGCTCTTGATACAGACAATCGGGTTATCTATTGCGGCACATTTTCGAAGACAGTGGCACCGGCATTGCGGGTCGGCTATCTGGTAGCGCACTGGGACGTAATGAAACACGTATTGCCCCTGAAAACCGACGCGGGCAGCGGGGCACTGGAACAGATGGTTCTGGCCGAGTTTTTACCAAAACATTTTGATGCCCACGTCGATGCTTTGATGCCGATGCTAAAGGAAAAATCGGAAGCCATTGTGGACGCCCTGGCAGAGAATTTTGGTTCTGCCGCTGAATTCACTGTGCCGGTTGGCGGTATTTATATCTGGGTGACATTGCCGGAAAATGTCGACAGCCAGAAACTGGCGGCGGCAGCAGCCGCAGAAGGTATCGCGATTAATCCCGGACCTGAATGGACTGTCTATGGCGATCAGAACAAGCACCGCATGCGTTTGTGTTTTGGCCATCCCACTATCGAAAATATCCGGGAAGGCGTTGCCAAACTGGCTGACGTTTGTCACCAGGAATTTGGTGTCCCCTTGCGCAGTGGAAATATCGACCGCGCCTGATAGCGATGCTCGTTGCTGGACGGGCGCGGTGGCGTCAAGTATACACAGGGCATCCAAAACCCTTTCATAAATGATGATTTCCCATGTTTGACCTTAAATGGATTCGCGAAAATCCCGATGCCTTTGACGCTGGCCTGAAACGCCGCAACGCAGAACCTTTGTCCGCCAGGATACTGGAATTGGATGCGGAGCGCCGGACCGCGCAAACATCACTTCAGGAACATCAAACACGACGTAACGAAGCATCCAAATTGATTGGCAAGGCCAAGGGCACTGGTGACGAAGACACCGCAAATGCCTTGATGGCAGAAGTTGCTGAACTTAAGGACAAGTTGAAGGCAGACGAAGACCGTGAGCGCGAAGTCGGCAAGGCGCTGGATGATATTCTATCCAGCACGCCAAACCTTCCCGCGGCAGATGTGCCTGACGGCGACGACGAGGACGCCAATATCGAAATCAGGCGCGTCGGGGAGCCACCGGAATTGGGGTTCGAGCCCAAGCAGCATTTTGAAATTGGCGAGGCCCTGGGACAGATGGACTTCGAGGCCGCCGCCCGAATGTCTGGCGCACGCTTTGTTGTCATGAGTGGTGCTCTCGCACGGATGGAGCGGGCTTTGGGCGCGTTCATGCTGGATTTGCACACAAGTGAACATGGCTGTACGGAAGTTAATCCACCTGCCTTGGTGCGCAGTGAAGCCTTGTACGGCACTGGCCAATTGCCGAAATTTGCGGAAGACCAGTTTCATACTGATGATGATTTCTGGTTGATCCCGACAGCAGAAGTGCCCTTGACCAACCTGGTTAGCGGGCAAATCCTGAACGAAGATTATTTGCCCAGACGCTACACCGCCCAGACCTGGTGTTTCAGGTCCGAAGCAGGTGCCGCTGGCAAGGATACACGCGGTCTTATCCGTCAGCACCAGTTCACCAAGGTGGAAATGGTTTCTATCGTCAAACCGGATCAGTCTGACGCTGAGCTGGATCGCATGACTGGCTGCGCTGAGGAAGTCCTCAAGCGCCTGGGGCTGGCCTACCGCGTTGTAATTCTGTGTACGGGTGACATGGGCTTTGGTGCCCAAAAAACCTATGACATCGAAGTCTGGTTGCCGGGACAGGAAACCTATCGTGAAATATCATCCTGTTCGAACTGCGGTGACTTCCAGGCACGTCGCATGAAAGCGCGCTTTAAAGTCGAAGGTGAAAAGGGGACGCAGTTTGTGCATACCCTTAATGGATCGGGTCTCGCCGTTGGCCGGACGCTGGTCGCCGTTCTGGAAAATTATCAGCAGGAAGACGGCTCGGTCATCGTACCGGAAGTCTTGCGCCCTTATATGGGCGGCATGGAGGTCATCACCGCAAATGGCTAAAGCAAAAACGGCGAGCAGCAAACTGAAACCAATCAAGGGATTGCGGGTTCTGCTGTCCAACGATGACGGGATCAACGCACCTGGTCTCAAGACCCTGGAGAAGATTGCCAGAACAATTAGTGATGATGTCTGGATTGTTGCGCCTGAACAGGAACAAAGCGGGGCATCACATTCCTTGTCCCTTCACGACCCCTTGCGCATGCGCAAGGTCAGTAAACAGAAGTTCGCGGTCAAAGGCACACCTACTGACTGTGTTCTGATGGCTGTGAACCACATCTTCAAGGATCAGAAAAAGCCTGATTTGCTGTTGTCCGGGGTTAACCGTCACGGCAACCTGGCTGAAGACGTGACTTATTCCGGCACCATTGCAGCCGCCATGGAAGGGTTATTGGCCGGTATACCTTCTGTTGCCATGAGCCAGCTTTTGACCCGGCCACACCCTTGCAAATGGGCAACGGCAGAAGCACACGCACCGGCATTGTTGCGCAAACTCGTCGATGGCGGCTGGCCATCAAACGTTCTGATCAACATCAACTTTCCCGATGTCGTGGCAGAAAAAGTTACGGGCGTCGAAGTTTGCAAGCTTGGTCACCGTGATCTTGGAGATATGTTTGTGGACGAACGCGTGGATGCGAGAGAACAGCTTTATTACTGGATCGGCTATCGCCAGGTCATGAGCCCACCTGCACCAAAAACAGATCTTGCGGTCATGGATGCGGGTGGCATTTCGGTGACGCCTCTGCATATCAATCTGACGCATCAGCCGACGATGGCAAAATTAACCAAACTTCTGGCGTGAACGACCAGGCACGCCTCATCCGATTGATTATGGAACTGCGCCAGACCGGCATCGCGGATACGCGTGTATTGTCGGTGATCGAACGCATCCCCCGTGATCAGTTCGTGTTACCAAATTTTGCCGATCAGGCTTTTGAGAATACTGCCTTGCCGATAGAACAGGGCCAGACCATCTCCCAGCCTTTTGTTGTTGCCTTCATGACGGCAGCACTGGAACTGGGAGATCGGCATCGTGTTCTGGAAATCGGTACAGGTTCCGGCTATCAGGCGGCGATCCTGTCCAAACTCTGTCGTCGGGTTTATACGATTGAGCGTTACAAGTCCTTGTTACAGATCGCTGAACAGCGATTTCGTGATCTGGATATGCATAACATCGTCAGCCGCCATGGCGACGGCAGCGTGGGCTGGCCGGAACAGGCCCCCTTTGACCGCATCCTGGCCACAGCAGCAGCGGCAGTGGTCCCTGAGGCCCTGAAGGAGCAACTTAAGGACGGTGGCATCCTGGTTATTCCGGTTGGTCGGGAAAGCCAGCACCAGGATATCGTTCGAATTCGCCGTGATGGCGACACTTTTACCGAAGAAAAAATGTTGCCTGTGCGATTCGTGCCGCTTGTCGACGGCATCGCCGCCGAGAAATAATCCATCGTCTGCAAACAATATCGACCTGATTTGGCCGATGTTAGGACTTTCTAAACCAACATTGTTCAATAAAAACAATATGGTGCAGGAACTTCATCGATACCGTGCGATAGGCATGTGCATAGCGGCGCTTTTGGCGTTGGGGGCTTGTGCGCGTTCCATACCGGCACCCGTGTTCAACAAGACGGCGACCTATGCCGTCTCCAAGCCAAAACCCAGACTGCTTCCCGCCAAGGTTATCGTGCAATCCGGACAAACTGTTTATTCAATTGCCCGGCAGTATAATCTTGAAGTCAGGGACCTGATTGCGGCGAACTATCTGCTGCCACCCTTTATGGTCAAGCCCGGGCGCATTCTGGTGCTGCCACAGCCAAGTACCTATTTCGTCAAGGACGGCGATACTATTTTTGAGATTTCCAGAGATCTGGGTGTAGACATGTCGGCGCTGGTGCGGGTCAATACGCTGGAAAAACCCTACACAATTTATGTTGGTCAAAAACTCTACCTGCCGAGAGGACGCAAAACCAAAAGCCGTCAGGTGGCCAGCGGCGAAAAAATCAAACTGAAAAACCCGGAAACCAAAATCAGTCGCGCAGCTGCTTCAAGACCAGCGAAACGCAAAATCGTTGACGCTGCGCCGCCACCGCGTTCGGGTGGACGCTTTGTCTGGCCCGTAAAGGGAAAGGTCCTGTCACGCTTTGGCCCCAAGAAGGGTGGTCTTTATAACGACGGGATCAACATCTCCGCCAGGCGCGGTGAGCCTATGCGGGCTGCAGAACATGGCATCGTGGCCTATGCCGGAAACGAACTGCGTGGATTCGGTAATCTTCTGTTGATCCGACATTCAGGTGGATGGATGACGGCTTATGCGCATGCAGACAAACTGATCGTCAAACGTGGCCAGAAGGTCAAGCAAGGCCAGATCATTGGCCATGCAGGCTCCAGCGGCAGCGTTGACCGGCCTCAGGTCCATTTTGAAATCCGCAAGGGCAACAATGCGGTAAACCCGCTGAAATATCTGACAGCGAGCAACAAGCCAAACCACCTGCTGAAACTGGCCTCAAAATAACGCGGCTATTTGCGTCTGCCCTGGGCGTGGTCTCCTTAGTCCAAAGATTGTCCCAGTCGTCCTGCCAGATCCTGAATATACTGCCATGCGACACGGCCAGAGCGTGATCCGCGCGTCATCGTCCATTCCTTGGCTTCGGCATGCAGTGTCTCGGTATCAATCTTCAGGCCGTAATAGGCGACGTAACCTTCCAGCATCTCAAAATATTCATCCTGGCTGCAGGCGTGGAAGCCCAGCCAGAGACCAAACCGGTCTGACAGGGATACCTTTTCCTCGACCGCTTCAGCCGGATTGATCGCCGTGGAGCGTTCATTCTCGATCATATCGCGCGGCATCAGGTGACGGCGGTTGGATGTTGCATAAAAGATGACATTGTCAGGGCGACCTTCGATACCACCCTCCAGAACGGCTTTCAGGGATTTGTAGCTGGCGTCGTCGCTGTCAAAGGACAAATCATCACAAAACAGGATGCAACGTCGTCCGGTCGCCGTCAGCAGGCCCAGCAGACGGGGCAGGGTCGGAATATCTTCGCGGTGGATCTCCACCAGCACCAGGGCACCGGCTGTTTCCTGGTTCATCTGCGCATGGACAGATTTAACCAGTGAACTTTTGCCCATGCCGCGCGCACCCCAGAGCAGGGCATTGTTGGCAGGTAAACCATCCGTAAAGCGTTTGGTATTGTCAAAAAGAATGTCCCGAACCCGGTCTATGCCGCGCAGCAGGCCAATTTCCACACGATTGACGCGTTGAACGGGTTTCAAGCTGGTATCTTCTGCATGCCAGACAAAGGCATCCGCGACGCTGAGATCAAGCGCTTCGGGCACAGGCGGCGACATACGCTCCAGCGCATTGGCGATACGTTCAAGGACGGGAAACAGGTCTTTTTCTGACATAGCTCTGCATTTCGGTTAAAGGCGCGCGACCCTAACATATTCGCGGCGAAGATCAATGTTTTGGCCTTCGATCAAAAGCCGCAGAAATCCGCCTTGTAATGGTTTCCAAAGTGCAAACATATCGCTATAGTCCGGCAAATTTTCCGAGGCGGGATTTCCCTGCCTCAATTCCTTTATGGGGACGCGATATGTTCATTTCTCCGGCCTTCGCACAGGCTGCTGGTGGCGCTTCTGGTGGCGGTAGTATGTTGAGACAATTGATGCCGCTGGTTCTGATCTTTGCCGTATTCTATTTCCTGCTGATCCGTCCGCAGCAAAAGAAGGCCAAGGAACACAAAGCCATGATTTCTGCCGTACGCCGCGGTGACAAGGTTGTCACAGCAGGCGGCATCATGGGCAAAATCACTAAAGTGTATGATGATGACCGCGCAATGGTCGAAATCGCCGATGGTGTCCGCATCGAAGTTGTTCAGTCAACCTTGACCGCTGTTATGTCCAAGAGCGAACCCGCTGACGGTGGCTCTGACAAAAAGAGCGACAAAAAGGATGATGGCGACGACAAGAGCGACGACAAAGGCAGTGATGATGCCAAGCCGGCCGGTCGCCTGGCTGGCCTTCTCGGCAAGAAATAAACTGGTCGGACTGACGCATGCTGTATTTTGCCAACTGGAAGATAACCCTGATCGCACTTGTGTCGGTTGCGGGTATCTTGTTCACCCTGCCAAACTTTCTCGACCGTTCTACGGCGGAGGGTTTGCCTGACTGGGTTCCCCATCAACAGATCAATCTGGGGCTCGATCTCCAGGGTGGATCACACCTTTTACTGGAAGTTGATACCAACGCTGTTGTGTTGGAACGACTGGAAAATCTGGTTGAAGGTGCCCGCGCGGACCTGCGCAAGGAACGCATTGGATATAGCGGTGGCCTGGGTGTTACTGACGGGTCCAAAGTGTTGGTTCGTGTGCGCAAACCCGAGCAGTTGGAAAAAGCCGTTGAGATCGTCAAGGAACTTGGCAACGTCATGACCCCGAATGCCATGGGGCAGGGTGGTGGTCGCGATATCGACGTTGAGGTGCTGGATGGCAATATCATTCAGGTGACCATGACGGAACCGGCGATCCTTGATCGCAAGCGTGCTGCTGTCGACCAATCCATTGAAATCGTGCGTCGCCGTATCGATCAAACCGGTACACGTGAGCCGACAATCCAGCGTCAGGGTGATGATCGTATCCTGATTCAGTTGCCAGGGGTAAAAGACCCCGATCGCATCAAGCGTTTGTTGGGCAAGACGGCGAAGATGGTCTTCCGTTTTGTTGATATCAAATCCAACGTAGCAGATGTCCTGAGAACAGGTCGTGTGCCTCCCGGATCTGAATTGCTGGAGCAGGAAACCCGCGACCCGTCAGAATCGCCGCGTCAGTATGTTGTTCGCAAACGTGTCATGGTCAGTGGCGAATCCCTGGTAGATTCGCAGCCGACATTTGACCAGGGCCGTCCCGTTGTCAGTTTCCGTTTTGATTCAGTTGGCGCCAAGAAATTTGCTGATGCGACCAGCAAGAACGTCGGTCGTTTGTTTGCCATTGTGCTTGATGGCAAGGTCATCAGTGCACCGGAAATCCAGAGCCCGATTTTGGGTGGTTCAGGCATTATTACAGGCAGCTTTACGGTTCAGTCTGCCAACGACCTTTCTGTCCTGTTGCGTGCTGGTGCATTACCCGCGCCTTTGAAAATTCTTGAAGAACGCACAGTTGGACCAGACCTGGGTGCCGATAGTATCCGTGCAGGCAAGATCGCCAGTGGCCTGGCGTTCGTTCTTGTCATGGTTTTCATGGCTATGTTCTACGGTCGTTTTGGCATAGCAGCGGACATTGCCCTGGTTATCAACATGGCTTTGATCGGCGGTGCGCTGAGCCTCCTGCAAGCGACGTTGACCTTGCCGGGTATTGCCGGGATCGTGTTGACCATCGGTATGGCGGTTGACGCCAATGTGCTGATATTCGAGCGTATCAAGGAAGAAGCCCGTGTCGGTAAAACACCGTTTGCGGCGGTGGACGCCGGTTACAAGCGTGCTTTGACGACCATTATTGATGCCAACGTCACGACATTGATTGCTGCCGTATTGTTGCTTCAGTTCGGTTCAGGTCCCGTCAAAGGCTTTGCCTGGACGCTGGCCATTGGCATCGTTACGTCCATGTTTACAGCTGTGACCCTGACGCGTTTGCTGGTTGCGCTATGGCTGCGCCGCGCCCGCCCCACACAGTTACCTATATAGGAGCCGGATCATGCATTTACGCCTTGTCCCGGAACACACCACCATCGGTTTCATGCGCATGCGCAAGATTGCCTTCGTTGTCTCATGTGCCTTGATTGTTGCTTCTATCGGTTTGTATTTCGGCAAGGGTCTGAACTACGGTATCGATTTTGAGGGTGGCATCTTGATGGAAGTCGGCTCTAACGAGCCCGTTGATATGGCCAAGATGCGAAGTGCGACGTCGGGCCTAGGCCTTGGCGAAATCGCCTTGCAGGAATTTGGCCGGAATACGGAAGTTCTGATTCGTGTTGAGCGTCAGCCTGGTGATTCATCTGCCCAGCAAATTGCCGTCGACAAGGTCAAGAAGGCTTTGGCCGATAATATAGGTGGGACACTGTCCTACAGACGTGTTGAATTTGTCGGACCAAAAGTATCTGCCGAACTTGTTGAAGCAGGTACCCTGGCCATGTTGCTGGCTGTTACGGCCATGCTGATCTACATCTGGTTCCGCTTCGAATGGCAATTCAGTATCGGTGCGGTTATAGCCCTGGTGCATGATGTCATCCTGACCATCGGTGTCTTTTCCATCCTTGGTCTGGAATTCAATTTGTCGATCATCGCCGCTATCCTGACGATCATCGGTTACTCCATGAACGACACAGTAGTGATCTATGACCGGGTGCGTGAGAACCTGCGTAAATTCAGAACCATGCCTCTGTCCGACTTGCTGGACCGCAGTGTGAACGAGACCCTGGCACGGACGGCGATGACTTCGGCCACAACCTTGCTGGCCCTGATCACGCTTTATTTGTTTGGCGGAGAAGTTATTCGCGGCTTTACCTTTGCCATGATGTGGGGCGTTGTTGTCGGTACCTATTCGTCGATCTTTGTTGCCGGACCCTTGCTGCTTTATTTCGGTGTGCGTCGTAACGATGGTGATGACGAAGCCGATGATAAAGTTGAAGCGATTGAATCCGCTAGCTAACATCTGACCATGGACATCACCCCGCTCATTCCTGCCGGGCGACAACTGATCCAGAAATATGGCAATGGTGACTTTGTCATAGCTGAAGTGCGTCATACAGGATCTGTTCTGGTCTGCCAGCAAGAAACCGTGTCCCTGGAAATAGAGACGATCGCCGATCTGACTCTGGACCATCTAGAGCCCCTGAAGACAGCCGAGCCGTCGGTGGAGCTGTTGCTGATCGGTTGCGGCCAATCCATGGCTTTCATCGAGAATGATATTCGCGATGGATTAAAGTCGTGGGGTATAGGCCTTGAAGCCATGGACACGGGTGCAGCGTGCCGAACTTTTAACGTACTGCTGTCAGAGGAACGACGGGTTGCGGCGGTGTTGATTGCCGTAGATTAGAAATCCGAGGTTATTCCTCTGTCTTCCGGGCCATGTAGACAATCTCCTGAAATGACAGCCGGGTTGGTGCAGGTCCGAATTCCCGTTCCAATGCCGCTGAGGCTTCTGCAACGATCGTTTCCACATCAATATTGCCGTGCTTTTCGATCTCGAGGATCGTCGGATTTCCAGTCACAAATCCCCGGGCTGGGAGCGCCTGATCCAGCGTCTCAACTTTTTCTGAGACGTAAGTGTGGTCAACATCGACAAAGCCATTTTTCGACAACAGATTACGGCAAACCTGAGGGTCATTATAACCAAAAGGTACTTCCAGAAACCGTGGCGGATCCGTTTCAAAAAAACTCTTGATGACAGTGTCGATAACCCCGACAGAAGGATTGTGATCAAATGAATCCCAGACATTCAGGGCCAGCAGGCCACCAGGTTTGAGAACCCGGTTCATTTCCTGCACACCAAGCGCTTTATCCGGAAAAAACATGATGCCGAACTGGCAAACAACAGCGTCGAAACTCTTATCATCGAAGGGAAGGTCCAGTGCATCTGCTTGTGACCAGGTAACGCCTTGCAAGTCCCCATTGATCTTTTTCGCATGGGATAGCATGGCCTCGTTGAGGTCCGTCGCGACTATTTCCGTGCCTTCTGGCAGTGTGTTGGCCAGATGACGTGTCGAAATGCCTGTGCCGCAGGCAATTTCAAGGATGCGTGCTGGCCCGTCGAGTTCAGCGTGAACGCGGCGGGCGAGATCGGCGCTTGAAAATTCAAAAAGGATCGGGCCCAGGTAAGTGTCATAGTTTTCCGGGATCGAGCCCGTAAATTCTGTGTGTGCATGTTTGTTCATCTGATATCTCCTTTGGGATTTGTGAATATCGCAAATATGGAGGGAGCCAGAAAATATAATAGTACAAAATTTGTACCTACTGTTTGAATGCCGGAGTAAGTCGCTAGATGTTATTGCCGGAGCTTCGCAATATTTGTCCAATTGGTCAGAAATTGTTTCCAAACCCGCTCACTTCGTCATAGGATTTTACCTAGAAAAAAAAGGCCGACTTGATCGGCTCTCAAAATGACAGGGGGACCTCACATGTCAAAAACCGGATTATTCCAAAAACAAATGGTCAGCTTGCTGGCCGTTGGCCTGTTGGTAATCAGCATGGTCGGCTCTGCCGTCGCTGAATCAGCCAAAATAAGCTTTCTACATATCAATGATGTTTATGAATTCGCGGCCAAGCGTGGTGTCGGTGGTATGGCTGAACTGCAAACCTTGTTGAAGGCTGAGCGCGCCAAAGGACATATGACGGTCACGACGCTGGGAGGGGACCTGATTTCACCTTCAGTCATGTCTGGCCTCACCAAGGGCACCCAGATGATCAGCATGATGAATGCCATTGGCGTTGACCTTGCTGGCCTCGGAAACCATGAATTGAAGTAGTTTCGACCTGATCTGACACCGCTCCTTGCAAAAGGAGAGGGTTACCGGTTTTGATAACGGTGCAAATAAAATTATCGAAACACAATCGAAAGGTAACCCTCATGTTACAGAATAGCGAAAAGATCA
>JABILA010000104.1 GCA_018654745.1 Alphaproteobacteria bacterium
AAATGGAGACGATTACGCGGCTTCAACAGCCTCGGGAAAGTTATTACTGGAATTGAATTTAAAGACGGTATCGAAGTCATGCAAAATGATCAGGTCGCCGCTTGATGAAAATGCCCAAACACCAGATTTGACAATAACTCACTAGAGAGGCGTAAAAGGTAAAATTTATGTTGCAAAATAGCCTTTAATGCCTCCCATATATTACCTTAAGATATAATATCATTCCTTAAGTGCTTTTAATTCCTTTAGATAGTTTGGGGAGGCGAAAACGGTATCTGCGGGGAGCCAATTTTTTTGGAAGTATCATGGAAAAAAAAATAAAGCCGGGTTTCATTGAGGGGCAAGAACAGAAGTGGACGAAGAGTGCGTTCAACGGTGGTTACACTGTCTTGCCGCATAATCTTTTCAAACATGCGGCTAAGCTTGGATTGAGGCCAATCCAGCAGACCGTTCTGTTCCATTTGCTGGACTTCTGGTTTTCTGGGTCAGAAACTAGTGGCCCTGTTTCAAAAGGAATGTTGGCTTTGAGGATGGGAATGCAAAAAAGGCAAGTGCAGCGCCACCTCCAGTCATTGGAAAAGTTAGGTCTAATAACGTCACGGTATCCCAAAAGACCTGGCCTTCATGCAAAGATATATAATTTTGAAGGATTGACTAAAAAACTCAGTATTTGTGCCGCAGAAGCCCGAAGAGAGAAGAAGATGCTTGATTACAAAGAAGACGAAGCTACCAGACAGGCAAATGTTGCTGATTGATAGGATTCGTTTCAGATCGAAATGTTTCCACCCTATGAGCAATGACGACGGGCTAGCAGGAGTCGGACTTTGGTTCGATCACCTGCCAGCCATTAGTAGGGCATAGAGCTGCCACATTCTGTCATACTCGAATCGAGAAACGGTCAAACGCCGAAATTCTGACAACGGGTGTATCCATTTCACGCTGAAATATTTCGTCACGAAGATATCCCAGTTCCACTTCCAAGCCCACTTCAGGAATATCGCAGTACCAGGATTTTGACCTCCCGTCGCTACCGTCGTTCCATTTGTAACCTCTGCCCTTAAGAATGTCCTTGAAGTCAAACGGGGCGTTCTCAGCCCAGACACGACAGGTTGGCTTCCTCGCTTCGTCCAGAAGGGTTTGAAGTGCCAGGACCCCGGATTGAGGTAGTGGCTTGGAAAGCAACTCAATACCGGCGTGACAGTCTGTCTCGGCGCGATGGGCGTCGTAGAAGAAACCGCTCTTCATCGCAAGATACTCAAGCTTCATCCCCTCGAACAGTTCTTGCTTCCAGGGGATCTGTGTCATCGAGCAGGCCCACGCTTTGGTCGAGAAGACATCGAACGCCTTCTCTGCAAACTTTCTGTCGAAGTTTGCGTTGTGGGCAATGATCAATGCCGCGGGAGCAGCGATCTCCGCAACTCGCTCAGAATTGATCGTCTTCCCCCTGACCATTTCGTCAGTGATGCCTGTAATTCGAGTGATCTCCTCTGGAATTGTTCCACTGTTTGGCTCCCGGAGTTCGTCAAATGCTTCGTGGACCTCGAAGATGCGGCCGTCATTTGAATATCTGAAAGGCACCATGGCAAGTTCAATGATCTCGTCCCTTTCCGGATCAAGACCAGTTGTTTCAAGATCAAGAAAAATCGCTAGCTTGGTTTCTGTGCCATCCGGTTGATGATACTGCCTACGAGATTGAAGGCGACGCAGGACGCGGTAGCCATCATTTTCGTCCAACACGCGGGCTAGTTCCTTAGGATCCATCAGGTGTCCTCGCCAAAAGCAGTTTTCCTTCATTGACGAGGTTCAACCCGACTCCGGCTACGGTATGCCCTAGGTTCTCAAGGGAATCTCGGTACGCCTGGAGCTGTGGCCAATATTGATCGAAAATGTCATCCTCTTCCGTTGCCCGATCCGTCTTGTGGTCGATCACCCAGTAACCGTCCGGGGCCTCAACGAGCAGATCGATTATTCCTGTGCAGATAGTACTATCATCGGCCAACGCTGAAAACGGAACTTCTGAGGTGATCTGTCTTGCTCCAACATTGTCACGAAACCAATCCGTCATTGCTTTATGGGAGGCGGAAATAGCATTGGCTTGCCCGTTGGTTATTCTGCAGCGACTTTTTGTTCTTCGTTGAGCATGTTTACTATTCCCAAGTTTAATTATTCGTTGATCACTGGTGCCGATGCAGGTGCAAGTCACCTCACCATCCTTTGGGGGGAGTAAGTTGCATATCCCAAGACGAGTTTCCTTATGCAACTACAAATAGTCAACCACTTTAAGAATTCTGCCATTCGCTAATATCCCCGCAAAGGTGGACCAGCGGCTGAGTGCTACACCTGGCAGGCAGTCAACCGAGCTTCGTCCTAATCAACTCTCCTAGCTCCACAAAATATGCTGGCTGGTTTGTCACCATCCTGTCTGGGTCCTCCACCCCGAAACTCTCGCATATATCTCTTTGGTCTGTGGTGAGACAACCTATTTGAAGCTCCTTGATCAACTCCTGATCAGCTTGCCTCAACCTCGAGGTATCCACATGCATCAACTCTGTAACCATGTCGTCTTCGTCGACGTAGCAGCGCATAAAGGCATCGTCGTGCTCCCAATCTTTAGCAAGGCGATAGACGGACAACGTGATAGGCAAGGTGACGCCTGCAGCCTCAGCAATCATCAATATGGTCATTATAGGCATTGATGTGCTGGCAACTTGATCACTCAGATCAACTTCATACTTCACTGAACAAGGCACTCCAAAATAACACTCTGCTAGGTCCAGCCAGCTATTCTCGTCACAGTTATCGCACTTGGCTTGATGAAGCCGAACAGAGCGCTCTATCACCGTGTGACTTACCCCGTGGGGCATCAGAGGCATCAAGTTTAGTGCAACTTCATAAGGAGTTAGTTTGTTGGTTACGAGGCTTTGCTTGTAGTCCACAAAATCAATTACGTTAGACATTCTACCGCCCTCCCTTACAGTGCTATTTGTGCAGGAGAACTAGGCGCTGTAATCCGGCGCTGAACGACAGCCTCAGGCGATGTAGTTCGACTAAACGCAATTCTGATTCGATTGCCGCAGTCGTTAGAAATCCACGTCTCGTCATATAGACCAGAGTCAAAGTCCCTTATTTCAAGAAGTTCGTATGACGAAGCGAACAGACACAGACGAGCATCTTCAAGTGATTCAGAATCAATTTGAATTTCACGGGTAGAAATATTGTTGCTGGTAAGGTTATGAGTAGACATCTCTATCTCCTTGTTTCTCATAAGAATTTTGTTGGGCTCTCGCGAGAACCCGAGCCCAAAAAATTCTGAGAAACAAGGAGATAGAGATGGCTTATCTAAATATTAAATGAACATAGATAATACACATTGGCGTTAGGGTGCCCTATTTGGCAAGGCTTGGCAACAGCAACTGGGCCGCAATAGGGGAAGTTTATTGAAGGCCCAGGCCTCTTCAAGCACTTGAAGCAATTAGAAAACAGGCAAACGAATACCCTAAAGCGACTGCCATTTGCACGTGGCCTCTGCTTTGAGTTTGAGAATCAATTTCGGATGTGTGTTTCCTCAGATATCGCATGGAAACTCGGGTTAGCAAGTCTCATTCCGCGAAGAAAAATGTAAACTCGATCGGTTTGTGGTGGACAAAATGGCCAAAAGTTAATCTCCTAAAAGTCACAAGCCATATCAGATGCCTACCCTCTTTGAATCCAGATTTCAAAATGAAATAAAATCTTGTCAATCGATATCGCTCTTTAACCGGTGTTCAAGCAATGTGTAGCGAAAGTCTTTCCAGGCAGAAGCAATGCCTTTTTCGAAAGACTTACTTTCCCCTACGCAAAAGACTTGTCTTTTCCCTCGCGTTACAGCGGTATAGAGGAGATTTCGGGCCAACATGAATTGGTGCTCGGAAGAAATCGGAATTATCACTGCGGGGTATTCGGATCCTTGAGATTTGTGGATAGAAATGGCATAAGCCAGATCAACATCTCTTATATCGTAGGTGTCATACTTGACCTGTTCCCCATTGAACTCAGCCATAACATCGCTCCCGGATTTCCCCTTCAGGATACCAATGTCGCCGTTCATTACATTGAGATTATAATTATTGGAAGTTTGAATGATCTTGTCGCCTTCAAAAAACTTCACACTCTGCCCGGCAAAACTCCTTGAGTGCACCAACATTCCACGGCCAGTGAGCTTCTTTTGCACTATTGCATTGATAGCAGTAATCCCAACACTTCCTTTTTTCATTGGAGATAGAATCTGAATATCTGACAGGGCGCTCAAACCATATTTTTTCGGCAAAGTATTCAGATACAGATCAACAACTTTTTCCAACTGCCGCCTGGGATCTGCAACCTCAATAAACACGAAGTCGCTGCCGGAAGCTTCGTTTCTCAGGGCTGGTGTTCGACCAGCAATAATATCTGCAGCAGCGACATTGATTTTGCTCGCCTCCTCTTGCCTGAAATTATTGAGCAGCCTCATCTTTGGTACGACAGCGGAGGCCAGCATGTCCTTGAACACCTGGCCTGCCCCAACCGGGGGCAGTTGATCCGCATCTCCAATCATGATCAATGAACTGCTTTTATCCAGAGCACCCAAAAGCCTCACCATAAGATCAACATCAATCATGGAAGATTCGTCTACAATCAATGTGTCAATTTTCCGGGAACTTCCAGGTCTCATTTTCGCGAGCAAAGAATGAATTGTCGTTGGTTTGAAGTTTTTTAAACCCGGAGTTTCTTCAAGGCGTTTTGCAGCTCGTCCCGTTGGGGCACAGAGTGTTACATTTCGTCCAAGCTTCTTTAGAGCCCTGACAATGGCAACTACTAATGTAGTTTTGCCAGTACCTGGCCCACCAGTGATTAAAAATACCGGATGCTTCACCGCCCCCGACAACGCGGCAGACTGATTTTCCGAAAGTTCAAGCGTTCCTGGAAGATCAATTCTATCGCTGTCGAAATCCTCCTCGGCATACTTTGAACTGTCACTTTCCAGAAGCTGTAAGATCCCCTCAATTATCTCTCCATCACGATCAAATGAACCCTGGCGGCTGACCATCGCTTGATCTTCCAACCCAACGACCGGAAACTGCTCCTGCAGTCCAGACAGGACTTTCTGAACTTCATCGTCAGAGTAAGCAACCAGTTTTGAAACATCTGGTACAAGGCGATCCATCGGGGCGCTGGTATGTCCTCGCTCCCGCTCAATCCTTCTCAGGCGATAGTCCGCAGCGGCAGATATGTGCTGATGCCTTGGAATATTAATCTTCAGATAATCAATAATTCCCCTTGCGTCTTCGAACGTAAATCTCGGTATTTCGTCGACGAGAGCAAAAGGCTCTTCCGATATAATTCGAACTATGTCACTCCCCAGGTTGTATTCAATTGCCCGAATAACACCCAAATCAAGATCAAGTTGGTGCAGGAATAGCTGAAGAGCGTTTAGATCTTCATTGTCTTGCCACGTCTCTTGAATTTTCCTTGCTTGTTCCGGATCAAAATCTCCAATTCCCTCCGAACTGTCGTCAGTGTTATCCAGAAATCCGAATACGCTCTCGCCTGCAGCTGAAAGAAAATCGTCAGCTGTCTTCATCCCAACTCCATCAAACGTTTTGCTCATCAGATACTTGCGTAGACCCGCCACCGGAATTTCGGGGATCTGTATTTTGTAGCCAATTCTCTCGGGAGCATCGGCCTTCATTGAGACAAGGAACCAGCCCTTCTTTCTTTTCAAATCAGTCTTGATGCTCGTGGCAGCCAGGTTGCTGGACATATACAGTGGCAAGGAATCAGCGTCGAGACATATCAGTCCCAGTGCCTGCTCGACTTCACTTGTGTCTTTGGCGGCCTTCTTTGATGTTGATTTGCTTCCTGACTTCTTGGTAGCTGAACTATTTGATTTCAACTTACCGTTTGCCTTTTTGCATTTGGGGCATTCTGGCGGAAACTTGTTCATGTCATAGAATTTTGCCCCACAATCAGCACACGTTACTTTCTTTCCCCTGGCAGTAGTCATTTCCGTTCCCGTCGATACATTTGGATTTCACTTGCTAACTCTGAGGGCTAATGTTTGTCGGCGCAACCTTAGACAGAATTTGTCTCACATATTCAGCAGCACAAAGTTGAGCCCATGCGGTTCATCGCAAAACTCAAGTAACGCCCAAGTCCTCAAAAACTTCATGTCAATCTGGCGGCCGATATGGCGTCAACATGTGGTCTTGGCCGGGACAGGAATGACAGCGTCATCTAGCACGCGTATGGCAATGGTAGGAACTTTGTCAATGTGCTGCTTTTCAAGTTGATACTGGAGAACAACCTGATTGCAACTGGTGGCATCATCAACGACTTGGACAAACAGGATGACAAAACTCGCATCAAATTCCGTCACAATTGTAAACAGAAGACCTCCATGACCATGGCAATATTTCATGTGACCGATTCTGTCCTTGTCTACTTGTATACCCCTCCAGCGCAACATGGAGGAACGCTCGTGAACATGATTATTGAAACGCTTGAGACAATAAAGTTCGGTGAGTTTGTCAAGTTTGAAAATATGGAAATGGTGCCCTTGCTTGCCGAAAGGGCCGCCGATTACCAATATGGAGTACTTGATGACGTATTGAAGGCCGAGTCCGTCCGCATAACAGAAGTTTCGGAGGGGGGTACTGTCCCGGAACTGTCGTTCTTGAACGAAAGTGATGAACCCGTGTTTTTGATGGACGGTGAGGAACTGGTGGGGGCCAAGCAGAACCGCGTGTTGAATCTCAGCATCATGGTTCCTGCGGGTGAAACGATTGTGATCCCCGTATCGTGCGTGGAAGCTGGTCGATGGTCATATAGTTCTGGTGAGTTCCAGTCCGGTTCCAAAGCTCAATATGCATCAGCAAGAGCATCAAAATCGCGATCAGTGTCTAACAACATGAGTATGTTTCAGGAGGCCCGTTCGGATCAGGAGGAAGTCTGGGCGGAACTTTCGTCCAAGTCAGCTCGGATGGAAGCCCGGTCCGAGACTTCAGCCATGTCGGAAATCTACGAAACGCGTAAAGCCGAACTGAAACAGTTTGCCGACCACCTTAAGCCTGTTGAAAACCAGGTGGGGGTTATCTTTCTGATAAACGGATCTGTGGCCGGTCTGGATCTTTTCGACAAGTCAGAGACTTTGGCGAAATTGATGCCAAAACTTGTCGAGAGTTACGCGCTCGACGCAATTGATCCCCGAGCGAAAGCCGCAAAGGGAGAAAGCTCAGACGCCCAGAAGACAGTCGAAGCCTTCTTGGAAGACGTCAAACAAGCACAGGCGGCAAAATCCCCATCAGTTGGATTGGGTGAAGATTGCCGTCTATCCAATGGAAGTGTAACCGGCGGTGGTTTGGTTGTAGACGGGTTGCTTGTTCACCTCGGTGTGTTTCCTGGAACTGGCGAGACTGAAGATGAAAGCCAAGGTCGCAGTGCTTCTTTGGTTCGGGCCTCACGCAGGCGTCGAATGCACTGAAAATCTCGCAGGGCGAATTGAACAGTCTATTTGACAATCCGCTTGCAATAAGCAATCTTTGGTTGTGCAATAACCAGCGAGCTCCAGTGACATGACTACAAAAAAAATAGATCCCTTGCCTGCAGGAACTATCGTTCGTCTTGTTAGTGATCCTAGTCGACAAGGTGTTTTAACTGGAAAATATAGAGAGCAAGCAGGTACAAAAAAATATCAGATTGCTTTTCCTGAAGGCAAGAGTTTCCAGCCTGAGTATGAGGTCTGTGTCGTCGATGACGACAATTCAGACTGGAGCGAGCTGATAGAACTGGGACGATTTGGCAGGATAAATGACCTTAGACGAAATTTGACGCAAATTCATCTAAGTGGACGTCTGGCCAATCTTGTTTACAGCATGGACGCCACAAATACCGACTTTTACGCATATCAATACAAACCAGTAATGTCATTTTTAGAGTCTCCATCCAACGGATGAGACCGCCGGAGCAATAATCCACCACTGAAGCGGCCAGATCGTCTGGTTGTTGGCCGGAGTAGATTACCGGTGGTGTTAAGCTTTCTGCTTTTGCGGAGGGCGGGGATGAAGCAAG
>JABILA010000089.1 GCA_018654745.1 Alphaproteobacteria bacterium
CAGTAAGCGGCCAGATGATGCTGGGAAAGGCCTAAGCCGCGGGAACTAGGGCGGAAGTTCGAATCTCTTTATATTCCAAAAACGACATATAAAACAATGACTTAGTCGTGGCGGAGGGGTGGGGGCTCGATTCGAACCGTCTCCGCGAAGCTCAGCGAAAAGTTGAGTAGTTCTGATTATTGGAGCGAAATCAAAAAAGAGATTTAAGCAGACCGGTAATGTTAAAATCATCCTTACGGCTTTAATACGGCCCGTCATTCTGCTTTGTGAAGGGCTGATATTTCACCATATGCCTCTGCGTAGTTCGTTTCAATTCGCTTGGTTTCAGCGTCAGTCAGTGCTTTGAACTCGTTCTCTCTCGCTCTCTTTGACAGGCGACCACCATTTTGTTGAAGAAACCGAAAGATAAGATCGACTGTCTGATCGGGCATGTCGATCATGGATACGATACGGCTTTTGAATAGATCGTACCTGCGAAGGAAATCAGTTTCATTCGGCAAGTCCTTTTCTATGGTCTGTTGAACACAGCCATAGAGAAATTCTGCATGTGGCGTCGCATCAAAGAAGCGATATAGATCTCCGGTCTCGTTGATGACACGGACGTTTCCATTTTCTGTTGGTTCCCAGTCGATCAACGGTAAAAGTCGGCAGGAATATTCTTCCAGTACACTTCCATATTCGTCGATCCTCTCCAGGATAGCTGCTGATACAGGAAAGACGACTCCTGGCGGATTGAACCCGCGCTGCGCCAATGCATGGTGGATGAGATATCGATGGATACGACCGTTTCCATCTTCAAATGGATGGATATAGACGAAGCCGAATGCCAACACGGCAGCAGCGATTACGGGGTCAATTTCCTGCGCAGTCTCACGTTCGTAGCTGATCATGCCCTCGATGAGTGACGGCAGGTCGCCCGGTCTGGCGCTGATATGGTCCGGTAGCGGCATGCGCGTGTCGCGGTCGTGTTCACCGACAAATCCGCCCTCCTGCCGAAGTCCCAGCTTTACGAAACGGGCGTCTCCGATAACAATTTTCTGCAATCGCATTAATTCTTCGAGATCGAGGGCTTGGCGTCCCGCCTCGCCGATAGTACGTCCCCATCGTTGAATACGATCCTGTGGTGGGCGTTCGCCTTCTATGGCGTAGCTTGATTTGGAATCTTTTAACAGCAGGAACGCCTCTGTCCGCGCGAGCAGGTCGCGCGGTACGTCGGCAACGATCTCCCGTGCGCGCTGTGGCAGCTTCAAAGCGATGAATTGGTCGAGCGCTTCGGTACGAAATACCAAAGGGCAGAATGCCGGTGTGCCCGGAAGATTGTTTCTGACGCGGTGGCGCGGGGAATTTTTACCATTTGCCGCCCATTGTTGGCCGGGGTCGATGGCGACGACATAACGGCCCGCCTCGGCATCGGGTAGATCAAGTCGGGTGCCAGTCAGCCATTCATAGAGGAACCAAATTCGCCGAGCGTAACTGCCTGTCGGCTTGCCTTTAACCAGGGCTTCGATCTCGGTCGGACCAACCATCATAAAGAGCCGTTTGAGTACGGCAAGATCAAGGCCTTCATATTTGAGCGCAAAAGTCAGGTGCCCCTCGATGGTTGAATGCGGCGCATGACGGGGAGTCAAAATGCGCCAGTCGCCCTCCTCGATCACTCGATGTCGTTCACCGATGGCGGAAAGGGTTCGAGGCAGAGGTGCAGACAGATCATAAGCATCGATCAAGGCGCTGTACCCGGCAGGTGTAGCTTTTTCGGGAAGGCGTCTTTCCTGAAAAACAGTTACCGGACCTGAAAAACGTTGTTGTACAGCCTTATTCATGAAAATGTGTCTCTTGTTTGAAATTTGGCCATAGTTAGAAGTTTGGTGAATTCGAAACATATTCCGTGAAAAACGATAAATCAACTGATAAAAATGTGAATATCAGTAAAAGTCGGCTTGAAACCCGAAAATGGTTTTTAGCAGTCGAACAACTCTATGAGACGACACGGATTCCGCTTCCAATCACTGTTTTGCTTGATTCTATCGGCACCCGCCTGCATTTGCCCATCGACAAATTAATCTACAAACTGTAAACTACTCATCAAGATGAATAGCTCCGAAAACGACAAGGATCTGCAGGCCATAGCGGGCCGACTGAAGGCGGCGAGACTGGCGCTTGGCCTTAGTCAGAAGGACATATACGAGGCTATCGGCGTGAAAGCCGCAGCCTGGAGCCACTGGGAAAGTGGCAAACGGATGCCAGACCCCTCAGTAATGTTTGATTTTTACCAGCTTCACGGGATTACCTTGGAGTGGATTTATGGCGGTGATCCACGGGGCCTCCCCTTCGGTGTCGCACCTCGCATTCTGGAAGCCGCGTCGTAATACTCGATCCTCATCGCCTACGTATAGGAAAGCGGTAAAGGTGCGAAGCCATGTACCTCTCGTTTATTGCATCTTGTAATTATACAAAATGTATAATAAGGTCTTTCGCAATTATGATGTGGACGATCGAACAGCATGACAATTTCTGACGATAAAACATCCCCTTCCAACAATACGGCGAAGATCCCGGCGGCCGAGTATGTCCGCATGTCAACCGACAACCAAAAATACTCGACGGACAACCAGGCAAAGGTTATTCGACAATACGCCGAAACCCACAACATGGAGATCGTACGAACATATGCGGACGAAGGAAAAAGCGGCCTCCAGATCAAAGGCCGAGATTCACTGCAGCAGCTGATCGACGATGTCGAAAGTGGCGCTGCGGATTTCAAAATAATACTCGTCTACGACGTCAGTCGTTGGGGACGCTTTCAGGATGCCGATGAAAGCGCTTCATACGAATATATATGCAGAAAGGCTGGCATCGAAGTGGAGTACTGCGCCGAACAATTTACCAATGACGGCAGTCCGGTCGCCACCATTGTTAAAGGCGTCAAACGCGCAATGGCGGCTGAATACAGCCGCGAACTTTCGGCGAAGGTCTTTGCTGGCCAGTGCAGGCTCATCGAGTTGGGTTTCCGTCAAGGTGGAATGGCGGGCTTCGGCTTGCGCAGAATGCGAGTCAATCAGAATGGGGAGCCTCAGGGTGTCCTAGATATCGGCGAACACAAGAGCTTGCAGACCGACAGAGTGATCCTGATACCTGGGCCCGATGAAGAAATCCAGACCGTTCAGTGGATGTATCGGGAGTTTATCGACGGCGGAAAGCAAGAGAGAGAAATCGCGGCGATCTTAAACGAACAAGGGATCACGACTGATCTCTCGCGGCCATGGACACGCGGTACGGTTCACCAGGTTCTGAGCAACGAAAAATACATCGGTAACAACGTCTATAACCGCCAGTCCTTCAAGTTAAAGAAAATGCGCGTCGCAAACACACCGGACTTGTGGATCAGGGCGGATGGCATCTTTGAAGGGATCGTCGATCCACAGGACTTCTATACAGTCCAGGGGATGATCCGTGAACGCAATCGACGGTATTCTGACAATGAGATGCTTGAACGACTCAAACACCTGTTTCAAGTCCATGGCTACCTCTCTGGCATCATCATCGACGAAGCGGAAAGCATGCCATCCAGCGGTTCTTATCAGAGCCGCTTTGGCAGCTTGATCCGCGCCTATGAATTGATTGGGTTCAAACCGGACCGGGACTATCGCTATATCGAAATCAACAGATTTCTCCGCCAAATGCACCATGACATTGTGGCGGAGACCATCATTGCCATCGAATCCCTGGGCGGCAGCGTATATCGCGATACGGCCACTGATTTATTGACGGTGAATGGCGAAATGACCGCCTCAATCGTCATTGCACGATGTCAGCAGACGCCGGCAGGTTCCCTCAGATGGAAAATCCGCCTTGATACTGGACTGGCGCCAGATATCACGGTTGCAATCCGGATGAATGAGATGAACGCGTCTCCTTTGGATTATTACCTCTTGCCCCGATACGACATGACCGAGGAACGGGTCCGCCTGGCTCCGGAAAACGGTCTGATGCTGGACGCCTACCGCTTCGACAATTTGGAGTATTTTTATTCAATGGCGGAAAGGGCGAAGATTTCGGAGATCGCCGTATGATGAAAAACAAGGACCTTCCTGTCGTCAAGATGATCCCGCTCAAACGGATCAGCGTCATCAATCCTCGGGAACGAAATAAAAAGATCTTTCGCCAGATCGTTGATAGCATTTCAAAAGTGGGCCTAAAAAGGCCGATTACAGTGTGCAAAGCAGAGTATACGGATGGGGAAGCGAATTTCGAACTGGTGTGTGGCCAAGGCCGGTTGGAGGCCTTCTTTTATCTTGGGCAACACGAAATCCCTGCCATTGTCATCGAGGTCACCGAGGAAGAACGATTGATCATGAGTTTGGTTGAAAACCAGGCTCGACGCCAGCACCGACCGCTGGAGTTGCTTCAGGATGTCGGAGAACTCAAGAAGCGTAGCTATTCCGATAACGATATCGCAAAGAAGATTGGTCTATCCTACAAATACGTTCATTCGATCGTTCAGCTGTTACAAGACGGAGAAGAACGCTTGTTGGTGGCGGTCGAGACAGGACAGATCCCTCTTAACGTAGCTATGGACATAGCCGAAACGGATTTTGAAGGTGCACAGGAAGCGCTCGCTCAGGCGTACAAGAATGGCCTGCTTCGTGGAAAAAAACTGCTCACCGCAAAGCGCGTAATCGAGCAACGACAACGCCGGGGTAAGGCGCATCGACCGGTGTCGTCCCAAAACACTCGTTCCCGCATATCATCCGCAGCACTTGTCCGTGCCTATCGACACGAAGCTGATAGGCAGAACCTGATGATCAAGAAAGCTGAGATCACGCAGAATCGCCTTTTGTTTATTGTTGAAGGTATGCGAGCTCTCCTCAAGGACGAAAATTTCGTGACACTGCTCCGAGCAGAAGGCTTGTCTACGATGCCACGCCCTCTTGCAGACTTGGTTCAAACGCGGGGGGAGGGGTGATCATGTCCGATAGGGTGACCATGGCTTTTGAACCAAATGGCATATTACTGGCGCTATCCGATATTCTTCCCGTTAAGCAGCAACCGAAAACCTTAAAGAAAAGTAGGAAATACCAGCAAATCGCCGCGTCGGTTCGAGAGATCGGTTTCGTCGAGCCTCCGATCGTCGCACGGCAAAAAGGTAAATCTAGAAAGTTCCTGCTCGTCGATGGACATCTTAGAATTGAAGTCCTCAAGGACCTGAAGGTTGACACTGTAAACTGTCTTGTCTCCACCGATGATGAGGCCTTCACTTACAACAAGCGAATCAATCGCTTGGCGACAGTTCAGGAACACAAGATGATCTTGACGGCAATTGATCGTGGTGTTCCGGAGGACTGGATCGCAAAGACCCTGGACGTCAACATCAAGAGCATTCGTGCGAAACGCCAGCTTCTCGATGGCATTTGCCGCGAGGCCGCCGAACTCCTCAAAGACAAACATTGCCCCCTCAACACGTTTGCTTCCTTGAAGAAGATGGATCCGATGCGCCAGGTCGAGGTCGCGGAGCTAATGATAGCCATGAACAATTTCTCCATCTCGTACTCAAAGGCGCTCTTGGCTGCCACACCTCAGAAGCAATTAAGCGACCCTGGGAAGCCGAAGATTTTCAAAGGCGTTTCTCCCGAAGAGATTGCTCGGATGGAAAGGGAAATGGCCAGTCTCCAGAGTGATATGAAACTAATCGAAGACTCCTATGGGCCGGATCATCTCAATCTTGTCTTAGCGTGCGGGTATCTCGTGTCCATTCTGAGCAATAGGGAAGTAGAGCGATATATGAGCCAACATCATGGCGAAATCCTTGGTGAGTTCCGGAAGATTACAGAGGCGGCGTCGATCAGGTCTGACCAGGCCGTTTAGGCTCCGGTACGTGGTCGGTTGGAGGCGGCCACGGCGATTGGTGACGGTGGGGCGACGCCGACAATGATGGGGACCGGGACCCGAAAAGCGCCGGGACCGTCGGAGAAGCCGTCGGCGGGGACGGATCAATGGCGGAGGTGGGGATGGCGGCGAACCCGTTCGGGGCCCACTAGGTTAGCCGTCATATGGCTGACCGAGGGGTAGACCAATAACTGGTCAACCTCAATAAGGCGGGGCGTGTCAGGGTTCTGTCACCAGGCCAATTCTAACCCTGATGCGTCCCGCGGCTCGGAATCTGTACATGTAGGTGCGGTATTCCTGTTGAGGTGTAAAATACAATATTCTCGCATAAGTCGCATAAAAAGGTCTTTTTGCTCATTGTTTGTAGCATATTGTTAGGCCATTATTTGGTACCAACTGGTAGCCGAGCGAAAAGCTGAGTAATTCTTCGAACTAATTCGAAATGGCGGAG